>NZ_JABKAW020000020.1:0-1268 GCF_014596695.2 Shewanella sp. BF02_Schw
CACCGTAGCTGTGACCGAAGGGTGTAGCTTCATGAAATCCGCTACTTTACTAAGCCCACCTTCGTATTGTGGTTTCAAGTTGGCCTTGTTCTTATCGTACTCGATCACCAAGGCTATGGTGAGTCGGGCTGGTTCCACCATCAGTCCGGGAATGTCGTCTACACAAGTGATGACGGCATCGATCCGACGGTTCATGCGTTTGCCGACCATGGTGGCATTTGTCGCAGTGGCATGCGTTTCACCATGACCTACCGCCGTCAACCTTGATGCTGCGATATGGTGCGTGTTTTCCAGATAACTCACCACACTTTGCGCCCTGCGCTGAGACAGTTTCATGTTTTCTTCCGTGGTTCCGACTTTATCGGTGTAGCCTTCGAACACAGCCGTGGTGGCAGGGTATTTATTCATGTAGGTGCCCACTACAGCGAGTTTTTCCTTATCCTCAAGCTGCATGTTGTCATTGTTTATTTCGAACTGGATGTCGAGGATACTGCAGTATTGTTCGATCTTGTTCTGAACCGGGACTATGACCTGAACAGGTGCAACAACCTCAGGCGCTATCTCCTCTGCACTGTAAGAGGAGGTGTAGGGCTTCTTGCTGCCACCAAACCGATAGACCAGGCCGACTGAGAATAGGTCGATGTCGCCTTTATTGTTAACGGCATCGTTGACCCGGTAGCGTTCCGCCTCTGCACGAATATCTAGTGAGTCAGTCAGAGCGTACTCAATCCCCAGACCGTACTTATAGTTAGTGTCGCGCTGACTGGGATTGAAATTGAGTCCCCCTACGGCACCGGTTCCCGTAAAGGAGTCGCGAGCTTCAGCGTAATTCACCCCGAACCGACCGAACGCCGAAAACTTTTTAGTAATCGGCAAGGTACCGACTAGATCCAGGTTCAGGCCTCTTAACTTGATTGTGCCGTCCAATGTCCCCGCCGGCGAAGTGGCGACGGTATAGCCGAATTTCCCCAAATCGAAAAATCCGCCCTCAAGGGAGATGTACTTGTTGAATTGGTAGCCGCCAAACAGCTTATAACCAGTATCACGCTGATCGGTACTGATGGTTAATGACGTAAAATCAGTTCCCAGCAGCATGTTGTGGCGGATCTGTTCATCATCGATCTGCGCCCTAGCCTGGCCCAAATTGGCTCCGGTGTACCAGCCTGTATCATTCGCCATTGCGTATGGGCCGGCGATCAGTGAAAGCAGCGTAAGAGATAAATTTACTGATATTATTGATAATTTCATATCTTCCTCCATAAGGACAT
>NZ_JABKAW020000021.1:0-1205 GCF_014596695.2 Shewanella sp. BF02_Schw
ATCCTGACACAGGGGGCACTCATGCAAAAACTGAATTAGCTGAATGATCACACTTTCTTTGATATGCCTATTCGGTGTCTCTTTAACTTCTTCTTTTTGTAATAGATTTAGAGCTTCTTCTAGTACCCTTTCGGTATTCGCAAAGTAGTAGTCAAAGGCTCGAATTGCTTCATCACAGATACTAAGTTCACCACGCTGAATTAGGCGGTCTTCCGCATACACTCTTGAGTGAATTGCTGGCAAGTCTTCTTTTGAAATAAAAGTGAATGAACGGTCAGAGGCAAATTTTCCAAACTGCTTAACTAAAAGCTGTTCACTAGCTGCATACTCGTCTCTGAGATGGCTATTTATTATTTGTTGTTCCTCTAGTGGAGATGGCCTATTTGAATTGTAGGCAATCAACCATTGAATTATTGTCGCGAAACAAAAAGCTACAATAGCCAGCGCCAATTGGTAGGTTGCCAGCGCTTCCTTTAGCCCACCAGAGAATCCAGGGACATTTTTAGCCAAAGAAACCAATGTAAATACTGCTAGCAGTGTGATAAATGGCAACCCCCAAAACAAAATAGATTTGTATGGTGGCGACTTTTTTGCTTTGCTCTTTATTGTGTCCATAAGCACTTCTTTGTCAGTAAGTTATCCGATAGCTTATCTTATGAAATCAGTGTTCACCATTAGAATCTATACGTAGTAAATTGCATGGTAGGATATATTGTTGTGGTCAATATAAATTGTCCACAGGTATAGAGCTTTTCTATACTTTTTCGAATCTGAAATCAGTCGACTTTTTGTCACCCCGTAACTCGGAAATGTCCAAAAACGGTTTAGTAAATGGCCCATTTATACCTATAATATAATTTTTGTAAGAGGTGTTCCTTTGTGAAAAAACATAGCTCAGCAAAAGGTATTTTAAAGGATATTAAAATAGACGGTTCTTTAAATGATGATGAATCTTTGCAATCTGCTATAGATGAAGATTCTGATATAGCTGAAATAGTTCATCGGCGACGTGATCAAGAAGAAATCGAAATTGGGATTGATGACTTGTAATAGTCTTTAATGAAAACTAACTGTCCATTACTAACTTCCAGATGAATTTATCCAAAGTTCCAATAGAGATTGTTTGCATCCTAACTAATTTTTTTTCATGCTGTCATTCCATGAGAGAGTTTATTTAGTTCTTCTGAAATAAGTTTAATGCCTAC
>NZ_JABKAW020000022.1:0-1082 GCF_014596695.2 Shewanella sp. BF02_Schw
GGTGACTTTTGCACTTTGGCGGTGGTCGTCAATGGCACTAAAATGCTGCTTGAATGATTCGGTATACATAATATGACTCCTGAAAAAGGAGCATAAGATCACAAGCACGTGAGCAGGTCAATATTCATCTGAAATCGCTCAAATAACGTTCACGATCTGGCCCTGGGTTTTGTCTTTATTGTAATGTCACTTATTAATGACCTAAACGTTTTAGGGTTGACAACATTGGCCATAAATATAAGCTAACTCTGCAACTGTTTTAGCTGAAAACTTTTTTAGTAAATTAGACCTATGCACCTCGACTGTCCGCATCGCAATACAAAGCTCGTCAGCAATCTTTAAGTTACGTTTCCCTGCAATGATCAACTGTAGAATGTCCTTTTCTCTTGTCGTTAATGAAACATAAGCATCATTTATCCTAATCTTATTCATATTTTCAGTACATATGGAGAAACCATGGGCTGCGCTTCTCTATTCCAGGTTTAAATAAATGGCTTCATCAGCATAACTTTAGCTACAAATACCCTAAAGGCGTCCCTCATAAGTTTGATGAAAAAAAGCAAGCCGATTTTATTGAGAAGTACACTAAGTTAAAGTCTGAAGTAGTTGATGAGCCTATATTGTTTATGGATGCTATGCATCCAACTCAAGCGACAAAAGTAAGTTGTGGCTGGATAAAAACAGGGCATGACAAAGCGATAGAAACAACGGGTAGCCGGACTCGATTAAATCTAGTTGGTGCAATTGATTTGAATGACTTAGCTGCCGCTCAAGTGAAGCGTTACGATAAAGTGAATGGTGAAACTATTCAGTATTTTTTCGAGGAGATAAGAGCGTATAACGGCAGTGATAAGCGAATTCATTTAATTTTAGATGGTGCAGGTTATCACCGAGCACAAGTCGTAAAGAATAAAGCAAAAGAGCTTAATATTGAGCTTCATTACCTCCCGCCTTACAGCCCCAATTTAAACTGTAGTGGTCAAGTTAAATTGGCCACTACACTGGCCATACAGCAGAGGAAGCCCCAGTGTTGTATTAATATTACTCTGCTCTCCATGCCTCCATTCTTGTCCCTATTTGGC
>NZ_JABKAW020000023.1:0-1004 GCF_014596695.2 Shewanella sp. BF02_Schw
ACCGTACTTGTATGGTCAGCAAATCACGGTTAGTGGTTGCTGCAAATTATGTTTATTTTGATCAAGCAACAGAGGCCGACGGCAATGCGCCTGTCGGTCTTTGTCTATTACCTCTATCATTACGGCATCGGCACGTTAATTACCGTGTTCACCATCGTTACCGAAGCGCCTATGGATAACGCCCTACCATTGAGCGTCACTAACGAGACTTCTCCAGCGGTTGAGAAAGAAACGCCTGACTGAGCGATAATGGTCCCAACCATGGTCCCACCACCGCCTGCGTTGATCGTCGCGAAACTACCTACCTGCCAATAGACGTTTTTGGCCTGAGCGCCCCCCGCCAGGATAACGCTTTGCGGGAATACAGCTCCCGGACCGTCTACTGCTAGCGTAGTGCCGATCTGGAAGACGAAGCTCGCATTGGGATCCCCAAGGGCGTCGAGGGTGAGATCCCCTCCCTGTATTAAAACCGCAGCGGCGTTTGTGTAGACGCCAGGATTTATGGTTGTTCCTGCCAGATTACCGGCCAGAACGCCGTCAGACGGCATTGACGACAAGGTGTTATAGGCATCTATGGCGTCGAGACGGGCCTGGGTTGCAAGTGCGCAATAAGCCGCATTTACACCTGTGGAGTTCGGGCCTGTAATGGAGTTGGTACAGGTGTAAATTGTCCCATTCACATTGCCCTGATTGGACCCAGATTCTGTAAAAATGTCACCTTCCGTATCGTGGAACCCTGTTATTGAAGACGTCGTTGTCGCTATGGTTCCGATATTTCCATTGATGACAGTCAGGATCCCTTGATTGGTCATTCCGGCAGAACCGCCAAAAGTCCCAAACGTCCCAGCAGCGCCAAGATCTACTGGGGGTGGGATCACTTCACTAGCAAATGTGGAAAAACTCCATATTTCGTCAACAGCAAGCGCATTTCCTGCCAGGTCCTGAGTACCAATTGTAATCGTGGCGGTATAGGTGGTGCTGTTTGCCAGATCGCTTGATGGGGT
>NZ_JABKAW020000024.1:0-942 GCF_014596695.2 Shewanella sp. BF02_Schw
TTATTCATTACCTTCCACAATCGTTCTATTGGGTTTAAATTTGGACTATAAGGCGGCAGGTAATGCAATGTTATATTCAGATTTTTAGCCTCTTTAACTACTAAGGCATTTCGATGGTATCCAGCGCCATCAAGCACCAAATGGATAACACCACTTGTTGAGTAACGCGCTCTAATTTGGTTTAAAAAATCGATGATGGATGCACCGTTAACCGTTTTGCTATATTGCTCAATGACCGCTTCTGTTAAGTGACCAAGTCGGATTGCACCAACCACGTTAATACGGGTTCGGCTTCCCGTCGTTTCTATCGGTTTATCAACGCCTTTTTTTATCCAGCCTGCGGTGATTTTTGTGGCTTGGGTCGGATGAACCGCATCCATAAATAATAACGGTTCATCAGGGGTTAACGAGGATTTTAGTTGCTCATAATATTCAATGAAAGCCGTTTGTTTGTCTTCATCAAATTTGTGAGGAACCCCTTTAGGGTTTTTATAGCTGAACTGATGTTTATGCAGCCATTTATTGAGGCCTGACACTGTGTACTTAATCTGAAATTGTTCTGAGATATAAGCGACTATTTGATGGCTATGCAAGTAGGTCACCTCACACAGGTGTGCAATCAATAGTTCAGTTTGCTCTTGACTCAGATAACTTAAGGAGCCGCCACTATTACACGTGAGTTTTTGGTCGTGAGCATAGGCATCAATGTATCGAACTACGGTCGTTTCGTGAATACGTAACGCTTGGGCAATCATTGGCGTTGGCCAATTTTCATCGCGTAGTAAAATGGCTTTAATGCGATCACACTCACGCCTATCACTCGAGCTTTTATGTCGAGTTTCCAATGCTACTTTTTGTTCTGGCGAGAGTGTAATTTGTTTCATGGGGCTATGATGATCCCATTTGGGACAAAATCAAGCATTTTCAATGATCACGGGTATA
>NZ_JABKAW020000025.1:0-739 GCF_014596695.2 Shewanella sp. BF02_Schw
CTTGGGATTGAGTACGCATTGTCTGACTTGTAATGGTCTAATGAAACTGTAGATATTCGTGCAGAAGCGGAACACTAACGGGTCAACGATGCAGTTAACAATAAAGGCGACATCGGCCTGGTCTATCGGTTTTGGTGGCAGCAAAAAGCCCTATACCTCCTCTTACAGTTCAGAGGAGATAGCGCCTGAGGTTGTTGCACCAGTTCAGGTCATAGTCCCGGTTCAGAACAAGACCGAACAATACTGCAGTATCCTCGACATCCAGTTCGGAATAAACAATGACAACATGCAGCTTGAGGATAAGGAAAAACTCGCTGTAGTGGGCACCTACATGAATAAATACCCTGCCACCACTGCTGTGTTCGAAGGCTACACCGATAAAGTCGGAACCACAGAAGAAAACATGAAACTGTCTCAGCGCAGGGCGCAGAGTGTGGTGAGTTATCTGGAAGACACGCACCATATCGCCGCATCCAGGTTGACGGCGATAGGTCATGGTGAAACGCATGCCACTGCGACAAATGCCACCATGGTCGGCAAACGCATGAACCGTAGGATCGATGCCGTCATCACTTGTGTAAACGACATTCCCGGACTGACGGTGGAACCTGCCCGACTCACCATCGCCTTGGTGATCGAGTACGATAAGAACAAGGCCAACTTGAAACCACAATACGAAGATGGGCTTAGCAAAGTAGCGGATTTCATGAAGCTATACTCTTCGGTCACAGCTACGGTT
>NZ_JABKAW020000026.1:0-673 GCF_014596695.2 Shewanella sp. BF02_Schw
CGTTATAAAATCAGACCTGGTTTATCGCGCCAACATTACACTGTTGTTGTAACAAACTAGGCGTAACTGTAGGTTCATCATTGGCTATCTTGTAGTGATGTTTTCTCTACTGATTAGTTGGTTACCTCTTAATAATTATCGAACTCCCTTTCTAAGTAACAATAAACGTGAATATTCTCATCGATAATACGGTCTAACTTTCATCCATCAATATCGGCAGATGCGGTTATTAGGTTATTAGGTCCTTAGGTGCCACTTGCCGTTAATTGATGTCATGACGCAATTCTCTAGGGTTTATGTTGGATTGATAACACCAAAGTGTGTCAGTACTCATTATTAGCTCGATTATATGATTGGCCAAACGTGATTTATCTACTTTTGGGCAGCACAGAGCACAAATGCAAAGCTCATCATCAAAATCGATAATATGCTTGCCCATCTGACCAGGGGTAAAATATGAATTTAGTTATCCATGATTGTGGGTAAGTCTGTGGGTAAGGTGTGCCTAAGGTGGTGTTAAGTCGAGTATAAGAATTAATTGATAAATATGCTAAAAAAGGCCTTGCGCAAAACCGTGTGGTGCCTATAATGCGCATCCACTGACACGGCAGACAGCGCAAGCGGTTACTGAGTCAGGTTGAATTAAGTGCTTCAAAACATAGAGTTCAAGGCG
>NZ_JABKAW020000027.1:0-581 GCF_014596695.2 Shewanella sp. BF02_Schw
AATGTACTCCAACCTTCCCAAACCGCCGTCCAGCTTGCGATCCCTGTTCGTTTGGTATCGGTGAAACCACCCAACTTTGCGATTGATTGATACGCCCATTTCAGACTCGGCGCGCCTTTATCTTTATGCCCTCTAGGCTTATTAAACCGCATTAGCACCTTCCATTCATCTTCTTCGAGTACCGTGTCACAGCGTTGAGCCTCCACTGCTTTGGCCTCCTCAACCAGCCCTTTTTTACGTAAATAATAAGGGATGGTGATGGCTTCTCTGAGTTGCAGTAAACGGACGCCGATAAAAGCTAAGATTGAAACCGCTCTTTCTAAGTTCTTAGGCTCTGTCATTCTTTGGCGCTCAGCTCCTGCACCCGTTTTCCATGCTTTATGAAAATCCTCAATTCGCCATCTTGCGGTGTAAATATCAATAATATGAAGTGCTTGAATTAACGTATCGATTGGCTCTGTTGTTAATAGCACCCAGCGCAACGGCTCAGTAACGCTTTTTGATGTTTTTTCTTGAGCGTACACCACGTTTACTGGCTTAGTCTCACCTTTCGTTTTGAACGTAACCTGTGCCACTTTAAT
>NZ_JABKAW020000028.1:0-574 GCF_014596695.2 Shewanella sp. BF02_Schw
GGCGACGTTCGTCTGACCATTGGTATTAATCGTGCCGGTGACGGTGGGCGGAGTGGTATCGGGTACCGTGCCGGTAGTCCAGCGGATCACAAAGTCACTTTCCATTAGGTTGCCGGCCAAGTCCTTGACTCCACTGGGCATCCCTTTGATGGTGACAGTGTATTGGGTGTTATAGGCCAGCGGATCTAATGGTGTGAACACCGCACTCACGCCGGAGTAGTTCACCACGCCGGCGACCGCATTGCCGCCGACTGTTTCATTCAAAATGAAGTTTGTGTTGGTGATCGTTAGCGGATCCATGCCTTCGCTGAACGTGACGCCAACGCGGGTGTTAATCGGTACATCTGTCGCACCGTTAGTATTGATTGTACCGGTGACGGCGGGCGGAGTGGTATCGGGTGCCGTGCCAGTAGTCCAGCGGATCACAAAGTCACTTTCCATGAGGTTGCCGGCTAAGTCCTTGACCCCGCTGGGCGTGCCTTTGACCGTGACCGTGAATTGGGTGTTATAGGCCAGCGGATCTAATGGTGTGAATACCGCACTCACGCCGGAGTAGCTCACCACGCCGGCGACG
>NZ_JABKAW020000029.1:0-523 GCF_014596695.2 Shewanella sp. BF02_Schw
TATCTGGCCTAGAACAAAATGGACCTATTTAGCTGTGGTAATAAATTTATATGTGAGACATTGGTAAGTTGCCTGTTGTGAAAGACAAAATCCCCATTTGATTTGAGCCAATATGAAAGCCATGAAAGTATCAAATAGGACAGAATATCAGCCGAAGACATAACTGCTGGCAACATGCAGTAATGGAACCCTTCTTAGGGAAGCTTGAAAACAAATGGATACCTAAGTATGACTACTATTGTAGCTTAATGAATCTGTAAACAACGTATATGCACAAACTCAAAGGCCTGCAGTGTTGATGTTTTAAGGAGTGAACTAGATTGATGAATTAACTCCCGGCACGATACAAATTTTGGATACAAAAAAGCCCGCTATATCATAGCGGGCTGTTTCGCGACTATTGCAGCCAATTAGGCGCCTAGAAATGACCTACTCTTTTATCCCCGAAGGGAACGCATGGGCATATTCGACAAACTGCTGTCATGTTTTGGCCAATAACAAACTCTATACTATAAATTGCTGA
>NZ_JABKAW020000003.1:0-622598 GCF_014596695.2 Shewanella sp. BF02_Schw
GGACCTGGTAACTAGCGTTAGACGCTGCGTTCCGTGTCAGTGGGGTGTATTATAGGGAAAACTTTTTATAGCGCAAGAGCTTTCTACGGTTTTTATGACTATTACGACCCAACTGCATACTATTTGAACTTAAAGCCATATTTATTGAAGTTTTTGCTGACTTTATAACCATAAATGGCTCGCTACAACGAACAGCAAATTTATTTTATCTACCTATATAAGGCTTATTATGCGGCTCAGCGTGGTTTAAGTGGCTAATTTAGCTTGTTGAGACCAAAACATAACTGAAACGGCGTTAATTTCATGTTAACTTCGTAGCAACTTTTAGTAGCACGAACGATTTGGCCTTAATGGATGACATATCTTTATTTGGATTAGGGGTTTGTTAGCAACAAAAATATGCTGACTAGTATATAAAGGAAGAGAAAGTCTAAAACTAAGTAATTGTTACACTGAAAATCTCTGTTCATATATAAGTCGGTGAAAGCTTATATATGAACAGTTGAAATGATAGCTTTGAATTGGCGATTCTATTATTTTGTGAGTAATTGACTTAGCAGACTCGGAACGTCAGCGATACTGTCAACCACTGCACTGGCAAGTTCAACTCCGGCTTCGTCTACTACTTTACCTGAACGAACCAAAATGGCAGTGTTAATGCCAGCCGCTTTTGCTGCGCGCATATCATCAGCTTTATCACCCACCATTACAGACTGGCTCATATCGATTTTCAAGAATTCTGCAGCATCGAGCATCATGCCGGGTTTTGGCTTTCTGCAATCGCAATCTTGCTTATATCCACCTAGGCCTTTTTGTGGATGATGCGGGCAATAGTAGATACCATCAAGTTCGACACCTTTATCGGCAAAGTTCCAATCCATCCATTCAGTTAAATGATGAAAATCATCTTCACTGTACATGCCACGAGCAATGCCGGATTGATTGGTCACCACTATTAATAGGTAACCCATTTGCTTTAATGCAAGACACGCTTCAAATACACCGTCGATATATTCAAAGTCGTCCACTGTATGAACGTAACCATTGTCTTTATTGATCACACCATCACGATCGAGAAATACTGCTTTATTCAACCTAACACTCCTTAAACTCTTTCTTGTGTCGATTATCCCATTGAGATGAATTTGGGGCCAGATAATCTGAATATTTTTATTAATTTGTTTATTTACCCCCATTTTATGAGCTTAATCTGCATAATTGTATAGGTTTCACTTTATAAAGCGGCGGCTAAGCGTTACCCTTGCTCGAAGAAATTAGTGATTATTATAGAATACATGAGCAATATACCTCCTATTATTCATAAAACGCGTACGCAACTTGTTGTAGAGGCGCTCAGAGAACGGATCCTTTCTGGTGATATACAAGGAGGAGAACCGCTCAGGCAGTCTGCTATTGCAGAACAGTTAAATGTAAGTCGCATTCCCGTTCGTGAAGCGTTAGTTCAGTTAGAAGCTGAAGGCTTAATTAATTTCGAACCGCATAAAGGCGCGACGGCAACATTGTTATCTGTTGAGCAAGTCACTGAATTATTTGAATTGCGCGCTATGATCGAATCGGATTTGTTGGCTAAGGCCATCCCTAACCTATCTGACAATGATATTGCCGAAGCTGAAGCCGTACTGGTTAAACTTGAATTGGCATTTAAACTGAAAGAATCAGTAGCCAGTTGGAGTGAGCTTAATACTCGATTCCATACTCGTTTATACCAAGCGGCTAATCGACCTCATACAATGGAAGTGGTTAACGGTTTAAACACCAATTGCGATCGCTATATTCGTCTGCAGTTGTTATTTACTGGCGGGATCCCTATCGCCGAAAGAGAACATCGAGTGTTACTCGAATTATGTAAAAAACGTGACATCGCAAAAGCCACTACTTTACTGCGTGAGCATATCTTGCATGCTTCGGCTTCAATCACGAAACTGGTAGAACAAAAGATTAAGTCATAATAACAATAATAAATCTTAGTCATGACCATTTAAGCATTTAATATCAACAGATACATTTTAAACTGTTGTTTTTGTATATAAATTTAATTAACTATTGAAACGTATTGAGAGAACTTCTTATGCAGTATGCACACATTACCGGTTGGGGGAAGTCAGTTCCGCCCGCAACATTGACCAATGAAGATTTAGCCACATTCATGGAAACGACGGATGAATGGATTAAAACACGTACTGGTATTAGTAAGCGTAACATCAGTCACGTCAATACTTCTGAAATGGCGTCGGTTGCAGCTAAGCATGCACTTGCCGCTGCAGGGATTGATGGCAGTGAATTAGATTTAATTATTCTAGCCACCGCCAGCCCTGATACCTTGATCCCAAATATTGCATCTACGGTACAGGCAAATATTGGCGCTACCTGCGGTGCATTTGATATTAACGCTGCTTGCAGTGGATTTTTGTATGGCGTTGGCTTGGCTAGCTCAATGATAAAAAGCGGCCAAAGTAAGAAAATTCTCATTATTGGCGCTGAACGTTTATCTTTTTACCTTGATTGGTCTCGACGTGAAACCGCTGTGTTATTTGGTGATGGTGCTGGTGCTGTTGTGCTAGAAGCCAGTGACCAACCTGGTGGCGTATTAGGTTATGAATTAAATAACGATCCTGAGGGTCGCGATATTTTAAAGTCTAATTTTGGCACCCAGATGGATAGATTTGACAATGACTCATTGGATTTTTACATTCATATCAATGGTCAAGACGTATTTAAACGTGCGATTCATGGCATGGGAAGTTTAAGTAATAAGGTATTAGACAAATGTGGTATCAACATCGATGATGTCGACTTTGTTATTCCGCATCAGGCAAACGAACGTATTATTGATACTTTAGTAAGCCGAATGAAAATTCCAAAAGAAAAAGCTTTCGTCAATATCGCTGATTATGGCAATACATCGGCTGCCACTATCCCGATTGCGATTTGTGATGCGTTATCTCAAGGTAGAATTGAAGCCAATCAAACGATTCTATCTTGCGCGTTTGGTGCTGGATTAACCTCGGCTGCCTTACTGCTAAAATGGGGTGAACGCACCACACCAATTAACACCAGTGATGCAGCATTACCGCCTTGCGATAAAACCGCACTTGAATTGATTAAACCTGCGGTTGATTATTTTTTCAATAAAGCTAAAAACGCAGAATAAGCGATATTGTGCGTTTAATAGAAAAGCCAGTCTCGATGACTGGCTTTTCTTTTCTAGCGAAATACATTAATTAAGTCTTTAACCGACAACTTTTTAATATCGCCCATCGCTGCCACTTGAGCCAACAATAACTCTGCACAAGATAATGCATCAATAAGCGCATTGTGAGCAGAATAAACGGGTAAACGGTAACGTTCACGGCTTGCATTCAAGCGTAACGAGCCTTCTTTCAATACCGATTGTTGCATTAAACAACGTTTTTTTTCTATGGCCAACGTATCGATAAATACCAACGGAATTGATTGACCAAAACAGCGTATCAACTGCTGCTGAATAAACTGTATGTCTAATGGTGCATGGTGCGCCACTAAAATACAGCCCTTGGTTTGTGATAAAAACCAATCAATTGCCTCGGCTAACGTTAACGCCATATGCAATTGATTATCGACAATACCGTGAACCGTCGCGCTATGACCCACACTGCCACTAATGGATATCATCATATGTTGTGCTTTTTCAAGCGGAATGACACCGTTGACAATTGGTACCAAACCGATACTGATGACTTGATCATGGATTGGATCTAAGCCAGTCATTTCAAGATCAATCGCCATCAATGGAGCATCTAGAAATAGGGTTGTTAATGCCGGCGTGATTGCTTCTAAATATGTATTTAATGGCGACGGTAAAGTGGTCATTTTTTTACGCCACAACACCGTTTTTACCCACCAAAAATTGACCACTAGAAACTCCTCATGAACTTAAGCTTTATTCCTGCTTGTGCATCGTGCACCACTTTAAATGCATCACGAAGCTGATGACGCATTAATGAAGAAAGATGTTGTGGTTTAAGATAATTGTTCACTGGTAAATTATTGGTGGCTTGGTAACCTTGATTAGCTAGACGCATGTGCGCAATGAACTCATGGGCATCCGCCAAATTAAGTGCATCTTTACGATTAATAATATTAGCGTCCATTAACGCTCTGATCCGCTTAGCAGTATTAACCTCTTTGATACCTGCACTTAAGGCATACACTCTGGCAATGTCATTAATTAATGCACTGCCCTTATGCTTTAAATCCATACCTTTCACTTCACTACCATCACGCTCAAGGACAAACTTCCTAAAAAAGCCCAATGGCGGTGATTCAGTTAACGAGTTTCCCGCCATTCCGGCAAGGAAAATATCGTTATTTTGTGTAGCGGCTAAAACATCATCTTGCAGTTCACTGAATAAACTCAATGGCCCAAACACTGGGCGCATGTCGAAAAATATACTGGCATGCATTAAAGCTTTTGGTTCCGGCGTGTTTACCCATCTAGAGAAAAGCCCTTTCCACTTCACCAGTGACAAGCGCCATTTGGGATTTTGCGCCATAATGTCACCGGGGCAATAAATATAACCACATTCATCTAAGCCCTTACATACCGCTTTTGTTAATGCTTCAAAATAAGCACCAGCAAATTCATCGGGTTCATGTGCCAGCAATAAGCCATTATCTTGGTCAGAACAAGCAACCTGATCTTGCCTGCCTTGGGAACCAAAAGCCAACCAACAAAACGCCATTGGTGCCTGACCTAAAATCTGTTGATTCAATTCAATCAGCCGACGCGTTAATGCATCAGTTACCGAGGTTAATACTCTACCTATCTCTTCAGCTCTAGCATCGGCACTGATTAAATTTTGTAATAGTAGCGGGATTTGCTTACTCACTTGAATAAGTTTCTCTATATTTGCTTGCCGGCCTATTTCGCCAATAAGCAGTAGAGGTTGTGAGCTTTGCGAACGCAAAATATCAGTACTAGTGATCATCCCTAACGCACGGCTTCCATCAACCACAGGTAAGTGGTGAATATTATGTTCACTCATCGCCAACATTGCTTCGAATACTAGCGCGTTGGCATGAGTTGTCACGGGATTGATGGTCATGGCTTGACTCACCAGCGTATTGACATCTAAGCCTTCTGCGATAATTCGATTACGTAAATCTCGATCGGTCAAAATACCGGTTAATTTTTGATTATCGATAACGAGTACCGATGAGACCCGGTGTTCACGCATTAATTTAGCCGCATCCATAACACTGGCATGAGCGTCGATGATAATTGGCTGAGATGACATAATTGAAGTAATACGGCTAGTCGTGGTCAAGTCTTTAGCGGTAAATTTAGTTTCATTGCGTAAGCGTTTAGCAAAAGCACGAGCAAAAAATTGATCAAAGCTGCGATGTTCAGAACGTAATTGGGCAAATACTGATTGTGGTAAATGATAAACCAAACCATCTTCTAAAATGGCCACTTTATTAACGACCTTTTCACCCGATAATAAGGTGGAAAAACCAAAACATTCTCCTTCGCCAACACGGTCAACCAATACACCTTCAGGATCGCGCACTTCAAATGCACCGCTGCGCACAATGTACAATTTCGGATTGTCTTTATCGAACTCAACAAAGGCAGACGCTTTACTGTAATAACCGACGCTAATCTTTCTCGCACAATATTGAATACTATCTTTAGGTAGCGTGTCGAAAGGCGAATGTGCTGCTAAAAACTGCTCTACGGGTTGTAACTCACTGGCATCCATTAATCATTTCCCTATTGTGCATGGGCGAACAATATCACTATAACAAAGCGTTTCGCTTATCTGCTATAGGACTAAAGCCCAACAAAAAGAGCGCCTAAGCGCTCTTTTTAAACAGTGTTGATTACAGCAGTTTAATGATCGTGTGCTTCGCCTGACCCTTTAGGGAAACGAATAGACTCAACCATTGCGACTATTTCGTCAGGAATTTTAGCAGTAACTTTACTGACAGCAAAAGCGACACCAAAGTTAACCATCATTCCCACCATACCAATACCTTCTGGTGAAATACCAAATAACCAGTTTTCAGATGTATTCGATGCAGGATTAATAAACTTAAAGTAGGCGATATAACTAGCAGTAAATAATAGCCCGATCACCATACCTGAAATAGCCCCTTCTTTATTCATGGTTCTAGAGAAAATCCCCATGATAATAGCAGGGAATAACGAGGCTGCTGCGAGACCAAATGCAATGGCCACCACCGCGGCTACGAATCCTGGAGGATTAATACCAAAGTAACCCGCCATAACAACCCCGAAACCAGCAGCTATTCGTGCATACATTAACTCTTTCTGATCCGAAATATCCGGCATTAGATTTTTCTTGAGTAAATCGTGCGACACAGAGGTTGAAATTACCAGTAATAAACCCGCAGAGGTAGATAATGCTGCAGCTAAACCACCCGCGGCAACTAATGCAATAACCCATGCTGGAAGATTGGCAATTTCAGGCGTGGCAAGAACCATAATATCGCGGTCAATGTTCATCTCATTTTTTTCACCATTGGTGTAAAAAATCTTGCCATCGTTGTTCTTATCGTCCCATGTAATTAAACCCGTTTTTTCCCAGTTTTTAATCCAAGTTGGCGCAGTTTCATAAGGCACGCCAGTTGATTCTGGTCCATTGATGGTTTCAATCATATTAACGCGAGAGAAAGCAGACAATGCAGGAATAGTGGTGTACATAATAGCGATAAATACTAAAGCCCAGCCCGCAGAAATACGCGCGTCTTTTACTTTAGGAACAGTAAAGAAACGTACAATCACATGCGGTAAGCCTGCTGTACCAAACATTAATGCACCGGTAATAAAGAACACATCTATCATCGACTTGGAGCCTTCGGTATATTGGGAGAACCCGAGTTCTGCCGATAATCCATCGAGCTTATCGAGTAAATACACCCCCGTACCATTACCTGCGGCATCAATCATCTCAGCGCCAAAACCAATTTGCGGTAATATGTGACCTGTCATCATTACTGAGATAAAGATAGCAGGAACCATAAAGGCAAAAATAAGAACGCAGTATTGTGCTACCTGTGTGTAAGTAATCCCTTTCATGCCACCTAATACAGCATAAAAGAATACGACTGCCATACCAATGTACACCCCTGTTTCTACGTCAACTTCTAAGAAACGAGAGAACACTACGCCAACACCACGCATTTGGCCTGCAATGTAGGTAAAACAAATAAAGATGGCACAAATAACAGCGACAGTACGTGCCGTCTGAGAGTAGTAGCGATCACCAATAAAGTCCGGAACCGTAAATTTACCAAATTTACGTAAATAAGGCGCCATACATAATGCTAATAGCACATAACCGCCGGTCCAACCCATTAGATAAACTGAGCCATCATAACCAGTAAAAGATACAATACCGGCTAATGAAATAAACGATGCTGCTGACATCCAGTCGGCTGCAGTTGCCATACCATTTAGAACAGGGTGAACACCACCACCTGCAACATAAAACTCTTTAGTTGAACCAGCACGAGTCCAAATGGCGATCCCGATGTACAGCGCAAAAGTCGCGCCGACAATTAAATATGTTAGTGTTTGAACATCCATCTTAGTGCCCCTTAGTCTTCCTGAACATTGTATTTTTTGTCTAATGTATTAGCTTTCGCCACATAAACAAAAATCAGCGCCACGAATACATACATTGCACCCTGCTGCGCAAACCAGAAACCCAGTTTGAATCCCATAAAGGTAATTTCGTTTAACACATCTACTAATAGAATACCGCAGCCAAATGACACTGCAGCCCAAATTGCAAGCAAGCTAAGTACTAAACGTAAATTCTCACGCCAGTAACCCGCTGCCTTATCGTTATTTTCGAAACTCATTGCGACTCCCCTAAGTTATTTTTTGTAAAGCCATTGTTAATTTAGCAATTCAGGGGGCCATCACAATCAAGACCTTAGTCGTACTTGATTAACAAACGTTAACGTAAAATATTAAAATGCATATAAATCAGATGATTGAGAAATAATGAATTGAAATGAACTTCTTGTTTTTCAATTTAATTAGACCAAGGTCGAACAAGATTTCGCCATTAAAAGATTGAGATCTGCATCACAAAAGATAAAAAGGAATATTTGTGAGTAAAAAAAACTTCGTTTGCGTTGAAATCTGTTCTATTTCCTGAGATAAATGCTAAGATAGGAATAAATCTTTTTAGAATACAAATAATAAGGATATTTTTTTGACATTGCCTCGCATTAATCAACAACACCTTTTATTCTCGATTATCTTGGGAGTAATAGGATTGTTCATCAATTGTTACCCGATACAATTTTTTGCTAACGTGCAATTTGTATTAGGTAACACGGTGACTGTCATTGCTGCTGTTTTATTAGGGCCTTGGTATGCATTTTTGACCGCAATGATGGCATCAACAGGATTAATGTTGATATGGGATAGCCCGCATGTTTACTTATTTTTTGGGCTTGAAGCATTATTTTTAGGCTATGCCAGACGCCGTGATATCTATGCCTTATATGCCGATGCCGCTTATTGGTTATTTATAGGTGCACCAATGGTGTATTTATATGTGGTTCTATTGATGGATATACCGCCATCTCACTTAGGCTTTATTATTTCAAAGCAAGGCATCAACGGACTGATATATACCAGTATTGCATCATTACTTATTTTAGCTATTCCAAAGTTATGGTTTTTAAAAGACAAAGTTAAAGACCGCAACCGTAGACAATTAAGCGCGCAACTGACTTATTTCTTCACCTTAATGGTGACGTTAACATTATTGTTTTCAGCGTTAATCTTTAATTTTTATTTGTTAGAACGTCAACAAGTCATGTTAAAACAAAACATGACGGAAGCGGTCGCCCACCTATCGACCTCTGCACAAAATTATATCAAAAACCATCAAACCGTGATCCAAAATACAGCAAGTCAATTAGATTTAGTTGCCGATAAACCAGAGCAATGGCAAGGTATTTTATCAAGTTCACATCAAAACTATCCCGGTTTTATCAGTATGTTGATCGCCAATCCGGCAGCCAATATTGTGGCAGCCAGCCCAGTATCAAGACTATTAACACAGCAATTACCAGAACAAAGTATCAACATTAACGATAGAGATTATTTTATTGAGTCATTCTATAACCAGCGCCTATTCGTATCATCTGCCTTTCTGGGCCGCGGTTTTGGTAATGACGCGATTATTGCCATGAGCGCTCCCTTTTATCTCGATGAGCAACGCACACAAGTAGCAGGAATAGTAGAAGGTTCGCTTGATTTAACTCATTTTTCACATATTGATCAAGTTAATGAATATACCGAAGATGAATCTGTAGTGATGGTTGATGAACAAAATCAAATTATTTATGCTTCCAAAAAACTCGGTTTAAAACCACTTTCACAATTTAATTTTGCAATAAATAAAGGTGTGTATCGTGCCAATCTTGAGTTAATCAATATTCACAATACTACCTCAATTGTGCCTGAATATATGTATGCTCACCGGGAGCTCGATAATGGTTGGACAGTGTATATTTTAAAAGAATTTTCGCCGCTACTAAAACTCGCTGAAGAACAAATGTTCAGTAGTTTTATCATGCTGTTGATTGCATTATTGTGTACCTTCTATATTTCAAAAAAGCTCAGCGCGTTGCTAACGGTGCCATTAGAAGCTGTCGCCAATCAATTCAGTCAGTCATATTCAAGTCCAGAAAAAACCTCGGCAATTGACGATAGTTCACCCAGAGAAGTATTCAACCTGTATCAACGATTAGCAGCCAGTAAGCAACAACTCATCGCGCATCAAGTCGAATTAGAAGAGACTGTTGCTAATCGTACGGCTGAATTAGAAAAGGCCAACAAAAAACTCACCGAGCTGGTTGATAGAGATCCGTTAACTGGCTTATATAATCGCCGTTATGCTGAACGTAAATTTGGTGAGTTAGTGGATTTTTGTTTGCGAAGCGATCAGGCCATTACTGTTGTATTGCTTGATTTAGATTTCTTCAAAAAAGTAAATGACAATTATGGCCATTTAGCTGGTGATGAGTGCTTACGGAACGTGTCGCATTTATTGCAGAAATACTTTAAACGCGACATTGATATTGTGGCCCGCTACGGCGGAGAAGAATTTTTGCTTATTCTGCCTTTGTCCAATACCTTACATATTGAACACCATCTCAATGGCTTTAGAGAAGCACTGTCGCAATTAGAAATCACCTCACCCGAAGATAAACAGTCATTCAACGTGACGGTCAGTATTGGTGCTATTACGGCAAGTGCTGATTATGAAGCTGAACTCGATAAGTGGATTAAAGTCGCTGATGATAATCTCTACCAAGCAAAACAACAGGGACGTAATAAAACAATTATTAGCATCATTAGCGACTAATGTTTACTGGTTTACTGTCTAATGGTGACTCAAATTGATGCCCTTGAGTAAACTCATCAATGCGAGTCATCATATAAGGATAAAATGGATTCCACTTCTGACGCAACATGTCATCGGCCGTCACACTGAAAATGCCCCGTTCACCTTGATAAATTGCTCTCCCAATTTGGATTTTATCCGAATCAATGCCTGGTAGAGGCCCGTAAAGGGTATCTTCAATCGGAAAACTTAACGCCACATGAGATAAAGAATACACATCATTAGGCCAAGTTAAACTTAACGCTAACACATCATTGGTTATCGATTTATCAGCTAGCTCCCTGACTTGAACATGATTATCCCGTTGCGGATCATTTTCAACCAAACTTAAACGGTAAGGTAATTGCTTTGGTAGCCAAAATGGAGCAAAAGTCGCCAGTGGATCTTGAAACAGTAATTGGTTGTTACTCTTCGTCCTATTGACATCAAAGAGCACCAATTGATGGCCTTTGTTTAGCGGCAATTTTTGATATAGCAAATCAACCACAGCAAGTGAAGAGACCGTATCATCAACAACTGACTGAAACGTTAGTATTGCAGGAATAGCATCAAACTGTTGCGGCGATAATGACGCTAATAAGGTCTGGTTACGCTGAGTTAACTGATATACAACATCGCCAGCATTAACAGCAAAAGACCGATATTTAAAGGGATCATATTCCGTTTGAATGCTGTTCCAATACAGTTTATCTTGGCCGAGTAATTTACCCAGTTTAGCTTGCCAATAAGCGCCTGCTGCAATGGGAGCAAGACCAATGGCTGGTGATAACATGACCATACCGGCAAAGCTTGTAGGCTTATCTAAACTGATATTCTCAAGTTCATGGTTTAATGCTAAAGCAGCACCTGTCGAAAACCCGACCACATAAATCGGTTTACCTGGTAATTGGGCAGACAAGCGGGCAACAGCAAGTGATACCGCCCCAGCAAGATCAGGCCAAGTAATATCGGTTAATCCTGACGGAATGGTACCGTGTCCTGGCAAGCGCAACCCTAAAACATAAGCCTGATGTTGATAATGCTGCGCAAAATGCGACATCACATAAGGTGAGTCAGACATGCCGTGTAGTAATAAAAGGCCAAACTCAGCTTGGGGGTTTTTCCATTCGAAAGAACGATTCCAATTTTGTTGCCATAACCCAGGATCAGACAGGCTATTACGCTCATAACGATTAATTGGGGATGCTATTTCAGGTTGATATTGACGGTAAACCTGCTGTTCTACTTCAGCAAAAAGTTTATCTTCTAATTGTAAATATTGGCTAAAATCAGTTAAACCAGACTGTTGATGGTATTCAGAGGTTAGGTGTGTCGTGTGCCATAATGATAAATTAGGCCGCGCATTAAGCATCCAAACAGCAGTAATAATTAACGCTAACCCAATACCTAAAGCACCATAAAATGCGGCAAATAAAAAATGTTTTGTCGATCCAATCACGATTGCACGCATAATTACCTTAAAAAATAGATACCGAATACAAACAAAAATATAGCGTAACATTTACTGCTGAACTGTCAGGCACTTACTATTCATAACAATACTGGAAATAATATGTCATCAGGTTTATATAGCCATATATGGGGACCGATGAATCCCGATATCATTTTTTATTTACCTACGCCTCCAGAGCTACCCGCGCACTGGCAAGCCACGCATCCCGATGCAATCACACAACTGGTCACATTAAATGGTAATCACTGGCGGAAAATTGTCACCATAATGGCGAAGATTTGCTGTTTAGAGCACGATATTAATGCTAATAAAGGGATTAATTGGAAACAGATCCGTGACCAATTATTTAATGAACATCATGATCCACAAACCGGAAAACACATCAACACTCCATCACGCTTGCATTGCCAATTACGTATTGTTAACCCCAATATTGAACATCACGACGAGGTAGTATTTCTTCCTGAATTTTGGCATATTTTATGTGGTAAAGAAGCCCAGCAACGTATGGGAATATCCGATCCTCGGCAGTATACGTCACTAGATGAAAAGCAAAAAATACAGCACCAGCACACGGTGTTACTGACGCCATATTTAGATTATCGACAATATGCTAATGCGTTAATAGAACTCACCCGACAACACATCACCTTAAGCAAAGTGTAAGATATTAATCGTAAATCGTCGGAATAGGCTCACGTTTATGTTGGGTACGTTTATAGATACTCACCAATTTATCTTCCACAGACTTAGCAACATCTTTACCTTCTAAGAAGTCATCAATTTGATCATAGGTCAGCCCTAAAGCGACCTCATCTTCAAGTTGAGGCTTATTGTCTTCTAAGTCCGCCGTAGGGGCCTTTTTGACCAATATCTCTGGCGCGCCTAAATGGGCTGCTAATTGACGTACTTGACGTTTATTTAAGCCAAATAACGGCGCTAAATCGCAAGCCCCATCGCCCCATTTTGTATAGAAACCAGTAATGTTTTCCGCACTATGATCAGTGCCCACAACAAGGCCGCCCATAGCACCTGCGATATCATATTGGACTATCATGCGCATTCGGGCTTTAACATTACCCTTGAGAAAGTCAGTCTTAGCAGCGTCTGTTGATGCTAAACCCGCGGCGGTGAGACCCACTATAGTGGCATTATGGATGCCAACAACACCATCATGAACATTCACGGTCACCTGTTTTGAAGGCTGAATAAACTGACAGGCTAGCTGAGCTTCAGCTTCATCTTGCTGGACATGGTAAGGTAAGCGCACTGCAATAAACTGATACTCGTCACTGGTTTTTTCTTGATTAAGGCTATTCACTGCCAGTTGGCATAAACGTCCAGCAAGTGATGAATCAACACCGCCACTGATCCCCAAGACTAAAGTTTTGCTGTGAGCATCTGATAATTTTGCCTTAATAAAAGCAATTCTGCGTTGGATCTCAAACTCAGGCTCAATAGCCTTAAGTACATGCATCTCTCTTAAGATTTGTCCTTTCACGTGACGCTCCTGATTGCTTATTAATATTCTGACTTTCGGTGCCTATTCTATAAAAATCTACACAAAAAAAAACGATAATGATGCATCATTATCGTTTTATTTTTATCGATGACCAATCATCGTTCCCAATATGACTCTTCTAGACTGTCTTCTCGCTCTGGTAAACCACGAGATAAACGTGGACTATGCTGCGCTAACACTTCGTATGCAACGCGATTAGCGTATTTACACACTTGTGAAAACGACGAATAACATAAACCATCTCGTTTATGTTTACTCGACCCAGGCACATTGGTTTTATGGAACGTATTGGCTGATAAATCATGAAGCAACGCAGACAAAGCTCCATCACCAGCACCATTGGTATTACGAATTAATTCTGGTCCACCCATGTAAGGGGCAATGTGAGCGTACACTTTTATTGGCGTATCGCAATCCACTTGTAATTTAGGGCGAGAAAACTCATAACGGTTAAATTCAGGAATGGCGCCCGGTAATAAGGTATGGCTGGTTTCACGTTTTTCAGCATCTTCAGTATAACCCGCAGTATAAAGCCCTATCGCACCCGCCGTGGTTAGCACCATGTCACACCAATCTAGCGCCATTTCACTGGCAAGCAACGGGTCTTTAAAACCCGTTAACGCTTCACCTTCGTCTTCATTCATGGCTAAAATAGTGACATGCTCATTAATAAAATTTTGCCACCATTGCGGATCTTCTTGAATTAAAAAGCGTGTCCCTAAGGTTAACACCACTGGTACATCGGCTTCTTTAGCGTAATTAATGGCCGTCATTGCCGCATCAGTAATGCCATCACCTTCGCTTGCTCGCATCAGGTATGCCGTTAATACTAACGCCGAACTGCCTTGTATCACCTCTTTATCGATATACTCAGGTGTTAGCTTATCCATCGCGCCTTTACTGATAGCAAACGTGCGTTCACCACAATCGGAAATTAACGTAAAGCAGCGACCGATAGGACCATCGACAGGTTGTAAAAAGTTAAGATCAACCTTTGAGGAAGTGTTACATAAATAGCGATATGCATAGCTACCCACCATAATATGCTGGCTCATAACCCCAAAAAGCACTGAGCGGTCATCGGCTAAAATCGAATAATTATGGACGGTGTTACCAATAGTGCCACCGGCAAATTCATCGCTGATCATCTCATTGGATTTAAGTTCATGGTACAAATTATGGGCTTGCTCATCATTAATGAGAGTAGAGTTGCCTTTAGGTAAGCCATATCGCTCAAGTAACTCGTCTTCTACTTTAGCCTCGATATCAACCAAGGTTTGATCGATACCGCAAATGTAAGTAGAAAAAGGTTGAGGCTGCTGCGTAAGTTGAGCCAATAACGGATCACGACTGTTTACAGGGAAATAGTGTTTGGACTTACGTTGACCAGGAAACTTCATATTGGGCTCTCATAGCTTGGCGTCCGTGCAAGTGTGAAATTAATTACCACTGACACTCATTCAATTTTATATGAGTCGTCATCCGCGAAAATGGCGGCAGATTTTATCATAGGTAAGCGTCAATCCTATATCACTTTTATCACATTCACGGCCTAAATATGTTCCGTTGAGGTCATCAGTCTTATTTTATTAGTTTTTGACCTACGCCGATATATTGCCTCTGGCTAAATCAACTGGACAATATTAGTTCGTTCAATCACACATTAGCCTCAATAGTGCTGTATTGAATAACTTAAGTTTGGGCTGATAGATTGGGTAAATCGAGTAAAAGGACTGTTCAACAGTCATGTGAAACTTGCCATTGTATGACTATCAAGGCGCATGAAGACTTCAATAGCGAGCCGATGCAACGGTGGCATTAGAATTTGATAATCGTGTTTACAATCTCGAGCGGAGGTTAAATAAACATTGATTAAATATCAGTGATTCAATATTAGTGAAAAGTATTCCCACTAATATACAGCAACGGTTAGGTTATTCTTTAGGTATAAAAAAAGCCTGCAAAGCAGGCTTTTAATGGCGGAGCTAATCAGCGATTATTTTAATACGCTGGCTAGTTGCTCACTCACTTTAGCGACAGATTGAGTACCGTCATACTTGTTGTACTGAGTCTTACCGGCAGCAGCAACTTTGCCATAATAATCAACTAATGGCTTAGTTTGCTCATGGTAAATACTTAAACGCTTGCGTACGGTACTTTCTTCGTCATCTGGGCGGATAGATAAATCTTCGCCAGTGACATCGTCTTTACCTTCCACTTTCGGTGGATTGAACACCACGTGGTAAACACGACCAGAACCAGAATGAACACGACGTCCGCTCATACGCTTAACGATTTCTTCATCAGGCACATCGATTTCGATAACATGATCAATCTCAATACCATTTTCAGCCATAGCATCAGCTTGAGGAATTGTGCGAGGGAAACCGTCAAGTAAGAAGCCTTTTACGCAATCTTCTTGAGCAATACGCTCTTTCACTAACCCAATGATAAGATCGTCTGAAACTAATTGACCTGCATCCATTACTTTCTTAGCTTCTAAACCTAATGGCGTACCAGCTTTAACAGCGGCACGTAACATATCACCAGTTGAGATCTGTGGGATACCATACTGTTCCATAATGAACTGAGCTTGGGTACCTTTACCGGCACCTGGGGCACCCAATAAAATAATGCGCATCTCAAAAGTCCTCTTTTAAGTTTGTGTTCTTTTTAGGGCGGCGATTTTCGCACATCTGCCGCACTTTTAATAGCGCTTTTGTTATGACATTAGACCAAGATCTAATAAGGGTTGTAACAAAACAGCTTCAATTTGTTTAATACAACAAGGTATACAATTTACGGCGATATTGATTGGCTAACGTATTGCCCTGACCTATCGCGGTTAGAATTTCCATGAAGACTTGTTTAACTTTGCCATCAGCAGCACTCATATCTTTTTGTAAAATAACAAACAATAATTCAAGGGCTTCTTCGTTACGTTGAGCAACATTTAATGCTTTGGCTAATATAACAACTGCGTCTAGATTATCAGGTTGCTCTGCGACATTTTGTTGCAGCTGACGAATTTCTGGAGTATCTGCCGCATCTTCCGCTAACGCTAATTTAGCCACTAAATTATGATAGTAACTATCTTGATCCGCTAAACCTATACGGGCAAGTAGCCCTTTGGCTTCTGCGAGTAAACCTTGCTGTAAAGCCACATCAGTCATCACCAATGCAACTTCAGGTGCTTGTTGTGCATCGATAAAAATTGTTTTTAACTGGTCAGAAATTTTAGCTAAATCTTCTGGCGATAACTCACCTTGGGCTAATTGCTGCTTAACATCATCAAACTCTTGTATCCACATTGGCGGTAAATGTTTGTCGAGCAAATCACTAATTTGTTCTTGGCTTTGCGCCCCAGAAAAACCATCAATGGGTCTACCTTTATCTAAAATCAATGTGGTCGGTACGTTCTGAATTTGGAAGTAATTCGCAATTTCTAACTCAGTTTCACAATCCACTTTAGCGAGAATAAATCGCCCACCTTGGCTATTAGCAAGATGCTCCAGCGTCTGCAACATTTGTACACTTTCGGGCTGTTGTTGCGCCCAAAATGCTAATACCACCATTTTTTGCATTGAGGTATCAACAACTTGTTGAATATTATCTTTAGTAAGATTAATGAGGTAGTCCATATTGCCTCCGCAGAATGACAAAAACAAAAGCGGACTTATTGTCCGCTTTTACTGCTTAAATCGAGTTTACTTTACACTCGCCAATAACATTTGATTGGTCAGTTTAATAAACGCTGAAGGGTCAGCCAAACTGCCTTTCTCGGATAACAATGCCTGTTGTAATAACAAGTTAGCCCAATCAGCAAACAATTGCTCGTCAGTTTCGTTATTCAAATGCTCAACCAAAGGATGCGTTGGGTTAATCTCAAATGTTGGCTTAGACTCTGGCACAGGCTGACCAGCTGCTTGCATCAGCTTAATCATCTGCGTCGACATTTCACCTTCGCCCGCTACCACACACGCTGGCGTGTCAGTTAGACGTGAAGTAACACGAACCTCAGAAACGCTGTCTGCTAACGCAGCTTTAACACGCTCAATTAAACCTTTAGACTCTTCGGCTACTTTGTCATGCGCTTCTTTATCAGCGGCATCTTCAAGTTCACCTAACTCTAAATCACCACGTGTCACTGAATGCAACT
The DNA here is from genome assembly GCF_014596695.2 of Shewanella sp. BF02_Schw. Taxonomy (NCBI): domain Bacteria; kingdom Pseudomonadati; phylum Pseudomonadota; class Gammaproteobacteria; order Alteromonadales; family Shewanellaceae; genus Shewanella; species Shewanella sp. BF02_Schw. The sequence continues at coordinate 17,592 of NZ_JABKAW020000003.1, forward strand.
TCTTGTCTTTGAACTCAGTTAAGTGATTAACTAACCACTCATCGATACGCTCAGACAATAACAATACTTCGATGCCTTTTTTACGCAGCAACTCAAGATGAGGACTATTAGCAGCAGCTTCATGACTGTCAGCAACGATATAATATATTTTGTCTTGACCGGCTTTCATGCGCTCAATATAGGCCTCTAATGACACTGTTGTCGCAGCAGAGTTGTCATGAGTAGAAGCAAAACGCAATAAACCTGCAATGCGTTCTTTATTAGCAAAGTCTTCTGCAGGGCCTTCTTTTAATACTTGCCCAAATTCAGCCCAGAAAGACTGATACTGTTCTGGCTCATCTTTAGCCAGTTTTTCAAGCATGCCTAACACACGTTTGGTGATACCCACGCGCATTGCTGTTGTTACTTGATTATCTTGTAAAATTTCGCGAGATACGTTTAATGGCAAATCATTTGAATCGATTAATCCACGTACAAAGCGTAAGTATGTAGGTAAAAACTGTTCCGCTTCATCCATGATAAATACACGTTGAACAAACAATTTCAAGCCATGCTTATGGTCGCGATTCCACATATCCCAAGGCGCTTTAGCTGGGATGTACAGTAAACTGGTGTATTCTTGCTTACCTTCAACACGATTGTGAGACCATTTTAATGCGTCGCTGTAATCGTGAGAAATGTGCTTGTAAAATTCTTGGTATTCTTCTTCCGTGATGTCTGACTTATTACGAGTCCAAAGCGCTGTCGCTTTGTTCATCACTTTCCACTCACCTTCCGTTGCCGCGACTTTTTCGCCATCAGGGCCGTCTGACTCAGGCGTACCTTCATTCCACATTTGTACTGGAACAGAGATGTGATCAGAGTACTTAGTGATAATTGAACGTAAACGGTAATCGTCAGCAAATTCAGTTTCTTCGTCACGTAAATGCAGCACAATTTCAGTACCACGTTCATTTTTAGTGATACTTTCTACATTGAATGAACCTTCGCCTTCAGATTCCCACAAGACACCTTCGTTAGCAGCATGGCCGGCAGCGCGAGTGCGTACAGTAACTTTTTTCGCCACGATAAAGGCCGAATAGAAACCCACACCAAACTGACCAATTAATTGTGAATCTTTTGACGCTTCGCCTGAAAGATTATTAAAAAACTCTTTAGTGCCAGACTTGGCGATAGTCCCTAAATGTTCGATGACGCTATCGCGGGTCATACCAATACCATTATCTGAAATGGTGACTGTGCCCTTTTCTTTATTCGCACTTACACGAACGCGTAAATCACCGTTACCTTCATATAAGGTATCGTCAGTTAGTGCTAAATAGCGAAGCTTATCTGCTGCATCGGCCGCGTTTGAGACTAGCTCACGTAAGAAAATCTCTTTATTCGAATACAGAGAGTGGATCATCAATTGCAGAAGTTGTTTTACTTCGGTTTGAAAGCCATGAGTTTCTTGTTGTGACATGAGTATTTCCCTTGGTGTTACGTTTAAACAATCACGAGTCGAAAAATCCACTCGCCTAAAATTCTGTGTTAACCAAGAGATGGGGGACGTTACAATATTTTCAAGGGGCAACACCGCCTTGTTGAATAATAAATCATCAGATAAGACCAAATCGGCTCAATATGACACATTTTTGTAGCCTGTATTCCTCATGACGCATCTATGGTGGAATAAAAAAATGCCAACAAATCTAATTTTTGACTTGCTGGCATCTTGGTTTCTAATCAGCTATGGGGCTATTACAGCGGAATACGACCATTAAAAGATAACGCTAAGGTGGTGCTATCAACGTATTCAAGCTCACCACCCACGGGAACGCCATGTGCGATACGACTAATCACCACATTGTGTCTTCTGGCCATATCAGCAATAAAATGTGCAGTGGCATCACCCTCAACGGTCGGATTGGTAGCAAGAATAAGCTCGCTCACCTCATTCGACGTTAAATGGCGTTCAAGTAACGCTAAACCCAACTCTTCAGGACCAACACCGTCTAACGGCGACAAGTGCCCTAACAGCACAAAATAACGGCCATTAAAATGACCACCAGCTTCAATAGCAAGCACATCAGCAGGCGTTTCAACCACGCAAATGATCCCAGTATTGATGCGACGATGGCTACTGCATATAGGGCATAAATCTTGTTCGGTAAACGTACGACAACTTTGACAATGCCCTACCTCAGACATGGCTTTTTGCAACGAATCTGCGAGCTTAAGGCCCACTTTACGTTCACGCTCAAGTAATTGAAATGCCATACGCTGTGCAGACTTAGGGCCGACGCCAGGCAACGCACGTAAAGATTGAATTAATTCATCGACCAAAGGACTAAATTTCATAAAATTGCCAATACCTTAATAGCTAAACTCATTGTAATGTCATGGTGAAACCGTCTTGTGATCGGCTAAGCCAATATGCGGAAACACCAAAGCAGTGCGATTATTGTCTGTGCAGCGTTTGAATGCAAAGATTAAAACCTCTGTTGCAATAAATGAAGCCACAATCGACGAATTAACAGTGTTCTTATTGAATACTGTCACTCTATGGCCACAGCCATCATAGATAAGGGAATTGCTCAACGACTACTTTTTAGCAAAAAAGTTACGGCGATTACGGGAGCAGATTAATAACTAAACAACGTGTCGCTACACCAATTTAAAACCAAGCAAACCAAGCAAACCAGCTTAAAGATACTCTATTGACTCATCTTTGTTACTTTAGACACAACCGCAAATAAGGCGTTAATTAACTTTTGAAAGCCATCACTTTTTTTGTTCAATCCATCTGATATTCTACTATTCAGAACTTAATATTGCCTGTGAGGACCTAAGGAGGTCATTCACGATAATATTTAAAACACCACCAAAAATATGAGTTTTCAAATTAAAGTGTCACCTATACAAGGACCCAATATGCAAGATACTTTACCATTATTAGCTAGGGGCTGTTGATCTTTGTTTGAATTTTGTGCGAAGAAGGTAATCTCGTATAATTCACTTCGCCAAAAACAAATACAACGAGATTACCATGCCCCGATTAATGCTCACTGATGAGATGTGGTCGAAGCTAAAAGCTATTCTGCTTGATGATAGAGTTTATAACAAGCAAGAGCATCGATTTACGATGGAAGGTATCCTTTACCGATTGCGTGTTGGCTGCCCTTGGCGAGATTTACCTGAATATTTTGGCTTATGGAATACCATTTACCGTCGATTTTTACTGTGGTCAAGAAAAGGTATTTTACTTAGGCTGTTCAAAACATTATCGACTAATAGTGATACTGAATGGGAATTTATTGATGGAAGTTATGTAAAAGCCCATCAACACAGTTCAGGTGCATCATCTGATGAAAATCAAGCAATTGGGTTAAGTCGTGGTGGTAATACAAGCAAAATCCATCTCGCGGTAGATAGCTATGGTTTACCGATAGAATTCATTGTTACAGGTGGAGAAGTTCATGATAGCAAAGCAGCTAATGCCCTTATTGAATTATTGCCACAAAGTCATTTTATTATTGCAGACAAAGGCTACGACAGTGAAGCGATTAGAGATAAAGTGCGTGAATGTGGTTCAAAGCCAGTGATCCCTAGAAGACAAAATTCGAAGCAAGGAAATGGCGATATCGATTGGTGTTTATACAAATATCGGCATTTAGTTGAAAATGCTTTTGCTCGGCTCAAGCATTTTAGAGCGATAGCTACCCGCTATGATAAATTGAAAATTAATTTTGAAAGCCTGCTGGCTCTAGCTTGCTCTATAATTTGGCTGCCAATGTGAAAGATCAACAGCCCCTAGTGGGTTGGTTATTTGCGGAGCGCTAATACTTGCAATGGCTATCAAACCGGTATGGACGATATTTAGCCGACTTCCAACCGGCGAATTGCGCCACAGTTGGGGATTTCTTATTCTGCTGATCCTGTTTTTCATCACAGGTTATGTCATTTACGCTAAATTTTGCGTGGTTACATTTTCTCAACCACTCGATTTAGTAGTGCCAGTGATATTTTTTTGCGGAGCTATTTTTGTATTTGTTGTGTGTAGCCTATCCCTCAAAACCACCAGTGACATTATGCAGATACATGCCCTTAAACAAGAAAACATCACCGACTCACTAACAGGGATTTTTAACCGTCGATACTTAGATCGTCGCCTCAAAGAGGAAACACAAAGGGCGCAAAGTTATTCTAAACCACTATCCATCTTCCTTATCGATATTGACCATTTCAAAAACATTAATGATAAGTATGGCCATCAGATTGGTGACTTGGTTTTGAAAAATATCGCCCAGAACATTAAAATGTCGTTAAGAGAATCAGATATAGTGGCTCGTTATGGTGGTGAAGAGTTTATCGTCATCCTTCCTCTAACCCAAGTCTCCACATCTTATACACTTGCTGAACGACTCAGAACGATTATCGAAAACACTCAGTTAGTACTGCCTGGTGAGTCTGAGATAGATATACTTCCCATTGGTGTCACTGTGAGTGTAGGTGTTGCTGGAATGACATCTGAATGTAAAGACTACCAGTGTCTGATTAAAAATGCAGACAGAGCACTCTATCAATCAAAACAAAATGGCCGTAATCAAGTGAGAGTGGCTTAGACAGGACGCAAATAACGTAACAAAAGGCTGTTTGAGGGGATTTTATTATCACGTGTTTAGGTTACTTACCTGAACGATAAGTAAAAACCTTATCCAACGGTAAATTAAACACCTCTGCAATTTTAAACGCCACTTCAAGTGTTGGAGAGTATTTATTTGACTCTATTGCCATCACCGTTTGACGCGTCACACCAATTTGTTCGGCCAGTTGCTTCTGCGTCATTTCGTTATGTAAAAAGCGTAACGTACGGATAGTATTTGAAATCCCTACTTTTACATCATCCCGATTATCCATAAATATCACCAGTGCGCCCCTTATACAATTGCACTCCGTAATGTGCCAGCTCAGCAGTTAGAAAAGCCACAATTAAAATATGCAGTGGTAAATACGGCACAGTCCGTTGTTGCATAAAATCAAAATCTTGGGCGGCGATATTATACTGAAAAATGGCAAATACAACGCCCACTTGCAAAATGATAGCCGAATATTTATAACCGACTAAACTGATTTGTTTTTCTCTCACATCCATCGGTTGTGATAACTCATCGTCGCTAATTAACGCTAATAAAACATAACTGACAACCATCAGTACAATTGAGTAAATGATGATCTCAAGCAGTAAACTTGATAACCATTCAATAGATGCAAATTGCTCTGGGGTTGCATTAAACAACTGGCTCAAATAAAGATAGAAAATATAACCTGTTACCAAAAAATCTATCGATAGCGTTAGCTCGCGAAAGCTGGTTTCTTGCAACCATTGGTGTACTTTTTGTTTATTACTCATGTTAACCCCAGCGAACTCAAAGTAAAAAATATTTAACTCACCTCATGATAGTTTGATGTCAATCAATGTCAAATATTTTTTACTTTGAGTTAATATTTAAATGCTTTACATAAGGGTAATAGCTGACTCTTCTACACAAGTATAAAAAATATTGAACTTCTGGGGTGAACTGTGATCAGATCAAGTAACTTCAGTTACTTAGAGAAAAACCATGTCAATATTCAACCCAGAGCAATGGTCATACAATCACTTTAAAAACGGTTTCTTTGGTGACCCGCGTCGCACAGATCGTGTCATCGAAGTCGCTGCAGATATGGCACGTTGTAGTGGTAAGTCTATCGCTTTATCATGTCAAGGTAATGAGGCTAAAGTTGAAGGGGCTTATCGATTGATCCGTAACGACAACATTTCTCCAGAAGTAATTAGAGCTTCTGGTTTTCAACATACTGCAGAGCTTGCCCAGCCCTATGCTGAGATATTAGCCATTGATGACACCACTGCGCTGAGTTACAAACATCAAGTAGCAGAAGAGCTTGGCAAACTGGGGACGACGACAGATAAATCACGTGGTTGGTGGGTTCATTCAACCCTGCTATTAGACAGCTTCACGACTCAGACTATCGGGCTCATTCATCAAGAATACTGGCTTCGTCCTAATAATCCTGAAGATGCTGACGAAAAAGAAAGCGGTAAGTGGTCAGAAGCCTCTTATTTCTGCCGTCAACGCTTGGGAAAGCTCATGTCACGGGTAATTTCAGTGTGTGATAGAGAAGCAGACATACTGAGTTATATTCAAGATAAACAGAAGCATAATGAGCGTTTTGTCGTTCGAGCGAAACATTCTAGAGCGCTGATAGAGACTGACTCTACGTTATTTGAACATCTTGAATCACAAGCCGAACGGGGTGAATACACTATCGATATCGCCCAGAAGGGGACAAAAAATAGTAAAGGGAAGCCTGTAAACCGCGTGGCAAGAAAAGCCAAGCTAACCATTAAAGTGGCACAGGTTACGTTCAAAACGAAAGGTGAGACTAAGCCAGTAAACGTGGTGTACGCTCAAGAAAAAACATCAAAAAGCGTTACTGAGCCGTTGCGCTGGGTGCTATTAACAACAGAGCCAATCGATACGTTAATTCAAGCACTTCATATTATTGATATTTACACCGCAAGATGGCGAATTGAGGATTTTCATAAAGCATGGAAAACGGGTGCAGGAGCTGAGCGCCAAAGAATGACAGAGCCTAAGAACTTAGAAAGAGCGGTTTCAATCTTAGCTTTTATCGGCGTCCGTTTACTGCAACTCAGAGAAGCCATCACCATCCCTTATTATTTACGTAAAAAAGGGCTGGTTGAGGAGGCCAAAGCAGTGGAGGCTCAACGCTGTGACACGGTACTCGAAGAAGATGAATGGAAGGTGCTAATGCGGTTTAATAAGCCTAGAGGGCATAAAGATAAAGGCGCGCCGAGTCTGAAATGGGCGTATCAATCAATCGCAAAGTTGGGTGGTTTCACCGATACCAAACGAACAGGGATCGCAAGCTGGACGGCGGTTTGGGAAGGTTGGAGTACATTACAGTCTCATGTTGTAGGCTACCGAGTCGCGAAAGAAATGATTGCTGATGGCGAGAGCTTATGAAATCTGATCAAGAGACAGGGGTAATAGCAAAGTCTATGGCTGCATGAACCGACACAAGGTTGGTTATCTAAATAGATTGCTTAGATTGGTCAAACTCATAACTTAACATGCCTATGCACTTGGCTCAGTAAGAATGTATTGGCGTGTGAATCATTGCCAAATTTAACAATCTGTTAGGTATTTCTCTTTCCATTTGTCTACGATTGAACCGATAACAGAACTCGCTCAGGTATTCTTGCAGGTACTTTCCTGAAACACCATGAAATGTCCCAAGTAAAAATGCCTTTAAGTTACCAATGGCAATATGAACCCAAGGCAGCCATTCATCAACAAGCTCACTGGGGGTAACCCTCGCTTCATGTTGTTGAGTCTTATCTATAATGTTCAACGCAGGTAAGCCGTCTGTATGCACTTCTTGCTGTCTCGTTAAGTGTTTGGCAACGAACTTTTCAACACTATCATGGCAAACGCTATTCACAGCCTGCATAGCAATAAATCCAGCTCTTTTTCCTTTGCTTTCAACGGCAACTAAAACAGGTGTTTTACCTTCTGCTCCACGTCCACGCTTGCCCTTCCTTCTGCCACCCACTAACGCATCATCAATTTCAATAACGCCTGACAGTCTATATAAGCTGTCTCTATGGCCCATAGCCGTTCTCAGCTTACTTAATATCAAACGTGCCGTTCGCCAATTAACTTCAATGTGCTTGCTCAATCTTAATGCTGAAATACTGCCTTTATCTGAGCCTAAAAAGTAGATTGCCCAAAACCACTTAGTGATAGGAATACGGCTACCGTGGAATAATGTGTCAGCTGTGACCGATGTTTGTTTATGACATTGACTGCATTCATATACATTGCGGGTTGTAAGCTCATAAGCATGCTCACAAGAGCATCTAGGACAAACAAAGCCATTAGGCCATCTCATTTTCTTAATGTGATTTAAGCAATCAGTTTCAGAGCTGAATTGACGTTGCCATTCAAAAAAACTCGTTTCAGGCATTTTCATAGCAAATCTCACTTCTAGTCTTGATTTATACTATAAGAATAGGCCAAAACTGACTCAGATGCATAGGCATGTAACTTAATGAGTAAAATAACTAAGTTACAGAATAGAGAATAAATAACTTATTGATTATATTTAGTTTTTATTTTGGCGTATAAATTGCTATAACTAGATGAGTTACTCATGGATTTATAGAATAATATTAAGGACATTATTGTGAAAAAAATCATCATTGTTATTGTTGCAGTTTTATTAGGTTACTTTATTAACCTCAAATTTGTTGAAATCGCATACTCATTAGGTTTCGCTGAATTAAAAAAAGAAACACTATTGATAAATGACCAAAAAATGAAAGTGAAATGTGATTCTTATGCCTTAGGTTTTTTTGATAAAGTTAAACTTGAAAATAAATTTCAGCAATGCATTAATGAGTACCAAGCACAAGGCTATGTAATTATTGACCAACAAGCTGCGATGAAAGCGGTTTAGCGCTGTAAATAAAAAAGCTCAAGCATTATGCTTGAGCTTTTTTATTAATTAACGACATGATTAAAATGGCATTTTCATTCCAGGAGGTAATTGCATACCACCAGTCACTTCGGCCATTTTAGTCTTTTGATTTTCTTCTATACGACGGGCTGCGTCATTACACGCTGCGGCGATAAGATCTTCTAGCATCTCTTTATCGTCTTCCATCAAACTTGGATCAATTTCAACTTTACGCACATTGTGGTTACCTGTCATGGTTACTTTAACCAAGCCAGCACCCGCTTCACCCGTCATTTCTGTGCGTGCAATTTCTTCCTGCACTTTAGCCATTTTGTCTTGCATCATTTGGGCTTGTTTCATTAAATTGCCCATACCGCCTTTTCCACCAAACATAGTCGTCTCTCTCTAATTAAGGTTGTTAGCAAGTCGTCATAATGGCGACAATCTTACTGAAATAAAATCGATTGGCAATATTACAGATACATTTTTGAGATGAAGATATATTCATTTTCTGTAAAACCACCCTATTTGTGTACTTATGAAGCGCTGATGAGTGCAATATCCTGCGCTATTTGCCCTAGTTGCTCCGATGGATATTCAATCGTGTCACTGTCTAACTGAGCCGATAAGTGTTGGATCATCCACTGAACGTTGTCATCAAGCAAAATAGATTGTTGCGCTTGCGCAATAAGCTCCCGATGAAAACGTTTGCGTAACTCAAGTGGTGTTTCTCGTTTTGGCACCACACCAATCTGTATCTCAACAGCAGTTGGTCGCTCAAGGTACTCAGATAACGCTACTTGTAATTGATCGATAGCAGTTTGCGCAGACAAATGTTTCTGGTCTGGTTTTAACACCAATACTATTGGGTTTGACAATGTTGGGCACACGGAGTTCACCCCTAATTGCCTAACCCTTCCGCCAACGGACACATTAGTCATTATTTTATACCAATGTAAATCAACTTCATCGCCTTGAATGCTGTGTGGTTCAAATTTGGCGAGCACATTAGATTGAATCACCGGCTCTGCATTAATGTTTTGCGGATCAGCAGCCAGTGAACGGGTTATTTGTGCGCTGGCCGGTTTTTGATGTTGATGACCAGCTTGCTGACTGACTGAACTCGATGGTTGAAATGTTGCTTCAACTGCTGGTTTAGTCTCTTGATTAATATCTGCAAACGCATTAACGATCTCACCCTCTTTGGGCGCGACCCAAGGAGGCCTATCATAATCGGCCACAACTTTAGACTTGTCTATTCCGTTGAGCGTTACAGATGATGCTTCGTTGGCTGTAGGTGCGCTAAACTCAGCCTGTTCTGACTTATCAGAAGACTCATTAGCGGCCGTTGTTGATGTTGATGCCGCAGCCGCTTTGCTCACTCTAGAACTGATTGTTTTTGTAGACTCTTTTTTGGCAAGTTCTTCTTGTTGCTGTAATACACCAACATCTGCAATGAGAGAATCTCGGCTGGCTAACACTTCATCTAAAAAGTCGTCTAAGTTATCATCTGCGCTAGTGAGGTTTTGACGAGCATTATCACTCATCAAGTCGCTGTTATTGTCAACAAGATGATTAACCGTTTTCGGTTCAGACATCGACTCCGAAGCTTCAGTAACATTGTTAGCTTCAGTTATCTCGTTTGAAACCGAAAACGCAACATATTCGTCATGATCCGAGGGTTGATATTCCATTGACGGATCGTCTGCTTCGTCATAATCCATAAAGGAATAGGCATCAAGTGAGCTGTTATCTGCACTATCACTCGATTGGCTATTTTCTACTGTATTGGTGTCTGCTTTACTCGGCACTAATGTAGGTTGCTCTGCAACCTCTTCAGACTCGGTAATATCATTAGCCAAATTTTCAGTATTGGATTCAACCGTTGCTTCAGTATCAGCATTATGAACAACATCATCAGATGAAGTTGCACTAACAACATCAGCTTCGGCAGCTTTATCGACATCATCATTAATAAGCTGGTCAGACTGCACATCGACACTTTTGGGCGGCAATGAGTTAAACCCTAAGCTTTGTGCTTGGTCCAACAATAAAGCTTGCTCAGCCACCAACGATGGCTCGACAACGATATCATCGAGAACATCAATATCTTCAACTTCGGGGGTCGGCAACTCTTCAGCCTGAATAGCGGGTACTGCTATCGTTAAATCATTATGCGTTTGAGGCAGAACATCAGGCTTTGGGCCTGTTTCAATGACCTCTTGCGCTGAAGTTGATGAGTAATCAATAACACTTAAATCAATATTAGCCGGTGTCGTTGTTACCCAACGTTTTACTTGTTTCTCGGGCGTAAAGGCTACCGCACGAAGCAGTGCCATTTCCAAACCCGATTTAGGATCGGGAGCAAAGGGTAAATCTTTACGGCCGCTAAGCAACATTTGGTAATAAAGCTGTACTTGTTCAGGCGCTAATTGCTGCGCGAATGCCAAAATTTGCTCACTAAACAGCGATTGCTGTGCAGCAGCTGGGGCAAATTGAGTTAAGGTGATTTGATGTAATAATTCTAATAAGCTACGCAATACTTCTTCGGCATCTGCGCCAAATGCCAATACTTTTGCCACTGTTTGCATTAATGGCCCAACATCGGCATCACACAAGGCTTTCAATAACGCGAGCACATGTTGCTCATCAATACTGCCCAACATGGTTTGCACTTGTGTAAGCATCACTTGGCCACTGCCAAACGCTATCGCTTGATCCGTTAAACTGAGCGCATCACGCATACTGCCATTAGCCGCTTTGGCTAATAAACTCAGCGCTTGTAACTCAAATGGTAACTTTTCTTGAGTAATTACATACTCAAGTTGCTTGCTAATTTCGTCCTGCGATAAACTTTTCAAATTGAACTGTAAGCAACGGGATAACACAGTAACTGGCAGTTTGTGCGGATCGGTCGTCGCTAATAAAAACTTAACGTGCTCTGGAGGCTCTTCTAAGGTCTTTAGGAGTGCGTTAAAACTACTACGCGATAACATGTGGACTTCATCGATTAAGTAAACCTTAAAACGACCACGGGATGGGCGATACTGTACATTGTCTAGAAGTTCACGAGTATCATCAACTTTGGTGCGCGAAGCAGCATCGACTTCAATTAAATCGACAAATCGACCTTGGGCAATTTCAATACAACTAGAGCATTCACCGCACGGCGTAGCAGTAACGCCTGTTTCACAATTAAGACCTTTAGCAAACAAACGTGCCAAACTGGTTTTCCCCACGCCGCGCGTACCGGTAAACAGGTAAGCATGATGTAAGCGTTGTTGGCTCAGTGCATTGGTTAATGCCATTAATACATGGGATTGGCCGACCATTTGTTCAAATTTAGCTGGACGCCATTTGCGGGCGAGTACTTGGTAAGACATGAAATTCCCCACAGAGAGCTATCGGGAGTCAATCCCTTTAAAGGGGTTAACAATAACATGCCAAGGGCCGGCATGCTATTGTTGAGCAAGTATTTGATAGAGCAAAGTCTAGTTAACTGCTTAATAAAATGGCAGTTTATTTTACTTTACTTACTCGCCGTCAAACTCGCATAAACTTAACACTTCAATTCCCATACCTTGTAAGCGCTTCTCGCCACCAATTTCTGGTAATGAGATAACAAACGCAGCATGGCTCACTTCACCGCCTAATTGACGAATAAGTTTTACAGTCGCTTCAATCGTGCCACCGGTGGCTAATAGATCATCAATAACGAGCACTTTATCATTAGCATTAATCGCATCAACATGAATTTCTAAGGTGTCTTTACCGTATTCTAAGTCATAAGTTTGGCTTATGGTTTTACGGGGTAATTTACCCGGTTTACGTACAGGTACAAAACCAACGCCGAGCTCTAACGCAAGTGGGGCACCAAATAAAAAACCACGCGCTTCAGTACCAACCACTTTAGTGAAACCTTTTGATTGATAATGAGCGACTAGAATCGCAATCGTGGCTTTATAAGCTTCTGCATTTTCAAGCAAACTGGTGACGTCACGGAACATGATGCCTGGTATTGGATAATCAGGAATGGTTTTAATGCTCTGCTTAATAAGCGCTAAACTGTCTTGGTTCATCATAATGTAGTTAACTCTATCTGAAAGTGATTACGCAATAAAAAAGTCCACGTCAATGGTGGACTCTGGTAAAAATACTGGTGTGATCTTATGCCCGTTTAATCTCAGTTGCAACAGGCACGCATTAACCAGGCTATTTATTATTCTAACTCTGGGATCCGCCACAAGAAAAATAATAAAACAAGCATCATGCACAACAACATAATTTTCACCCATATTATCGGTACAATCATAATACTAATCGTAAAACTAAGGCCGCTCATTAACATGGCTTTTCGCTTGAGCGATCGGCTCAACGCACGTTTCGATTGCCACTGAGAGATACCTTCAGCAAACCAAGGGTGATTGATTAGCCAATGATGAAGGCGATCACTAGATCGAGCAAAACAAAACGCAGCCAATAAAATAAATGGCACTGTAGGTAAAAGAGGCAGTGCAATGCCAATAATGCCTAACACTAGACTGCACAAACCAATAATGAGAAAAAATCCGCGTTTCACTGCCATATGCGCCCTCATACAAACAAAAAAACCACTCTATCCGAGTGGTTTAATAAGACAATATCATGACAGGTTAACCTGAAGTAAGCGTTAAATTAATCCTGTTGCTTTCAACCATGAAAGACTCGCGGGTAATGTTGGAATTAATAAAACCAAAATAAAACCAATAAAATAAAAGATGTTAAACGGGTCTTTAAACGGCTGACTCATGATTATTCCTAGATTAAGGTGATGTTGTGACTGCGATAACTCACGTCTTTCATTTGTTATATTATGCCAACTGCTAAGTTAGTATAGCGGACAATAGACGTGAAGTGGATCACAAAAAGTGGCTTATTTTAGACCCATCTTCACAAAATAAAAACCTTAAATATAATAAGCCTATTATGACTCGATTGATGAAATAATAATGCCCTTTTGGGCCAGTTGTTGCAATAAAGGCAAGCAGCCTGACAACAAGGTGTCATTTGGCATTTGTGGATAATGCTCACTTAACCAACTTATAATGGCATCGACTGTTACACCCTGTTGAGAATGAGTCATTTGTTCAATGTAAGCTAACACTTGCGCACTTAATGGTGTCAGCTGTAAAAATGCGACGTCATCATCAGCACCTCTAAATACACAAAAAAAGTTCGCTTGTGCTGTCGGCTCTATAGGCTGGTAGTCAACACTAATATGTTGAACGTCAAAGGCATATTGCGCCACTTTGGCACAAGCTGCTAGGCATAACCTATGTTGGTTTAGTTCGATAGTATTGATCGATTGAGCTGCGGGAGTATCTGGCGCGACGGCTACACATAATTCTAACCATTCATAATGTGCTAACGGCAACATAAAAACAGGATCATCTTCTGTCATCTGGTATTCATGTTGTAAAAACGCTAAAAACTCACCGGCTATTTCAACAAATATTGGTGTCTTACAATCGTGGGTGACAAAAAATTGCTGTACTAAGGCCTGCCATTGGTCGTCCTCATATACACTTTTCAACACCGGAAACGCACTCGACACAAAACCTGCAATATTATTAAAAAATAATTCTCGATAGATTTTCATGCGCCTAGGTTCAATCCCCTCGGGCAATGGCAAACTAGGATCGCGGATATAGTCCATAAATTGTTGTTGTACTTCAATGAAACCCATTATGCCTTCCTCAATATTGACTGCTGCGTTAAGGCATTTTGTTGATACTGATGAATTTGATTAATCTCATTAAGAAGTATATCTGTTTTAGGAATATTAAAGTCACGCTCAAGCAAGGTCGGGTGCACGCCATGTAATTGGTAACACTGCTGCAATAAGGCCCATACTGGATCGATAATATCCGCACCGTGAGTATCAACCATTAAGTCGGCCTCTTCTTCATAGTGCCCTGCAATATGCAGATAAGCGATTCGTTTGGTAGGCATAGCCGCTAAGTAAGCTGCAGCATCGTATTGATGGTTAATTGAATTAACGTAAATGTTATTTACATCAAGCAGTAATTTGCAGTCGGCCTCTTGCAGCACCGCATTAACAAACTCTTGTTCGGTCATTTGTGCACCTGGCGCCGCATAAAATGACACATTCTCTAAAATAAATGGACGCTCGAGTATGTCTTCGACTTGCTTTATCCGCTTAGCGGTATGGATGACTGCATCATCAGTAAATGGGATTGGCATCAAATCATACATATGGCCAGTACCAGAGCAATAACTTAAATGCTCTGAATACACTTCAATATTATGCTCATCCAAAAAGCGTTTTATATTTTGTACAAATTGACTATCAAGCGCTGCAGGACTACCAATGGATAATGAAAGCCCGTGGCAGAAAAAAGCATGTTGGTCAGTTAATGTTTTAAACTGACGCCCAAACTTGCCGCCTAATGTCATCCAATTTTCAGGCGCCACTTCGAAAAAATTAATGGCAGATGGTACCTGCTGACAAAATTCATCCAGCATTTCACGGCGAAGTCCTAAACCGACACTAGCCTGACCCTGTGCGTTGCGATGCTGAATAGACATAATGCGTCCTTAAAAATAAAAAACAGATAAAACTAAGGCCTGAATCTCAGGCCTTAATTGTGTCAGATAAGCCAAGGCATTATCAAATAGAAGTCATTAATTATTTCTGACCGCCACACTTACCTTCACCACACTTACCTTCTTTGGCTTTCTCAGCAGACTTTTTCATGTCACCGCCACATTTGCCTTCGCCGCACTTACCTTCAGCCGCTTTCTCTGCAGACTTTTTCATGTCGCCGCCGCATTTGCCTTCGCCACACTTGCCTTCAGCCGCTTTTTCAGCAGACTTCATTTTATCGCCGCCGCACTTTCCTTCGCCACATTTACCTTCAACAGCTTTTTCTTTAGCTTTGTCGGCACCACATTTACCTTCACCACACTTGCCTTCTCCGCCATCAATTTGATAACCAGAAGTTAATTGTTGAAAACCAAATGGGTTAGCTTCTACTTGAGCAGAAAAGCCTGCAGTCATTACAACAGAACCTAATGCAACCGCTAAAGTAGTTTGTTTGATTGAATTCATAATAATTATCTTCCTATATCTTGATTGTGTATGGTGACCAACATCATTGCCGGCTTGGTTAAAGAGACCTGTAGTAAGTAAATTTTATTGCAAAAAAATTAAAAAAACGTGAAAATTGTCTATTTATTTAACACAAATACTTGTTAGGCAAGCCTCAAAACTAATGCCATGTATAGTTAACATAAATACAACAAGATCGCTATCAATATGATTATTAGCAAGAATTTGTTTAGTTAATCGACAAAAAAACGCGCATAGCAATTTAGTACTGATATCAAATAATAAACACGCTAAAATAGCGCACTTTTGACTTCAGCAAGGTGTACTGTGCGCGTTATTTTAGCTCCAATGGAAGGTGTGGTTGATGACCATATGCGTGAAATATTATCTGCCATCAATCCATTTGACCTAGTTGTGACGGAATTTGTCAGGGTCGTCAATCAACTCATACCAGATAAAGTGTTCTATAAATTGTGTCCTGAGCTACTCCATCAAGGGCTAACCGCATCAGGAACACCTGTACGTGTTCAGTTATTAGGCCAAGAACCTGAGTGGATGGCACAAAATGCCATAAGAGCTGTAGAACTAGGTTCAAATGGCGTTGATGCTAATTTTGGTTGCCCAGCCAAAACCGTCAATAAAAGCAAAGGCGGCGCAGTATTACTCCAATATCCTGAGAATATTTACAGTATCGTCAAAGCCATGCGCGACGCAGTACCGTCTGAGCATCCTGTTACAGCTAAAATCCGTTTAGGCTACGAAGATAAGTCGTTATTTATGGAAAACGCTTTAGCGGTGTATGAGGCTGGCGCTACAGAGCTTGCTATTCATGCTAGAAGTAAAAGCGACGGTTATAAACCACCGGCATATTGGGAATACATTACTGAGGTGAGACAGCGCCTGCCTATTCCTGTTATCGCTAACGGAGAGATTTGGAATGCCGCTGATGCTCAGCGATGCATGGATGTCACTGGCTGTGACAGTATAATGATTGGCCGAGGAGCTATTTCTTTGCCTAACTTAGGCGATACGATTAAAACCGGCGCGGCCCCATTCAGTTGGCAACAAACCCTAAGCTTACTTATGGCCTATACCGATAAAGAACTCAACGGTCGTAAGTCCGATTACTACCCTTCACGGATTAAACAGTGGTTTAGTTACTTGAACCGTCAATATCCCGAAGCGGATACTTTGTTTAGAGAATTACGAATATTCAAAACTACTGAAGAAATCGTTAAGGTTCTACAGCATGCTCATAGATCGCTCATATAAGCTTCAATAACGCACCAACTATACTATTTCGGATTAAATCAACCTTGATGAAAATGTGTCATCAAGGTTATAAACCGTATTAATCCTAAGTCATCACAAAATAGCGAAATTATCTTTTTTTGTGTTCAATCAGCTGCGATTAATTAACCATATATATGCGACAATCAATCCTAGCTTATCGCTAAGACAGACACATAACGTTGGCTGAGATGAATAAATGATAAATTATTATTCATGTTTTTATCACAGAAATCTTATCGAGAATTGATCTTCGTCATAACGCCTGCTTTATTTGTGCCTAAAATAGATTACCTACATTGGCATAGTCAGTTAAGGTTATCTCAGTTGCACAACACTCAGGACATACAGCAAAAACTTCAACAACTTGAACTTATTTTGAGGCGTGAGTTAATGCTGGTTATCAAGGATTCATTAAAAGC
Source organism: Shewanella sp. BF02_Schw (assembly GCF_014596695.2). Classification (NCBI taxonomy): domain Bacteria; kingdom Pseudomonadati; phylum Pseudomonadota; class Gammaproteobacteria; order Alteromonadales; family Shewanellaceae; genus Shewanella; species Shewanella sp. BF02_Schw. The sequence continues at coordinate 34,941 of NZ_JABKAW020000003.1, forward strand.
TACTGAAGTTGCTCATATTTCAATGGAAACCCCTCTGGTGAAAGTGATTGATTACCTACCACAAGTCAAACTAATCAATACTGATATTTTTACTAAGTTCATGAAGCTAGATGCTGCTTATTGTCAGCTTGAACTGGGTTTATATGGTCTTTGCTCTGATTGTGAAATGGACATAGAACCGCCCCGCTTAATCGCCGATCCAACAGAACAACGTTGTACCGGTTGTGAACAAAAATTCCGTCGAGAACATCGACATGAATTACGCTTAAATCACTAGATTTCTATATTATTGACATAAAAATCAACGTAATAAAAAGGCCTACAATAATGTAGGCCTTTTTATGTCAGACAATGTAGCTGTCACACTGTCTGATGTGTAGCTCAATAACTAAATCGTTATTTAGAACTTAACAGTTACGCCACCGAAGTACTGACGGCCAATAGTGTCATACACTTCAGGAACAGTACCGCCATCGCTACCGTTAGAAACACGTGATGGCTCTTCGTCGCTTAAGTTTTTAACACCAGCGGTTAAAGTAATCATGTCTGTAACATAATAAGTACCTGAAACATTATGGTACAGAATTGAATCAACATCTGTGCCTTCTGCTAAATCAGTCATCTCACCGACATAACGGTTGAAGTACATTACACTCCAAGAATCTTGACCAGCTGAAACGCTAAAGTTGTTGCGAACTTTCGCGTAAGCACCAAAGTTACCGTCGATGGTATCAGTATAATCTTGACCATCTTGCTCGAAATTAAGCAGATAAGTCATGTCATTGTTAATTTTCCAATCTAAACCTAAACCTTCAAAGTTATAGGCTAAGTTAAAGTCAACACCACTAGTATCTTGAGTACCCACGTTAGTTAACGCATTTGTTAAACTACGTAAATCACCTTCTTGTGTGATATTAAACGTTTCACAAGCAGACGCTTTACCAGCTTTACAATCGTCTAAACCAGCTTGAGTGTCTAAACGTGCAATTGCGTTATCAACTTTGAAACGCCAGTAATCTAATGTTACAGACATACCTTCAACATAGTTTGGTGAGTACACTAAACCTGCAGTGTATGATTCTGACTCTTCAGGTTTTAGATCTGGATCTGATGTACGATTAACTAATATTTGACCTGGTTGATCAGCGTCTGATAACCAAGGATCTGTTAGGTAATCGAATGAACCTGAATTACCTGCATACAATTCAGATACACTTGGAGCACGGAAACCAGTGGCTGCTACTGTACGAAGCATCAAATCATCAGTTGCTTCATAAGTTAAACCGACTTTCCAAGTAGACGCTTTACCGAATGTTGAGTAATCGTCATAACGCAGTGCAAATTCACCAGTTAACTTTTCAGTGAAAGGTACGCTAACCTCTTGGAAAAAAGAGATAACGTTGTACTCACCTTCAGTTGGATCTTGTTGTGCAGCAGTACTTTCACCAGCGACCACTATTGGATCTGGATTGTAGAAACCACTTTCACGACGATACTCAGCACCGATAGCAAAACCAACCGCACCAGCAGACAATTCAAATAACTCACCATTTAAACCAGCAGACAGAGTTTGTTGCTCGTTACCACCGTTAGCTTTCTCTGAATATCCTACAGCATCTTTTTGATCTTGAGTTAACGGAGCGCCAGAAAACCATGAATCTTGATCAGCATAAATTGAGTTGATCATATCATTTGCATTGATAGAGTTATCAACTGACGTTGACGCTTCGTTCTTACCGAAAGTGTAAGACACATCCCAGTTCATACCGGTGTGTACATCAAGTAATCCTGCTAAACCTGCAGACATACGCCATGTATTCGTATCTTGAGAATATATACGAGGACCCACATCCTTGGTACGTCTTGCATAGAACACTTGACCGTCATCATTAGCTTCAATGCCAGCCGCAGTCATGCGGCTGTCAATGGTCATACAGTTTAAAGGATCGACACCTGGTTGACCGCACACATCTAAATAAATCTGTGCAGGCTGTCCCGCTAATTGTTGGTTTGAACGACGATTAGTGTAAATAGCATCTGCAGTTAATACGACATCATTACCTAACTCTTGTGTCATATTCGCAAACAAGCTACGACGCTCACTCGGTGTTTGATAGTAGCTATCTTGGGTATAGTCATAACGTTCATAAAGATCAGCGCGAGGAACCCAGTTACCACTAGAGTCTCTTGATAAGCCTTCCAACGTGCCTGTAGGAATAATGCCACTTGTCGCTAATTCAGTCCAATCGCGGTCTGACTGCACAATATCACGACGGTCAGAGAAAGCTGCACCAATTGTGTAGTTACCGCCATCGGTATTGAAACCGTAAAGCATACTTACGTCACCGTTTTCGCCATCACCTTTATCGGTGCCACTGCCGTTAACGTCCAACTGTAAACCTTCGAAATCTTTCTTGGTAATAATGTTCACTACGCCAGCAATCGCATCTGAACCATAAACAGCTGAGGCGCCGTCTTTTAAGATCTCAACACGTGCAATCATTGCTACTGGAATAGAGTTCAAATCAACAGAGCTATCTGCACCTGAACCTGAGTTAACCATACGGCGGCCATTCACTAGTACTAAAGTACGCGCTGCTCCCATACCACGTAAATCAACTTGTGCTACACCATCTGCACCGTTGTTTGTGCTAGAACCAACAGCAGCACCAGCCATTGACGTTTGAGCTTGAAGTAGTTGGTCAACTGAAGTGAAACCTTCTGCGCGAATAGCTTCTGCAGAGATAATGGTAACTGGAGAAGCCGTTTCCATGTCTTGACGCTGAATACGAGAACCGGTGACTTCGATTCTTTCAACTTTCTGCTCATCGGCAGCAAATGCTGCTGAAGAAAATAAGCCTGTTGTCGCGACACTTGTTGCTGCTACTGCTAGTAAACTACGGCGAATTGCCTTAGCAGTTAATGTGACTGAACTCATGAATAAACTCCCTATAACTTGATATAAAATAAAACAAGTCGTTATATTTTTAATTATGAATAATTGGTCATTGCCAATTATTGAAAAACATTATTAATGAATAAAAAACCTTTAGTCAATAAGGGCAACATGTGAACAACATCACATTTAACATGTGGATTGATAATTAATTTGACTTAAACCGATCCATTTAAAATCAATAAGTTACCGAATTTAACGGCATTTATCAAGATTGTTAACATTTTAAACCGCAAATAAAAATACAAATTAAAGACCATAAAAAAACAAATAAATACATATTGAAATACAAAAACTAAACACAGATAACAATTTAAAAACAATTGATCACAAAATGCATCAAAAATTAATTTTCAATATTTTAAATAAAATAGATTATTTGTCGTAAAAAACGTCAGAATGACATTTCAATATTACTGAGTATTTATTCAGAAAAGTAACTTGTTAGCATTTTTATAGACTAAATCTATTCAAAACGGCCTTAATATCGGTCCTGAGAAGTCCTGTTTATTAAACGGCAAAAAAGCCTGTTTGGTGATATTTCGTATAAGATTAGGAACTTTCTGACGGAGTACAGATACCTTATTTAACACTATATCAACACACCAATTCGCAATATTATTGTTAATTAAATGTTGTGTTTTTAGTCAACGCAATACGGTGAAATAGTCGATTTAAGCACGAAGAAGTCGTTATCAAACAAAGTGCTCAATATCTGAAGAGCGGACACAAAAAAGGAGCCGAAGCTCCTTTTTTATCAACTTACAGCAACGATTAACGAGTGCGTGGGCACACTTCGTCAGCGCTAAAGAAGTAAGCAATTTCGCGTGCCGCTGATTCAACTGCATCAGAACCGTGAACTGCGTTTTCGTCGATGCTTGCAGCATAGTCAGCACGTAAGGTGCCACGAGCAGCTTCAGCTGGGTTAGTTGCACCCATGATTTCACGGTTAGCTAGAACAGCGTTTTCGCCTTCTAACACTTGAACCATTACTGGACCAGAAGTCATGAAAGAAACTAAAGCACCAAAGAAAGGACGTGCGCTATGTTCAGCGTAGAAACCTTCAGCTTGTTCTTTAGATAGTTGTACCATTTTAGAAGCAATGATCTTAAGACCAGCTGATTCAAAACGGTTATAAATAGCGCCAATGTGGTTTTTAGCAACTGCATCTGGCTTGATAATAGAAAATGTGCGTTCGATCGCCATAACTAGCTTCCTTAATGTGAGCAAGTTTAAAAAATTCGCGCGGATTATACGTAATTTAGCCATATATTCCTAGCCTTATCCGCTTTTACGGTGATATTTCATCACTAAATTGAGTCATTTTTATTAACATGACCCAATTTCTGCTCTTTGGTAATCGCTAAATCTTATTGTGCTGACTTGATGGACTTGTTGGCATTCTTTTCCATAAAGCCAATAATGGCGTCGGCAACGTCTTTTTGAGTCGCTTTTTCAATGCCTTCTAACCCAGGAGATGAGTTAACTTCCATCACAACCGGACCATGGTTAGAACGTAATAAATCAACCCCAGCAATATTTAACCCCATTGTTTTTGCAGCGCGAAGCGCGACTGATCGCTCCTCCGGAGTTAATTTAACCAAAGTAGCACTGCCGCCACGATGTAAATTAGAACGAAACTCACCCGGCTTTGCTTGGCGCTTCATCGCAGCAATCACTTTATCGCCCAGCACAAAACAGCGAATATCAGCGCCTTGTGCTTCAGCAATATATTCTTGCACCATAATATTGGCTTTGAGTCCCATAAAGGCCTCAAGCACGCTCTCTGCAGCTTTGCGGGTTTCAGCTAATACCACGCCAATGCCCTGAGTACCTTCTAACAATTTAACCACTAATGGCGCACCGCCGACCATATCAATCAAATCAGGGATATCGCTGGGTTTATTGGCAAAACCAGTGATCGGCAAGCCAATACCTTGACGTGATAACAGCTGCATTGAACGCAATTTATCTCGTGAACGCGCTATTCCAATTGAACCATTAACCGCATACACACCCATCATTTCAAATTGACGTAATACTGCAGAACCGTAGAAGGTCACTGAAGCACCAATACGAGGGATGACAGCATCAAAATGCCCCAGATCTTTACCCGCCATATGAATGCTAGGTTTGGTCATATTGATATTCATATAGCACTTTAATGGATTAATAACTTTGACTTCGTGTCCGCGGGCGACAGCAGCTTCAACTAAGCGTTTAGTAGAATATAATTGCGGGCCTTGAGACAGTATTGCGATGCGCACAGAGTGCTCCAAAATTGGAATTTTCGCGCATCATACGCTGAGTTTATTTAAAATCAATGACTGGAATGACCACAGATAAAAAAAGAGCCAATCTAGCAAGATTGGCTCTTTTTTTTGTGATCAATTACCCGCTATAAATGGGATTATTGATACGTTAATACTTCGGCAAACACTAACCTTCGCTGACCATATTGACTGTGTATTTAGGAATATCGATAATCATATCGCAATCCACCACTTTAGCTTGGCAAGATAAACGACTTTCAGGCTCAAGTCCCCATGCTTTATCTAGCATGTCGTCTTCTAGCTCATCACTTTCGTCAAGCTGTTCAAAACCTTCACGCACAATGACATGGCATGTAGTACAAGCACATGACTTTTCGCACGCATGTTCAATATGAATACCGTTACGCAGCGCAACGTTTAAAATGGTCTCACCCACTTCTGCTTCAAGTACTGCGCCATCTGGACAAAGTTCTTGATGGGGTAAAAATACTAACTGTGGCATCATTTCACCTATATGTTGTCGACCGACTGCCCTTTTAGCGCCGCTCTAATAGAATTATCCATACGTCTTGACGCAAAATCTTGGGTTTTATCATCCAGATTTGCAATCGCTTTTTCAATGGCATCAATATCATCTTGCTGTGCTACGGCATCAAGTTGGGCAATCGCAACGACTAACTCTTCGCGTTCTTGCTCATCTAGAAGCGCTGCATCTTTTGCCAAAGCAGCATTAAGCGATTCGATCACCCGCGCCGCTTCAACTTTTTGTTCAGCCAGCATACGACGAGTAATGTCATCTTTAGCATACTTCATCGAATCTTTTAACATGGTTGCTATTTCAGTATCAGATAAACCAAATGACGGTTTAACTTGAATCGATGTCTTAACCCCGGTGGACTTTTCCATCGCGGTAACACTAAGCAAGCCATCAGCATCCACTTGGAATGTCACCCGGATATGTGCAGCACCTGCCGCTAGAGGCGGAATACCGTGTAAGGTAAAACGGGCCAATGAGCGACAATCATCAACGAGTTCACGCTCACCTTGCACCACATGGAATGCCATGGCCGTTTGACCATCTTTAAACGTGGTAAACTCTTGTGCGCGAGCAACGGGAATAGTGGTATTACGAGTAACCACTTTTTCAACCAGGCCGCCCATGGTTTCAACACCTAGGGATAATGGAATCACATCTAATAGTAACAAATCCGATTCAGGCTTATTACCAACAAGAATATCTGCTTGAATCGCGGCACCAATAGCAACAACACGATCAGGATCGATTGATGTCAATGGTGTCTTTTTGAAAAAAGTTTCAACTTGTTCACGCACCAATGGCACGCGAGTTGAGCCACCGACCATGACGGTTTCAATAACCTCATCCACACTCACGCCAGCATCACGTAAAGTACGACGACAACTGCCGATGGTTTTTTTCACCAACGCGCCAATTAACTCGTTAAGTAAGCTTTTATCGACAATGCAGGTTAATGTCTTTTCAGCCATGACGACAGAAGCTTCAACGCTGTCATTGTCAGTCAACGCTTCTTTAATTCGGCGAGCTTCAATCAGTAATTGACGTGCTAATTGACTGCCTGGTTCTGTTATCTGCCATGCCTGTTGTAAATGGCTCACGAGTAAGTGATCGAAATCATCACCACCCAATGCAGAATCACCACCTGTGGCTAACACTTCAAATACGCCACGGTTTAATCGTAAAACCGAGATATCGAAAGTACCGCCGCCCAAGTCGTATATGGCAATCACACCTTCTTGCTTTGAATCTAATCCATAAGCAATGGCTGCAGCAGTGGGTTCGTTCAATAAACGTAATACTTTAACACCCAATAATTCAGCAGCATCTTTGGTACCTTGACGTTGTGCATCATCAAAATACGCAGGTACGGTAATCACCACGCCTTCTAATACACCACCTAATGTGGTTTCAGCTCGCGCAATTAAAGGTTTTAAAATTTCGGCAGACACTTGAATAGGATTAACTTGTCCCATCGGCGTAGTAAACACTGGCAAACCGTTTTCACTCGCGTGTAATGCGTAGGGTAAACGATGTACACCAGACTGAATATCAGTGAGGCTACGTCCCATAAAACGCTTCACCGAAACGATGGTATTTTGTGGATCTAAAGCTGATTTTTCTTGAGCTTCATAGCCCACTAACACATTGGTTTCGCCATAATGCACCACAGACGGCAATGAATGACGACCTTGCTCATCAGGCAAAGTTAATGCTTGAGCACTTCTTACCGCAGCAACAAGTGAGTTGGTGGTACCAAGATCAATTCCAACCGCAAGACGATGCTGGTGCGGTGCGGCGCTTTGGCCAGGTTCTGCAATTTGCAACAGTGCCATAGTGTTCCAACTTGTTGTGTTATCGATTAGCCAAGCTAATCATAAATAATAAGGTTTAGAATTTAGGGCCAATTAGTCGAGCAAGCCATCTTCAATACGGGCTAACTCATCATGTAATTTTGCCATAAATTTTAGCTTACGAATTTGATCTGCCGCTAATAAAGCATCTGAACTTTCATCACTAATCAATAGCGTCGCTAGCTTAGTGAATAATGTTGACTCAAATTCAGCAAACGAATCATACAGTTCATCAATTGATGACTGTGGTTCACTACTATCTTTGATGTCTTCAAGTGCTTCACGCCACTCCATTTGCTGCATCAAAAATGCACCATCTTTCAATGTTGTGGTTTCATGACTTAATTCAATTCCGCGCAAGCTCAACATATGTTCAGCACGGCGTAAGGGATTCTTTAACGTTTGATAGCCATCATTAACTTGTGCAGTACGCTGTACTGAAAGGAGCTTTTGTTGCTCGGTATCATTAGCGAATTTATCGGGATGAACCGCCCTTTGCAGGTCGCGATAGCGCTCTGCAAGTAAGGCGGTGTCGATATCAAAGGCAGGTACTACATTAAACAGGTCGAAATAATTCATGGGCAGATATCATGCTTACTGTTTGATATAAAACGGCTTAATTAGGTGAACAATGATTAAACGGTGAAACTTTCACCACAACCACACTCACCCTTTGCGTTAGGGTTATTGAACTGAAAACCTTCGTTTAGGCCTTCTTTGACAAAATCAAGTTCAATACCTTGCAAATAAATGAAGCTTTTTGCATCGATGATGATATTCACACCTTCGATATTATAAAGTTCATCATCGTCATTGAGATCGTCAACGAACTCAATGACGTATGCCATTCCTGAACAACCTGATGTTCTCAACCCAAGGCGCAAGCCGAGGCCTTTCCCGCGATTAGCAAGAAACGATCTAACTCGATCAGCCGCAGCGGGGGTCATTGAAATTGCCATCTTAACTCCAGGTATTACTTAGCTTGTCTGCTTTTGTACTCTTCAATTGCTGCTTTAATGGCATCTTCAGCCAAAATTGAGCAATGAATTTTAACCGGCGGCAATGCTAACTCTTCGGCGATGTCTGCATTCTTAATCGTCGCTGCTTCATCAACGCTTTTGCCTTTGACCCATTCTGTTACTAATGAGCTAGATGCAATTGCGCTACCGCAACCATAGGTTTTGAATTTTGCATCTTCAATAATGCCGTCAGCATTAATTTTAAGTTGCAATTTCATTACATCACCACAGGCGGGTGCACCAACCATACCAGTTACTACTGATGGATCGTTCTTATCAAATGAACCTACGTTACGTGGGTTTTCATAATGATCGATTACTTTTTCGCTATAAGCCATGATACTGCTCCAAAATCTGTGTCGTTATCAGTTTACGATTTAATGGTATTACACTCATTTAATAAGATTAAATTAGTGATGTGCCCATTGGACTTGCTCTAAATCGATACCATCTTTGAACATCTCCCATAATGGAGACATTTCACGTAACTTATCGATAGATTCAGTTATCGTTTTGATAGCGTGGTCAATTTCTTCATCAGTCGTAAAGCGACCAATAGAGAAACGAATCGAGCTATGTGCCATTTCATCATTTAAACCCAAAGCACGTAATACGTAGCTTGGCTCTAAACTTGCTGAAGTACAGGCTGAACCAGAAGAAACCGCTAAGTCTTTCAAGGCCATCATTAACGACTCGCCTTCAACAAAGTTGAAGCTCACGTTAAAAATACCACTATAGCGTTGTTCCATATCACCGTTGATATAGGTTTCTTCAATGTGTTTAATACCGTTCCACAACTTATCGCGTAGATGAGTAATACGTGCGCTATCAGCTGCCATGTCTTGTTTTGCAACAACTGCAGCCTCACCTAAACCAACGATTTGATGTGTTGCTAGTGTGCCACTACGCATACCGCGTTCGTGTCCACCACCGTGCATTTGCGATTCAAGACGAATACGTGGCTTACGGCGAACATATAATGCGCCGATACCTTTTGGTCCATACATTTTATGGCCAGAAATCGAAATCAAATCAACTTTGGTGGTTTGAACGTCAATTGGTATTTTGCCAGCACTTTGTGCCGCATCCATGTGGAAAAAGATGCCTTTTGAACGACATAATTCACCAATTGCGTTGATATCATGGATAACACCAATCTCGTTGTTAACGTGCATAATGCTGACTAAAATAGTGTCATCACGCATCGCCGCTTCTAAGCGTTCCATTGGGATAATGCCGTTAGCATCGGGAACAAGATAAGTGACTTCATAACCTTCACGTTCTAACTGACGGCACGTGTCTAACGTTGCTTTATGTTCAGTTTTACTGGTGATGATGTGCTTGCCCTTTTTATGATAAAAATGGGCAATACCTTTAATCGCAAGGTTACTTGACTCTGTCGCACCTGATGTGAAAACAATTTCACGGTGATCAGCATTAATTAAATCGGCAACTTGATTACGGGCGACATCAACCGCCTCTTCTGCTTGCCAACCATAACGATGTGAACGCGATGCTGGATTACCAAACACACCGTCCATTGTCATGTGTTGCATCATTTTTTCTGCGACACGCGGATCTACAGGGGTTGTTGCGGCATAATCTAAATAGATAGGAAGCTTCATAACACACTCCGTACTTAGCAGTCTCAGATGAGGCTACATACAACGTACAAATAATAATTATATATCAATCAACATAGCTGAGTTACAAACTCACTCTATGTTCCTTTTGTATTTCATCTTGCTTTAACGAGATAAATCTTACATCTCGCTTTTGCATTAAACCTGCAAGAGAAATACTGTTTAAAAAATCTGAAATTTGTTTACTTAAGTCACCCCATAAAGAATGGGTTAGGCAACGAGTACCGCTTTGGCAGTTACCTTTTCCTTGACAACGAGTGGCATCTACAGATTCATCAACAGCATGCACGACCATGCCAACTGAGATATCGACGGCTTCTAAACCTAATCGATAACCACCACCGGGTCCGCGGACACTCGACACTAGACCATGTTTGCGTAACTTAGCGAAGAGTTGTTCAAGATAAGACAAAGAGATACCTTGTCTTTCAGAAATATCGGCTAAAGGTACAGGACCAGTAGCAGAGTGAATCGCAACATCCAACATAGCTGTCACTGCATAGCGACCTTTTGATGTAAGTTTCATAACTTGTACTGCTCCCAAAAAGTATGCAGTAATTTCAACATACCCGAGTAATTTAGTCAAGTATTAATCCTACTAAAACACTCGGGTATTATGGCATTGCTTATAACCAAAAGGTCCATGTTTTCGCAGGGCGTATTTAACCTTTTTATCTTGTAAGATTCAATGCCGACAAGGAAATTAATCGCATTATCGGCCATTTCTTTGACTTGAATCTACAATGACTTACGGATTATTAAATACTCGGGTCGAACTTATCAATGTCATGTTTACGATTAGTGGCCGCTTCTCGAGAAGCTTCATCGAATGCATCAACGGTTAACTCTGGCAACTTTTTAGTACAGACTTCACCGCCCATTTGTTGAATGGCATTACACAGTTCTTGTACTTTAGAGTCCATCAAATGCATATGGTCAAGCATTTGCCCAATCGCATTAGCGACCGGATCTGGATTGTCTGGTGACACAGCGTACGCATCAAAACCGTACTTTTTGGCCATTTCAGTGCGACGTTCAGTTTTTTCTTTTGACTGATTGGTCGGCGAAGCCACTACACGTCCAGGAATACCTACGACGGTATGATCGCTTGCGACATCTTTAACAACCACAGAATTAGAGCCAACACGTGCACCATCATGCATAGTGATAGGTCCAAGTACTTTGGCCCCTGCACCAATAACCACATTATTACCTAATGTAGGATGACGTTTGCCTGGCTGCCAGGTGGTCCCACCCAAAGTAACGCTATGATAAAGTGTGCAATCATCACCGATTTCAGCGGTTTCACCAATAACGACACCCATACCATGGTCAATAAAAAAACGTCGACCAATCGTCGCTCCAGGATGAATTTCAACACCCGTTAACCAACGCGAAAATGTTGATAAACAACGCGCAGTAAAGCGCCAGTTGGCAAGCCAGAGTTTATGACTAATACGATGGATCCAAATCGCGTGCATACCGGGATAATTAAATATTATCTCTAAGGTACTGTTTGCGGCTGGATCTCGATGATATATCGATTCAATGTCTTCTTTTAGTCTATCGATGACGCCCATGGTATGTTCCTTTACTGCTTAATCTTGTTTATCCATTTTCTTATCAATGGAAGTCAAAATACCACGAAGAATATTCATCTCTGGTGCTTCAATACGTGCACGAGTGTATAAACGACGAAGTTTAGTCATCACTTGTCCAGGATGATTCTTAATCACAAACCCTGTTTTAGACAACGTCGACTCTAAATGGACGAAGAAACGTTCTAGCTCAGAGGTTAATGGATATTCATCCGTTACAGTGGGTGTTTCTGTTTGCGCTAGATGGGCAACTCGAGTTTCATAACAAATAATTTGTACTGCTTGAGCCAAGTTTAACGAGCTATATTCTGGGTTTGCCGGAATAGCTACATGGTAGGTACATTTTTGTAACTCTTCATTACTTAAGCCATGATTCTCACGACCAAAAACAATAGCAACAGGGCCATTTAAGCTTTCTTTAGTGAGTTTCAAACCCGCTTCACGAGGATCAAGCATCGGCCAATCAAGAGTACGGCTGCGTGCACTCGTGGCAATGACTAGACTACAATCGGCTATGGCTTCTTCTAACGAATCAACTCGCGTAAGGTTTTTCAGAATGTCTGACGCACCAGCAGCTAGTGCTATCGATTGCCCATCAGGCTCTGTTCTTGGCTCTGCAAGATATAAATTTGATAAGCCCATGGTTTTCATCGCTCTAGCAGTAGAGCCAATATTACCAGGGTGTGAGGTACCAACTAAAACAACACGAATATTACTGAGCATGTAGCACTTTCTTTTAGCTAAAAATATTATCCGTATATTATCACAATCGTTAAAAATTACGTTATATGAAAATCTGCATTTGATATAACTGTCAAATTAAGTATAATGCGGGCGCTATTTTACTCGTTCTTTAACATCCAGGGGATTGCAATGCATCCGATGCTGACTATTGCCACGCGCGCTGCTCGCGCCGCGGGCCAAACTATTATGCGCGCCTATACTGAACTTGACCGTGTTGAGGTAAGCAGTAAAGGTATTAATGATTTTGTGACTAGTGTAGACAAGGAAGTAGAAGCAACTATTACATATCAAATTCGTAAATCTTATCCAGACCACACCATTATTGGTGAAGAAAACGGTGAAAACCGTGGTACTGATAAAGACTACATTTGGATTGTTGATCCTTTGGATGGCACTAACAACTTCGTTCGTGGTATTCCTCACTTCGCGGTATCTATCGCATTACAATATAAAGGCAAAATTGAAGTTGCCGTTATTTACGATCCTGTCCGTGAAGAATTATTTTCAGCGATTCGCGGCAAAGGCGCTAAGCTCAATGATTTCCGTTTACGTGTAACCAACGTAAATGATTTGAGCAGCACCATGATTGGTACCGGTTTCCCATTCAAAGCACGTCAACACACTGAAAGCTATATGGCTATTTTGGGTGAAGTATTCCCATTATGTGCTGATATCCGTCGTGGTGGTTCTGCTGCATTAGATTTAGCTTACGTCGCTGCAGGCCGTTTAGATGGTTTCTTTGAAATTGGTCTTAAGCCGTGGGACATTGCTGCGGGCGACTTAATTTGTCGTGAAGCTGGCGGTACTGTTACTGACTTTATGGGCGGACACAACTATATGGTTTCAGGAAACATTGTGGCTGGTAGTCCAAAAGTGACCACGCAATTAGTTAAAACTATGCGTCCCCTACTAAATGAAGGTTTAAAACGTTAATCGTTTACCTTTATTTAGACAAACCGCTAGAGCATCGCTTTAGCGGTTTTTTTATGTCTATTGAATGGCATGACTCTAGCCTCGTGAAGGATTAATCTGAGCCTAGTAAAGATAAAACGCTAACTAATAACTCATAACGGCGTAAATCATACTATATCGATATTGAGTGGAGAGTATATTAACCACTTATTCTGCAAACCACAGTTTATCTCAAAAAATCGACCCAGATCACTGGGAAATTATGCGGAAGTCGTCAATAATAGTGTTTTGATTTTATTAATGAAGATGACTATGCCATTACTGCGAAAAGTAGGACTAAAATCCTTAAAAAATATCGAACATTTAGTATTATTAATTATCGCACTGGCAACGGTATTTGCTATTGGTGAAGAAATTCTCCACATGATTGCCATTCGAACCGTCGAGCTGGCCGATTTACTATTACTGTTTATTTATCTTGAAGTTTTAGCGATGGTCGTTAATTATATTGAGTCCGGTAAATTACCTATTCGTATGCCGCTTTATATTGCAATTGTTGCATTGGCTCGATACTTGATTTTAGACATGAAAGGCATGGAAGATTGGCGTATTTTAGCCATTTCACTGTCGACAATTTTACTGGCTGGCACGGTAATTGTGATTCGTTGGGGTCAGTTGAAAATGCCTTACCCTAAAAACCAAGACTACGATAATTAATCACCTTAACTGCCACTCAACATACCGAGTATCGATGACTCAGCATTATAATGATAATTTTGTCTTGCTTAACAAAGCAGTTATGCTAAAAATTACTAACAGCATAAAAAGGTAAATGTATAAGTCGATGTAAAACGTTAACACTCAGCACTGAATGTTAACGATAACAATAATGAGCTAAACAATAGAATGTTGTAAGGCTAGCGGTAATTAGGCATCTATAGTCTTGATGATGAATTATCGCCAAACAACAGTTCAAGATGCCGATAGACGGATCATTTCAAGGAGAAACAGGATGGGCCAAGAGCCAACAGGATTCGAAGAAAAACGCGGTTCGTTACGTGTAGATATGGAAGCTGAGCGGATCCGCCTAGATTGGATTAATACTCATGGTGAATCATGTGTCGACCATGGTATCTGCATCGATCTTGCTCGCAAAGGGGTATTATTTGACTTTAAAACCTCTTTTAAAGTGGGTGATTTGATAGCCTTAACGTTCAATGAAAACACCGATAAACAAAATACCATTAAAGGCCAAGTTTGCCGTTGCACCGAATGCTCACCTCATAGTTACCATATTGCTTTACAGCTAATTTAATTGATTATTTTCATGCAGTCCTTTATGGCTGCTCTATACTCAAGATAAAATACTAATCGATATTTTCGGTGCTACAAAGCGCCTAGCATCAAGGATCACAACATGATATTGCTGGTTGGTGGAGAAAAAGGTGGCAGTGGCAAAAGCTGTTTAGCACAAAATATTGCTGTACATATTAGCCAAAAACACGATGCAAATGTACTTATGGTTGACTGCGATCCGCAACGAACCACATCCGACTGGATCCAAGCTCGTAATAATGACCCCAGCCTAAAAGCCATCAATTGTATTCAGCTTTATGGAAAAATCCGTAATGATCTACTGAGTCTTAATGATAGGTTTGACTATGTCATTGTTGATTGTGGTGGCCAGGATAATCTAGCAATGCGAGCTGCCATGTCTGTCGCAACCTATGTTGTTATCCCACTTCGTCCTAAGCGACGCGATCTTAAAACCTTACCTCATATGGAAGACATGCTCAGTACTTGTAAAATGGTCAATCCTAAAATGATTGCCGCCATTGTGATAACACAATGCCCTGCACTGCCATCTCAAGGTAAACGGATTTTAGAAGCTAAGGAAGTGGTTGAGTCTTTTGGTTTACGCGCACTCAATTCAGTGACGTTTAGTCGTAACATCTATGATGACAGCGAAGAAAGCGGTTCTTCAGTGCTTGAAATCGATCCTAGCGGTAAAGCGGCAGATGAAATTAGAGCCATTGCCGATGAGCTTTTTGCCATTCCACCAGAAAATAGTTATGAGTTTAACTGATCTTAAGCGCAAGAAACCCAAAGATACCCGAGTAAAGGTATCTGTAGACGACTTTATCGAAGATGCTAATAATTATGCGTTAGGTCTTGGGGCATCGCATGGTCAACCCGATATCACTTCAACAACTCAAGAGTTCTTAAAAGGGCTCGATAAAAAAAGCACTAAAATTTATCGTCATGCCACTTTCACACTGACCGAAAAAAGCATTTCACAATTGGATGAGATAGCCAAAACCAGCAAAGTTGCCAAATCCAAAATTCTCAGAATACTCATTGATGAGTTTTATCAGCAAAGTAGTGTGAAACAATCTGATTTATTGCGTAAAACATCACGTTAACAGCAACAGTTTTTGGTTAATATCTTCAGAATATACTGGCATAGATGCGGTCCTGTGATGCACCAAATACCCAAGTTATAGCGTATTATCGATTGTGAGCAATGATATGTTTAGACAACTCATCATGGTCGACTCATTAGTCGTGACAAAACGTGATAGTTCAGCGATGCATCGAAATACAATATCCCGGTTCTAAAACAACCTTAGTTGATAACCTATTATTACTGTTGATAGCTTTTTAACAATAGACTGAAATTGAAATAGTATGGTTTTATATTACATTCACATTTTGAAAACCAGATGCTGAGAACTAGACTTGACTAACCTGTTAATACACGCTCACAAGAGTCAATAATATATCCACCACAATTTGACTGCGTTTAATTAATCCAAAGAGAATATATGTCGTTAATAATACTGCTAACACAGCAAATGTGTGTTTACTTAGTTATCGTTTACTTAGTCAGTAAAACGCCATTGTTTAAACTTTTCGCAGAAACATCAAAAAGATTACCGCACAAAATTTTTATCTATCTGGTGTTCTCCAGCTTTTGCATTATGGCGACTTACTTTGGTGAGCAAACATCTGGAGCCATCGCCAATACTCGTGCTATGGGCGCTGTGTTGGGCGGATTATTAGGTGGACCAGTCACTGGTCTACTGGTTGGGTTAACAGGTGGATTACACCGTTATTCAATGGGTGGATTCACTGATATTGCTTGCGCCATATCCACCACCTTAGAAGGCTTATCTGCGGGTATGATCAGTTATTACTTCAAAAAAGCCGGTAAATCAGAAATGGTTTATCAGCCAATTGTGGTATTTGGTGTGACGTTTATGGCTGAAATAATGCAGATGTCGATAATTGTATTAATCGCAAAACCCTTTGACCAAGCCTGGGAATTAGTCAAACTCATCGCCCCGCCAATGCTACTGATTAACTCATTAGGCGCGGCGATGTTTATGAGTATTGTTCGCGACCAAAAGGCCATGTTTGATAAACTTTCTTCCAGTTTTTCGACTAAAGCACTCAAAATAGCTGAGCGCAGTGTCGGCTTACTGTCTAAAGGGTTTGATTTAGAGTCGAGCCAAAAAGTCGCCCAGATAGTAATAGAAGAAACCCAAGTCGGCGCAGTCGCCATTACCGACACCACTAAATTACTGGCATTTATTGGGCTTGGTGCCGATCACCATATACCTAATACGCCTATTTCCTCAAAAATCACTCTCGAAGCCATCGCACAAAATAGTGTGATGTTTGCTGATGGTGTCGATACCACTTATTCCTGTTCTATATCGCCCAATTGCAGTTTAGGCTCAAGCCTAGTTATTCCGCTGCGCAGTAACGACGAAGTCATTGGCACCATTAAATTATACGAGCCTAAAAACAAATTGTTTTTAAACATTAATCGTACTTTAGGCGAAGGTATTGCCAGGTTACTGTCTAACCAAATTCTTTATGGCCGCTTTGAACAACAGCAAAACTTATTGATGCAAGCAGAGATAAAATTGCTACAAGCTCAAGTTAATCCACACTTTTTATTTAATGCACTCAATACAATCAGTGCAATTATTAAGCGTGACCCGCAAATGTCTAAACAATTATTGCAGCAGTTATCGCAATTTTTACGCATCAACTTAACCCGAACGACTGGACTTGTGACAATGGCTGATGAACTTGAGCACATAGACGCTTACCTAGCCATTGAACGCGCCCGTTTTATCGACAAACTGCACGTCAACATAGATATTGCTATGATTTATCATCACCAAAAAATGCCTGCATTTACCTTACAGCCTTTGATTGAAAATGCAGTTAAACACGGTACGTCGCGTATGCTTGATGCTGGTGTTATTGATGTTAAAGCCACTTTAGACGGCGATGACTTATTGCTCAACGTGACCGATAATGCCGGTTTATATCAACCCTCTAAAAACACAGATGGTTTAGGCATGAACTTAGTCCACAAACGAATTCAAAATTTATTTGGCAGCCAATACGGTATTGAAGTTGAGTGTGAACCCGATGTATTCACCCGCGTTAGTGTGCGTTTACCGTTAAAGGAAATTGACCAATGATCTCGTGCTTAATCATTGATGATGAACCCTTCGCCCGCCAAGAAGTGGCAGATTTACTCGACAAACATCCTGATATCAAAGTCCTTGGACAGTGTAGTAATGCCATTGAAGCACTACAACAAATTAACCTGTTAAAGCCCGATCTGATTTTTGTTGATATTCAAATGCCACGGATAAATGGCATGGAGTTAATCGCCATGCTTAATCCTGAAAAAATGCCACGAGCAGTATTTATTACCGCATTTGATGAATATGCGATCAAAGCATTTGATAACAATGCATTTGACTACTTACTTAAACCCATCGATGAAAAACGCTTTAACCAAACTTTAGACAAAGTACGCACCAACATGACGCCGCAACTAATGACGCAGATACTGCCAATGCAATTAGCCCATTTACCCTGCTACAGTGGCAATAAACTCAAAGTTGTCGCTACCGCTGATGTAGAATTTATAGTCAGTGATGTAGGCGGTATTCATGTGTGCTGCAATAAAGGTTTCAGTCACACCCAATTAACCCTTAAGGTATTAGAGCAAAAAACCGCGCTATTTCGTTGCCATAAACAATACTTACTGGCCACAAGTGCTATTTCAGAAATTGAAATCACCGACACGGGTGCAGAAGTCACCACCCATAGCGGGGCAAAAGTACCTGTGTCACGTCGTTATCTTAAAGAGTTAAAGCAGTTGCTTGGATTTCAATAACCAGGTATACGCCACATAAAGCGTGACATGCACCACATTTGCCCAACCACCAACACCGCTCAGGATGACTATTTACCGCTTACTCAGCCTTTTTAACCTGTCACTCAGTTAGTCCCAAATACCCTATTTTGATGTTTTAAAATGATGTCACTATAAAAATGGGGAGATAACAAAATGACGTGGTTTTTACTTTGTGTAGGCCTGCTAATTGGCGGCTATTTTATTTATGGGGCTTTTGTCGAAAAAGTGTTCGGCATTAACACCCAAAGACAAACGCCTGCTTTCACTCAGACAGACGGTGTCGACTTCGTACCGATGTCTAAAGGGAAAGTATATTTAATTCAACTGTTAAACATTGCTGGTGTCGGTCCAATTTTTGGTCCGATCCTAGGTGCCCTTTATGGCCCGGCGGCGATGCTATGGATAGTATTTGGTTGTATTTTTGCAGGTGCGGTTCACGATTATTTTTCGGGGATGTTATCGGTACGCAATAACGGTCAATCAGTTCCTAACTTGGCTGGTAAATATTTAGGTAAAAATGCCAAACACTTTATGAACTTGTTTGCCATTATCTTATTGTTGCTAGTTGGCGTGGTGTTTATCTCTGCTCCTGCAGGATTACTAAGCAAACTTACCGGACTAGATGTCACCATCTTTGTTGGTATCATTTTTGTGTATTATTTAATTGCTACCATCGTGCCTATCGACAAGATTATTGGTCGCTTATATCCATTCTTTGGTGCATTACTGGTCTTTATGTCACTCGGACTGATTATAGCGTTAGCATTATCAACCGAACATACCATGTTACCTGGCTTTGAAATGGGTGACTTCTTTAGCAACTTAAACCCAAATGACATGCCATTATGGCCAGCCTTGTTCATCACGATTGCATGTGGTGCAGTATCGGGATTCCATGCAACACAATCACCTTTAATGGCGCGCTGCGTTGAAAATGAATCAAACGGCCGCTTTGTGTTTTTTGGCGCCATGATTGGTGAAGGTGTTATTGCATTAATTTGGTGTGCAATTGCATTATCATTCTTTGGTGGTGTTGAAGGATTGAATGTCGGTATGGCTGGTAACCCAGCAAATGTTGTATACGAAGCATCTAATGGGCTATTGGGTACATTTGGTGGCTTCTTGGCTATTTTAGGTGTCATTGTATTGCCTATCACCTCTGGCGATACCGCATTTCGTTCAGCGCGGTTAATTTTGGCAGAGTTCTTTAACATCAAGCAAATTGAGTTACCGAAGCGTTTAATGCTAGCACTACCATTATTTGTCGTCGGTGCCGTATTGACTCAAGTCGACTTTGGTATTATCTGGCGCTACTTTGGTGTCACAAACCAGACTACTGCTGTATTAATGTTATGGACCGCTTCAGCTTACTTACTGCGCTACAATAAATTCCATTGGATTTGTACTGTACCGGCTATGTTCATGACCTGTGTTGTGATTAGCTTTATGTTGAACTCATCAACATTAGGTGCAGGTCTACCGATGACGGTGTCAACCATTGCAGGTTTAGTCACTACCGCAATCATTGCGACAATGATTATTATTAAAACCAAAGGCAAAGGGGATATTGACACTGACGAAGATGACAAAGTTGAACTAGTCAACGAGCTATAGAGGTTAATATCATCAATAAACGGCAGCTTCGGCTGCCGTTTCTGTGTTGATATCACTTTGGCAACAATGTGGGTATAATATTGCCAAACTTAATTAGCTCGCACGGCTCATGACACAAGCAAACAATCCGCTTCACGGCATAAAACTAGAAACTATCGTGACTTCACTCGTTGAAAAGTACGGCTGGGAAGAGCTCGCATCTAGGATAAACATTCAGTGTTTCAAAGATAACCCGAGTGTAAAATCAACCTTGAAGTTTTTACGTAAAACGCCTTGGGCTCGTGACAAAGTTGAATACTTATATCGTAAAGCAAACAAGCTGCCATTACCGCCGCCTAAAGAAGATAGCCGTGGATCATTTTCCGCTAAATCTCGGCCAGCCAAAGCCAAAGTGAATGCGGCTAAACCTGCAGCAAATAAAGTCGTTTCTGCTAAAGCTAGCTCAGAGACTGCATCGACAGAACCTGTGAATGCCAATATTTGGGGAACTAGCTCAAATTAATGTATTCACCTATTCACATTGGTAGGGCTTATAGCGGAAATTCAAAAATTAAGCGCCACACTTTAAGCCCACCACCGACTTGATAACTTAATCCAAAATGTTCAATTTCGACACTGTCTAAGCCTATCGCACTCAAGTTGATAGGTTTAGAGAATGCTAGCGTTGCGCCTATTTCATAGGTGTATGAGGTTAGAACATCTTTCCCAACTGGGGTAACAAATTTGAGTTTATCGAAATACCAGTGTCCGGCAATAAACAATCTCGGTTCAACCCGGACATCTTGCCACTGCCAATCATAATTAACCCCAAAATCTACACCTGTTTTAAAAACCGAATAGCCTTCTGTGCTGTCGTTTTGATTACTTTGGTAACCTGCATAATAAATCCGATTTACCCAAACAGGGGTAAACAAAGGCGCATCAAGTTTATAGAGTGCTGAAACGCCAGTGGAAAAAATACCCACATGACTGTAAGTTGAAAAATTATGTCCATAGCCTAAATCAACATAGCTCTCAAGCGTTAACTTGTCGTCCACTAGCCAGTGATATTCAAGCCCAGGGGTTAGAGTAATTGTGCCGACATTGTTAGGAATGCTGCCTTGAGGTAGGTCATTAAAGGAGTAATCAAAAAAACCAAATGATGCAGTAAAGCGTAACTTCAATAAATAGTCATCTGTTGAGTCAAGCACAAATCCCATAGGAATATTGGCGACAGCAGCGCTTTGGCCAGAAGTTCGATACACACCGCTGCCTAGGTAATTGGCAAATGCATAATGAGACGCGTCAGGTTCAGTGATCAGCTCTGGTGGTGTAGTTGGCGTTAATTCAGCAGCATGACTCATACTGCTACAAACAATAAGCAATATCATCAAAGATAAGCGGAAGGTTACATCTATAAAACGCAGGTAATCAAACAATGATGATTCAATAAGCGGTAAGTTCTGCCTTTGTTTCATCATCATTTAGACTATTATTGTTGCAGACTATTCATCGTGGAAATGGTATTCCGACATCATATGGCCCAACTCTGTTGATTTGGTCTTTAAGTATGATTCGTTATAGCGATTCTTTCCCACTTGTAACGGAATACGTTCTGCGACTTCGATACCCATATTTTGCATCGCCATCACTTTACGCGGGTTATTGGTCATCAACTTTACTTTAGTCACGCCAATTTGCGTTAACATCGGCAAAACCATGTCGTATTTACGCATATCAGCTTCAAAGCCTAAACGCTCATTCGCTTCAACCGTATTGGCACCAGCATCTTGCAGCTCGTAAGCTCTTATTTTATTAAGCAACCCAATACCACGGCCTTCCTGGCGCAAGTACAGAAGAAACCCCTGCCCTTGTTCAGCAATACTCTGCATTGCTGCTTGTAATTGAAAACCACAATCACAACGTAAACTAAATAATGCATCACCGGTCAAACATTCAGAATGAATACGACCTAACATGGGCTCTGTGGGATCCAGTTGACCAAATGTCAAAGCAACGTGTTCTTTACCTGTCGCGGTTTCTTCAAAACCGTGCATAGCAAAAACACCCCAAGGAGTGGGTAACTTAGATGTTGCGATATACTTTACCGACATGAATTAACCTTACGACAACTAACTGTAAAAGAAAATATTAGAACTTAGCAGGCGCAAAACCCGTCACATCTTTTATGCCCATTTCACGGCCTAATGCCGTTAAAGGATGCACAACGACTAAACCTTTAACCGACTTGTTTAACTTACCCATATCGGCTTGTTCGGCTTTAGTCAGCACGCGCTTAAATCCTAACGCTTTCAGCGCCACACCTTCTTTGCTGAACTCGCGAGTTTGCTGGCCTTTAATGCTGGCGATTCGCTTAGTCACTGTCGCCACTTCTTTCTTAAACTGCAGGACAATCGTGGCATCGCCACGTGCTTCAGCCGCAGCTAACTTGCGACGAAACTTGTCTAATTTATCATTCAATGTCTGCAGTTCTAGCTTTAAATTCATTTGATTACCTTAAGTGCTTTGGCGTGTTAGTGAATCGTTTACGCTTATACGTTTATCACAACACCGTTTCGGAGGCAGATTATATACCCAAAACCACCTAAGATGCGAATAGCAAACGCTTCATATATGAATGTACAGGCAAAGTTTTTCACCCTGTACAAACAATCTGGATATTATCGCATTACAATTAATCATCAGCGTGAGATGCGGTGCACTTATTGGATAACAAATACTAATGTGTGCTTAAGCCACTTAATACCTAAGATTTACCATGATTTATGCCCTTTATTGGCAAGTTAACCATGCTCATTCCTCACTCAAATTGTGCAATTGATCAGCAATCAAATCACCAAAACCCATTCTTTGCCACATTTATCACAACACACCATTGCAATACTTATGATAATCATTATCATTCGCAACATTGTTAATAAAGAGCCTAACCCGTTATGACGCCATTACGTTTATCGCTACTCGCCCTTGCTTGTCAAAGTGTACTGTTTCCCGTTTATGCTCACGCACAAACGCCTACTTCCCAATCTGAGGTTACAACACAACCTGCAGATGATACGACCAATGCATCATCCTCTACCAATTATGAACGAATAACAGTTTATGGCAGACAAAACCAAGTAGTGATGAACTCCGGCTTAGCAACCAAATCTGATATGTCGCTGATGGAAACGCCTGCCGCGGTGGTGATTGTTGATGAAGCATTAATTGATGCCCAAGGCATCACCAACATGCAAGATTTGGTTCGTAACATCAGCGGCGTAACTCAAGCGGGTAATAATTATGGTATTGGCGACAATTTGGTCGTGCGCGGATTAGGCGCCAACTACACTTACGATGGTATGTATGGCGGTGCTGGATTAGGTAACACCTTTAATCCAACTCGTTCACTAACCAACGTGAGTTCCGTTGAAGTACTCAAGGGCCCTGCTACTGGTCTGTATGGTATGGGCAGCGCGGGTGGCGTGATTAACCTTATTGAGAAAAAACCTCAATTTGACAGTAAACAGTTGTTTGAAGCTGAAGTGGGTCAATGGGATAGTTATTCTCTCATGGCTGATTCTACGGGCGGAATAACTGACGATTTAGCCTATCGCCTCGTGACAAAAACGGCTCGTAGTACAGGTTATCGAGATCTTGGTACCGACCGCGATGAAATATATGGCTCGCTTAAATATGTATTGAATGAAAACCAAAATATCATGCTATCAACAGCATATATTAGCGATGCGATCCCCGTTGATTCAATCGGCCATCCTATCCGCATTTATAACGCAGCTTCAGTCGAGGGGAAAACCGCTGGTGAAGTCAGCTGGCAAGACTTAGTCAACGACCCTACCAGTAATGGTTTACAACTCACAGACGATCAGCGCCAACAATTAACCGACTCGTTAAGCGCAAATGATGGCCTAACACCGTATGAGTTTGGTCATAACGGTCTTATCTCACCAATGGCGAAAGACAATGAAGGCGAAGAGTTGCGCTTTAAACTAAGCCATAATGTGTACTTAACCGATGACTTATTTTTAAACCAACAACTGCAATACCGTAACTACGAAACCAGTTTTGCTCGTCAAACAGGGGCTTACAACTATGTTTACTGGCAACGTAGTGGCGTCATTAACGCCGACCCACGCGCACCTTTGGTTGAAGATGGCACCCTATATCCGTATGCAGCTCGTCGTCAGGAATACCGTAAAGTCTCGGCAGAAGAAAAGTCATGGCAGTATTTTGCCGACTTACGTTATGACTTCGACATTGGCAATATCAGTAACGAATTATTGGTTAATGCTAACTTTGAAGATCGCGATATTCGCTTTAAACAGTATTCAATTTACGACGCAGATTACACCTTGAAAGATGCCGATGGTAATTTGTCATATCAAGGTTCGCTACCGTATATTTATGATATCCGTAACCCCAATTGGGGCGAAGGTGAATTTGAAGACTACGATCCATTATTAACCAGTAACTACAATAAATCTGTCACAGCTTGGGGCTTGGGCTTACAACATGTGGGTTATTTAGGTGGCGGATTTACTAGCCGTATTGGTGTCGCATTCAATGAAATTAAACAAAGTTATGAACACTTGGGTGTCGATGCTCGTTATATACCCGTGATCATTGAAAATGCTTGATTTTGTCCCAAATGGGATCATCATAGCCCCATGAAACAAATTACACTCTCGCCAGAACAAAAAGTAGCATTGGAAACTCGACATAAAAGCTCGAGTGATAGGCGTGAGTGTGATCGCATTAAAGCCATTTTACTACGCGATGAAAATTGGCCAACGCCAATGATTGCCCAAGCGTTACGTATTCACGAAACGACCGTAGTTCGATACATTGATGCCTATGCTCACGACCAAAAACTCACGTGTAATAGTGGCGGCTCCTTAAGTTATCTGAGTCAAGAGCAAACTGAACTATTGATTGCACACCTGTGTGAGGTGACCTACTTGCATAGCCATCAAATAGTCGCTTATATCTCAGAACAATTTCAGATTAAGTACACAGTGTCAGGCCTCAATAAATGGCTGCATAAACATCAGTTCAGCTATAAAAACCCTAAAGGGGTTCCTCACAAATTTGATGAAGACAAACAAACGGCTTTCATTGAATATTATGAGCAACTAAAATCCTCGTTAACCCCTGATGAACCGTTATTATTTATGGATGCGGTTCATCCGACCCAAGCCACAAAAATCACCGCAGGCTGGATAAAAAAAGGCGTTGATAAACCGATAGAAACGACGGGAAGCCGAACCCGTATTAACGTGGTTGGTGCAATCCGACTTGGTCACTTAACAGAAGCGGTCATTGAGCAATATAGCAAAACGGTTAACGGTGCATCCATCATCGATTTTTTAAACCAAATTAGAGCGCGTTACTCAACAAGTGGTGTTATCCATTTGGTGCTTGATGGCGCTGGATACCATCGAAATGCCTTAGTAGTTAAAGAGGCTAAAAATCTGAATATAACATTGCATTACCTGCCGCCTTATAGTCCAAATTTAAACCCAATAGAACGATTGTGGAAGGTAATGAATAAACATGCGAGGAATGGGCAATACTTCGCAACGACAAAAGAATTCCGACGAAAAATCACTGACTTTTTTAGCATCACCCTCCCCGATATTGCCGATACACTCGGTGATACAATTAATGATAACTTTCAGAAATTAAAACCTGCAGTTTGAATTCACTTGAGTATAGTAGTAGCTTAGCTGACCCTCAACCAGAAGCGGATACCACAGATAACGGTGTAACCTACAATTTAGGCCTAACTTATATGCCTACTGACGATATCTCTATTTTCGTTAATCATTCTAAAGGCCGTACAGCATACAGTGTGTTAGGCGATGTAAAAGGCAATGAAGCAGACCGTGAAGATTCTCAATCTATCAGTAATGATTTAGGTATTCGTGCCAAAGCATTTGATGATCAATTGCTTGCATCTTTGGTCTTTTTCAAAACATCACGTACTAATGTGGCTTATAGCAATCCAGAATACGAAAGCAGCGAAGCAACACCTGATATCTTCCCGTATTTTTACGACGGCAGCGAAGATACTAAAGGGGTGGAGCTAGATCTGAATGCATATTTAAGTGACCAATGGAAAGTCAACGTTAACGCGGTTTACCAAGATGCTAGAGACAATCAAAATCCAAATAGCAGTGATTATGGCCAACGCCAAAAAGGTGTACCTTACGTCACAGCGGGCGCTTGGGTAACTTATGCCGCAGAATTTGGCTTACCAGCACCGGTATCAATCAGTCTTGGGGCTAAATATGTCGATGAACGCAGCACACACTCTAGCTCATTTGGTATTCCAGATGGTTATGTGCCAAGTTATACGGTAATCGATTCAGCGATTAGTTATGACGTTGAACGTTATAAAATTCAATTGAACATTAATAACTTATTTAATGAAACATATTACGATAAAGCCATGTTCTTAGGCGGATTACCCGGCGAAGAGCGTAATGCGAAGTTAACCCTAACTTATCGTATTTAAAAACATATCAATCTGGATTTTGTTTGCTCGAAATCTAGATCTCAATTTAGCGTTAAATCTAGCGCTAAATTGAGTAACGAGATGATGAAAGCACTGCCTGTGGCAGTGCTTTTTTTATCCCTTTCTAATAAGGACAATTGACTATCTAGGCTACTTGTAGGATAAACAACACATTAATTCAGCGGCTTACCTTAGGATATTATTTCATGGCTAATACCATTTTCACACCATACACCTTGAGCAATGGTGCCATCATCCCCAATAGATTGGTTAAAGCCGCAATGGAAGAAAACCTTGCTAACACCTTACAACAACCTGATGACGCATTGTTCAACTTGTATGAAGCATGGGCAAAAGGCGGCGTAGGATTAATGATCACCGGTAACGTGATGATTGATCCCTTAGCCATGACCGGCCCTGGCGGAGTGGTATTAGATCCCAACAGCGCACTTGAGCCGTTCATCCAATGGGCCAAAATAGCTAAGCAAAATAACGCCAGAATATGGATGCAAATCAATCATCCAGGTCGTCAGGTGTTTAAAGCGATGGGCGGTAAAAATTTAGCCCCTTCTGCCATCGCACTCGATTTAGGCAAACACTCATCCATGTTCTCTCAACCAAAAGCGATGACAACAGCAGACATTGAAGAGGTTATCCAACGATTTGTTACCACGGCACAATTGGCTCAACGAGCTGGGTTTGATGGAGTACAAATTCATGCTGCACACGGATACTTGCTGGCTCAATTTTTATCGCCGTTAACCAATCAACGTAATGATCAATGGGGCGGAAAGCTTGAAAATCGTGCCAAGTTATTACTCGAAGTGGTTAAGCAAGTAAGACTTAAATGTGGTGCCGATTTCGATGTAGCAGTAAAACTCAACTCTGCCGATTTCCAACGCGGTGGCTTTGATGTCGACGACGCCGAAAAGGTCATTAATATGTTGGCACAGTATCACGTTGAAATGGTGGAATTATCAGGTGGCAGCTACGAGGCACCAGCCATGCAAGGTCGCAGTGCTGATGAGCGAACGTTAGCTCGAGAGGCTTATTTTTTAAGTTTAACAGCGCAATTGGTCCAGCGTAGCCCTATTCCATTAATGTTAACCGGAGGTATTCATCGCCTACCTGTGGCTCAACAAGTTATTGATGCTGGTTTTGCATTGTGTGGTATCGCTAGCGCCCTCGCCTTCTATCCTGACTTAGCCAATAGATGGCAAATTCAGCCAGAGTTTGTCCCGTCAATTCCAACTGTCAATTGGCAGAGTAAACCTTTGGCTGGACTGGCGACGATGGCCGTCATTAAACGCCAACTTCGTCGTGTAAGCCAAGGTAAGTCGCCACACACTAATGATTCACCATTGTGGAGTTTATTAATCGATCAATATAAAACCAAACAACGCACTAAACGTTATCGCCATATTGTGGGTCTTTCTAATCATTAACGAGTTAACGATTAGCGGGTTAAACATTTATTTGCTAACGATTAACGTGCTAACGATTAGCGCGCTGACAGTTAACGTGCTGGACATTAAACGACTCGTCTTAACGCCTTCATATAAAACGCTAGCGCATAAAACGATGGATCTGTTGATTGCTACTGCCGCGCCATAATAGCGCGGGATCGGCTTTATCTTGCTCATACTTACCGTCAATCAACACATCCACAAAGTTCACCACAGCTTGTTGCTGCGGTGTAAGTTCAGCCAGTTGATAACCGGTCCACAGCCAAATATCTTTATCGGGACATTCCAGCTTTACCCGCGTAACCAATTTTAGTACGACTTCAAGATTGGCGGGATGTAGCGGATCGCCACCACTTAACGACAAGCCTCGACGGTAAATACGAGTATCGGTTAAATCATCAATAATCTGATCTTCTAGTGTTTGGCTAAAAACATGGCCAGCATCTACACGCCAAGTACTTTGGTTATAGCAACCTTTACAACCATGCTCGCAACCGCTAACAAATAACGTACAGCGAGTGCCTTCGCCGTTGATCACATCAACGCTATGATATGCACTGTAATGCATTATAAATGCTTCACTCTACGCTTAACTTCTTCTTGCTTACCGAAGTTAAATGGTCGTGCATCTGGGCTACCTAAATAACCACACACGCGACGAGTAACAGACACTCGGCTTGGCTCATGATTACCACATTTAGGACACACAAAGCCCTTACTAGTACAATTAAATTCACCAATAAAACCGCAATCGTAACACTCATCAATGGGAGTATTGGTGCCGTAATATGGCACTCGGCTATAACTGTAATCCCAAACGTTTTCGAGCGCTTCAATATTGTGCTGCATGTTGGGATATTCGCCGTAACAAATAAACCCACCATTAGCGATCGCTGGATAAGGTTGTTCAAAATCAATCTTATCAAAAGGATTTACTTTCTTTTCGACATCTAAGTGAAAACTATTGGTGTAATAGCCTTTGTCGGTCACACCTGCCACTACGCCAAACTGGGTAGTATCAAGCTGACAAAAACGGCTGCATAAATTTTCACTTGGGGTACTGTATAAACTAAAGCCATAACCTGTTTGTTGTTTCCAAGACTCAGTGGCTTGCTTTAAATGACTAATAATGGCGACAGCTTTATCACGTAATTGTGTGTTATCAAACACATGTTCAGCATTGCTATATAAAGCATTAATGGTTTCGTGAAGACCAATAAACCCTAACGAAATTGATGCCCGGCCATTTTTAAAGATTTCGCTCACATCATCATCCGCATTTAGGCGCACACCACAGGCGCCTTCCATATAAAGGATTGGTGCCACTCGTGCTTTGACTCCGGCTAAACGGGCAATACGCGTTTCTAAGGCTTTGCGGGCAATTAACAAACGCTCATCGAGTATTTGATAAAAACGCTGTTCATCTTTACCTGCTTCCAACGCTATACGCGGTAAATTAAGACTGACAACACCTAGATTATTGCGGCCTTCATGGACCAATTGACCATTTTCTTCATAGGCGCCCAAAAATGAGCGACATCCCATTGGGGTTTTAAACGAACCGGTGACTTTCACGACTTGATCATAATTGAGAATATCTGGGTACATGCGCATACTTGAACACGTTAAGGCCATCTTTTTGATATCGTAATTAACATCAGTCGCTTTATGATTCACGCCATCTTTAATGGCAAACACCAATTTTGGAAAGACTGCTGTTTTACGATTTTTACCTAAACCCGCCATACGTACAGTTAACATCGATTGCTGAATTAAACGCGACTCCCACGACACGCCTAAACCAAAACCAAATGTGACAAATGGCGTTTGCCCATTGGCGGTATGCAGGGTATTCACTTCATATTCAAGTGACTGGAATGCGTCATGACACTCTTTTTCGGTTTGTGTCATCGCATAACCTTCTACGTCAGCCACTTGCCATTTTTTTGCGACGCTAAGGTGCTTTTGGTAACTGATTTGCACAAACTCAGCTAACACTTCGTCGATACGATTAATTGTGGTACCACCATAAATGTGGCTCGCCACCTGGGCAATAATTTGCGCCGTAACAGCAGTGGCAGTTGAGATAGACTTAGGCGGTTCTATTTCAGCATTACCCATTTTAAAACCATGCGTTAACATGCCGGCTAAATCAATTAGCATGCAGTTAAACATCGGGAAAAAAGGCGCATAATCTAAGTCGTGATAGTGAATTTCGCCTTTTTCATGGGCGGCTACCACATCTTTTGGCAGTAAATGGGTTTTGGCATAATGCTTGGCCACAATGCCCGCTAATAAGTCTCGCTGGGTCGGGATGACTTTGGCATCTTTATTGGCATTTTCGTTTAAAATGGCACTATCCGATTGCTCAACCAAACCGCGAATAGCACAATTTAATTTACTCTGGGTTTCACGGTGTTTATCTCTATCGTGACGGTACTCAATGTAATGACGCGCCACCGACTTAAACGGGCCCGACATTAATAAATTTTCAACTGCATCTTGTAGTTCGTGAATATCAACTTCGGTCTTCACAGCCATTTGCTGCTCTACCGTCTGCGCTAACTGCTGTGCATATTGATGGTCAGCTATACCTGCAGACTCCATTGCTGCCACAACAGCCTCTTTGATTCGACATCCATCAAAAGCAGTTCGGCATCCATCCCTTTTCACTACTACAAGCATACAACCATCCTTTACAAGCACTATATATAGCGCTTTAATACACGTACAACACAAGATAGAGTGTATTAGACACATTTACGCGGAGTAATACCTTGATCCAGATCATAATTGTCGGCAGTACTTAATATTGAAAAAACACTTGCTATCAGCGATAGATATTGTAGGAATAACAACTAATTTTGACAGGCTAATACAAGGGGATAAAATCGACACAATTTAGCGATTTGGGATGCTTTGCTGAATCGATAATCTGATGTGCAAACGCCATAAGGGTTGTATTTGACAACTTAAAATGGTGCTGAATGACGGTATTAAGTCATTGATCGAACCTTAAATGGCTAGATCAACAACATAAATAACGTACCCACTGTATCTAATGACTCGGTAGTTATCGTTAGATAATTGCGGGTAGACCATTGCGGATAGATCATTGCGGGCAAGTCACTACTAGATAACTACTCGATAACTACTAGATAATGACTAAAACACCATGAGTTAACTATGAGATAACTATGAGATAACTATGAGAGAGTGAATAATCTTATCAACCACATCAGACTGCGCAGGTCAGACAATACCCTTGCGGGGGTAACAGCCCAGAATTAATGGAAAACATCTATTAACTAGCAAATATTCACCTAGCGGCGGTTAACGGGTGTATTTATCATAAACACACCACTATATTCGATACTGCTTCAACATTTCTTTAAGGTCGCTTCGATTAAATGTTTAATATCACTTACTGCCTGCTCACCGGCTTTAATCGCTTCTTTAGCGCGATGAAACTCCATGGTGCCAATATCACCCACATCAGGTACGATGCAAATATCAGGTGGCTCGCCCATTAGGCGTGAACGTTTATGGCGTTGTTCTAGAATATCCATCGATTGTGACATCACCGCCAGCATACCCGGATGGGATTTTGAACTTCCTAAAGAGAATTTATCGGTTAAGCCATTCATATAATCTTTGCCTTTACCCCATAGGTCCATAAAGCCAGATTCAAGCTCGCGCTTTTCATCAATAGGTTCAGACTTAGTGGCTTTGCGGCTTTTTACTTGCTCTGGGATTAAGTGCATTTGGCCACGACGATGGCCATTTAAATCCACCGCAATAACCACATCAACGCCCATAGAGCGAGCTAATGATACCGGCACAGGATTCACTACCGCACCGTCCACAACCCAGCGATGCCCTTGCTGTACTGGGGGTAAAAAACCTGGCATTGAACATGAAGCTCTAACCGCATGGCGTAAGTCACCTTCTTTAAACCAAATCTCTTGCCCAGAATATAAATCTGTCGCGACTGCAGCAAAGGGACGATTCAGCTGTTCAATGTTAAGGTCGCCAATACGATTAGCCAATACATCAAATACTTTTTCACCACTGATAAGTCCGCCTTTGCGCCAGCCTAAATCCATTAACCCGAGTACATCCCAACTTGAAAATCCACTCACCCAGGTTTCAAGTTCACCCAAATGATTATTGGCATAGGCAGCACCCACTAATGCACCTACCGAACAACCTGCCACTTTGTCAGGATAAATATCTAACTTGGCTAAACCATTCAATACCCCAATATGTGCCCAACCTTTAGCGGCTCCACTGCCTAGCGCTAATCCCACGGTGAGATTTGTCATCTTTCTTTCCTTCCATGCTCGGTATTCAATTTTACGATACGCCCGCCTGAATCGTCCCATAGCGACGTCGAACTCAGGCAATAATATAAAGCTAAAAAATAGCATAACTAAAGCGACTCTTGTTGGCTATAGCAAGGTGAAACAGCTATAATCGTCGGCTATCATTTTTTAGGGGATTTACCTTTGCAATTTACCGATTTTTCGTTGGACAAGCGCCTGCTTGACAGTCTAAAGCACCTTGGCA
Organism: Shewanella sp. BF02_Schw; assembly: GCF_014596695.2. Classification (NCBI taxonomy): domain Bacteria; kingdom Pseudomonadati; phylum Pseudomonadota; class Gammaproteobacteria; order Alteromonadales; family Shewanellaceae; genus Shewanella; species Shewanella sp. BF02_Schw. Next base: position 67,870 of record NZ_JABKAW020000003.1, read on the forward strand.
TTTCTACGCCTACCGATGTTCAAGCGCAAGCACTTCCCATTGCCTTATCAGGTAAAGATTTAATGGCATCGTCTAAAACCGGCTCAGGTAAAACCTTAGCGTTTTTATTGCCCGCAATGCAACGCGTGATATCCACTAGAGCATTGTCGAAAAAAGATCCTCGGGTACTTATCTTGTTACCGACTCGTGAATTAGCCCAGCAAGTTTATGGCCAATTACGTTTATTAGTCGCCAATACCCAATATAAAGCCATTAGTGTACTCGGCGGTGAGAACTTTAACGACCAAGCCAAAGCATTGGCCAGAGATCCACATTTCATTGTTGCCACACCGGGACGTATTGCGGATCACTTACAACAGCGCCACTTATATTTAAATGGCTTAGAATTACTGGTTCTTGACGAAGCTGACCGTATGCTCGATTTAGGTTTTGCGCCACAGCTAAAAGCCATTAATGATGCAGCTGATCATAAGCGTCGCCAAACGTTAATGTTTTCAGCTACGTTAGATCATGAAAGCATCGGTGACATTGCAACAACATTGCTCAAAACACCAAGCCATGTCTCTATCGGTGAGTCTTACACTGAACATAAAGATATTGAGCAAAGAATTATTTTGGTTGACCATTTAGACCATAAACAAGCCTTGCTACAGCATATCTTAAGCCAAGAGCAACACAAGCAAGTGATTGTATTTACCGCTACGCGTTCAGATACCGACCGTTTAGCCACGCTATTGGCTGCGCAAGGTTTTGCCACCTCAGCACTCAGTGGTGATTTAAAGCAATCGGCTCGTAACCAAATTATGGATCAATTTGCTCGTGGCCAATCAAAAATATTAGTGACAACCGATGTGGCATCACGCGGCCTTGATTTAATCAACGTATCATTAGTGATTAACTTTGATATGCCAAAGTTTGCAGAAGAGTACGTCCACCGTATTGGTCGTACTGGCCGTGCAGGCGCTAAAGGTGATGCGGTTTCATTTGTAGGTCCTAAAGATTGGGACAGTTTTAAAAAAGTACAATTGTTTTTACGTAAAAATTTCGACCTCACGGTGATTGAAGGCTTAAAGGCCAAATTTAGCGGTCTAAAAGATAAGCCTCAGGCAGGCAAAGCTGGTACCAGTGCAAAAGCAGCTGTGATCAGCAATAGAGTTAGCGCACCTAAAAAACCTAAAGCGGCACCAAAGAGTGATAAACGCTTTATCACTGGCGTCGATGTCGGTGATGCGCCAGTTCGCCGTAAAGTTAAGCCTATTGTCATTATCGAAGACGACGGCACAGCAGAAGACTAAATAGCCCATAAATCGCAGGTAATCTGCAAGTAGATGACCAACAAACTGCGATGACAGAATAATGAATGTAGGGCAGTACACTGCCCTGCAACAAATGAACGATAACGAGCATGCCAACGGCACACTCGTATGAATAAACCAGTAAGGATTAACATGAAAATTTGTGGTGTGGAATTAAAAGGCGGCGAAGCCATTATCTGTTTACTGACCTATGAAGGCGAAACCTATAACGTGCCAGCATGTCGTAAAGTTTCATTCAGTATTTCACAATCAGCTAGCACGGACTCAATTCGTGAGTTTGATTTTGCGTTTAAAAAACTAATGAGCGACTACAAAGTCGATGAAATAGCTATTATTGAACGTGAACAAAAAGGCAAGTTTGCCGGCAGTGCCACCAGCTTCAAACTTGAAGCGGTACTTCAATTAATGGACCTTCCAGTTTCGCTTATTTCTCCATTGATTATTAAAGAGCAATTAAAGCGTAACCCGCCACAAGTTGACTTTGAATCATTGGATCTAAAACGCGTGCAGCTTAATGCATTTGATGTTGCTTATGTTCAGCATAACCGACTCATCTTCGGTAAAGTGTAACCCACCGCTTTCACCGTTCTATATTGGCGTTATCGATACCGACTCAGATAACGGTAACGCCAAAAAATCAGTTGAACTACAACCATGTCAGATACTAAAACTAAAAAACCTAAAGCCCCACCTAAAATGCCAGTCAAGTCGGCAAGCCAATCATTAAAGCCAAAAACAGATCTCAGCCTGTTAGTCACCAGTGCCGACATTAAAAAGCAGCAAAGTGAACAAAGTGCATTGCGTTATTTGAATGGTTATCGTCCTGACGTGGTCGAGAAAATTCGCCAACTCGTTGACGCTAACGCCTTAGCTGCCCACTTTTTAACACGCTACCCAAAAATACACGACGTTCGCACAGACAAAGCCTTATACGATATGGCGCTGACATTAAAAAATACCTATATGCGTCAGTCAGACCCATTAGCCAAAGTCATTTTTGACGAAAAAATCAGCTTAAGCCACCATGCCCTGGGTTTGCATTCTTATGTTAATCGCCGCCAAGGTAATAAAGTGAAAGCCAAAAATGAAATTAGAATTGCAGCACACTTAAAACACGTTCCGTTTGAGCTATTACAAATGGTAGTGGTGCACGAATTGGCCCATCTGCGGGAAAAGGAACACAACAAAGCTTTTTATCAACTATGCAGCTTTATGTTAGCGGATTACCACCAATTAGAATTTGATATGCGAGTATGGTTAGTAGCTGAAGAAGTCGGACAATCGCCCTACGCGAATTAATCGATAAGCTATTGGCTCAATATTTTGTTTTAAAAAGACCCAGATACTGAGGGCTTGCAAACAGACCCCTCCATACTGAACAGAACAAATTAATCCATAAGTTAAGCACCGACATATTCAAGTTTGATTGTGTTGTAACTCATTTATGGACAAAGGTTAGTTTAAGATCTGGCCTGCAGCCACTAACGTCGCAAATAACCGGATATCAAAAGCCGCATGGCGCGAAGCGGCGCAGTTCTTGACAGTCCGAGTTAATTTGCCTTGTTAGATTTTTGCCTTGCCGGCTTCTGTTGCCTCTGGAACTTCTACAAGGCTTCCAGATTTACAGTCATAAATATAGCCATAAATTGGAATATCACCTGGAACCATTGAGTTACTTCTGATTCGCTGAACATCCTCCAAAACACTTTTTTCTTGATCACTGATAGTTAACCAATTGATGTATTTACCATCGGTTGTACCACCACCAGCATTGCTATCGTGCCAACCCGAGGCATCAACGCTTGCGGTTTTGAGACTACCAGACAACAAACCACCCATAATTTCATTGTTGAATGTTTCCATCCCACAATCCGTATGGTGAATTACAAACCATTCTTTCGTTCCAAGTAACTTATATGAAATTACCAAGGAACGGATGGCATCATCACTTGCTCGGCCACCCGCATTACGAATCACATGGGCATCACCTTCAGCAAGACCTGCATATTTTGCAGGATCTAAACGAGCATCCATGCATGTAAGTATTGCAAACTGCCTTCCCGGAGGCATTGGTAGATTACCTTTATCTCCAAAGTCAGCCACGTAATTAGCATTTGCAGATGTTACTTCCTCTACTATTTTACTCATCATCATTCTCCTTTGTTTTGCCGCCAATTTTTCTCTATTGCTAGTTTCCACGACAGATTATGAAAACCTAACATTTTAGTCTTTATGCGTTGTGTTATTTGCGACGCATTAATCGCTTGTTGGACTTAGCCGATGCCTAGTCAAAGCTAATTGACATACTTAATGCTATTTTTGATGCGGGCTCTGGGCTACAGAGCCGTTTTTTGGTCAATTGATATCGAGTAGTGGGTAAGTTTTCATTGAAATCACTTTTCATAGTATTTTTCTATCATACATCTTTAAGCTTGGCTGATTCAATGAGGGTTATAAACTCAATTGAAACCGAGAATTTTTATGATTACATAACGAGAAACAAAACGGCTAATTTACAAAAGGCAAATTATAACTGTGTTTATGCACAGCATTAGAGGTCTATGCCTTCTATGGTATTTGTTGAAAAAAATAGCATGAAGCTCACATGATTGTGAGCTTAGCTTTCGCGGTACAGGTCGTTATTTGGCATCCATGCCACCACGACATTAGTGAATCCATTCACATCAGATTCCAATCGAAATCGAAAGCGTTAGCATTTTCACTCTTTACAACAAAATGGGCCGAAGCCGTATTCAAATGAGATTCAACGCTGAATTAATCCCTATGGCGACCTTTTCGCTCTGTTGTTTAAGTAAATAAGGAAAATATTGCGGGGCAGCGGGGCCAATTATTTTGTAAACTATAAGAGGGAACTACCGTTGGTTTCCTCTTGGTCTGGTGTGGTCGAAGCGCCACGTTCGTAGTGGCCGCAGGCCAGGAAATTAACCATGATCCCTATTTCTATAATGAATTAACATAACTACTTTTAGCTTTAATTACGATAGCTTTAATTACGATAGCTTTCAAGATGATACAACTGTATAAATTGAACAGGAATTACTCACAAGCAGAGCGTTAGATAGAAAGTTCTGTCCAATTCAGTAGATTCAAAGCAGTGCTAGTGGTTTGATCCGCCTTGTGGCTTCATCACGGCCAATACTAGCCCTTTTATCACGAGTCCCTTATCACCAACCTAATGCCGCCATTTTATTATTCGCTATGCGCTTATTAGTAACATGCTCAAACATTAATAACTGAGTCACAATTTTCGCACCTAAGTCCAAGGCAAGATATATACAAACTGTAACCACTGTAACTACTGGTATATGCTGCAAACCACTGTTAAATCAATTCCTTATTCGATTTATTCTAAGAGAGTTTCATCATAATGACTCTTTTCAAATAAGCAGTTTGTTACAAAGGTTATGACTGGTAAACATTTCAATTTATATCATCTTTATTGAAAGCATTTATCACAATATTTAGAGTAAATATTGTTCGATTTCAGTGCAATGCTGCTCAGCATTGTACCGCTGTAAAACTAATCTAAACTGCAAAACCAAAAGCCACACTCTCAACATGCTGATTTATAATATAAAAAAATAATAACCACACTTGGCATAAATCTTCCTTTCATATTGTTTGTCAGTGAAATGTGCAAAACGCAGGTTACATCAGCGTTAACCAACGTCGTTTCTTGCAACAACATCGCCCAGTTCTGTCCCAAAGAGCACTATAAGCAGCGTCAACACGCGGTATTAATAAACTAAAACACGCTTTAATACCTGGGTAAATTCGGAGTTCATTACAATCAATCTTGGTTATTAGCTGTGTGAATTGGTGACGTATCACACACAAAACCTATTGGAGTGACATGTTAAACGCGTTAATCCCACTTTCAGCATTACTCATATCTAATGCATTCTTAATTCTTGGCCATGGTTTATTACTGACTCTGCTCCCCATTGCGGCGAGTGAATCTGGTTTTAGCGATACTCAAGTCGCTTTAACCGGATCGGGTTACTTTTTAGGATTTGTTTCCGGCTGTTTAGCCACACCCTATATGCTAAAACGAGTTGGGCATATTCGTAGCTTTGCTGTATTGGCAACATGTTACTCGGTGGTCATCTTACTATTTCCTTTATTACCCGTGTTTTATAGTTGGATGTTATTAAGGTTTTTAATCGGGGTGATGATTTCTGGTTTATACATGATCATTGAAAGCTGGCTAAACGGCACGTCAACAGCGAATAATAGAGGAACAATACTGTCTATTTATACCACGCTAAATTTAATCATGGTGATGTGTGGCCAACAACTGTTCAATTTAGGCAGCGAGCACGAATCGATGCTATTCGGTCTAGCCGCTATATTTATCTCTATCGCAATCATTCCGGTGTCACTGACACGTTCATCAGCACCTGCGGTGGTAAATCACGTTAAGTTGAATATGGCCAAGGTATGGCGGCACTCTCACGTTGCACTGATTGGAGCCGTGGTTGCTGGTTTTGTCACAGGTGCATTTTGGGCATTAGCGCCTATTTACGCTAAAGATAATGGTTTTGACAGTATTCAACTCGGTACATTTTTATCTGCTACCGTCCTTGGCGGAGCTTGTTTTCAAGTACCACTAGGTAAGTTATCCGATAGGTTTGATAGGCGCAGTGTTTTGATGTTTACTGCCTTAGGTGGCTCCTTGGTGTCATTACTCTTCGTCACTCTTCCTTACGTAGTCACTACTTTTGGCGGTTGGCCAGCAGCAATATCAGCCTTTTTTTGGGGAGGGACATGTATGACGCTATACGCAATATGCTTAGCCCATGCTAATGACAACGCCACCGCTGAAGATTTTGTTGAAATAAGCAGTGCCATGCTTATCACTCTTGGGTTATCGTCGGCTATTGGTGCGCCTATGGCTTCACTTGCGATGGGATTATTTGGCGCCAAGGGTCTATATGCCTTTACCAGTTCATGTTTGGCGATTTTCTTCGTGATAGTATTATTAAGACGCCGCAGCCATATTGCCCCCTCAACACTTGCAACAAAAGAAAGTTTTCGTGCCGTCACCGATATGGCAAGCCCAACAGCATATGAAATGGACCCCAGAACTGAGATAGATCCACAAGCGGAAGCACTGCAACGATAAGTAATAACAAGGGACAACCGTTACCGCTAGTATTGAGCACTCGTTAAGTACTGTGATTTAACAACAAAAAATGCAGCCTATATAGGCTGCATTTTTATCGTTCAGAGTTCGCTTACACGCGTTGTGATTAGCCTAAATCCATCATCATGCTACGGCTATGCACCAAAGCTTGAAACGCTTGTAGTTGCTTTTTAGGTAATACAGTAGCTTCTGCAATATTGGCTTTCATTGCGTCGATAGGACGACCATTTACAATAAACTCATAATGTAAGTGAGGACCTGTTGAAGCACCAGTATTACCCGACAATCCAATCGGTTGACCGCGAGTGACACGTTGGCCTCTTTTAACTAAAAACTTCGATAAATGCAGGTAGCGTGTGCTGACCTTATTGTCGTGTTGAATCACAATATAGTTGCCTGCATAAGGATGTTTAGTCACCATAGTAACTATGCCATCTCCCGGTGCTACGACTTGCGTACCTATTGGGGTAGCAAAATCAGTGCCGTTATGTGGACGAATACGACCAGTAATTGGGTGTTTACGGTTAGGGTTAAAGCGCGAACTTAAACGAACTTTTCGATTAAGCGGAATACGTTGAAAAGCAGGCGTTAAACTTTGACCTTCAATGTCGTAATAATTGCCATCGACATTTTGAAACGCGGTAATGTCGCGACGGCCGGTATTAATACGAATGCCTTCAATCGATGTTGTGCCTGTTGGTTCACCTTCAACAAATTGGTCGTTAACCAAAACCGAAAAAGTATCACCTGCGCGCAACTCACGAGAAAAGTTTAATTTCGTTTTTAACAGAGTTTCAACTTTTTGAATTTCAGCGGCACTTAAACCAGCGTTTTTAGCCGATACATAAAAAGAGCCGTTAATTTCTCCGCCAACGATGCGATTTTGCCAAATGCCATCGATGTTAATGTCATTAACACCGTAAGTTCCGTCTTTAAAACGGGAGAATACCACTTGGTGAGCAGGGCTAAAGTACAGTTCTAGCTTATCAAGCTCGCCATTAGCGTTGTCCCAAAATTGGATTCGGTTACCCGGCAGAAGTGTATCTAGTGCTAAGACTTCTAAATCAGCCTCAAGTACTTTATACATGGTTCGTTGGTCGATACCGGCTAATTCAAATAAATGACTTAAGGTATCACCACTTTCAATCACGCGATTTAAAATCGGTGAAATAGGCTTTACCAGCTTCAAAGCGCTATCTTGTTGAGCTATGTGTGGCAATAACGAATCGATATCGATTGCCACTGGAATACGTTGTGATGAAAACTCTTGTTGTGTTGGCCATAATAAAGCTGCCCCGACAACAAATACACTCGCTAGCAAGACTTTCTTGTGCAAGTTTGGCAAGTTCAATTGACTTACCGCTGGCCTTTGGAAGCCCATAATTTTACTCATTAGCAATGTCTAATCCACCCTAAAAGATGACGCTTTATATTTTTTATTTTTCTTTTACTGCAAATTGTTATTGCGATATTGGGCATAAATTCAGTTAACTCTATGCCTTAATGTCGTTTTTTATGGTAAATATGACCCAATATTTGATACTACGGCATCCGGTATAAACAGCTAAAAATACGGACTTTTGCACTCAAATTGCATATCAACGCTCTTTTATATCAAAAAATAATCATTTTACAAATATAAAATGATATTTAATTAATAATTAATTTGAACTCGATTACAGTAATCATGGGAGTTTGAGGCAGATCAAGACCCACTTACAGCAAACTCACCCTGCAATTTACTGATACCAAGACCGTTCATTTTAGTCACTTTTATCTGTACGTCGATCCGCTCTTTCATGGCTTCAATATGGCTAATGACACCAATCATTTTGCCCGAAGCATTTAAATTATCTAATGCGTCTAAAGCGGTATCTAATGTTTGGCTATCCAACGTACCAAAGCCTTCATCTAAAAACAGTGAGTCAATGCTCGTTTTATGACTAACAAGGTCAGATAATGCGAGCGCAAGGGCTAAGCTCACTAAAAAGCTTTCACCACCCGACAAGGTTCGGGTGTCTCGCACTGCATCACCTTGCCAGGTATCGAGTACTTGTAGCTCTAAATCAACCGACTCTTTGCGTTCAAGTAAGTACCGGCCTTGCAAACGTTCTAGCTGCCTGTTCGCCAATGCCACTAAATGGTCTAAAGTAAGCCCTTGAGCAAACTTACGGAACTTATCGCCCTTTTGTGAGCCAATTAACGAATGCAGGTACGCAAGATCGTCGTAATCTTGTTGCATTTGAGCTTGTTCCGCTAGCAGTTGCTGTTGCCCTGCCCGCTTATTGGTATCTTGCTCCAACTCATGGCTTAAGCGCCACAGTGTTTGCTTGTCTTGTTGGTGCTTAGCTTCAATCGTTTGATGTTGCAGCATTATATCGCCGTGTTGAGCAATATCGTATCCGTGTTGCTCTGCCAGCTGCGCTAAATCCGTTTGTTTTGTTAAGGCTTGCTCAACTAACGTATTGGCTTTGACAATGTCGTTATCAAGTTGCAGTTTTAATTGCTGTAAGGTGTGACGCTCTTGTGGCGTCAATAAGGCTTGCTCAAATGACTGTTGATCTGTAAATGGACTTGATTGTAATGCCACTTGCCATTTGGCCTGCATCTGCTGTAACTCTTGATTCGCCTTGGTGACTTGCTGCGTTGTCGATTGCAGCTGCGCTTGTAAGCCAGCAAAATGTTTATCCGCCGTTTGCAATTGTTGTTGAATTAAGACAAATACCTGCTGAGCTTGATCTACTGCGTGTTGGCTAAGCAGCTTTTCATCTTCAACCACTTTCTCTGCAAACACGACTTTACGCTTTGCGAGTACCGAATCGAGTTGCTCGTTAAGCGTAACCACTTGCGCAGTCACTTCCGCTAGCTTGGTTGCTATTTCAGAGGTGTGTAGATTGTTTGCGGTGAGTTTTTCTGCGGTGACACTGAGCTGCTGTTGGTTATCGATAGCCTGCTGCTGCGCTTCAATCCAACGTTCAAGTTGTTGTTGTAAGTGATGAAGCCAAGCGTCGGCATTATCTAGTGTCGGCGGCGTTAACCCTGTGGCAATAATGTGTGCATCCAGTGCGCTACTCAGTTGCTGTAGTTGCTTGTTAACAGATTCAATTTGCTGCTGCTGACTCACTAAACCTTGGGATAAATTATCAAGCTGTTGTTGCAATAATCCATGCTGATTAACCAACACTGCCAACGCTTGTTCTGCTTGGGTAGCATTGTGCTGATGTTGATGTAAGGTTTTTTGGCATTGGTTGAGCTGACTTATCGTTTGGGCAAGTTGCTGCTGTTTGGCTTCTGACTGGGCAATATAATCAGTTAGCTTATGTTGTTGCTGCTCATGTAATTCAAGCGTTACCGCAAGCGCCTGAGTGTGTTGTTGCCACTGTTGCTCAGTTAATTGTAATTCAGTTTGCGCTAGGCTCAATTGCTTGAGCGAATTGTCATAGTTAACTTGCAACGCCGTTTGTTGATTTTTAAGCTGCTCACCTTGCTGTTTAATCGCATCAAGTTCAATTTGTAGTTGCTGCATTCTTTGCTCGGTAACAGACACATTCAATGCTTCATAACGCTCAACTAACGGGTGCTCTGTCGAACCACACAATGCACAAGGCTCACCGGCTTTAAGCTTGGCACGCTCTAAGGTTAAATTGGCTATTTGCTGTTCTTGCTGCAATATGGTTTGCAGATCTTTTACTTGCTGATTTTTTTCACTCCACTGGGTTCTTACCTGCGAAAGTGAATGCGCTAAAGCCTGTAAATCAGTGTTAAATTGCACCGATTGACTGCTTAATTGCTGGCATTGTTGCTGCTGACGCACATAGTGACTAAATAGCTGGGTTAACTGATAACGCCCAGCTTGCTGCTCGACCAGTTGTTGGTAGACATGATTAATCTGACTTTCGTCTTGGCCAGCCAATAATGCCGTTATTGCTTGCTGGCTGTCGGCTTGTTGAGCCAACGCTTGGGTGACCGCCGTTTTGGCCAGTTCTATTTGTGGCGAAAGCTCAGATAACGTTGTTTGAGTTTGCTCGATATTATGTTGTTGCTGAACTCGTTGAGTGTCAAGTTGGCTCAACTGCTGGTTTAATTGCAACACTTGGCTATATTGTGTCTGCCAAGCCGCAAACTTTTTGGCCACTTCTTGGCCTTGTGGCAAACTATCAAGTTGTTGCTGTATGTCTTGCTTTGCCGACGTGAGTTGCTGTTGCAACGCCATCAACTGTTGCTGTTGCTCAATCGTTTTGTGTTGTTGCTCAGCCGTTTGCTGATGGCTTAATCTGACCTGAGACAACTGATAGTTCAATTGGCTAATGTGTTGGTCTAACGGCAACACCTGTTTGTCGATAAGATTAAGCAAATCTTTGTGTGCTTGATTGGTTTTATCAACGCCTTGCTCAGCTTGCGTTTGCTTGTGGGTGTGCTGTTGCAGTGTTTGTTCAGCTACACCAACCTGTTCCGTTAACTGTTCAATCTGTTCCGATAATACTCGGGTGCTTAACTGGGCTTTTTGTTGCTGTTCAAATAGAGGCTGGATTTGCTGTGCTGGCTCACTATGTTCAAGTCGAGTTAGTTCATCGCTATGTTGCTGTACGCGAGACAGTGCTAGTTGCTGTTGAGCCTGAACGTTAACTAATGTCTGCTGCGATTGCTCAGTATTGTCCGCCCAGGTAATAAATTGGCTTAATTGAGCTAATTGCTGTTGATCGATCACAAGCGCCTGATTGAGTTGTTCAATCTGTAGTTGCTGCGCCACAACTTGTTGTTGATCAAATAACTCAACACTGCCAAGCTTAGCTTCAAGCACTTTTAGGTTAGTTTTGGCATCAGAAAAATGCTGATGCACTCGCGCTGAAATTAAGCTGTAAATTTCAGTACCCGTTAGCTCTTCCAATAGTTCTGCGCGCTCATTGGCTTCGGCATTTAAAAAAGCGGCAAACTGGCCTTGTGACAACATCATCGACTTAGTGAAACGAGCAAAGTCGAGTCCGGTGATTTCTTCAATTAATTCGGTTTTACGTTTTATCTGACTGGCAAGGATTTTACCGTCACTGAGTTTAGCCAATTCGACTTGCGCATCTTGTAAATTGCCATCGGCTTTGTCGCGCGAACGACGCTGACTCCAAAACGCTCGGTAAGCGACACCTTTAACTTCAAATTCAACTTCAGCTAAACATTCTGCAGTGCCACGAGTCATTAACTCGTTGGTGGTTTTAGAAATATTACTTAACCGCGGTGTACGATGGTAAAGCGCCAAACAAATCGCATCGAGAATGGTGGTTTTACCTGAGCCTGTAGGACCTGTAATAGCAAATAAACCGTTTTCAGCAAATGGCGATTGGGTGAAGTCGATTTTCCACTCATTTTTAAGTGAGTTAATATTTTTAAAGCGAAGGCTTAGAATTTTCATTATTGCTCACCCTCGGTAGCACTTTTTGTTGCAACGGCTTCTGTCGACGTTTCTTGTAACACATGGCTCGCAGCCGTTTCTTGACTGTTTCGCTCAGACTCCACTTCGGCATACACTTGGTTAAAGCGTTGCTTTATTCGTCCTAACTGTGCCTGTTGCGATTCACTCTCAAACTCTTCTTGCGACAAACGTCGCCCAAATACCTCGTCGACGCTGAGCTCAGATAAGGTTTCATTATCGAGCTGCTTAATGTGTTGCTGTCGTTGACTACGGGCACGCTTTAACTGCAATACTTCAACCGCTTTGTCTTGAGTCATGTCGGCAATGCGCGATTGCAAATCAGACAAATAATCTTGTTGTGACACCTCAATGCTCAACCAAGTCGTTTTTGCGGATTCTGCTTGCAAAGCAAATGCGCTTATCTGCTTCTCAATGCTATCTAAGTCGCCTTTTAACACCTGCATCGGCTGGAAAACTGGCACCATTAATGCTGTGATTTGAGATAATTTGGCATCACTAAATTCGACCAAAAACACCGATTTATTAGTGGCATTATCTGCCGCGAGTTCATCAAAACTTAACGCTATCGGTGAACCGCTGTAACGAATATGTTCAGATTTCGCCACCACTTGGGGGCGATGAATATGACCTAATGCAATGTAGTCTGCGGCAGGAAACAGCGCTGCATTAAAGGCATCTAAACTGCCAATATAGATATCACGCACGGATTCTGAAGTACTTGCACCCACTGTGGTTAAATGACCTGTCGCAATAATGGGTACTGGCGTAGTAAATGTATTATTGAGTTGTTCAGCTTGCTCAAAACAGCGCTGATACAACTCGCTAATGGCATCACCCAATTTACGTTGTTTATCAATTGATGACTCACCTGATTCACTTAGCACCACATCACGCGGGCGTAAAAAGGGTAAACCACATAAAATAGCACCCACTTCACCTTGGCGATTTTTGAGGGTAAATACATGCTCTTCAACATGCTCGAATGCACCTGGAATAACCACAGTATTTAGGCAAGCAAGGAGATTTTTAGATTCATTCAACGTCGACACAGAGTCGTGATTACCGCCCAATAAAATTAGCTGGCAACCTGTTTGTTGAATTTGAACAATAAATTGATTGTATAGCGTACGGGCATAACTTGGCGGTGTGCCAGTATCGAAAATATCGCCCGCAACAATAAGCGCATCAACTTGGTGGATGTTGATTTGCTCAAGTAACCACTGCATAAAGGCCTGGTGCTCAGCTGCGCGACTTTTACCATAAAAATATTGGCCAAGATGCCAATCTGATGTGTGAATAATGCGCATAACATCCCTTCAATAAAAACAAACACGTACACCACATAATGCTGGCGTTAATAAACCCAAATTATCGCTACTATGATCACATGTACCGCGATCACATGTACTGCTATCACATGTATTGCGACCACAATAATTTGCCGCTCATGCCCAATGACATCACTACCACCAAAGGTTTAATGATTTTAACGCCTTTAGTCACCACTAAACGTGAACCTAACGTAGCACCAATTGCTTGGCCTACCAGCATAATTAATCCCAATACCACTGCGACTTGACCACCGATTAAAAAGAAAATTAACGACGCAATGTTAGTGGCAAAATTGAGTAGCTTTGCATGCGCGGTTGCCTTGGCCAAACCAAAACCAGCCAATGAAACAAATGCTAAAGCAAAAAAACTGCCGGTGCCTGGGCCAAAGAAACCATCATATAAGCCAACGCCCAATGCGGCAGTAAAAGCAAACACACTTGGGGTGAGGACTTGTTGGCGATCTTGTTCATTTATTTTTTTAGAGAATAAAAAATAACAACCAATGGCCAAAATCAAAAATGGCAGCACCACTTCTAATAATTTAGCATCGATCATTTGTACTAATATTGTGCCAATTGATGCACCAATAAAAGCGCATATCAACGACAGTTTGATACTGCGTAAATCGACCATCCCTTTACGTACAAAATATAAGCTCGCAAAAAAGCTGCCACCGCACGCTTGCAGCTTATTGGTACCCAATGCTGCTGCTGGAGGTAACCCTGCCCACATTAATGCGGGAATGGTCAGTAAGCCTCCGCCGCCAGCAATCGAGTCGATAAACCCCGCAACCAGAGCAACAAAAAATAAAATAACCGCGAGTTGGAGCGTGAGTTCAAGCATGGGGAGTCTCGTTATTAGGAATAGCGTGAAGTCGGCTGACATAATATAAGGCGTTATTAGACAATCTTTATCGTCAAAATACAAAGCGTTCTGTGTAATTTATTCCGCTTTACCCAACTAATTTCAGCTTGGGCTAATAAACACTGACCAAATAACGTATTACCCATTAATAAGCTTATATTGACTTAAACATCAGAATTGAAAATCGATTTGAGAAATGAACTACAACCGCTTTGCGCTTCACTTAGGCATTGTTATAGTAGTCGGCCTAGTAAATATTGAGCTGAAGGTTTTATTATGATTGTTATTACCGGCGCAAGTAGCGGCTTAGGTGCTGCACTAACACAACTGTATGCTGCAGAAAATCAACCGTTATTGGTGACAGGTCGCAGTGAGCAAAAATTAGCAGGTGTAATGGCTGATCTAACTCAACCAGAGCAAGCTAACGTACAAACTCACACAGCAGACTTGTGTGTGGCCGAAGATGTCAGTGCATTATTTTCGCGTTTATCAGCGCCGCCAAGCAAGGTTATTCATTGTGCTGGTAGTGGTTATTTTGGCCCTATCGAACAACAAGTACCTGAAGCGATTAATCAGTTAATACACAACAATCTCACTTCAAGCATTCTAGTGCTGCGTGAACTTATTAGTCGCTATCGTGATCACAACGTTACTGTAGTAGTCGTGATGTCGACCGCTGCGCAAGCTGGCAAAGCAAATGAGTCGACTTACTGTGCCGTAAAATGGGCCATAAAGGGATTGGTAAAATCGTTACGATTAGAATTGAAAGGCAGCCCGATGAAATTGATTGCGGTATATCCAGGAGGAATGGCAACGGACTTTTGGCAAACCAGTGGCAAAGACATTAATACATCAAGCTTTATGACGGCAACAGAAGCCGCCACCATGCTCAAGCAAGCCTTAATAGCGACAGAACATGGATATGTCTCTGATATCACCATTAACCGAGGTTAATATTCCATAAATTAGTTAACCTAAAATAGAACGAACAGTTTATTATCTCATCCTAGTTGTTTGTGATTTTCTTGAGTTCGTTTTTTTCTTGAGTTTGAATTTATTTGGATAAAAACGGTTTGGTTGACCAGTACCAGCAATATATCCACCCAGCAGGGGCAAAAATGAGATTTAACACAAGAGCGTAAAAACCCACCAAGGGTAAATTTGTGGTTTTCCCCTTGGCAAATCTTAAGGTGAAGAACACCACAACTAAGGTTAAAACGAAAATAATTTGGCCAATCAATGTGCCATTTAACTCCATGATTACACCCTTTAACCATCAAACCCGTTATGCTGAAATAGCAACGACGCTAAGCTGATGATACATCTCATATTAGATTATTGATAAGGCTACTACAATGTGTAAAAAAATCATCGTAATACTGATATCGTTTAGCTTTATTCTATCTTTGTCCGCCTGTGCTGAATTAAAACAGACTGGCAAAGAAATCGGTCACACCACAAAAAAAGTGACCACCGCTATCGGTCACGGGACGCGCGATACCGTTAAAGCTATTGGACATGAAACCAAAGAAGTCATTAATGAGATAAAAGAAGACTAAACCACGTCGCTTTGTATAATCAAAAAGCCGTTAATGCTGGGCATTAACGGCTTTTGTTCAATTGAATAATTCAATCTATAGTGAAGACTATGTTAGTTGCTGGCAATGTTAGTGCTTACAATGCTCAGTGTGAACATGGTCATCATCTGCAAATTCATTATCGCTGGCTTGGTTTTGCATCACGCCCCAACCATCAGAAATACCGTCAAACTCTTTGGCAAAGTTATTTAACTCAGTTTCTTTAGCCACAAGCGTTGCGTATTCAGGTACCATTTGTAGGCAAACAATCACTTCCCACTTGGTGCTTTCTTCATCAAAGTTAAGCTCAAGCTCACCTTGGAGGTCTTTTTGGCTTAATGCTTCTAAGGCTGACTCGGCATCACGTTGATCGTCAAACACCAAGAAGAAATCTACTTCTATTGATTGAGTAAGGTCAATACCGGCATCTGCCATTGCAGCCAACATTTGGCCATTATCATCTTCTGGGAATTGCATTTATCAATCCTTACTGTGCAGGAACAATTTCAATTGTAGCGCCATTGAACGAAACGACATCGCCAACAACACACTTTTTACGTTTACGAGTATCAACTTCACCGTTGACGGTAACTTGACCTTCGGTAATGACATGCTTTGCTTCGCCACCACCGTTCACTAGACCGAGTACTTTGAGTACTTTGTACAGTTCTACGAATTCATCACCTTGAAGTAATGCAAACGCTTGAGTTTGAGTCGTCACAATAATCGCCTTTTAATCAAAATATTCTGGCTATTATAGCCTATGCCAGTTTAGCAAGCATCAAGCATTTTGAATGGATTATTAAACGCATATGTAAACCCTAACTGATGACAGATTAACTGCCCATCGATAGTTTTATTGGGTTGTTGTTGTTGATTAAATTCTGGCGCACTTAACCCAAGATGTTCAGCGGCAGCAACATAAAACTCACCACGAGTAGGATGAGCGTTTGCAGCAAGATTATAAATAGCTAAAGTATCGTTGCGAGAAAGAATTAAGCTAACAGCAGCAACACAGTCATCTAAATGCACCAGATTAACCGCAACATTGGCGCCGCTGACATCCATTTTTCCGGCAAAAAAACGTCCGGGATGTCGCTTAGGTCCAACCAAGCCTGAAAATCGTACAACACAGCTGTTTTTCATAGCTGAAAACATCGCTTCTGCTTGTAATAATGTACCACTGGTATCATTAAAAGCAGCAGCATCTTGTTCGGTTACAGTTTGATCTAGCGAAGGATAAACCCCAGTCGTACTGATGAAAATAATTTTTTGATATTGGCGTTCACCCATCAAGTTTATTAACTGAGTTAAATAGCCAAGGTAATCAGTTTCGCCTCGTCTAAGTCCCGGTGGTATGTTAATCACGATAGCGTCTGCATCGAATAAAGACGAGTTTTTTGCTTGGTTAGTCACATTGGCCAAATCTAACTGATAAGCATCAATACCGGCTTGCTGTAATTGGACTAAATCCTCAGGGTGACGTTTTGAAGCCTTTACCTTAATACCTTGTTTAACTAATTGTGTCGCGAGCGGCAAACCGAACCAACCACATCCGATAATAGTAACTGTATTCATGTATTCTCGATATTACGACGTTAAATTTTAATGATTGAAGTTATTGAAGTAAAAACTAATTGGACTATTGGCTTGCAATGTTTTAATGGCACCCTCAGATAATTCGTCTAATTTCATCACTTCTTGAACTTGAACATCTTCGTTAATTAAAAAACGAAAACTAGGTTCCCCCCCACTGAGGTTACATGACCACACATGTGGCTGTTTTACATCGGCAGTTGTCATCATCACCTTAGCGATGCTTTCGTCGGTTAAGCGCACTATAGTGCCTGGAGGATAAATACCTAATATTTTAACTAAAACCGAAATTAAATTATCACTGTGTTTACTGCTGTGAGTTTTAAATAAAATACCCAGTGCAACTTGTGGCGTCTGGTATTGATGTAACAGGGTTTCATAGTCATTAGCTAATGACACTATTTGGGTGGTGGGTAAAATTTTAGCTTCGGTCAGATTATTAGGAAAACCGCTACCATCAATAAACTCATGATGATGCAACACTATGTCTAACATGGCTTCAGGAAATAATCCGGTGCGGTTAAGCATCTCGTGGCCAAAGTTAGGGTGCATTTTTAAAAAGTTAATTTCATGGTCAGTTAACTCACCACGTTTTTTACGCCGGATTGCCTCTGGGACTTTTAACTTACCAATGTCATGAAACAAGCTGCCTAATGCAATGTCACGAACCTCTTTTTTAGACAGTGATAATGTGTGAGCAATCATCATAGAGATCACCGCAACTGAAATACCATGTTGAGTCACACTAATATCTGTTTCACCACTGCCCACTAACGTTAAATGAGGGGTTTCACTTTCATACAAATGATCGACTAAATCTTCAACTAAGGTGGCCGCTTCACGATAAGCACCTTCAGGATCGCTGACTATTTTACCAAAAACGGTTCGACTATCGTTAACCGATTTTACAAAGCGCTGTTGGCTAACTCGCATACTTTTTTTAGCCAAAGGTCGATAATCAATTTCTTGTTCAACAACCTCTTCTGGTGGCTCAATTTCAACGGGTTCATCAACTTTAGGCAGCAAATCATGGCCATCAATCACGTACACAAATGACACATCGAGACCTTTGATCATCTCGATTTGCACTTGTTGTTCAAGCTTTACTTTACTGCGAAAAAAAGGATGGCTTGTCCATGACAAAGGCAGCTTAACGGTTAACCCGATAACCATTTGCGAAACAGGTATTTGTGTTAATTCTGTTTTAGCCAAAGTACTGATCCTTTTTCACATTAGCCAAGTTATGGCCGAGATGATAATGTCATTTCTACGCTAACATTTTTGAAATAGAGCTATGTGTATCAAAGTCATACATTTTAATGCTTTTGGAAACCAATAAATAATAGTGCATTTATACCAAGTCGTACATTATTTCGTATCAGGCTTAATCTCATCATCAGATATGGTTTCGACTTGCACAGTACTATCATCAGGGGTCCAGTCGGTAAAATAGTAATATAGCCGCTTTGATTTGAAGACATAAATAACTGACCAAAACAGAAAAAGTGCATCAATCGAATAGCCAATTTTAAACAAATAGTCATCGTGCATCATACGTTGGAACAAAAATAGTCCATCAATAATGAGTAATCCCCACAAAAACCAAGCACTACGTCTAAACAAAGGTATTAATATCGGCCAGCTGCGTTTACGCTCGGCAATAATAAGTCCATAAATCAGTATCGCCCCGACACCAGCAATTAGCGCCGATACAAAATCGCTTTTTTCAGGATAAAATAACCTTACTAAACCAGCACGGTCATTAAACTGGGTTAAGGATGCAATAAAAATACACCAGCCACGGGCTAAAAAGACCAAAATCAAATACAAAAATAATGGCGGTTTTATATGACCACGATCATCTAACCAAGTAATATTACTAAAATTCACAATAAACTCTTATCGGCATGCACCAGCATAAATAAAGCAATACTAGTTTTCATGTTAGTTAGCCACATTTAATAAATCCATCAGAGCTTGTTCATCTATCACCTTAACGCCCAACTCTTCAGCTTTTGCTAATTTAGAGCCCGCTACTTCACCAGCAACAAGGCAATCAGTATTTTTCGAAACACTGCCAGCCACTTTGGCGCCCAAAGCCTGTAATTGGGCTTTGGCATCGTTACGATTAAGTTGAGTTAGCGTACCAGTTAACACCCACGTTTGCCCTTTAAGACTAAGCTGCGATTCGTCAGCTTGTTCAATAACAGGCCAAGTAATGCCGGCTTCAAGCAATTGCTCTATTACTTCAATGTTATGTGGCTGTGCAAAAAATTGTCGAATGTGTTTTGCTACAATGTCACCAACATCAGCGACTTCGAGCAGTTGTTCAACGCTAGCAGTTCGAATACGCTCAAATTCGGCAAAGTGTTGGGCTAAATTAGCGGCGGTAGCTTCGCCGACTTCGCGGATCCCAAGACTATATAAAAAACGCGCTAATGTAGTGGCTTTAGCGTGTTTAATCGCCGCGACAATATTTGTGGCTGACTTCATCGCCATGCGATCTAACATCGTGATGCTAGAAGCGGTCAGGGAAAATAAGTCTGCTGGCGTTTTGACAAGTTCTTTATCAATTAATTGCTCAACGATTTTATCGCCCATGCCATCAATATTTAATGCTTTACGGGATGCAAAATGTTTAATCGCCTCTTTACGTTGCGCTTCACAAAAAAGTCCACCACTACAACGCGCTACAGCTTCACCTTCTAAACGCTCAACAATGCTTTGACACACCGGACAATATTGCGGAAAGATAATATCTTGCGCATCATCTGGACGCTGTTCTGGCACGATAGCAACAATTTGTGGGATAACATCACCTGCGCGGCGAATAATCACTGTGTCGCCTATTTTCACTCCAAGACGGGCAATTTCATCAGCATTGTGCAAGGTCGCGTTAGACACGGTCACGCCACCGACAAATATCGGTTTGAGACGGGCAACAGGGGTAACAGCACCCGTTCGGCCAACCTGAAAGTCAACAGACTCTAACAAGGTCATTTCTTCCTGGGCTGGAAATTTATAGGCTATGGCCCATCGAGGAGCTTTAGCCACAAAACCAAGTGTTTGTTGCTTGGCAATGTCATTAACCTTTATGACGACGCCGTCGATTTCATATTCAAGCGCACTTCGTCTGGCCATAATATCGGCGTAATATGCATAGACTTTTTCTAATGAATCAGTCACTTTCACTTCGCTACTGACGGGGACACCCCATTGTTGCAGCTGTGTTAGTTGGCCATAGTGGCTTGTTTGCATCGGTTGTGACTCGCCTTCGACCACACCTAATGCATAAGCATAAAACCCAAGAGCCCTTGAAGCGGTAATTTTACTGTCTAATTGGCGCAAACTACCGGCTGCAGCGTTACGAGGATTAACAAAGACTTTGTCACCTTTGCTGATTTGACGCTGGTTTAATGCCTCAAATGCCGCTTTAGGCATAAACACTTCGCCACGGACTTCAACTAAATCTGGAAATCCTTCACCGCGTAACTTAAGAGGAATTGAACGAATAGTGCGTACATTTGCAGTAATATCTTCGCCAACGCTACCATCACCTCGCGTTGCGGCGCGTTCAAGAACGCCGAAACGATAAGTAATACTCACGGCCAAACCGTCGAGTTTAGGTTCGCAAACATAATCAACGCTATCGACTTTATCCGTTATACGCTTATTAAAAGCAGCGAAATCAGTTTGTTCAAATGCATTGTCGAGACTTAACATCGGTTTAAGGTGGGTAATTTGAGCAAATTTTTGTAATGCTATACCACCGACGCGTTGTGTCGGTGAATCTACCGATTTAAATTGCGGATAGTCACGTTCTAACTCGGTTAAGCGCTTAATTAATCTGTCGTATTCAGCATCGGGTATTGACGGAGCATCATCAACGTAATAACGAATATTATGTTGGTTAATGGTGTGAGTAAGTTGATCCATTTCAGTTTGAATAGCGTGCATTGTGGCATCCGTCATACAGGTTGTAACCGTGATTTGCTTGATAAAGTGTAAAGGTATAAAACAATTAAGGCCGCTGCTGCGGCCTTAATAAACACATCAACCTACGCCGCATTGAGTCGTCGTAAATAATCTTTTTTGGTTGCATCTGACCAAGGTTGGCGTTGTCCATCCAATAATTCAGCACCGAGATCCTCGGCAATTTGATAAGCCGAGTTAAGCATAATGGTGAAGTTCATCAATGGATCGCCATAGCCAGGTAAGGTCATAAACAACACCACACCTTGGGTGACAAATTGTTCCATATTATCCGGGTCAAATATCCCAGGCTTTAACATGTTAGCGAGTGAAAATAGCACTTTGCCAGTACCAGCATTGTCGATGTGGCGATGAAAAATATCCATATCACCAAATTTGAAATTGAGCGACAACAAACTTGGCAATAATTCTGCGCCTTGGATTTGCTCGCCTGCTTTAGCAACAATGTGCAGTACTAATACATCGGTCGGCTCTACAGGTTCATTTACTGGAGCATCTGCTTTAGGGGTAATAACCTCAGATTTAACCTCTACTTCAGCTTTAACCGCTACTTCAGGGCTAACATCCACTTTTGGCACAGCGGCTTGTACCGTTGGCTTAGTGGGTTCTGGTCTGGCGGCGACAGGTTTACCTGTGTAACTTTCTAATTTGGCTGTACTGGTTGAAGTATTGAATATCTTTTTAGGGGTATTCATTGACGTACTTGCCGTAGGAGCAGGTTTAACATCGTCTTCAACAAATAAGCTTTGTTGCGCAGGCTGTACTACTTTAGGTTGAATATGTTCTGGCTCAGTTTGGTGCGGACCAGGCTGACGCAGTGAGTCTTGTAAAGGAGTATCGGTGAGCTTAGTTGCACCTGAGTGTGGTTTTTGACTTAAATTGGTCTTTAATACAGGCTTAATGACTACATCTTCAACCTCACCGGGTTTACGTACACGCACTTTGCCAATGCCATCGGCGTCAAAACCTTCAGAGTCTCGACGTTTAGCTTGGTCTTTATAAAATCCTGCCATCGGACTTTGTTTCATAGATTTAGGTTGTTGTTTGCGAATCGACCAAAAACCGTGCACTAACACCGCAATAATTGCGATCGCGCCTAATACGAACAACACCAGTTGTAGATCTTTCATTAGATTCCCTGTCTTGCAAATTTATACCGCGTCTGCCATGGCGACGGCGGCTTCAATGTCCACTGCGACTATTCTTGAAACGCCAGGTTCATGCATAGTAACGCCAATAAGTTGATCAGCCATTTCCATTGTTATTTTATTATGACTGATATAAATAAATTGCACACTTTGTGACATTTCTTTCAGTAACCGACAAAAACGTTCGACGTTGGCGTCATCCAAAGGTGCATCTACTTCATCTAGCATACAAAAAGGTGCTGGATTCAGTCTAAAAATGGCAAAGACTAATGATAAAGCGGTTAACGCTTTTTCTCCACCACTAAGTAAATGTATGGTGCTATTCTTCTTACCTGGCGGTTGCGCCATGATGGTAACACCCGTTTCAAGCAGGTCATCACCGGTTAATGCCAAATAAGCCCTTCCCCCACCAAAAACTTTAGGAAATAGCAGCCCTAAATCATGGTTTACCGTTTCGAATGTGGCTTTAAAACGGCTTCGGGTTTCTTTATCTATCTTACGGATAGCATCTTCTAAAATCGCTAATCCTTTATTTAGGTCGTCATCTTGACTGTCTAAATAAGCTTTTCGCTCTCGTTGCGATTCAAATTCTTCAATGGCTGCAAGGTTGATAGCACCTAAACGTATAATGTTCTGTTTTACTTTTTCAAGCTGTTGCGACCAAACATCAACAGATGCATGTTCAGGTATGTCGGCAATGACCTGTTGTAGCTGAATTTGCTGTTCTTGCAGCAATTGCAGCTGCCCATTAGCCTGCCCTTTTAAGCCCTCACGACGTAACTTTAACGTGCTTATCTTTTGAGTCAAGTCTTGTAACACTACAAGCTGTTGTTTTTGCATCAATACTAAACGGTCTAAACTTGTTTGAAGCTCTGCTTGTTGAGACCGATTTTGCTGTAATTGCTGCTGTAATGCTTGTTGCTGCTCGAGTGCTTGCGCCAGTTGTATTGATAATTGACTTAAATCATGTTGACCTTGTTGTTGCTGATTGTCGAGCAACATTTGTTGTAACTGAGTCAATTGACTGACTAATTCTGTCTGTTTTTCATGTTGTTGCTTTAATTTTTGTTCACTCAATGCTTGCTGGGTAGCATGTTGTTGCACTTGTGCTTGCAGCTGTTTAACGCTATTTGCAGCATCGGTGCGAGTAACTTTGGTTTCACGCAATTTAGCTTGGCTTGTTTGCCAAGCTTGTTGAGCAACATCGTGTTGGTTCATCGCTTGCAACAATACATCTTCTTGCGTCAGCACTTGTTCTTCAAGGGCATCGACATGCATTTGTTTATCACCCATTTGCTGTTCAAGCTTGGCGATTGATTGGCTGCATTGCTGTTGCTTATCGCGTTTCTCAACGGCTTGTTGAGTTAAACTCGTCACCAAAGAGTGCAGTTTTGTCTGCTCTATTTGCAACTGATGACAGGCTTGTTGGCATTGATTCAGCTCTACCTGAGTGGTCGCGGCCCGTTGAGTTAACGATGTCAGAGATTGTTGAGACAATAGCTGTTGTTGCTCAAGTTCTATTAATTGCTGGCTTAAGCTTGCTCGCTCTTGGCTCAGTACAATAGCGGATTGCCCTGCCTGAGTATGATTGAGCACAAAACCATTGCCTATCAAGTAACCTTCTTGAGTGGCAATATATTGCTCAGGAAGCAATGTTGGTAATAACTCTTTTGCTTCACTGAGACTGGACGCCCACACAACATGTTGTAACCATGGCGTTAAATTAACTGGGGTTGTTAAAGCAGGATAGGTCACTTGATGCTGTGGCTCAAAACCCACTGTAGGCGGAGAAACGCTCAATGAAGATGTTTGCCCCAACCCTAGAACAGGTAATTGACTTAAGCCTTGTAACACTTTATCGACTGCTTTCTCCCAGCCAGGCACAACCTCAATAACTTGCCATAATTGTTGGCCATCATCTTGAGTATGATCGGCCAGCAACTCATCAATAAATTGCAATCGAGAATGATGACGAGTGACAGTTTGCTTAAGGATTTGATAAGCATCACTCGCTTCAGTGACGGCTTGTTGCTGCTCAAGTAAGGAAAGCTCAAGTTGACTGTACTGCAGCTGTTTATCATTTAGTTGTTGTTCAACATTAGCTAATTCTGCTGTGCTGTTGTGCAACTGCTGTTGGTTGTCTTGCTGAGCTAAAACAGCTAACTCTGTTTGTAATTGAGCTAAGTACTGTTCGTTTTGAACCAAACTTTGCTGTTGATGGCTGAGCGTCGATTGGCTCAGTGCCAACTGCATTTTATGAGTCGCTAAGATTTCAGCATATTGGGTTACTTGTTGCTGCTGATCATCACACGCTTCTTCGATAGCAAAAACTTGCTCATCGATTTGCTCAAGCACAATACTCGCCTGTTCATAAGCGGGTTGGTGAGTATCCAATTGCGCAACCAATTGCTGATGAGTATCGGTCATGCTGACAATATTATCGTCAGCTTGTTTGATTTGCTGTTGTAATACTTGAATTTGTTGCTGTAACTGAGAGTCTTGTTGCTGCTGATGAGCAAGCTGCTGTTCAAGCTTGGTCATGGTATTACCGGCTTGGTAATATTGCTCTACTAGCTTATGTTCAGCATCACTGAGCTCAGCCAATTGCTGTTTCAGCTGAATAACACTGGTGTCGCCCTGCTGTGCGGTTTTGGCTAACGCTTCAGATTTAAGCTCACCTTCGGCCGTTTCGGCATCAAGTCTGTCTGTTTGCTGCAACAATTGCTGATAGCGCATCACTAATAGTTGGCTATGCAACTCTCGTTCGCTATTTTTTAATTCGCGGTACTGCAGAGCAGCTTTTGCTTGTTGCGATAATTTGTCTAATTGAGCACCGAGTTCAACTCGAATATCGTTTAAACGTTCGAGGTTTTCACGGGTATGACGAATACGGTTTTCGGTTTCACGGCGACGTTCTTTATAACGCGAAATGCCTGCAGCTTCTTCAATAAACACTCTTAATTCTTGAGGTTTAGATTCGATTAAGCGTGAAATAGTACCTTGCTCGATAATGGCATAACTACGCGGCCCAAGACCCGTACCCATGAATAAGTCGGTTATGTCTTTTCGACGACATTTTTGACCATTAAGGAAATAACTTGATTCACTGTCGCGGTTAACTTGTCGCTTTACCGAGATTTCTTGATAACTGGCATATTGTCCAGTGAGCCTTCCCTGAATGTTCTCGAATACCAGTTCGACACCCGCAACAGAAATGGGTTTGCGTGCCGATGAGCCGTTAAAAATAACGTCGGTCATCGAATCACCGCGCAAATGCTTTGCCGAACTTTCGCCCAGCACCCAGCGCACGGCATCAATCACATTGGATTTTCCGCAGCCGTTAGGGCCAATAATCGCTGATAAGGCGTTATCAAATGGGATTTTAGTTGGGTCTACAAACGACTTAAATCCAGCAAGTTTTATTTGTTTTAATCTCATGTTGCCAGTTCAGGTACGCATTAAAAGGAAAAAGCAGCTCACTTTAGCAATTGAGCAGCTTTTTGTAACGATTTTTATCCTTTTGACACAGTTTATCACTTGTTTTATTGTGCTTGGCTCGTCAAAATCAACAATATAAGTCACAAAATAGGCAGTCTCAATGGTTACCAATTCAATAATCGCCAAGAAAAGTGGTGTGAATTATTTTATCCAAGGGTTTCAATTAATTAAACAACCGGGTTTGCGCTCATTTGTCTTTATACCGCTGATGATCAATTTAGTCTTATTCGCCTCAGCGATGTATTTTGCACTAGGACAATTAACAGCATTATTTACCTGGATGGATGGACAACTCCCAGAATATCTAAGCTGGTTGAATTTTTTATTATGGCCATTAGCCGTACTGACAATGCTAGTGGTAATGTCATTTTTATTCAGTTCCGTAATGAACTGGATTGCAGCGCCGTTTAATGGTTTGTTGGCCGAAAAAGTCGAGCAGCATCTCACCGGAAAAAGCTTAAACACCGGCGGTTCAGTCGATATGATCAAAGATTTGCCGCGAATTTTTGGTCGAGAATGGATTAAGCTAAAATACTATTTACCACGAGCATTATTGTTTTTAGTGTTATTTTGGTTGCCGATTATCGGCCAAACTGCAGCGCCCATTTTATGGTTTTTATTCACTGCGTGGATGATGGCAATTCAATATTGTGACTATCCATTTGATAATCATAAAGTGCCTTTTGATGATATGAAGTTCGCCCTCAAAAATACTAAAGGATCTAGTTTTAGCTTCGGTGCTACCGTGACAGTGTTTTCAATGATACCGATTGTAAACTTTATCGTTATGCCGGTAGCCATTTGTGGTGCAACCGCTATGTGGGTCGATAAATATCGTGACGCCTACAAAAATAGCAGTATTGCCCCAGATTAATCTGTAGAGAATTAATGCTTAGATGCATGGATGCATGGATGCATGGATGCTCCAACAGAGACCAGCTTAGATTACAGCGCCTCAAGACAAGCCCGATAGCGACTATCGGGCTTTTTTATTACATTCACGCAAGCTAATTTAACATTCAGTAACAATTTAGTGATGATTTTAGTACAAGTCGGACCTACGTTTTAAGGACTTTTTTGCGACAATAAGACAAATAACAAAAAATAAAAAAAGAGTAAAAGTGATCAACGACTTAATGCCAACTAGCAGCTTACCCCCAATCAACCGATTAACCCGCACCTGTGACGTTATCTTCACGTTAGCGTTGGTAATATTAAGCAGTTTATTATCTTTTGCTGCGTTTGCGGGGTCGAGCCAGCAATTTCATCTCGACATCCCGACGATCAATGAAGATATTGAGCTTGATGGCGACTTTAACGAGCCTGCATGGCAACATGCTACCGAGGTAATACTGCGTTATGAAACCTCTCCTGGAGAGAATACCGCTGCACCAGTGACAACCACAGCTAAAGTCTATGCGTCGAACACCAGCCTATATTTTGCGTTTACTGCCCACGATCCTAATCCGGACAATATTAGGGCAAATCTACGTGATCGAGACAAATCCTGGGGCGATGACATGGTGGGTATTAAACTGGATACCTTCAATAATGCTCGTTTAGCCTACCAATTTTTTATTAACCCTTATGGCGTCCAAAGTGATTCCATAGAAAATGAACTCACAGGCCAAGAAAGTGATGCGTGGGACGGGATTTGGTATAGCAAAGGTAAACTGACCAAAAACGGTTTCCAAGTTGAGGTACAACTCCCCTTAAGACTGTTTAATTTTGATGACAGTAATCCAATTCAAACTTGGGGCATTGAGCTTATTCGCTTTTATCCTCGCAATGAAACCCATCGCTTATCCACTCATAAAATCGACCGTAACGTGTCATGTCAGTTATGCCAATTAGGTATCGCATCGGGTTTAGCCGGCGCAACTCAGGGTAAAGACTTACAACTCACGCCCTCTATTGTGGCAAATCAAAGCCAGCAACGAGACGTAACACAAGCCCAACCTTGGAGAGATGACAGTAATGTCGATGTTGGATTAGATTTACGTTGGGGGATCACACCGACTACCTTACTTAACGCCACCATTAACCCAGACTTCTCTCAAGTGGAAGCCGATGCGGGTCAGCTAGATGTTAACAACACATTTGCACTCTTCTTTCCTGAAAAGCGCGCCTTTTTCTTAGATAACAAAGATTACTTTGATACCCAATTAGATTTGCTACACACCCGCAATATTAGCTCGCCAGATTATGGTTTAAAATTGACCAGCAAAACCGACAACCATACTGTTGCAATATTGGCGGCCAATGACACTCAAACCCAGTTTTTAGTCCCTGGCAATTTAAGTTCTGATGTGGCGATATTAGATCAGCAAAGTCATAACATGGCGGCTCGTTATCGATTTGACCCCAGCAGAGAGTTTTCAATCGGTGGCCTAGTGACCTTAAAACAAGCGGATGATTATCATAACTATGTTGCCAGTGTTGATATAAAGTACCAACCGACGAAACAAGATACTTTCACCGCACAGTATGCGCATTCACAAACAGCTTATCCGGACGATTTATTCACTAACTTTTGCAATACAGATGATTGTTTACAACCATCTGAACGATGCGAATTTGGTGATTGTAATATTAACGAACGCGTTTTACGTACCCATAAAGACGATAATTTTAACGACAACATGTACGCGGTTAGTTATCAACACGAACGCCGTAATTGGTATGCCAGTACTCACTATGAATCAACAGGCGATGATTTCCGTGCCGATCTTGGCTTTATCGACAAAATTGATGTCGCAAAATTTGTCGCTGGCGGTGGCTACATTTGGTATCCAGACAATCATTTCTTCAGCAAAATTAACCTCGGCGGCGATTGGGACATTACCCATAATCAAAACAATGAACGACTTGAGCAAGAAGCAGAAATGTATATCGAGTTTGACGGCGGACTTCAAAGTTTTATCGCCACAGGGATAGTGCAACGACAACGAGTGGGCAGACGCCACAACCCGAGCATTATTGATATAGAGAATAACACTAGTGAATTTAATGAAACCTTAGGTTGGTTTTACACCAACTTCACTCCTATTGGATCGCTGAAATTAGAACTAGATGTGAACTATGGTGATGACATTGATTTCGCTAATGACAGGCCTGCAACTATCACCATGTTGAACCCGGGCATCGAATGGAAATTAACGGAATCGTTAGTGCTTGATATATCACACCGCTACCAGACATTAGACGTCGATGATGGTCGTTTATTTACCGCTAATCTCAGTGATATGCGCCTCAATTGGCAGCTGACGCTAAACAGTTTTATCCGCTTAAGCAGTGTGTATACTCGCATAGAGCGCGACCCTGACTTATATCGTTACCAACGTTCAAATACACTGTATCAAGATATGGGTAATGAATTGCTCTATGGCTATAAACTTAATCCCCAAAGCGTGTTTTATCTCGGTTATTCAGACGCATTTATTGCTAATGATGACATCGACTCGTTAACCCAAGACGAAAAAACCTATTTCATGAAACTCAGTTACGCTTGGCTGCTTTAGGCATAACCAATAGGTTTACAATTAACCTTGTCGGGACAGCCATCGAGGCAAAAAAGCCGTTGATACTCAAGTATCAACGGCCTTATATTAGCTAACTCATCAGATGAAGTAACTTACTGAGAAACAACCTTATTGCGACCTGCATTTTTAGCTTTATACAGCAACTCATCGGCACGTTGCAGTGCATGGTCTAATGTTTCATTACTCAAGGTAGACACGCCGCAACTAAATGAAACAGACAAATCCCCTGCCGAGGTCATTATCGGGTTGCTTTCACATTGTTCCCGAAATTTATTCACTAGTAGGCTAGCTTTAATGGCATCTAAACCTTTAAAAGCAACAACAAATTCTTCTCCACCAAAACGCGCTACAGTAAAGTTAGCTCCAAAGGCGTTTTCTAAGCGTTGCACAAATTCAATTAACACTTCATCGCCGACATCATGGCCATAGGTATCATTGATTTTTTTAAAAAAATCAATGTCTAATAGTGCCACTGATAGCAGTTTCTGTTCCGAATCATTTTGTTGGTATTGACCAAAAAAATAACGCCGAGTGTAGGCTTTAGTTAAATAATCACGATTGGCTTTACGCCACAAATTACGCATCATATCGAGTGAATCAAGGGTGTTAAGCACTCGACAATGAAACTCTTCATGCACAAACGGTTTTTGTAAAAAATCATTAGCGCCGTTTTTAATAAACTTTGCCGACAAACTTTCATCATTGTCATTAGACAAACCAATGATAGCGATATCTTCACGGTTAAACTGCTCACGTACCCGCAAAACAAGTTCAACACCATCAACCTTTGGCATGTTGTAATCAGTAATAAGCAACTGAATATCAGGCTGCGCCTCTAATACGGCTAATGCTTCTTCACCATCATTGGCTTCAATAACTTTGAACAAATGCTGTTCAAGTAGCATTTTTACAAACTTACGACTCACCAGCGAATCATCTGCAACCAATACTTTAACGTCTTGATTGCGATAAAGTCTGTCAATTAACTTGACCACATATTGATAACTGTGACGTTTATCTTTTGGGATATAGTCAACGATGCTGAGTTTCAAGATTTCTCGACGTTGAGCAGCATCTAGATTACTAGTCAGTACGATACAAGGAGTCGAATACGATGCCACTAACTTGACAATATCGCCGTCAGAAGCATCGGGTAAATTTAAATCTGCAACCACTACAAAATATTGATTTTTTTCTAAAAAAACCAATGCACTCGACATATCAGGTGCGATATCCACATGGTATCCAAGATCCTGAACAATCATGTGTTTTAATATTTTCGATACCGTGGTGCTATCTTCTACAATCAACACTCGCAATATGGTCACCTTTATTATTGTCTCGTACTCGAGCTATCTAACACTTTTCAAGTACGATACTACCGATAGAGTAGCCTGCACCAAATGAGCACAACAAGCCTAAATCACCTGTTTTAAAATCGTGGTTAAATTTATGAAAAGCAATAACCGATCCCGCAGAAGCGGTATTGGCATACTCATCTAATACAATAGGCGCTTGAGTTGGTTCAACATTATCACCAAGAAGCTTCTTCACTACAAACAAATTCATGTTTATATTGGCTTGATGAAGCCATAAGCGCTTAAATTCTTCAGGCTTTATTTGTTCATCGGTAAATTGTGCGTCCAAATGCTGGTAAATCATCGGCAGTAGTTCTTTAAATACTTTACGACCTTGCTGATGAAACAGCTTATCTGCCGTGGTTGCATTTTCAGGGTCGCAGCGATTAACAAAGCCAAAGTTACTGCGAATATTACTAGAATATTCGGTTACACAGCGCGTAGACAACACGTTAAAGGCAAGTTTTGATGTAGATAACTCTTCGCGTTCAACCACGACTGCAGTAGCAACATCACCAAAAATAAAATGGCTATCGCGATCGCGAAAGTTGATTTGCGGCGAGGTTAACTCAGGATTAATGACCAACACTCTATTAGCTGTGCCGCCACGAATAGCGTTAACGGCATTCACAATCGCAAACGTAGCCGATGAACATGCCACTAACATGTCATAGGCAAAGCCCTTGGTGCCCATAGCTTGTTGGATTTCAATGGCAATAGCTGGGTAAGCTCGTTGGGTATAAGCACACGCCACAATAACCAAATCGATATCTTCAGCCGTTAAGTTTGCTTGTTGTAATGCTTGGTTCGCAGCTTCAATACCCATCTCGGCTTGCATAGACAAAGACTCAGAAGGTCTATCTGCAATTAATGGCATCATAATATTGGTATCAAGAATACCGTCTTTTACCATGACATAACGGCTTTTAATCCCAGAGGCTTTTTCGATAAACTCACTTGACGAATATGCCAACGCTAGCGTGGTCCCGGCCTCAATTTCGGCCGAATGCTGTTGATTAAACTGGTCAACATAACTATTGTAGCTATTAACTAATTCGTCGTTAGAGACACTGTAAGGTGGTGTATATAAACCACTGCCTGAAATCACAACTTTATTCATTTTACTCTACCATTTTTAGTGAATGAGTTAGCGAAAGTTCATTGAGCGCCAAATACATCGATATGGATCACTGAAGGTTTTAACATCGCTTATCGACGACCTTACTGATCAATTGCGTGGCACGACAGAGAAACATTTTGCTGATTAACGCTATTCTAGTATTTTATGATTTAATCTCGTCATACTAAATTAAATTTGTTTGATGGTCAGACCATTGAGTGATGACAATTGACTCCAAAAGCCTAATATAGCAGCATCTATAGGGTTTTTAGAATAAAAATAAACCCCTTAATAACTAAAAAGCATAAAGAAGAACAAACTTTCACTTCTAAATCCTGCTGAGCAGATTATGATTAGACGATGCAACCATAGGAGCAAATAATCCATGAGCAAAATTTTCGAAGATAATTCATATACTTTAGGCAACACACCGTTAGTTCGTTTAAACCGCGTTAGCAACGGTAAGGTGTTAGCAAAAATAGAAGCACGTAACCCAAGCTTTAGTGTTAAGTGTCGTATTGGCGCCAACATGATTTGGGATGCTGAAAAGAAAGGTATACTCACCAAAGATATCGAGTTAATTGAACCTACATCAGGTAACACCGGTATTGCACTTGCTTATGTTGCTGCAGCACGTGGTTACAAATTAACCTTAACCATGCCAAATACCATGAGCTTAGAGCGTCGTAAGCTACTGAAAGCATTAGGTGCAAACTTAGTGCTCACAGAAGGCGCTAAAGGTATGAAAGGTGCCATTGATAAGGCTGAAGAAATTCGCCAATCTGCGCCTGAAAAATACCTAGTGCTTGGCCAATTTGATAATCCTGCTAACCCTGAAATACACGAAAAAACCACTGGTCCAGAAATCTGGAATGATACCGATGGTGAAGTTGATGTATTTGTGGCCGGTGTTGGTACTGGCGGAACCTTAACAGGTGTAAGCCGTTATTTAAAAGCACAAGGCAAAACCATTACCTCTGTTGCTGTTGAGCCAGTTGATTCTCCGGTTATTGCGCAAGCATTAGCAGGCCAGCCAATTCAGCCAGGTCCACACAAAATCCAAGGTATTGGCGCAGGTTTCATCCCAGGCAACCTAGATTTATCTATTATTGACCGCGTTGAAGCGGTAACCAACGAAGAGTCTATTGAAATGGCTCGTCGTTTAATGAAAGAAGAAGGTATCTTAGTCGGTATTTCTTCTGGTGCCGCGGTTGTGGCTGCAAATCGTATTGCTGCATTACCAGAGTTTGCTGATAAAACTATTGTGGTTATATTGCCTTCAGCTGCTGAACGTTATTTATCAACGGCGTTATTTGCTGGTGAGTTTAGCGATAGCGAAAACGTACAGTAATAGATTGCTTGAATAGACTCTACATTTGTCTATTATAAAAACCAGCTTCGGCTGGTTTTTTGTTTCATCTCCATAATAAAGCCTAAACGTTGTTCAACTAAAAAGCATCATGCTCATCGCATATATTGCTAACTCCTTGTCTAATTTCGATAAATATTTATTTATTTATACTAAAAACTAAACCTCAGTTGCAAAGTTGATATAAGTCGCTTGCCTATGCAACAGCCTTCCGTTTTACTTATTGAAGTAAACACTAGTAAACATCAATTTTATTGATACTTAAATGATTCATAAAACGGAGCTATTACGCTGATATGAAATACTCGCTTAAACAAATTACCGTTTTTGATGCTGTGGCCAGTCTTGAAAGTGTTAGCGCAGCTGCCAGAAAGCTATCGATGACCCAATCAGCGGTGAGTATGTCACTTTCTCAGCTAGAGAATTTACTAGACCGTCCGCTGTTTATTAGACAAGGCAACCGACTAACCCTAAGCCATTGGGGCAATTGGTTAAGGCCCAAAGCACGCCAATTACTTCAAGATGCACAACAAATTCAATTTGGCTTACACGAACAACACATAATTAGTGGTCAATTTAAGTTATGTTCGAGCCAAACTGCAGCAGAATATTTATTGCCAAACTTAATCAGCAAAATTGATAATGATTTTCCAGAATTAAGGATTGATCTTGAGGTTGAAAACACCGAACACGTTGTTGAAGGATTAATTAACTACGACTATGACCTTGGTATTATTGAGGGGCGTAACGACGATAGCCGCTTACATCAAGAAAAGTGGATTGATGATCATCTTGTGGTAGTTGCCGCGCCGCACCACCCTTATGCCAATGCTGAAAAAATTAGTTTAGCGCAATTGGAACAAGCAAAATGGGTGCTTAGAGAGCAAGGTGCTGGTACCAGACGCATTTTTGAAGGAGCTATCCACGGTGTGCTTGAAAAACTCAATGTGTGGAAAGAATACGAACATGTACTGCTGTTAAAGGCATTGGTCAGAAATGGGTCTTACTTAAGCTGCCTGCCCCATATTACCGTAGAGCAAGATGTTGCTGAAGGTAAGCTGGTTATTATTGATACACCACAGCTTAACCTACAGCGTCAATTGTCTTTTGTATGGCGCAATGATGCGGGTGATAATCCGCTTCGTGATTGCGTCCTAAATGAAGCAAGACGCATGAGTAAAACGCTTTAATGGTATTTGATAACGCCTTTACTTAACCATTAGATGGCTTGTGAAAGGCGTTATCGATTGAGTTGACTATCCCATCACCGAACAAATTTTAGTAGCTATCTGTTCTCGAGTAATAACTCCAAGCAATATTCCCTCATTTACAACAGGAAAACTACTCGGTTTATTCGCAGAAGCATGTCTTAAACGTTCTTCATAACTCATAAAGCGGCTACCGGTATACATTCCGCTAGCGGTAACAGGAAACAACTTCTCTCTGTCGACAACCATTAACTCAACAAGATCGGCAATTTTATCGTTGCCAGATACGGTCATCACTTGCGTCTGCATTAAATCAGCAACATGACTGTTAATGTGTTTGTTATATTCTTCTGACCATAAGCATCTTAATAAATCTTGTTGAGATACAAATCCTAATAAGCGATTTTGTTTGTCGACAACTGGTGCTCCTCGTTCTTGCGCAGCAGTGAGTTGCATCAGTCCTTCATGAATAGAGAGTTCTGGTGATAATGTAAAAGGTGTCGCTTGCATTAATTCACTGACAGTAAGATTAATAATTGATTTAGGCATAGCAGTTCTCCCATTCGTTTTTAGCGAAGGTGTAAGGTTAGATTCATGGTGAATTTGGGTTAATACTGAATGTGATTTAGAAAAATCTGTGGTCGATTGACTGACCATTGGTCGACTTGATATTGGTACGTTAGGTATTGGCTTATCTGAATTAGGCTGGTTAGAAGCAGACTTATTTGACATAGCCTGGTTTGACATAGCCTGATTTGAAATAGCCTGGTTTGACATATGCGCGTCAATCGCCGGAATACATTCAGCTAATGCCAACGTGGCTAACGCCATAGGCGCTGTATGATTAGCATTAGAGTGCTTTAATCGTTCGATCATTAAATAAGCAAGACCGACAAATAACGCACCGCCGACGATGTTGCCTAACGTGACAGGAATAAGATTATTAAACAGAAAATGCATTATTGTGATATCAGCAAACTGGCTTGCGGGTACACCAATAGCGTTAAAGAAATCCGCCGATGCAAATTGTTGCAACATGATCCCCAGCGGCACCATAAACAAGTTAGCGATACTGTGTTCAAAACCACTGCTGACAAACATGGCAACGGGTAGCATCAGTAAGAAGGCTTTGGTTAGTACGTCTTTACTGGAAAACGTCATCCAGACACCTAGGCACACCAAAACATTACATAATATGCCCAAAATAAATGCTTGGCTCCAATCATGATGTATTTTGTGTTGCGCAATATTTAATGCATTCAAGCCCCATTGACCATCATTGAGCAGGTGCATTTTAGCCCCTAAAATCAACAACAACATCAACATAGCGCCAATGAAATTGCCAACATAGACCCGAGTCCAACACATCAATAAATCTCTAGTAGTAACCCGTTTTTGAGCC
This sequence comes from Shewanella sp. BF02_Schw, assembly GCF_014596695.2. Lineage (NCBI taxonomy): Bacteria > Pseudomonadati > Pseudomonadota > Gammaproteobacteria > Alteromonadales > Shewanellaceae > Shewanella > Shewanella sp. BF02_Schw. The sequence continues at coordinate 103,785 of NZ_JABKAW020000003.1, forward strand.
CATGCAACACTGCTTAAGACTGTGCTGGTAAAAAGTTCCCCCCCACAAATAACCACTAGAATTAACCCTAAGCTAAACGCTAAACCGCCAATAAAGCGCACTTGCCCCCAAGGACCAATTGTTCCAGTCGTTACCGTAATATAAAAAACAAAAGCCAACGCAATAAAAGCACCGGCAAAAATAGCTAAACCGAATGACTCAAGGTGCGACTTAATGACTTTAGATTGCCCGTATTGTTCAGCTTGCTGGCACATGTTGATAACTGCACTATTCGCAGCGTCTTGTGTGTAAGCACTCTGTATCGGCACTGTTGAAGTTTTTGTTGTTAAAGCAGTCATAAACTACATTCCAAATAAACTAATGGTTATTCTTTGGCTGCAGCATAAATATTGTAGGAACAGTGAGACATGTATTATCACTCTACTATTCATGGCGGCCTTCTTGTCGAAACATAAGACTACCTTTGAAATAATCAGAATAAAATTTGATAATAATGATGGCAACCATCAATAATATTGATTCACAATTCGTAATACCAACATCTGAAAAAATAGAATGATACCGATGGTAAAGTTGATGGAAGAGTTAATGGAAGAGTTGATGGATTGATCACTGATACTGGTATTGGTATTGGTATTGGTATTGGTATTGGGACTGATACTGATATTGATGTAAATGTAGATGTCAGCACTGATGTGCAGTAACGGTTATTCGTAGTTATCTCGCGATGCAATGTAAACCATTATGTTTGCGGCTGTTGAGTCTGTTAAATCAGTATCGTGTCAGCTTTTATACACTTAATCCGCAGTTACCCCAAAGTAATGTCGCAGGTTCATCGTTGTAATCTTAGACCTAACTATTATTGACTGAGCTAAAACGGTAACCCGTGCAAAGTCTATCTATACTGCTCACCGTTAATGAAGAGCAAGATATCATAATGGGTATTTACTCTGTTTCCGCTATTACGATAGATAATCATATGCCTACACTTGCCAATAAAAAACGGCAGTAGCCATAATTTATGTCGCAGCGTTCTATCTACATGAGGCTTTATCATCGATGTTATTTGCTGATTTATTTTGTGATTATAAAAACCTACGGTAGTGAATTAGGATTTTATTAGCCATTACAAATGATGGATAGTGTTCAATATTAATGGTGCTTGTGGATAGTACTTATGGATAGTACTTATGAATAGCGCTTATTGATAAAGTATCTGCAATGTTTCTTACTAGTCTTTTTTGTTTATAAAAAACTCATCTATGACAATCATCTATGACAATCAACATCATGCTAAACATAATAACGAAGCGCATAAAAAATCACTTAAAAATCATTAATATTCAAATAATGAATAATAATCTATTATCAACGAAGGTCAAAACCTAGATTTTTTTACGTAAAAACCACATTAATTAAACTCATGAAAAAAAGTTATAATATGTTAAATCGGTAATTTACCTAAAAAAAACGCTAGGTTATAATTTTTCATATAAAAATTAAAAATAATTTATGAACATTTTTTTAACAAATTAAATTTCGGCAGCCACAAACAACACAACAAACCAATATATTAAAAACCATTTATTAACAACGCAAGCTACTTGAAATAACATTGTAATCTTGATACTTACATTATTACAACTTATTGGCGCTTGTGATATCAAATTGTTAATCAAAATGAGCTTAATTGTATATACCCAGCTAATTACCAACCTGATGGCCTGATATTGTTTTTTTATTTAGGTGTGCTTATATCGATAGCTGTGTAACTTTGTTTCATTTTTATATTAAAAATGATCTGAATGATTACACCATAATAAAAAAACATTTTAGGGAGTTAAAATATGCAAGTTAATTCGCATTTAGCCAAAGCTATTCGCTTTGCGCTAATCAGTGGTGTCGCTGTTTCTGCAGCAACCACATTCAATACCTTTGCAGCAGAAGATCAAGCTAATCCAGCATCAACTGTTGAAAGAATATCGGTAACAGGCTCACGTATTATTCGTGAAGGTGCTGTTGCACCAACGCCGGTTACAGTAATTACTGGCGACGAGTTATTATCAACTGGTGTAACAAATATTGGTGAAGCGCTAAACCAATTACCTGCACTAGGTAACACCTACTCACTTGCCAACTCAGGCCGCTTTATTGGTACTTCGGGTCTTAACTTGCTCGATTTAAGAAGCATGGGTACCGCCAGAACACTCGTGTTAGTGGACGGTAAACGCCATGTATCAAGTTCTGCAGGTACTTCTTCAGTCGACGTCAATACCATTCCAAGTGTATGGATCGATAGAGTAGAAGTGATTACCGGCGGTGCATCTGCAATTTACGGTGCTGATGCGGTAACCGGTGTTGTAAACTTCATTTTAAAGAAAGATATTAATGGCTTAGATGTATCAGCAACCAAAGGTTGGGCTGACGATAGTGGCCACAATAAAGACCGTTTCTCATTATCTTATGGTTCTGATTTTGCACAAGGTGATGGTAATGTTGCCTTTGCGGTTGAATACAGCGCTCAAGAGCAATTAAGAGCATTTGATCGCGATCAGACTTCAACTGCTTTTTCGAGCCTAGCAAATAAAAACCGCACTGAAGATAACAATGACCCATCAGATCCAGACAAAATATGGACTCCTAACGCCGGTCACTACACGATTAGTAATGCCGGTACCTTCAATTTAGATGGTTGGAAAAGCTTTAATCCTGATGGCTCATTAAGCGATGTTTATAGCGGTCAAAATGTTGATGGTATTCGTTGTGCAAATTGTGATGTCACTAACTTAAACCAGTTTGTCGAATTACAACCAGAATTCGAACGTTACAATATTAACTTTAAAGCAAACTACCAGCTTAACGATAATCATAACGTTTATTTTGAAGCTAAATACGTTAACAGCCAATCAACAGATGAAGGCCAACCGGCATTTTTCTTTGGTAACCCGGTCAACGATATCAAAATTGATAATGCTTTTATCAATCCTGAGCTGGTTGCTTTAATGAAAGCAAACAAAGATAGCGACGGTAATTCAGCGCCATTAGATACACTTAATATTCGTCGTTTTATGACGGACTTGGGTGCGCGTATTGAAGATGATACTCGCGAAACTCAACGTTATGTTATCGGTCTTGAAGGTATAGTATTCCAAGATTGGGATTACGATGCCTATGCTATTTATGGTCAAACTGATTTAGAGCGCGTTAATAAAAATAACTTAATCTATGACAATTACACCAACGCCCTTGATTCTGTATTAGAAAACGGGATTGCAGTATGTCGTGATCAGTCAGCTAGAGATGCAGGCTGTGTGCCAGTCAACATTTTTGGTTTTGGCGCGCCAAGTCAAGATGCTATTAACTATATTAATACCGCTTCAACTGGTACATCGATTATTAAGCAAACCGTATTAGGTGGCTCACTAACTAACTCTAGTTTATTTGAATTACCTGCCGGTTATGCAGGCTTCTCTACTGGTGTTGAATACCGTAAAGAAGAAAGTGAGATATTTGAACCTTCAAATGCAGCAGGTACTTTCTTCAATGCATTGGGCGAAGATAAAGGCGATTTTGATGTAAGCGAAATTTTTGCTGAAATCACGCTTCCTTTGCTAGCCGATTTACCAATGGTACGTCAGCTAGACTTAGATCTTGCAATACGTTTTGCTGATTACAGCACCATTGGTAATGCAACAACATGGAAAACGGGCTTAAGCTGGGAAGTTGATGATCAGATCCGCGTTCGTACTACATACTCAGAAGCTATTCGTGCACCTAACATCAGTGAGCTTTATGGTGCTGCAAGCCAAACATTCTTCTCTGTAGATGACTCTTGTCGTGCTAAAAACTTAAATGATCTAGCTGATCCAACTCAACGCCAGGCTAACTGTGCGGCGCTAGGGATCCCTGCTGGTTTTGACGCTGATTACGACGATAAAACCCTTGAAGGATTAAGTGGTGGTAATCGCGAGCTAAAAGCAGAAGAATCGAAAAGTTTCACGTTAGGAATTGTTTATCAACCTGATTTTATTGATGGATTATCGATCACTACCGATTATTGGAATATCGAGATCGAAAATGCAATCAGTGCTGTTGGCGCCCAAGATATTATCGACCGTTGTGTTGATTCTCCATCTGGTGTGAATAACGAATACTGTAGTTTGATTACTCGTGATTCAACTAGCCACGAAATTACTCAAATTAGACAGTTCTCGTTAAACATTGCATCTCTTGAAGCTGCTGGTATCGACTTTGATATTGGTTATAACTTTGAAGCCTTTAGTGGTGATGTACGCACTAACCTTATTGCGACTCGTCTATTAAAACGTAAAGACTTTTCATTCCAGGATGAACCAGATACGTTTGAAGAACTTGCAGGCACGGCAGGCTATGCTGAATGGCAAGCAAACTGGAGCCTAAGTTACTCAATCGATAGCTGGGATGTTAGCTGGAGAACGCGCTATGTTGAGGGTGTAAGCCTTTATACTGATAAGGAATTAGCCTTAAACGCGAATCCTAATAGCAACATGGAATTTGACGATTACTTTATCAACGACATGGCAGTTGCATACAACTTCGATTCAGGTATTCGTTTGAAGTTTGGTATCGATAACGTGTTTAACCGTGAATTACCATACGGTTATACAGGTACTGATACTACAAGCTCAGCTTATGACAACGTAGGTCGCTTCTTCCATACTACAGCCTCTTATAAGTTCTAAACTATTCGTTATAAGCGATAGGTTTATTGATACAACGGCATCTTCGGATGCCGTTTTTTTTATCCATTCATGTTTATCAATTTCATGCTTCTCAAGTACTGACATTATCAACCACCAAAGCCAATCTTACTTTCCTTCAGCCAGCACTCGACCAATTTATTTTGTAACCACCATGGTAGCTACTGCAGCGGTCATTTCTCTATAATTCTTAATAATCCCGTAGACAAGTCTTAAATATAATTGAATAATAATTATACCCAGTATCAATTATATTGATGTGACACAATATTCTGAAATGAGTATTGCTTACGAGGTGAGTTATTAGGCAAATTTACTGATCTAATTTTGCTGTTAACTTGTTATCCAGCTCTCACTTCTAGTAAACAAAACATCAACTTTCTTGATACCAAGTGATGCAATCTCAACGCTATGCTAAAATCCACAAGGTAAATTGGTCTTACCAAAAAAGATCGTAATAAGGACATCACTGTAATGCTTCCCTAATAAAGGCATCGCAGCTGAGCAAAGTGATAAGAGCCATTGCGGCTCACCGGCAAGCTGCTCTTACGGACATAGCCATCACTTCAAAGGAACACACTCAAACTTCATCATTTGATGGATTAACCTGTTCTTTTCGGAGAATGAGAAATTATGTCAGACACAGTCAGTAATTCAGATACACAAGCTCAAGAAGCAAGCTACAGCGAGCTTCACCGTCCTGCTAGCGAGTTTGACACTCGCGATGCCTATCTAGAAAATGAACTCAAGATAATGAAGCCCAAACGTTGGGGACTCAACCTTCCTGGACGTGATTTTCGTTTTGAATGGGAAGACTTAGTCCCAGCCATCGCAGGAACTATTGGTATTACTGTGATGTATTCTGCAGTAATGGCAGCTTGGGCTGCAGGTTTAAGTGAAAAATGGGATCACGTCAATCTTGGGGCAGAATTTGCTATCCAGATTGTCCGTGTAGAAATGCTCATCCCAGCTTTACTCTTCTGTATTATTAGCTCTGGTTTTATTAATCCAAGAGCAAACCTTGGCGGCAACCATGGACCAATGATCCCGTTAATTGGTACCATCGCGCTCGCTGGTGCTCATCCATTAGCGTTAGCAATCCTCATTGGTATATTTGGCTTGATTTTAAGTTATTTCAAAGGGGGCTCGAAACTGGTTAACCTCACCAGTAGCGGTGTGGCCGGCGGTTTATTGGTGTTCTTAGGATTTATGGGAGCTAAAAGTCAGATAGGTTCGTTATTTGACTGGGCAGGAGGACTGCAAGCCAAGCACAGTCTTGACTATTCACTCGGTTATGTTGCATTTACCATCTTGTTAATCAATGTCATTATTTATGCAGCATTAGCCAAATACGGTAAACGCTGGTTAGCGATTCCATTGTGTTCTATTGCAGCAGTTACTCTGGCATTTGGCCTAGGCGCAGGCTTAGATTTACAATTTACTACCGCTCCAGGCATCCCAAATCTCAATCCGGTTTATTGGTGGGGTTCAACTGAACATGGTTGGCAGTTAGGCTTACCAAATGCAGCTCATTTTATTGCATCATTACCATTCGCAATTCTGGCTGTTGCCATGTGGTCACCAGACTTTCTTGGTCATCGTATTTTCCAAGAATTAAATTATCCAAAAGGCGCTGAAAAAGTACTGATGGATGTTGATGACACGATGACAACTTGCTCAGTAAGACAGATCGTCGGTACTGCCGTCGGTGGCGGTAATATTACCTCATCATGGGGAACTTACATGATCCCAGCGGCTATTGCCAAACGCCCTATTCCAGCTGGCGCTATCCTACTCGGTAGCTTGTGTATTATTGTGGCTATCATTGGTTATCCTATGGATATCACGGTGTGGCGCCCTGTTATGTCGATTGCGCTTTTAGTTGGCGTATTCCTGCCGTTATTAGAGGCAGGTTTACAGATGGTTAAAGACACGACGAGTAGCCAAGCCGCAGGTATCTGTATTTTCGCTGCATTTGTTGCCAACCCAGTATTAGCTTGGGCGTTAACCATGTTACTTGATAATAATGGCTTAATTGGTGATAAAGAGCGTCCTAAAACCTTGTCATTTGCAGACCGTATCGTTATCCCAAGCCTAGCCTTTGTGATTTGTTTGGCGGCGATGTTAGCAGTAGGCATGATCGAAGGGATTCCAGCGTTGCTATAATCTAGTCATGTTCGGTAATACCATCAATATAAAAGCGAGATCGGCAATGGTTTCGCTTTTTATTTGCCAAAAATTGCCGCGGGCTACTCCAAGTTATAAACAGATATGTTAGCCAGTTAACACTTTTGATCATCCGTTAGCGAAAGCTGCCGATATCGTCATTATGCTGTGCTATTATTAACCCATGGATAATTGGTCTTACCAATTAGATCATTAACAGAAACAATATCGATTAGCGTCATTACACAAGCCAGGCGGAACATTTCTGCCATCAATGTCGCAGAAGATGTAAACGGCTCAGTCTAGCGAATCTACCTAGACGACAGAATGTAAACACTCAACGGATACCAACACTTTGTGTTAATTGTGATGACATCCGTAGAAAATCAACCAGAGGGTTAAGTAAATGACAGATAAAACCGAACTATTTGCCAACGCGTGGGAAGGTTTCGTAGCTGGCGATTGGAAAACTGAAGTTAACGTACGTGACTTTATCCAACAAAATTACACACCATATGAGGGTGATGAATCATTCTTAGCAGGTGCAACAGATGCAACATTAACTTTGTGGGACAAAGTAATGGAAGGCATCAAGCAAGAGAACCAAACTCATGCTCCAGTCGATTTCGACACAGAAATGGTTTCAACCATTACCTCTCATGATGCTGGCTATATCAATAAAGACCTTGAAACTATCGTTGGTTTACAAACTGAAGCGCCATTAAAACGTGCCATGCTGCCCAACGGTGGTATTCGTATGGTTGAAGGTTCATGTAAAGCTTATGGCCGTGAACTTAACAGCGATGTGAATTACGTTTACTCTGAGTTACGCAAAACCCATAACCAAGGCGTGTTTGATGTTTATACCCCAGAAATTATGGCTTGCCGTAAATCAGGTATATTAACAGGTTTACCTGATGCCTATGGTCGTGGTCGTATTATTGGTGACTACCGCCGTATTGCTTTGTACGGTATCGATTACCTAATGAAAGATAAGTTTGCCCAATTCAGCTCACTGCAAGCGCAGTTTGAAGCTGGTGAAGACTTATCAAGTGTGATCCAATTACGTGAAGAGATTTCTGAGCAACATCGTGCTTTAGGCCAAATGAAAGTGATGGCAGCTAAATACGGTTGTGATATTTCTGTACCCGCCAAAAATGCTAAAGAAGCCATTCAATGGACTTACTTTGGTTACCTTGCTGCAGTAAAAAGCCAAAATGGCGCGGCAATGTCACTGGGTCGTACCTCAACGTTCATTGATGCTTATATTGAACGTGACATTAAAAATGGTGTTCTTACTGAGCAGCAAGCACAAGAAATGGTTGACCATTTCGTGATGAAACTACGTATGGTGCGTTTCCTGCGTACACCTGAATACGATGAACTATTCTCAGGCGATCCAATCTGGGCAACTGAATCTATCGCTGGTATGGGTCTTGATGGTCGCACATTGGTGACTAAATCAAGCTTCCGTTTCTTGCATACCTTGTACAACATGGGCCCAAGCCCAGAGCCAAACATTACCGTGTTATGGTCTACAAGATTGCCACAAGGTTTTAAAAGTTACTGTGCCAAAGTATCAATTGACACTAGCTCAATTCAATACGAAAACGATGACTTAATGCGCCCTGACTTCGAGTCAGACGATTACGCCATTGCTTGTTGTGTTAGCCCAATGATTTTGGGTAAGCATATGCAGTTCTTCGGTGCTCGCGCTAACTTAGCCAAAACCATGTTATACGCCATTAACGGTGGTGTTGACGAAAAGCTTAAAACCCAAATTGCACCAAAAGCGGACCCAATCACTGCTGATGTACTTGAGTTTGATGATGTTATGTCACGTCTTGATGGATTAATGGACTGGCTTGCAACGCAGTATGTGTCTGCGCTTAACGCGATTCACTTTATGCATGACAAATACTCTTACGAGTCTGCGTTAATGGCATTACATGACCGCGATGTGCGCCGTACAATGGCGTGTGGTATTGCAGGTTTGTCAATTGCTGCCGATTCATTGTCAGCGATTAAGTTTGCTCAAGTTAAGCCTATTCGCGATGAAAATGGTATTGCGGTTGATTTTGACATTCAAGGTGACTATCCAAAATTTGGTAACAATGATGCTCGTGTAGATGACATTGCTTGCGATTTAGTTGAACGTTTTATGGCGAAAATTCGCACTAAAAAAATGTATCGTAATGCCATTCCAACACAATCAATCTTAACCATCACTTCAAACGTGGTTTATGGTAAGAAAACCGGTAACACTCCTGACGGTCGTCGTTCAGGCGCTCCGTTTGCGCCTGGTGCTAACCCAATGCATGGTCGTGATGAAAATGGTGCAATTGCTTCATTAACATCAGTGGCTAAACTGCCTTTTGCCCACGCACAAGATGGTGTTTCTTATACTTTCTCTATCGTGCCAAATGCATTAGGTAAAGATGATACGGGTCGTCGTACTAACTTAGCGTCATTGATGGATGGCTACTTCCTAAGCAAGCCTAACCGTGAAGGTGGTCAACACTTAAACGTTAACGTGATGAACCGTGAAATGTTAGAAGATGCGATTGTTAATCCGGATAAATATCCACAATTAACTATTCGTGTATCGGGTTATGCCGTTCGCTTTAATGCGCTCACCCCTGAGCAGCAGCAAGACGTGATTACTCGTACATTTACTAAAAGTATGTAGTCTCTGCTAAAATTGGCTGTATCGATGTGTAACATCTTATCGATACAGCCTTTTTTATACCCATTTTAAGGAACAACAATGACGTTAGGTCGCATACATTCAGTGGAATCATTCGGAACCGTTGACGGTCCAGGAATTCGCTACATCGCTTTTATGCAAGGTTGCCTTATGCGCTGCCAATATTGTCATAATCGTGATACATGGGATCTAGATGGCGGTAAGGAAGTTTCTGTTGATGAAATAATGAGCCAAGTCATTTCATATCAACCCTTTTTAGACGCCAGCGGTGGTGGCATTACAGCCAGTGGTGGTGAAGCAATTTTACAAGCTCAATTTGTCAGCGAACTGTTTAAAGCCTGCAAAAGTCAGGGTATACACACTTGCTTAGACACCAACGGCTTTGTGCGTAAATACGAACCCGTAATAGATGAGTTGCTCGACAATACCGACTTAGTGTTACTGGATATCAAACAAATGGACGATGCCAAACACATCGAACTGACTAAAGTCAGTAACCATCGAACACTACAGTTTGCGCAATATCTTACCAAACGAAATATTAAAACCTGGATCCGTTATGTGGTTGTCGCTGGATTTACTGAAGATGTCGAATCAGCCATCGCATTAGCTGAGTTCATTAAACCGATGAGCAATGTTGAAAAAGTTGAATTATTGCCTTATCACCCGTTAGGGGAACATAAATGGCAAGCTTTTGGCGAAACGTATACTTTGGCAGATATTTCACCGCCAAGTACAGAAATTATGCAGAGAATTCAGCAGGTGTTTGTTGACCGAGGTATTAACGCTACATTTTAGTCACAATAACAATAAACAGATGTAAATTAGCATCGGCTTATACATAAGATGAATTATAATTCGTCCCAGTAACTTTGATCTAAACGTTCAAAAGCCAGTTTCAAAATAGCGGCCATATCTGAATAACAGGCACTAGCGCCTAATGGCTGACAATAAATACCCATCTCAGTTAGTTTTGCACTGAGTTGGTTGCCCCAATCAAATAACGATAAAGGCAGTGGATGGCGTGCTCGCCAACCTAACCATAACAAGCCTTGTAGTGGCAAGCTGATAAAAAATAACAGCATCGTTAATGCCTGTGGTAAATAATCCCAGCCCAATACATAAAGCTGGCTGGCCGCAACGACTAATGCCAACACAGGCATAGCAATTATCGCTAATTGAGTTGCTTTAACGACGCGGTACTCTGGGAAATAAAAACCCAGTTGCCTAACCATTGGCCAGGTCTTCATATAACGTTGACCATCGCCAAGTAATTTAACCAGATTCATGTTCAATATAAGGCTACCTTTACTGCTTAGGACATGAGTGTAACGTTAACATAATACAGTGTCAGGCCCAAAATGCACTGGCCGATTGGCCACTATAATGATTTAACTTATAGTGCAAATCAGAAAAAGAACACCGAAGTATGGCGTTTATGAATAAATCATCATAAACCTTAATCAAAATGGAATTTTACTATTTTATTTAGTTTCATTGACTTAAAAGGCGTTAACATGTCAGACAAATTAGTACTCGTGCTCAACTGCGGTAGCTCATCATTAAAATTTGCCATCATTGATGCCCAATCAGGCGATGATAAAGTTTCTGGATTAGCTGAATGTTTTGGTTTAGAAGATTCGCGCATTAAGTGGAAATTTAATGGCGGTAAGAATGAAGCCAAATTAGGTGCCTTTACTGCGCATCGCGAAGCGGTAGAATTTATCGTTAATAACATCTTGGCAGAACATCCAGAACTTGCGGCACAAATTAAAGCCGTTGGTCACCGTATCGTCCATGGTGGCGAAAAGTTTACCCACTCGGTTATTGTTACACCGGATGTCATTCAGGGTATTGAAGATTGTGCATCGTTAGCACCACTGCATAATCCGGCGCATTTAATTGGTATTCGTGCCGCCATAGCCTCTTTTCCTAACTTGCCACAAGTGACTGTGTTTGATACTGCATTTCATCAAACCATGCCTGAAAAAGCATACATCTATGCCCTTCCTTACAAATTGTATCGTGAACATAGTATTCGCCGTTATGGCATGCATGGTACGAGTAATTTATATATCTGTCGTGAAGCCGCCAAAGTACTAGGTAAAGAGATTAAAGACACCAATATTATTTGTGCTCACTTGGGTAATGGCGCGTCGGTAACGGCCATTAAAGGCGGCAAAAGCGTTGACACTTCAATGGGCTTAACCCCACTTGAAGGTTTAGTCATGGGTACCCGTTGCGGCGATTTAGACCCATCAATTATTTTCCATTTAGTTAAACAACTTGGCTATACCCTTGATGAGGTCAATAACCTACTAAATAAGCAAAGTGGTTTACTGGGTATTTCAGAGCTCACCAATGATTGTCGTGGTATTGAAGAAGGTTATCAAGACGGTCATAAAGGGGCTACATTAGCTTTAGATATTTTCTGCTATCGTTTAGCCAAATATATCGCCTCTTACACTGTGCCATTAGGACGTCTAGATGCCATTATCTTTACTGGCGGCATTGGCGAAAACTCAGACCTTATTCGCGAGAAAGTCCTTAATTTATTAGCAATCTTTAACTTTAAAGTTGACGACAACTTAAATAAAGCGGCTCGTTTTGGTCAGCAAGGTATTATTACCCAAACAGATAGCCCTATTGCTATGGTCATCCCGACAAATGAAGAGTGGGTTATTGCCGAAGATGCTATTAAGCTTATCACAGCTAAATAAGCAGCCTATTCGGTCTTATATTCGGTTAATTAACATGAACAATACGCACACAAGAGGTCGTCATGTCTCGTAATATTATGCTTATTCCAATCGGTATTGGAGTGGGATTAACATCACTTAGCTTAGGTATGGTTCGCGCACTAGAACGCAAAGGCGTTAAAGTGCAATTTTTTAAACCTATTGCGCAAATTCGATTAGGTGATACCGGTCCAGAACGTTCAACCACTATTTTAAGCACTTCTCCAACCGTTAATCCGTTGGAACCATATTCAATGGATCATGCTGAAGCGTTAATCCGTTCAGAGCAAACTGATGTCCTACTGGAACAGATTATTGCCCGCGCAGCAGAATGTGCCAGTAATACTGAAATCCTAGTGGTTGAAGGCTTAGTACCAACACGTAGCCACCCATTTGCTGATGACATTAACTATGAAATTGCCAAAGCATTAGACGCCGATGTTATTTTCATCGCAACCCCTGGTAACGATACGCCTAATGGATTAATGAATCGATTAGAAATCGCCTTTAACTCCTGGGGTGGACAGAAAAATAAACGTTTAATTGGTGCTATCATCAATAAAATTGGTGCCCCCGTTGACAACGAAGGTCGTACACGTCCTGATTTATCTGAAGTATTTGATGATAAGAATATGAACGCCGTAGATAGCTCAGGAATGTTCCAACTTCCGGGTAAAAGTCCGCTGCGTATATTAGGGAGTGTGCCATACAATTTAGAGCTAATTGCCCCGCGCGCATCTGATTTAGCCAAGCACTTAAATGCTAAAATAATTAATGCCGGTGAAATGCATACTCGTCGTATGCGCCGTGTAACATTTTGTGCTCGTAGCCTCCCTAACATGGTTACTCACATTAAAACAAATTCATTATTAGTGACCTCAGGCGATCGCTCAGACGTCATTGTATCAGCCTGTTTAGCCGCGATGAACGGTGTTAAAATTGGCGCGTTGTTGCTTACTGGGGGCTATCCACCTGAACCTGAAATAATGAAGTTATGTGAGCAAGCTTTTGAAACAGGCTTGCCAGTATTTTTAATTGATTCAAATACATGGCAGACCTCACTCAACATCCAACGCTTTGATCATGAAGTGCCTGTGGATGATGCGGTGCGCGTTGAAAAAGTGCAAGAATACGTTGCTAGCCATATTGACCAAACATGGATTGAAAGCGTCACTCAAGATTCGCCACGTGAACACCGATTATCACCACCGGCATTCCGTTACAAGTTAACTGAACTCGCGCGCGCGGCACGTAAAACTATCGTGCTTCCTGAGGGTGAAGAGCCTAGAACGGTTAAAGCTGCATCTATTTGCGCTGAACGTGGGATTGCTCGTTGTGTGTTGCTCGGTAACCGTGAAGAAATCCTCCGTGTAGCATCACAACAAGATGTTATTTTAGGTGACGGCATCGAAATCATTGAGCCAGAAAGCGTGCGTGAAAAGTACGTTGAGCCTATGCTCGAATTACGCCGCAGCAAAGGGCTAACTGAAGTCGTTGCCCGTGAGCAACTTGAAGACAACATGGTGCTTGGTACCATGATGCTGGCACAAGATGAAGTAGATGGAATTGTATCAGGTGCTATTCATACTACTGCACATACTATTCGCCCACCATTGCAATTGATCAAAACGGCACCGGGTTCTAGCTTAGTGTCGTCGATTTTCTTCATGCTGATGCCAGATCAAGTACTAGTGTATGGCGATTGCGCCATTAATCCTGATCCCACACCTGATCAGCTAGCCGATATTGCAATTCAGTCTGCTGAGTCAGCTAAAGCCTTTGGTATTGAGCCTCGCGTTGCGATGATCAGTTACTCAACAGGCACCTCTGGCACCGGTTCTGATGTGGATAAAGTACGCGAAGCCACACGAATCGCCAAAGAAAAACGTCCTGACTTGATCATCGATGGTCCATTGCAATACGATGCGGCTGTGATGCCAAACGTTGCGCTCTCTAAAGCACCTGACAGCCCTGTCGCAGGTAAAGCAACCGTATTTGTGTTCCCAGATTTAAACACGGGTAACACAACGTATAAAGCGGTACAGCGTAGTGCTGATTTAATCAGTATCGGGCCAATGCTTCAAGGTATGCGTAAACCGGTTAACGATTTATCACGCGGCGCTCTAGTTGATGATATTGTCTACACGATTGCATTAACGGCGATTCAAGCAGCACAGAATAGTGAGAAAAAATAACCTCAGGTATTTCTGTGTAATGCTGTTGTTAATTTATAATAAATGACCATTAAAAAGCACTGATATCTATCGGTGCTTTTTTGTGTCTAATATCTTAGTTTGCTCGCTTGTTTGCTTGTTTGCTTGTTTGCTTGTTTGCTTGTTTGCGAAAGCATGTCCCTAAGCGGTTCATTATATAAAAATAAATAAACCATTTGTTGCACAAACAAAAACGCTACCCAATTGGGTAGCGTTTATAACGAGCATTATGCATCAATCAATACTAAAGTTATTTCTTCGCTTTTTTCTTGGTTGATTCACTTACCCATTTACCGCCGATAAATTTAGAAGACCAACCGGTGGCTTTGCCGTCAACTTCAGTAGCAACGTACTGCTCTTTAGTCTTACGGCTAAATTTAACCGAGGCTTTATTGCCTTCATCATCTTCGACTGGCGCATCAGCAAGATACGCATATTTAGGCCATAACAAATCACGATACTGAACTAACTCTTCCACTAACGGTGCACGTGTTTCACGCGATTTAGGGAAAGTACTGGCTGCTAAAAATATCCCAGCAGCACCATCACGAAGCACAAAATGCGCATCCGATTTAGTACATTTTAATTCAGGTAGAAAAATGGGGTCTTCTTTTGGAGGCGCCGCTTCACCGCTTCTCAGCAACTTACGGGTGTTTTTACACTCGCTATTGGTGCAACCAAAATACTTACCAAATCGACCATTTTTAAGTTCCATATTATTGCCGCAACGATCGCACTCAATAATTGGACCTTCATAACCTTTAATCTTAAATTGTCCGGCTTCAACTTCGTAACCATCACATGACGGGTTATTACCACAAACATGCAATTTACGTGTTTCGTCAATAAGATAACTGTCCATCGCGGTACCACACTTACCACAACGATGTTTAGCACGTAACGCTTCCGTTTCGCCATCTTCATTGTCGCTTACCGCTTCTTCACCTGGGGTTAAGTTAAGCGTGGTCTTACAACGTTCTTTAGGGGGTAACGCATAACCAGAACACCCTAAGAATACCCCTGTTGAACCAGTGCGAATACCCATTGCACGGCCACAGGTTGGACACTTAATATCGTCTGTGAGTACCATTTCATTGGGGCGCATACCGCCTTCATCTGGATCTAACTCGGCCAACAATAATTGCTTGGTAAAGTCACCATAAAAACCATCGAGTACTTTTTTCCAGTCCAGCTTACCTTGAGCAACATCATCTAATGTTTGCTCCATGCTAGCAGTAAAGTCATAGCTCATTAACTCTTTAAAACTGCCTACTAAACGCTCGCTGACAATCTCACCCATTTTTTCAGCAAAGAAACGACGGTTATCAACTCTGACATAACCACGATCCTGAATGGTCGAAATAATCGTCGCATACGTTGAAGGACGACCAATACCGCGCTTCTCAAGCTCTTTAACCAAAGAGGCTTCGCTGTAACGTGGTGCCGGCTTAGTAAAGTGTTGTTTTGGCGACAAGGTTTCAAGCACTAACTTGTCACCTTTTGCAACGACTGGCAGTGTCTTATCTTCTTCGTTTTTCTTACTCACTTGTGGCTGAACACGAGTCCAACCATCAAAACGTAAGGTACGGCCACTGGCTTTTAATTCGTAATCAGCCGCGGTTACCGTTAAACGTGTTGCATCATATTGAGCAGGTGTCATTTGACACGATACAAATTGACGCCAGATAAGCTCATACAAGCGCTGAGCGTCTCTTTCCATATCGGTTAATGATGCAGACTGCACTGCTACGTTTGACGGTCTAATCGCCTCATGCGCCTCTTGAGCACCTTCTTTACTGCCATAACGAATAGGTTCAGCTGGTAAATACTTATCACCAAATTCAGAACTAATCATTTCACGTAAATTTTCAACCGCTTCTTTACTCAAATTGGTTGAATCGGTACGCATATACGTAATGTGGCCCGCTTCATACAAACGCTGCGCCATCATCATGGTTTTCTTAACACCAAAACTAAGACGAGTACTGGCAGCTTGCTGTAATGTCGACGTAATGTAAGGGGCAGAAGGTTTGCTTGAGGTTGCTTTATCTTCACGCGCAGTGACAACATACTTTGCATCACGCAACGCATCGACAGCAACTTTAGCTTGCGCTTCATTAATCGGTTCAAATGCAGCAGATTGATATTTCATCACCTGCATTTTTAAGCTAGCGGCGGTAGGTGTATTTAATTCAGCATGGATATCCCAAAACTCTTCTGGAACAAACGCTTTAATTTCACTTTCACGCTCTACAACTAAGCGAACCGCAACCGACTGTACGCGCCCAGCTGATAAACCACGAGCGACTTTTTTCCATAATAATGGTGACACCATAAAGCCAACAACGCGGTCTAAAAATCGACGTGCTTGCTGGGCATTAACCATATTAGTGTCAAGCACAGACGGTTTACTAAACGCCTCTTGAATCGCGGTTTTAGTAATTTCGTTAAACACAACTCGCTGATACCGTGAAGGATCACCACCAATAATTTCCTGTAAATGCCAGGCAATGGCTTCCCCTTCACGGTCCAAATCCGTTGCGAGATATATTTGGTCAGCATCTTCAGCTAACGCTTTGAGTTCTTTAACAACTTTTTCTTTACCAGGCAGGATTTGATACTTAGCCGCCCAGCCTTTATCTGGGTTAACACCCATTCGCGCCACAAGCGCTTGCTTGTCTCTGATTAGCTTGTATTTAGCTTTTTCTTCAGGAGATAATTTCTTAACTTCTGCTGCGGTTTTAGTCACAGTTGTACCGTCAGAAGTAGACGAAGTTGGTAAGTCACGTATATGACCTACACTCGACTTCACAATGAAGTCTTTACCAAGATATTTATTAATTGTCTTGGCTTTGGCCGGCGATTCGACAATAACTAGCGATTTACCCATAGTTTTATTTGCGCCAAAAAGTCTCGAAAAAAAGAAAATTGATTCCATATATAGAGGGTTGAGACAATAGTTTCAAGTTAATCCCTCTTTTATACGGCTGGTAAGTCATTTTTTAAGCAAAATTTATTCAATAATAAAAAATGTAAAAAATAATATGCGTTTTTTAAACGTAATTTTTCACTTAATGATACTTGCGAGCACCTTCAGTGCATTTTTAGTCATTTATACACATTTGTACAAATTAACCACACCTTGTTAACCCTTATAGCTTCAGTATACTGGGATTAAATTAGCGTTAACTGACATGAGCAATCACGTTCCTTTTTTATAAGTAACACAAATAAGTGCAACAACAATAATAATTATTCACTAAAATTTTCAAGGATCACGAATGAAGCATTTTGAAGCGAACTTTGATGGCTTGGTTGGACCAACCCATAACTATGCCGGATTATCATTTGGTAATGTGGCCTCATTTAGTAATGCGGCCCAAACATCAAATCCTAAAGCGGCAGCTAAGCAAGGTTTGCAAAAAGCCAAGTCATTAGCAGATTTAGGTATGGTGCAAGGGGTATTAGCCCCACAAGAGCGCCCAGACCTTTACACATTGCGTCGAATTGGTTTTTCTGGGTCTGACGCTGAGGTTTTACAAAAAGCTGTTCAGCAGGCTCCTGCGCTACTTAATGCTTGCTGCAGTGCATCAAGTATGTGGACAGCAAACGCGGCTACCGTATCACCTAGTGCCGATACACGTGACGGTAAGGTTCATTTCACCCCGGCTAATCTTGTTGATAAATTACACCGCAGTATCGAACCTGTTACCACAGGTCATATTTTACAGGCTACGTTTAATAATGATCGCCATTTTAAACATCATCAACATTTACCAGAGCATGCCAGTTTTGGGGATGAAGGTGCAGCAAATCATACTCGCCTATGTGCTGAATACGGCCATACCGGAGTTGAATTATTTGTTTATGGTCAAACAGCAACCAATCCTAACGCACCTAAACCTAAAAAGTATCCTGCCCGTCAAACATTAGAAGCATCACAAGCTGTTGCACGTCTTCACCAACTTGAAGATGAAAGTTGCGTGTTTATGCAGCAAAATCCTGATGTAATTGACCAAGGTGTATTTCACAATGATGTCATTTCTGTTGGTAACCAAAATGTGCTTTTTTATCACGAACAAGCGTTTTTGAATACTGAAGCAAAATTCGATGAAATTTGCCGTAAAATGAACACTGAAATGCATTTTGTCAAAGTAGCAACCAGCCAAGTTTCTATCGATGATGCCGTCCGAAGTTATTTGTTCAACACCCAAATAATTACCTTGCCGTCAGGTGAGATGGCCATTATTGCGCCAACAAATTGCCAAGAAAACCCTGCAGTATATGCTTACTTAAATGAACTCGTTACCTTAGGTACACCAATCAAAAAAGTACACTATTATGATGTGAAACAAAGCATGCAAAACGGCGGCGGTCCAGCGTGTTTACGTTTACGAGTCGCTATGAACGAACAAGAAGTCGCTGCAGTTAATCAAAACACATTAATGAATGACGGTTTATTTACGCGCTTAAATACCTGGGTTGATAAGCACTACCGCGACCAGCTTACCGTAAGCGATCTAGCTGATCCGCAATTAATTATCGAATCACGCACCGCATTAGATGAACTCACACAAATATTAAAATTAGGTAGCGTGTATCAGTTCCAACGATAACGTTTTAAAAAATTCAAACTCAAGACATGCCGTTGACAAAATCAACGGCATTTTTTTATGCCAATAACTAAAAATATTAAACAAAAAAATCGGCCACAGATGTGGCCGATTTTACACTACATTACTCATTTAGCAGTGAAAAAGCGACGAAGTATTAACCATCATCACGAACACTTACACTATAACTTACAGCTTCACCAAGTGGGGTCTTCACTGTAATAATAAGCACTCCAGAAGATTTCTGGTTAGGACTCGCTTCACGAGTAACTGTAAATCCATATAATAACGGTCTATTTGATGCATTATTACCAATCGTAAAACTACCTGAAGAAGATAATAAACCATTATCTAAAGACGTCGTTATCGTAGTGCCTATAGGTAACGTATTATTATTTAAATCAGATATAAACATATAAATAGTCTTATCAGAAACACCTCCTGTTCCTGTGGTTAGATCTATCGTTGCAATAGGGGTTATATTTCCACTAACATCAATATCAACTAAACGGCCATAAGGTACAGAGCCTGACATAACAATAGGGATATTCCTAAACACATTAAGTTGTGCTTGAGTGTTATCTACACCTGTTTGAGTACAGCTTGCGGCAGAAGAAGATGCACACAGTAATCCAGTATAGAATCCATCTACACTATCGAAGCTTCCATTGGCATTAAAATCAATGTATTCCTCAGTTACAGCGCCAGCAGGTACTGGTGAACCTCGGTAATTACCATCTTCGTTGTGATCGGTAAAGGCTTCAGTTAAATCAATGAAATCTTCACCAGTATCAAACAGACCATTACCATTTAAATCTACAAAACTCTCTTCGCCAATCGCAAAAGCAGTTATTGTAGAACGACCTGGACGTGGCTCTAGAATGAGAGAATTATCAGTGAAGCTAGATAATAGTGTACCCGTACAAGGAGGAAAACTAATTCCATAAAAAGTAACAGGACAAACAACCGATGTTCCTTCAAAAGGACGAGGATTTTGACTTGTCCACTCTACAGAACATGCACCCGTTGAACCTATTGTCTGACAACTTGCACCGATAGACCCCCCTTCTGTTCTGAAGTTAATAACGGTTCCGTCGGGTACTGGGTTATTGAAATGGTCTGCTGAACGAATTGTGATAGTGGAAGATGCACCGTCATGATCCCATGCTTCAGGATTAAGAATCGTCGCAGATAACGAGAAGCTATTATAATCAGCTAATCCAGTCGTGACCGTTAGACTATCAGACACATTGGCAACGATTGGACTTGTAGGATCAGTCGCATCTTGCCACACAGCAAACACTTTAACAGGCGTTGGCACTGTACCCGAACGTACAGTAACAGAAACGTTACCACTAGCATCAGTATAGGCAACAGCATACTTGTTAGGTGTATCGATGTCAGCTGGGTATTCGCTATCACCAACTTTAGGGAAGTTAGGGCAATTAACAAAGTCAGATACTAATGGGGCTGGAGTAATAACCATATCACCTACATCTGTCGAAAGCTCAAAACAGACTCGTTGAGAGCTTGCCGGTTGTCCAACTTCATTAAGCAGTTTAAAGGCGACACTCGATGTTTCTGAGCGAGCACCTGCGCCATCTAAGCCACCAGATACTTTTAATGCAAGCTCTGTAGGAGAAGCACTTATAAATTGGATTGACCCAACAGAGATAGGACTAATAGTAATATCTGCTGTAGCACTTACGCTTGATGCCCCAGTAATAGCAGAAACAGTAACAGTATCTGTACCTTGGCAATTAATACTTCTATAAGTTGCAAAGCCTTTGCCCGCATTGGTTATCACAGGTGAATCAACAACGGCATTACCTGCAGACATACATTGAGAAGAAAACTCTAATGTAAAGGGTTGGCTTGTCTCAATGCTTCCATCGGGAGCTTTAACGGTCACTTCAATAACAGTAGAACCGCCAGCAGGGAGAGTATTCGCACCAATGTAGGTTGAAATCTCTAAATCAATATCGACACGACCAATCTCAAACGCTTTAGTAGAAGTAACCTGCTTCACTTTTAATGAAACTTCACCGGCTCCAACATCACCATTTGAATAAAGGTCTAATACTGCTTTACCATCTGCATTTGTTATTGCGGTGGCAGAATTAGGGCTAATTGCACCCAATGTCGTACCAGCAGTAACAAGCACTTGCTTTAAAGGTTGATTAGAACCATCAAGTTTAACTATTGCCCCTAAAATACCAGGACGTTGATTCGTAATGTTATCGGTGACAGGGCAAACTTCAAATTTTTTCAAGGTTTTATTGAATGCTGCAATACCATTACAATCATAAATCTCAAATGTGATTGAAGGATCCGCAGCAACTGGATCGATATCATCACCAGCAGTAGTAAAACTCACCGTTGAAGCCGTTGAGCCATAACTCGCCGTAACGGTTGCCGCTCCCTCAACTGTACCTGCAGTTATAATTAAATCAGCTTTACCTGCATTATCGGTAAGAGCTGTACCTATTGAAGGAAGAAATTCTCCTAAAGTACTAGAGAATGAAACTACTTTCCCCTTTAGCGGCAGGTTATTACGGTCTAATAGATAAACTTGAACATAGCCTGGTGATGATTGGCTAATAGAAGATACTTGATTACCTAAGCTATCCAATAAGTTTATAGTTAACGAGTTATTCTCACCATCACCACCTGGAGCATCACCGGCAACACTATAATTAAAGGTTTCTACCAATAATTCACTCGCTAAATTAAAGGTTGCTTGGATCGTTCCTGCTCCCTCGACATTACCAGTTAATAGGGTCACTTTAGCAAGGCCGCTCGCGTCAGTTAACGCATTACCCGATGTAGGGTTTATAGCACCTTCACCAATAATAGAAAAACTGATCAATGCATTAGGTACTGCAACACCATCTTTCAATAACGTTGCGCGTACAGAGCCTGGTAAACTTTTATTAATATTACGAAGTTCATTATTTGATGAATCAAGAACAGTTAGGTTTAATATATAAGAATCAATCGGACGTACTATTATCTCATCACCTAATGTCTCAAAAGCAATACTCGCTGTCGATGACGCTATACTAACTGACAACTCTGCTGCGCCTGCAACATAACCAGCACTTAAATTAAGTGTCGCTATACCACTATTATTAGTCATTGCTGTGCCTGTTGTTGGCGACAGATTACCTAACGTAGTCGTAAACGTAGCTAACTTACCGGCTAACGGTGCACCATTTAAATCTAAATAAGTCGCCTCTATTACTGCTGGAGTCGCATTACTCACAACTGAAACAGGGTTACCACTATTATCAAATAACTTGAGTGATAAACGGTTTGTACCAACTGCGACCCCATCACCAAGCATGTAGAAACTTATCGAAGTCGTAAAACCAGACTCTGTCGAAATACTTACCGTTGCTGAGGTTTCAATATTGGCACTTAACAACTTAACCTTTGCTATACCATTAACATCAGTCAATGCTGTACCTGTAGAGGGCTCAAAAACACCGACTGCATTATCGTTTAAAGTAAACGTTACTGATTCATTTGCGATACCTGTACCATTTGTATCGGTAAATAAAACTTCGATAAATCCAGGTTGTATGGCAGAAACCGTACTAATAACTGCACCTGTAGCGTTCACTAATTTGGCGGAAAGCGAAGAGGTCACAACACCGTCACCCGTTGAATAAAATCCAATCGTTTTAGACGGTTCTCCATCAATCGCAATCGTGATATTACCAGCACCTTCTTTATCGCCAGCGACAACTTTAATAATTGCGTTACCCATCGCATCAGTTAACGCTGTGCCACTATTAGGCACAAAAGTCGCTAATGCTGGATCATCGAAGGAAAACGATACCACTTTATTCGCAATAGGATTACTTTGAACATCAGTATAAGCAACATGAACATAGCCAGAGTTGCCCTCGCTGATATTTGTAATACTTACGCCATTAACATCCTTAAGAGCCAGTAAAATAGTATTACTAGTCAACTCATCACCTAACGTCTCAAAAGCAATACTCGCTGTCGATGATGCGATACTAACTGAAGCCTCAGCTGCGCCTGCTATACTTCCGGCATTAATTGAAAGACTTGCAATACCGCTCGAGTTAGTTATTGCTGT
This sequence comes from Shewanella sp. BF02_Schw, assembly GCF_014596695.2. Classification (NCBI taxonomy): domain Bacteria; kingdom Pseudomonadati; phylum Pseudomonadota; class Gammaproteobacteria; order Alteromonadales; family Shewanellaceae; genus Shewanella; species Shewanella sp. BF02_Schw. Next base: position 127,072 of record NZ_JABKAW020000003.1, read on the forward strand.
GCCAGTTCCTGGTGTTAAATAACCTAAAGACGTCGAAAAGTTAGCAATTTCACCAACTAGAGGAGCACCATTAACGTCTAAATAAGTCGCCTCTATAAATGCAGGAGTGTCTTTACTTATTATGCTTAATTGTCCACCTAAAGAGTCTACTAATTTAATGCTTAAACGATTAGTCCCAGTAGCCACACCATCTCCCAGAATATAAAAACTTATGGAAGTAGTCAGTCCTGTCAGAGAACTTACATTTACTGTAGCAGCAGTTTCTACATTCGCAGTACGGAGTTTAATTTTTGCTACGCCTGTAGCATTCGTCAATGCAGTTCCACTGGAAGGTTCAAATGTGCCGTAAGAACTATTATTTAAGGCAAATGAAACAACTTCATTAGCAATACCTACACCTGATGAATCAGCAAGAAGAACTTCAATAAATCCAGGTTGAGAATCCGATATTTCAGTGATTGAAGTACCAGAAGTATTGGTTAATTTTGCAGTCAAAGATGATGAACCGGATACTCCAGCATCACCTTTAGAGTAAAAATTAATATTAACAATCTCTTGTTCATCAATCTCAACATTAACCGTACCTGCTCCTTCCTTATTTGCTGAAGTAACCTTGATAACAGCCTTGCCATCAGTATCCGTCAACGCAGTCCCACTGTTAGGAACAAAAGTCGCTAAAGCAGTATCATTAAGAGTAAAGGTAACTAATCGATGGGCTATTGGAGTTCCGGTAGGATCTTGGTAATCAACATGAATGTAGCCTGGTGTCAAAAAGCTAATATTGCTGATCGAATTTCCAGCGGCATCTTTAAGTGCGAGTTTTATTAAATTTTCACCAGACACAGCGCCATCGCCAGCCATTGCGATACCTGTAGTAGCTGATTCACCGGAATCTAAAGATGCTGTTACAGTCACAGCGCCTTGGGTTGTTGCAGTACTGAGAATGACTTCTGCAATACCTTCAGAATTGGTTTTAGCTGTACCTGAAGATGGAGTAAAAGCCCCTAAGGATTCATCTGATAATGAAAACGTAACGACTTCATTCGCAATTGCACCCGTTAAAGAACTTGATACGGTGGCCTTTAATGTAGCAGGTAAGCTCGCTGATATGTCATTTGAGGACGTTTCAAGAGAGATTGTTATAACCTCTGTTGTAGTCGTTCCATCGCCACCCCCTGTGCTTGTCCCATCATCTGTAATACTTCCCCCACCGCCACAAGCGAAGAGAAAAAATGAACATAAAAGTGCAAAACCTACTTTATATGCTGACCTCATTGTCAGGCTCCCTGTTACATTAAGATTAAACTAAATAATTATTATAGTTACTTATAGATTAACAATACGCAAATATCTTGTAACTTTACCATAACTCTATTGTTTTCTGTGTCATTTATCCGTTAAAACTTTCACTTTTTGGCCATTTCCTAAAAGGGCGATTCCTGCTAGTCTTTAGCCCATTCAATACAGATCTAAAAATATTATAATGAAAAGGAATACTCTGTGAGTAAACAATACAAGCTCGGACTCACGAGCAAAATTTTATTAGGCATGGTATTAGGTATAGTATTTGGCTTGGCACTGAGAAACTTTTTCCCTGGTAGCCAATTTATTCAAGAGTACATTACCGACGGATTTTTACATGTCATTGGCACTATCTTCATCTCAAGCTTAAAAATGCTTGTCGTACCTTTGGTATTTATCTCATTAGTGTGCGGTACTTGCTCCCTTAGCGATCCATCTAAACTGGGCCGTCTTGGTGGTAAAACCATCTCGTTCTATTTATTCACTACCGCTATTGCACTCACTATTGCGATTCTAGCTGCAGTGTTGATCCATCCAGGTAATGCTAGCCTAGCCGGTAACGTATTAGAATACTCAGCAAAAGATGCTCCTAGCCTATCTGAAGTCATTATTAATATTGTACCGACAAACCCTATGCAAGCCATGAGCGAAGGCAATATGTTGCAGATTATCCTATTTGCAGTTGTTTTTGGCTTTGCCATCTCACATATTGGTGAACGGGGTACTCGAGTTGCCTCATTTTTTAACGATTTAAATGATGTAATCATGCGAGTGGTCACGTTAATTATGCAGCTAGCACCTTATGGTGTGTTTGCATTGATGGCGACACTCAGCTTAACATTAGGCTTAGAAACCTTCGGAAGCGTTGTCAAATACTTCTTCCTCGTGGTTGCAGTGTTATTTATCCAAGGCTTAGTGGTTTACCCGACTTTATTAAAACTATTTTCGGGTCTCAGCCCGTTAATGTTTTTACGTAAAATCCGCGACGTACAGCTGTTTGCTTTTAGTACCGCAAGTTCTAATGCAACATTGCCGGTTACCATTGAAACGGCTGAGCACAGAATGGGCGTTGACAACAAAATCGCGTCATTCACTTTACCACTGGGTGCCACACTCAACATGGATGGCACCGCCATTATGCAGGGTGTTGCTACGGTATTTATTGCCCAAGTATTTGGTATTGAACTGAGCATCATGGATTACGCTACTGTTGTAGTAACGGCCACGCTGGCATCTATCGGTACTGCGGGTGTGCCGGGTGTAGGCCTTATTATGCTGGCAATGGTATTAAACCAAGTAGGTTTACCCGTTGAAGGTATTGCCTTGATTATTGGTGTAGACAGAATGCTAGACATGATCCGCACCGCGGTGAACGTCACTGGTGATGCTGTAGCGACGGTGATCATTGCCAAATCTGAAGGCGAATTTAATGAAGAAGTATTCAACGATTCGCAAGCAGGTAAAGCCGCCAAAAGTTTTGAAGAACAAGTGCTTAATGCCAAAAAATAACAATTAAGCTTCTCTTATATAAAAAAGCGCTAATTTAGCGCTTTTTTATTATCTTTTTCTTGCATAAATGTGCCATTATCATCAACTTACATTGAAATAAGCTTTCATAGATATCAATAAATGATATGAAAAAATAGATATTAACTAAAATTTCACCAGCTTGAATTTATAAAAAACGGAATATATATGGACATGACATTATTGGCTGGTTTAGCGGTTATTCACATGGTGGCATTAATGAGCCCAGGACCTGACTTTGCCATTATCATTAAAATGGCCACACAGCAAACACGCTTAACCGCGCTTTATTGTGCCTTAGGCATTGCTGTCGCTATCTTAATTCACACTTTTTTGTCGTTAATGGGCATCAGTGTGATGATCCAACAGTCTCATATTGCCTTTATGGCCGTGCAACTGATTGGCAGTAGCTATTTAGCATGGATGGGATATGGGGCGCTAAAATCAGCTATCACCAGTATTATCAGCAAACGCCGTAATTCAGACACGCCATCAATACAACAAAATGTGGCAAAAGCGGCGCTGATATCGTCATTAAAGGGCTTTAAAATTGGACTATATACCAACCTACTGAATCCTAAAGCGTTGATATTTTTTATTACTTTATTTTCTGTATTAATTACACCTCAAGTCAATTACCAAACAAAAATTGCCGCCACAGTATTATTATTTGTGTTGTCATTGGCGTGGTTTAGCTTACTCGCACTGATCCTATCAAAACCTCGAGTACAGCAAAAATTGCTCGCGGCCAATACCATTATAGATCTACTCGTTGGGGTTATTTTTATTGCCGTTGCTGTCACGATTGCTAATAATATAATTCATCAAATTATCTCTCAGTGATAAACATGATTGAATTCGAGTAAATAAAAAGATGAGTAAACTAACTATTTTGCTCACACAGTTATCTGTTTGAGCAATGACGCTAACCTTCTATCGCTCTAAACCAAGAGACTTTAGCAAGCCTGTAAACGGCTGCGAGGATAATGCAATAATCGACGAGCTAAATAATCCACCACCACATTCAAACCCGCAGTGAAAAACAACAGCAACAATGCCCCACTAAAGCGAATTTCAGAAAAATTACTGTCGACATAAAAACCCAACGTCATCACCCCAAGCATGCCCAAGATAGCCGTTTCACGGATAATCACTTCAAATCGATAAAACAGCAGTCCCATAAAATGTGGGTATATGGTAGGTAGCACTAGATAACTGTACTGATCAATCCTAGGCTTGTATGTCAACGGCACACTAATGCTGTCAGCTTGACGTGACATTAAAAAGACCATCAGGCCGCTATTGTGCAGCGCTAACGCGATAATCGCTGGCAACATCGAGGGCCCTAGTAGCATCATAAACACAAAAGCCAATAAATATTCAGGCAATGAACGTAATATTAAATTCACCGCCCTCATGATTAAAATAACCACTTTTGGCATCATCAAGTGGGTATTAAAAGGCAATAATACCAACGTCAACACATGAGTTAACCCCAAAGCACAAAAAGCCAGTACCAAGGTAGCAACCATCCCGGGAAACACTTGCTGGCTGATTAATGTATAACTCCAGTTAACGAGCTTCGACAGGTTATCTGTGTCAAACCAGCTCAAGAAGGGTTGTCCTTGAAGCATCGGTGGTAAAACATCAACACTGATAAAACGCCAAATAAGTTGCGAGTCGATAACAGGAATGGGAGGTAAGAAGTACACAGCAAGCGGTAAATACAGCCAAAGCATTATCGGTTTAGCCCAAAAACGTATGCTACCAATTAACAACACAAATAAGATTAATAGTGCACCGCCTTGTTGATAATGCCCCTGACGAAAAGCGGATTCTAAATAAAACCCTAATGTCGGCATACCAATAAAGCCCAACACAGCACTACTACGAAGCGCGCATTCAAAACGGTAACGAATATAATCGACAATCTGCGGATACATGTGCATCCATCGACCATATATAAATGCCGACAGTTTATCGGTGCCCTTAGGCAGTGAAAATAAGGTATGCATTGGTGCCTGCTGTAAAATATCAGCAAACACACGGGCAAAAGTAGCAGCATAAGGAAGCGCTATGGCTAAAATACCGGTAATGGCTGAAAGACCAAATATCTGTAAGAATATCAATGCCCAAAATATCTCATGGATAGCACGGATAAATGCACACATTGCCGCCACTACAGGATGTTGATACCACAATGCTAATGGAAATCCCAATAGCAACCCAATCGTAATCCCAAGCAGCGCAAAACTAATGGTTTGCCACAGCGCATCAAGTAAATACTCTGTCGCGAAAAAGTCAGGGTGCACAAAGCCTTGCCACATGCGACCAAGCTCAGACCAAGGATCGAGTGCAATCACCTCGGTATCAGCAAAAAACCAACACACGGAGACCATGAGTAAAAGCAACAGAGTGATTTTCTGCCAATGCCCTACAAAAGAGTAGCGACTGTGAGTAATCATTTTAGGCATTATAAAAACGGGGATAGAATGAAGATAAATCGCTTAGCAGCATCAACATGTTCATATTTATGCCACTGAATGGTTTGGTAAATCGGCTAATGCATAATGCTGTGATAAATGAGCCAGAGATAATTGGCTCGCTTTGTCATCTAGTACTACTTTGCCATCACTAATGACAATAATACGCTCAAAGTTTGCTAACGCTAGCTCGGCATCATGTAACACACAAATAACACTCTGATGCGTTTGCTTAATCAAGTTTAGTAATCGTAAGCCCATTAGCGGATCTAATGCAGAAAAGGGCTCGTCGCCCATAAACACTGATTGTTGTTGAAATAACGCTCTGGCTAAGGCCACACGTTGGCGCTGACCACCAGACAACTCACTGACTTTCTGTTGCAAAGGCACGGTTAGTTCTAGTTGCTGGCAAATAGCGCCGATTTGTTGTTGCGGCTTATTAAACGGCAACAACAAATTAGCCAAATTATACCAACGGGAATAACGCGCTAACCCACCAATAAACACATTGTGATATATCGACAGGTTATCAACTAACCCCTGTGCTTGAGAGCACAAACAGGTCTGCTCGGCCAATTGTTGATAAAGGTGATGCAACAGCGTGGTTTTACCCACGCCTGAAGGGCCTAAAATAGCCACATGCTCATTTGCCTTAAATGACAAATTCACTTTAGGTAATATAATTTGCTGGTTATAACCTAAATCAACATCAACCAACGACAACATTAATCGAGCATTCCAATTGTTTTTGCCACGCGCTCAATCGGTTCATAATCGCTATTTTTAGCCGGTACAAATGACTCACGTGGGAAGCTGGCTAACAAATCTTTATCCGTCATACCAATTAACGTTTTAGTCAGCTTTTCTTTAAAGCCCGCACCAAACGTTTCATCAACACCCGAATGCACCGTCCATTGATAATCTGGGTAAGTAGGGCTTTCCCAAATGACTTTCACTTTGCTGGTATCAACGTCACCTTTCTCAACGGCGGTGTCCCACACTTTGTAATTAACCGCACCGACTTGATAAACACCTGCTTCAACTTGGCTGATAGTGCGGCTATGGTCGCCAGAAAAACCAATGCGTTTAAAAATTTGTTCAATTGGCTTACCGGTATTTTTTTCAATAAAATACTGTGGCATCAAACGGCCTGAAGTTGAGTCTTTAGAACCAAAGGTAAAGGTATAATCATTCAATGAAGGAAAATTAGTTGAAGCAGCCATATTAGTAGATTTATGAGCAATCAAATAACTCTTGAAAAACTGATCTTCAAAACCTTGGGCAATAGCCTCAGAACCTGGCACTAAACGACGCGCTTGCACACCAGATAAACCACCAAACCAAGCAAGTTGTACTTGGTTATTACGAAATGCTGTTACCGCTGCAGAATATGACTTTACCGGAATATATTTCACTTCCACGCCCAACTGCTCGGTTAAATAATCAGCCACTTTATCAAAGCGAGTCCGAAGCTGACTTTCATCTTCATCAGGGATAGCCGTAAAGGTAAACGTTGCACTTAATGCAAATGTCGAAAATAAACTTAAAAAGCTAGCCGATAATAAATGTGTTAGTTTCATCTCAATCTTAAAAGTTAGTCTGTCAATGACGCTATTCTAACTTACCTGATACTTGATTACATCGACTAAGCCCTTTCAGGGCAAAAATGTTAGCAAAATAATTATCACTAGCACCATGATGGTATTCAGTTTGAATATGGTTATCATAAAAGTCTGTTTAATATTTAACCTCACCAACTTGTAGGGTAATATTGGCCAAGCACATTTCACATAAAGTGACGGCTTAACAAGGATGGATTATGCGCATATTGGTTATTGAAGACGACCCTCTGTTGTCACACCATTTACAGGTGCAGTTATCAGATCAAGGTAATCAAGTGCAAGTGGCATTAACCGCAAAAGAAGGATTTTATCAAGCCACTAATTATCCTATTGATGCTGCTATTATTGATTTAGGCTTACCCGATCAAGATGGAATAAGCCTAATCAAAATGCTGCGTAATGCAGATGTTAAAGCGCCGATTCTAATTTTAACCGCTCGACTAACGTGGCAAGATAAAGTCGAAGGGCTCAATGCTGGTGCAGACGACTACTTAGTTAAACCATTTCAAAAAGAAGAACTCATCGCCAGACTTGATGCCATAGTGCGCCGCAGCAGTGGTTTTGTTCGCTCAACCATCACCAGCGGTGCTCTGCAAATAGATGTCGCGGCAAAACATGTAACGCTAAACCAAACACCATTAGACATCACTGCCTTTGAATACCTTATTCTGGAATACTTGATGCGCCATTGCCATGAGGTTGTCGCTAAACAGCGTTTACTGGATGTGGTCTATGCCGACAAAGAAGGCGATCCCAACACTATTGAAGTGATGGTCAGCCGATTAAGAAAGAAACTTGCTCAAGGTGGAATAGAACAGTCCATCATTACCCTTCGCGGCCAAGGATATAAATTTAACCACCCATGCGACTAATTTTACGACCTAAAAAACGTCTGCTTACCAGGATGTTCTTAACCTCCTTGGGTATTATCGCGTTAGTAGGATTTGGTCTGGCCTGGTTAATTACCTTGCTCCATGCCCAAAATCGCTATAACCAAACCACCAGCGCCTTAATAGCTCAACTACCCATCATTGCCGCTGAGTTTCGCGAAAACAATCTAATCCCTATCACCCAGGCCCGTGAAGGTGACGACGTCGACACGCAATACATTATGGCTACCTGCAATAGCAGCTATAACACCTTATGGCGTTCTGACTTCGCTATCAGCTTAAACTTGAATAACATTTGTGAACAATATCTTGATATAAAAGATGATTTCCCACCGTTCTACCTCAATTTTAATGACCAACAAAGTTACTTTGCTTACTTGCTCAGCATTGACGTTGAAACCGAAATGTATCATCTATTGATTTTAAAAGACGCCACCGCATTGAAAACTGAACTCAGTCAATTTAATCGACTCACTTATTTTAGATTGGCAATGGTAATGGCTATTGCACTGTTACTGCTAGTAAGTGCAGCCTACTGGGGAATGCGGCCATTAACGAAGCTGAAACAAGAGTTGATACAGCTGCAACAAGGACATAAAAAAAGCCTATCACAAGATTACCCCGTTGAATTACAAGGCATCACCACGGCATTAAATCAACTTATGGACCAAACAGATCAACGTCAAATGCGCTATCAAAATGCCATGAACGACCTTGCTCACAGTTTAAAAACGCGTCTCGCCGCCAGTATTGCCATCATTGACGATGACTCATTAGATCGTCAGCAACAGCACCAAAAAATACTTGAACAAATAAATGACATGGATCATTTAGTACAGTATCAACTCAAGCGTGCCATGTTAGGCCAACAAGGCTTACGTCAACAACAAACCGCTATCGCACCGATTGCTCAACAACTTGCGCAAATGCTCGATAAAATATATCGAGACAAACATGTCATATTCACCCTAAACATATCAGCATCATTGCAACTACCACTCAGCAAAGGCGATGTAATGGAGCTATTGGGTAATTTACTGGAAAATGCATTTCGCTTATGTGGCAATAACGTCATGATCAGCGCCGCGAGCCTCGATAACAATATCATCCAACTCAGTGTTGAAGATGACGGCCCCGGCGTAGACCACGCCATTAAACAAAAAATAATCCAACGCGGTATGAGAGCCGACACTCAATCATCGGGACAAGGAATTGGTCTAGCAGTATGCCATGAGCTCGTTAGCAGTTATGGCGGCACAATGACCATTGGTACTAGCGAGCTTGGCGGCGCAGCTTTTGTCATTCAGCTCCCCGCAACGGCATAAGCACGCAGCAACAAAATCAGCAATCAAATAAGCATATAAAGCCACAACTGGTTTTACTCAACAGTAATCACTAACTTAATGGCGCATAAAGTTGCTCGGCACGATTAAACATCGCCCAAGAAGTCGCAATATACTTATCGTTACTAATAGGTACATTGCCACGATGGCTGTGTGTAAAACCGGCTGGAGCAATCACCATAGTGCCTTTTTTGGGGCTTATTTTACGTTGTTGATAATAAAATTCTGTTTCGCCGCCCTCTTCAACATCATTCAGGTAAAACATGTATAACACCACCCGATGAAGCGCCTCATTATGGCCATTCTGTGGATACTGTTCTGAATGCCAATGCGGATATCCACCAACACCTTGCTGATAATGCTGCACATTAATCGTACCACTGCGATACAAATATTTAGTTAATGCCGCTGCTCTTGGCCTACCTAACGAATCAAAATTATCAGGCGTTAACGTTTGCGGTTGACCATTTTCATCTGCTACTTGTACAGAAACCGCTCCCATTAAGGTTAACGAGTATTGGGTAAAATAATCGCTAATATGGGTAAATGTCGCCGCTAAAAGTTCATTTTTTAATTCAGCTAAATCATCAAAAGCATCTAACATTAAATCACGACTGCGCTTTTTCTCGGTATCTACGCCAAAACCTGTATGGCCTGGCCCTACACTCGGGTGCGTTTCAAATGCCGCAATTAAGCGATCACATAAATCATTACTTATCGCGTTGGGATATACTTCAATAAAATCCATAGGGAGTGACTATTGTTAATTTATTTATAGTAGTATGCTGCCACGCAATTAAAGTGCCTGTAAAGGGCAATACATAACATAGCTCATTGTTCTTCAAAGTAACTATCGATTGAATATGAAAAAAAACCAAAAAATCGCTGTAGAACAATTAGAAGTGGGTACCTTTATCCGCTTGCCAATTTCCTGGAAAGACCACCCTTTCCTGTTTAGCAGTTTTAAAATTAAAGACGCTGCACAAATTGAACTTATCAAAGGCTTAGGGCTAAAAGATGTTTTTTTTGATCCCGAAAAAAGCGATATTGAGCCTGTAACGTCCGAGAATGCCAACACCTCTAAACCCGACGAGCAGGCCCTCAACGCACTAAAAGAGCAAATGATTAACCAGAAGTCGGCCAAAATAGATGAGCAACAAAAGCTCAAACGAGATTTAAAGAAAACCGAACAACAATTTAATCGCTCAGTGTCGATGATGCGTTCAATGGTCTCTAAAATCAGTAGCCGACCACTCAATGCGGTCAGTGAAGCGAAAGACCTCATCAGCAACATGACCACCATGCTACTCAATAGCGATAATTTAGCCTTACATTTAATGGGCGATGCCAAAAATGATGAGCATATTTATCACCATTCACTCAACGTCGCCATGTTGTGTATGTTAATGGCAAAAGAGCTAGGTTGGAGCCGCGAAGAAGTTGAAACGATTGGTATTGGTGGGTTATTTCACGATATAGGTAAACTCAAAGTTCCGAGTAACATTATCAATAAGCGAGTGCCTCTTACCACACCAGAAGAAAATTTCATTAAACAACACCCATTAATGAGCATTAATTTTCTTAAACTCGCTGACAGCTTTCCAGACGAAGCCAAACCGTTAATTGCTAATCATCACGAATTTTTAGATGGCAGTGGCTACCCACAAGGGCTCAAAGCCGACAAATTAGACAAGCTGTCGCAGTTAATCGCCGTGGTTAACGAATACGACAATTTGAGTAATGGCACCAACCAAACCAAAGGAAAACCGCCAAGTATCGCCTTGGGGTTACTGTATAAAAACTATAAAAACAAACTCAATACTGAATATATTAGCATGTTAATCAAAATGTTAGGTATTTATCCGCCTGGCAGCATTATTGAATTATCCAGTGGCCAATTTGCCATGGTTATGTCGGTAAACTTGCAAAAGCTATTGTGCCCTAACATTGTGGTTTACGACCAACTGGTACCCAAAGATTTAGCCCCCATCATCAGTTTACAAGATGAAGGCTTAACTATTGTTCGCAGTCTACCTGCCGCAGCATTGCCAGAAAAAATCCATAAATACCTCAATCCTAGAGAACAAATCAGCTTAGGTATTGGCCAAAACTAGTGTGCTGCAGATAACATAGACTATTTCATCTCTTTAATGAGTGACTTACACAACACCATTTCAGTTTATTTACCCTAGCCAACTCAAGTATTTGAGACATAAAAAAAGCCATCAATCGGCAACAATTGATGGCATTATTTTGTCTAAAATAAATTGCGTTATAACCAACCTTTCCGTTTAAAGAAAAAGTAGGTTCCTGCTGCACTGGCTAGCATTAATGCCACTGCCATTGGGTAGCCAAACCGCCAGTCGAGTTCTGGCATAATATGAAAGTTCATCCCATAACTGCTGGCAATTAACGTAGGGGGTAAAAATACTACCGCCGACACCGAAAATATCTTAATGATTTTGTTTTGTTGCAAGCCACTGAATCCCATCGCTGCATCCAGTAAGAATTGTAACTTGTCGAAAATAAACTGGCTGTGTGGCATCAATGATTCAATGTCAGATAGCATCTCACGAATGTCTTTCAAGTTTTCATCTGACAATCGGTCACGATAATAACGTTGCATATAACGTAATGAACGCTGAGTATCCAACAAACTCAATCGAATTTTACCGTTCGAATCTTCTTGCAAGGTAATCAGTTTAAAAACACCGTCAAGCTCTTCGTCATTAAATACTTGCTCGCCAACATTTTCTAAAATACTATAAATATCTTCAATTAAGTCAGATAGATAATCAACTTTCAAAGTAAAGAGCTCTAACAATAAGCCTTGTGGAGTGGTAATATCCAAGCGCCCTAAACGTAGGTAATTACGCAGTAAACGAATAAGGCCGACATCTTCTTCACGTATTGTTAGCAAAAAACGTTCTCGCAAGTTAAACGACACGTTCACTGCGCGTACATCTGAACTCACCCGCTGTGGAAACAACGAGTTAATGTGTAAACCGTCTTGGTTTTGGTAAAAACGCGCCGAAGCCTCAATTTCTTTAATATCTTCTTCGTCAGGTACTTCTTCAGCAGAGAATAGCCTCAACCATTGACGCTCTTCGTCGTCGGGTTTTAATAAATCTAACCACAATGTCGACTCAGGCACTTTATCGCCCACACTCAATTCGGTGGTGATTAATTCTCTATTTTGATAGGCGTATGCAGTGATCATCGCTCCCCCAAAGTCCGTTAGGCTATTACAAGCATAACAAACAAAAACACTCAAAAAGTGGCGCTAGTTTACTCAACTACAAATGAATGAAAAGTAAAATATTCAACTGCGCCAAAAATCGTACCAGTTAGATAATTTGATCGGTAATTTGCTAAATAAGCCATGAGCTAAGCCGTTATATAAATCCAAATAAAACGTTGCAAAGTTCACCGCCATTGACACGATTTAAGCATCAGTAAATTGATATAAAAATCTGCGTAAATTAATGTCACTCTGCACGCTATTGAACCCAAAGTTCACACGCAACACTAGATCCAACAACATGTTAGCTCGCTTTACTCGCTAACTCACCAAAGCATAGCACGCGTTAAACCTAGACTCGTTATTATCTTCGCTCATAAAAAAGCGCCCAAATAGGACGCTGTTGTAACAACACCAATTAAGCTTAAGTTATTCGCCTTTTAAGCGACGGTCTAATTGGTCTTTCAAATTGGCTGGCACGCCTTTAATCAAAATAGTGTCAGATATCGGATCATAAATAACCCGTTCACCTAAATGGCCGCCATCAAAGCTCAAGGTAACTCCGCCGCCTGTGCCTGAAAACTTCTTCAAGCTGCGTAGACTGGCTTTATCGGCCGGAAACTCATCGTCTAACTCATAACTACCGCCACACGCAAAATCATAAAATGAATCCATACCAGAATCAGCTAACTCATCGGCTAAATCTTTAACTTCAATCACATCACCGGAACCTGCGCGTTCAGAACAATAATCAAATACCTTGTTGCGACAATCTTGGCGTTCATCTTTGGTAAGCTCACTACCTGCGACAAAATCTTCAACTGCATGGATCAGAGTTTTGTTTTGCGCTTTAATGTTAACGCCTTCAACACAGCCCATAAAGTCTAAAAAGAAATCGGCAACTTTACGGCCAGCACGACCACGAATAAACGAAATATACTTACGCGAGCTTTTATCGGCCTGCCATTCAGTTAAATCAATGCGCGCAGCTAATTGAATATTGTTTAAATCTAAATGGTTGTTTTGCGACAATTCCATGTCATCTAATACTGTCATCGACGACTTAGCGCTTAATAACGCCACAAATAAATAGTCGCTCGTCATGCTGGTATAGCAAGACATCAACAAAAAACCACCTTGGCTAAAATCGTACTTGGCCAGTTCTTGTTGCAACAGCTGGCTCGCTTGACCACTAAACTCAACAAAACCTAAATCGCCTTTGCGATAACCGGTTAGTGCATCAGAAAATTCACTGTTGGCTTCGCCATCATCACCATGGGTTCCAAAAAAGCCAAACCCCTTACCCGCTTTACCCGAATAGGTTTGATGTAACTCTTCTAACATGGTTTCAACGGCGTGAGTATTCAACAACGGTTGCGGGCGTAAACGACAACGCATTTGCCCCTGACTGTCTTGAGAAATTTCGTGAATAATTGCTTGCTCAATACTAATGCTCATAAACCTTGTTAATCCTAGTCTGTCGCAGATGATAATTTAAAAAAGAATGATATCAGACCAACCGTATAAATCGAACAAGGGTTTACAATATTCCTCACATACAGCGAATAAAACTTGAGGCGAGCGACGGCTAAATCCGTTATTATGTGCAGCTAATTCATTATTTATTGAAGTTTTCTGACTATGGCAATTCAATCTAAATACACAAACACTCAAGTTGAAGCACTTATCAGCGAGCTGCTTGCAGTACTAGCTAAGCATCAAGCACCAACCGATTTAAGCCTAATGGTTTTAGGCAATTGCGTGACCCATTTACTCGACAAAAAAGTCCCTGGTGAATCACGCCAAAAAGTTGCTGAGCAATTTGCCAAAGCCTTAACACAGTCGGTTAAGTAATCGACTAAATAAAATTTATCACTAATGCTAACAATCAGTTACACTGAAAACAGTCTGTGATAATAACGTAGGAATACGAGTTAACATGATCGAGCGCAAAAAGCAGCAAATGACGCGTGATAAAGTGTCACGCTTAGTTAATTGGGGTCACTGGTTTGCCTTCTTTAATGGCATATTAGCGATGTTAATTGGCGCTCGATATATTGGCAGTGTCGGCTACCCAGAAACCATTATTGGTTGGGCTTACCTGTCAATCAGCACCATAGGTCATTTTACCTTTTTAGCCTTTATCGGTTACTTAATTTTTATTTTCCCGATTACCTTATTATTACCTTACTCCAAAATTTTACGTGGTTTTGCTGCATTTATCGCCTCACTTGGTTTATATGCCCTACTGTATGACACCATTATTTATGACGACTACGGTATCCATTTAAGTCCTTTTGCGTTCGACTTAGCCTGGCAAGATCTCAACGCGCTATTACACAGCACCTCATACATAGTGACGCCTATCGTCATTGTGATTGTTGAGCTTACTGCGGCCAATTATTTGTGGAAACGCATCGACAAAATTCAGAAAAAACAATGGGGCAACAAAGTGGTGCTGTTTGTCGGTATCTGTTTTGTCAGCAGCCATTTATTTCATATTTGGGCCGACGCGACCAATATGACTGAAGTCACCCGTTTTGACGACGCCTATCCAGTGTCATACCCTGCGACAGCACGCTCGTTCATGGAAAATCACGGCATTGACAGCAGCATGCAATCAACAGAGTCTCGCAACACTAAATCACGTAAGCTGAGCTATCCCATCAGTCCGATGCAATGTATTGCAGACAGCCAACCCAATATTATGGTTATCAGCATAGACAGCCTACGAGCAGACATGGTCGACAGTGTCACTATGCCGTTCTTAAGCCAGTATCGTATTCAAAATCAGCGCTTTATGAATCACTATAGCGGTGGCACCGACTTTGAAACCAGCATGTTTACCCTCATGTATGGCTTACAAGGCAACTACAGCGATCGCAAAGAGTTTGATAGCACCAGCCCAATATTAACCAACACGTTGTCACAGCAAGGCTATCAATTAGCCATGTTTGCGCCTGAAAATGATCAATACGCTGCTAATAGCGCAATGTTCAGCGGTATAAACATTCATATCAGCGAAGGCGATAATGGCAGCGCAGATGCCGATATCAACACCATTAATGCGGTGAATGCTTGGCAGCCAAAGCAAACACAACCGTGGTTTGCCTTAGTGAATCTTACCGCACCAAAAGATTACGACACCCCAGTCGGATTTTTAGGCGTACAAACCATCAAACCGCACATGCCATTAAAGCCTGCGCAAAAGGTGCTGTTTAATCAATATCGTCAATCACTTAACTTTATCGACCAACAACTGGCAAGCCTACTCAATAACGTGAGTGATGATACCATTGTGCTCATCACTGGCACTTACGGCCAGGTCTTTACCAGTAATACCAGCGACGCCCGCAGCGATTTATCGCCAGGTAATGTTAAAGTGCCGCTGATCATCCATTGGCCCGACAGCCATGGTAATAAAGTGAATTACCGCACCAGCCATTACGGCATAGCGCCAACCTTGCTAAGCCATGTGTTAGGTTGCACCAATCCAAGTACAGATTACAGTTCAGGCCGCAGTTTGTTAGAACCTAATAATGAAACCTGGGTCTACATAGGCGACAGCCGCCGCTTTGCCATTTACCAAAAAGCTGAAATAACGGTACTAGATCGTTTCGGTAAATACCGCATTTACGATTTAGACTATAAAAAACGTTTAGATAAGAAAATGAGCGCACCAGAATTGATCCAAGTCATGCGTGAAGGTCGTAGACTGTATAATCAATAAGGTATTTTATAATTAATAAGATATTTAGCTTAAAAGATTGTAAACGAGCGAACTCTTCATTAAGCGCTATCATGCATGCTTATGATTGCTTATGATTGCTTATGCATAGATAAGGCCGAGCATTTTATTGAGTGGATAGTTTATAATCAATCGATAACCGACTGATAACTAACTACTTGCGTAAACAAATCGCAATTGATACAGTAATTATCCACTTAGTAACCCCCAAGGCTCACAGCCATGCTAAGTGATTGGCATTTATGATGATATTTTCATTATCTCTGAAGTCAAACGAAGTAATTTCGGTATGTAGCGCAGCCCGGTAGCGCACTGTCATGGGGTGTCAGGGGTCGGAGGTTCGAATCCTCTCATACCGACCAAATTAAAAATAAAAAAGCCTGTACGCATAAAATGCTTACAGGCTTTTTTGTGTTTAAAGATAATACGTGAATTTTATTAATCCGGTCAAACTCCGGTCAAACCTTCTACTCTACAATTACAACTTACGTTATTTCTGTCATAACTTTTTTTAATGTCTAAATGTAGCGGGTCGCGAGGTTTGAGAAATGAAAACGGGTGGTTTGAGACAGGCAATATCGTATATTTCTCAAACTGAGTGATGTCACTTGGTTTGAGATAAATCAAAATATATCAATTGAATAACGTTTAAACCTGCCTTAAATCGATTGTAACCAACGAAGTTTAACCGTCCCAGCACCGCAGGTGCGAACACCAACTTTTTGTTAGGCCGCTATTTAAGAGCAGCTTCGATTTTTTCGGTATCTAAGTACTTCTCAAATGCACCCAAACTTTGAGAGACAGATGATTCTGTCATTAACTCTTGCATTGCCACTTTCCCTACAATACTGAATGCAGACTCAAATGCTGTTGAATTTTCTTCAATAGCCTTCTTGGATATTTCTTTGCAATCTTTAGTTATTAATCTAGTAATAAGCTCTCCAACATATTTATTCATTTGATCTAAGTTAGCATCTGAGACATTTGAATAAGGTTTTATAGTGCTATGCTGGGACATACCAAAGTAGATCCATTTAGCTAAATTCTTCCTTTCTTTTCCATTCATTGAATCTGTTAAACAGACACCTAACTGCTGCGTTGCAGAGACTGTGCTTGCTAATGTATGCGGGCTCATTACAGCTGCTATTAAAATAATAGTGGAGATTAACTTCATAATGGTTTCCTTATTGATTGCCTAACGCCCCTCTAATAAGTGAACCAAGTGCTGGCGGGCGATTTGCTCAGTAAATGGCATGACAGCCTTGGTGAGTCTGAATTTAAAGGCTTGTTATACGCAACTTTCAGCTTTAGGTCTAAAGTAGTGTTTTGAGGCTGGTAATAGCAAAAAAATCATTGCAAATAAGGGGATGATATATATTCCCAATATCGGATAAACTCTAAATGCCTCAAACAGAGAAAGATCGTAAAAATACTGGTCATAAGCCTTCCAAAGCCAAAAAAGAGGTAATCCACAAGTCCCTATTAAACCAATAATCAAAGATTTTTCATCTCGCTTTTTCAAAGCAGAAGCAACCCAAAAAAAGGCTGCTCCAGCAATTAACTGTGAAACTGCAGTTGATGGCCTAGCCTCTACGACGAACATCATCCATGCAGCAAGAGTAATGCTGATTCCTGAACTCAAGTAAAGCAACATTAAAGTCATTTTGGCGGAAAAAGGCATTTACAAACTCCTTATGTATAACGTTTTAGTATTTATGCGTTGCGCTGTTTGCATGGCACAAACCGCTTGTTGGACGTGGCCGATGCCGAGTCCAGGTTAATGGGTAAGCTTTATGCTAAAGGAATTTGCTTTTTTTGATGCTAGCTCTGGGCTGAAAACAATTTCGAATTGATTATGTGACTTGACTTGTACGTGTTTCATTGAAATTCCCTTGTCATTGTGGTGTTCCATCACATCTCTTTTAGGTCTAGCTGATTCAATGAGGTTAATACACTCGATTGAGTCTGCATTTAGCTCTGCGTTGCGGCTTAGTTCAACGCTGCAAGCAACTGCAGCTGTAACGGAACTTGTGCATGCACTAATATTTTACCGCACATACGTAAGTGGAGAGTAAGCTGTCAGATTGACTTGCTTTGCTAAGCATTACCCAATAACTCTCTGATTCTTTAAGTACGCATATAAAACCATGCTTCCAGGTACATTAAATATGATCACAAATAACGAAGCTAGCATGGAACTCACAACACCCAGTTTCTTCCGTTTAATGAAAATGACAACAAGTGCAAAAGTAACCAACAATATACAAGCAGCCACTAAAAAAATGGATGCTGAAAGCCCGAGATACCAGATGATACTTCCTTGCTCAGTGGCCGGAAAAAACATTACTGCAACCAATAAAACCCAGAAGACAATAATTAGCCATTTCCATATAGGGGCAATTAATAGGTTTTTATTATAATTTGATTGATAGAACATTGCCTAAACTCTACTGATGCTTAACAGCGTATTAGCTATAATTTCGATAAACATCTTGAGAAGTCAACCAAAACCCAGCATCTATACCACTTTAATTATTAATAATTTTAGTAACTTATCAGCTTAAATCTCGCGAATCAATCACTCTTTAGTCTGGATGAAGCGAGAATGTAGATAACCACGAATAACATGGCTCGTTATGTAAATGATTTATCAATAAAATTATTTTTATTCAATTAGATAGAGTTATCCTCGGTCTAAAATAGAGACTCTTAAATAGCAGCTTAATATTGCCATTATTTTTGCTTGGCCATTAAAACGCATACGCTTTACTTTAGGCAGCAGAAAACCGTGTGATCAAAGGTTCTAGATTACACAATGTTAGCTTTATAAAATGGCTGAATGGTTATCGATAACTCACTTAACTGATAACTCATAAGTAAAATTGACCGCATTCTAATCGATGCTCCAAGTGAATTTACATCAGCGCATTTTTGCGCTGACGTGCAAAATCAACAGGTTGGCACGAGTCAACGTGATTTGAAGTGTTACCAACTGACCAAAGATGGTTTTATGTTTCTAGTCATGGGGTTTACGGGTGCCAAAGCTGCCGCACTCAACACCAGTTTGAGCGGCAGCGCATGTTGTTTACATTGGAAGGCGGCAAAATAGTGAGGCAGCAAACCAACAGATTACGACATTAGTAAAATTGGCAGATAAACACGCCCGTTTACGATAAAAACCACAGTGAAACGCCCATAAAAATGGCTACATCAAGTAGCCATTTTCTGTTCGTAGCTAATCATCGTGGGCAATTTTCTGGTTTTTAAAATGTCTTTTTTGAAAATAATTGTGACTGACCATGTTTCGCTAAAAGCACGATGATTTAACAGTTAAATGACAGACGAAGTAGATGAATTTGTTGATTGATTTTAATTTGACTGCAAAAGCAGTCAAATAAGTTAGGCTCGCATATTGACTGGCGGGAGGCTCACATGTGTTAGTGCGATTTTAAGATAACTGCTGCGGATTTTAATTTTTTAATATCTTTAGCGTCATTTATGTTATGCATTTTTCTATGACAATTAGGACATAATCCAACAACATTCTCGGGCATATCGAGACCTCCTTTAGAAAGCCAATCTATATGATGAACCTCCAAAAAATTTCTACCTGATTTTGTCGCAAAAGGACCGGCATTATTACAAAGCTGGCATTTTCCATTTGCATGCCTTAATGCATACTCTTTTACAAATTCACTTCTTTCATATCCTACTGTTTCTGTTGTCGTTTTCTTTGGGGATTTTCGTTTAGGGTTTTCAGTACAAATACGCTCCCAAAGTTCATCATCAGAAATAAATGTAGCTTCATTTATTTCTCCAGTTGTAGCTAATTGCTTAAAGTTTGCAATATTAATTAAAAAGTCATGTAACTTAACGGTAAAGTCATCACTTTCAATTAAGCCAACTAGTATGGCGCTTTCTTTTGCACTATTGGTTGATACTGAAGTTAATTCATAGGAAGACCAGCTGAGAAATGCTTGCTTACCTATACCTTTCCGCCCACCACCTAAGCCACCACGGTGAAACAGCCCAATTTCACCACTTTCATTTTTTGCATAAAAACCTGCAACTTTTCTATTAATCCCATTAGTAGGGATATTAATCTCAACAACAATGTTGTTTGATTTATTACTACTAAGTTCTTGTGCTAAACCAAAGCCATTCCAGAAACGTGGTGATTTTTCTTCACCACCAATTTGATGATGTAAGAACCAAATGTCCTCATTATATTGGATAGTTTCATTCCAACTTCCACCTGGAAAACCAATATTAAATTTCCCAGAAAGGTAAAGGTTATTTTTTAAATTTTCGAGTAGTAATGACTGACACTTGTTTATTTCATCTATTTCGATAACCGTTTTAAACATACAAACTCCATTTTGACACTGATAGCATTAACATTTTAGTATTTGTGCGTTGCGAAAATTGCATGGCACAAAAAAGCGTCTTGGACTTGGCCAATGCCGAGTCCAGTTTAATGGGTACGCTTCATGCTAAAGGAATTTGTTTTTTTTGATGCGAGCTCTGGGCTGTAGAGCTATTTTGAACTGATAATATGGCTTGGTTTGTACATCTTTCATTGAAATTCCCTTGTCATTGTGGTGTTCCATCACATCTTTTTTAAGTCTAGCTGATTCAATGAGGTTAATACACTCGATTGAATCAGCATTTGGCTCCGCGAAGCGGCTTAGTTCGACGCCTGAATAACAGGCTACAAATTGTGGGCTATAATTGAACGAAGCGAAAAAAACCGCTGTTGATTTGCCTGTCAGGCTGAATGTACCTCATTATTTAGATATTTATCAACTGCCTTATCTAATTCAGATAGCTCAATAGGTTTTATGGTATAACCGATTTTTTCTGCAACTGCCAACATAGATACACCACCTTCGATTCCAAGCTTTTTAC
This sequence comes from Shewanella sp. BF02_Schw, assembly GCF_014596695.2. NCBI lineage: Bacteria > Pseudomonadati > Pseudomonadota > Gammaproteobacteria > Alteromonadales > Shewanellaceae > Shewanella > Shewanella sp. BF02_Schw. Next base: position 148,136 of record NZ_JABKAW020000003.1, read on the forward strand.
CTATTTCACTAAGGCTGACTGGTTGGTTTTTATTATTCATTTTCAATCTCCAAAATTAAATTATAGCACTGCCATGGGGGAAAGAGATTCAAAAACTAAACTCGATATCCTTTTTAATCTCAACATCCATCGGCGTTATATTTAGATCCCTTTGTGCATAATAACGCTACAACGTTTGCATGCCCTTGCTGCTTGGCGCGCATTAAAACGGTTCGGCCTTTATTATCGCGAAAATTGACATCTGCACCTTGGGATAATAGCAACTGCATGATGCCGATGTGTTGCTTGTCGGCAGCGTAGAGCAATGGCGTAAAATGCTTATTATCATATCGATTAACCTCAGCACCATGGGAGAGGAGTGTTTGCACTATATTGAGCTGAGCTTTTTCTGCCGCAGCCATTAATGGTGAAAAATCATCACTGTTTGTGCCATTAACATCAGCTCCGTTATCTAGTAAAAGACTAATAGATTCAATATCGTTATGCTCAATGGCCAGTAATAGTGGCGTCATCTTACTTTCAGCGCTTTGTAACTCAGTTTCAGCGCCATGTGAAAGCAATAAACTGACCATTGCCACATTGCTAGTGGCAACCGCATATAACAAAGGAGAGGTGCCGCCATTATCTTTGATATTTATATCAGCGCCATGGTTGAGTAATAACGTGACTATGTTTAGGTGCGATCGATTTGCCGCCCAGTTAAGTGCGGTATGGCCGGTTCTATCTTTTAAATCCACACTGGCACCTTGTTTAAGCAGTGTATTAACCACGTTTTCATGACCACTCAATGCCGCTAGCATTAATGCTGTTCGCCCTATTCTGTCTTTTGCTCTGGCATTTGGGCTTGATCCTTGCTTGAGTAATGCTTTTACCGCTGGCTCGTCGCCAAATGCGGCTGCATGAAGTATTCCTTTGCGCTGTTGGTTAATCATCGCACGTGTTTTGACCTTATTTGCTGAAGCATCAACCGATGGTTTATTTGTCTGTACATCACTATTTTGTTCGGTTGGTTTAGTCTGTACTGGAGACGTATCAGCTGGAGTAGTCTCTATTGATTCAGCCGGAAAGCGTGGCGGATTTTGATATTGCTGATGTTGTGGGTAAGCCGAGTCTCCCTCGCCGCGGTAGCCAGGAAAACCTACATCTGCACCACTTTTGCGCTGGTTATCTATGATTGATGGCGCTTTTGATTGACTCTCTTGGTTGTTGATTATGGGTTGAGCATCAGATACAACCTCCTTCCCGCCACGATAATTGGGATCACCTTTGCCAAGCTTGGGCATATTTTTTTGGTAATCGTGACCCATTGCCGGTTTTTTCGCACTTTGTTTAGGCGCTGGCGGGGTTACTGCAGGGTTTGCTATAACTGGCGTGACTGGCTCTGTCGAAGTTACTGCCGACGTTACTGCCGGAGTTTTGATAGCTGGTGTGACTAGCACCGGCGTGGTTGCAGTAGCCGGTAGAATGGTAGTTGCCGGTTGGATTGGATCGCTGTTTTCTTCAGCGAATAACGAGGTAATCACCGAGGATAAAATAATGGCCGAGACAAAGATTATTCGTATGATGCGCATTTGCTATTCCTATCTTCTAAGTCTGTAAAGACCGTTAATAACAATATCAATAAGGTTAAAAGGAGAGAAACAAAAGTTCTCCCCTTTGATTCACCTGCTAATCCTTAATTATCATCTACGGATTTTTGTTGTTGCGGTGGCAGTATCGTTATCACTATTAAGATCGCCTTCTGCTGTCACCGTCGCCGTCCAGCTAACAGCGGACGTTCTGATGATGTTGGCTGTCCAACTTGCATTTAATGAAATCGTATCTCCTTCATCCAAATCGCTGAAAGCCATCGGCGGCAGTTCAATAACCACGCCTTGGTTAGTGACTCCAGTAATGGTTACCTCACCACTGACACTACTGGGTTTAAGATTGCTCACATCGACAACCATTGCCACCGTTTGATTAAAGGACACTGTAGCTGATGCTGCAAAAGCAGTCAGTGCAACATCGACATCAGTATTCACCACAGGAACTTCGCCTTCATATTCGATAATGAGCTGTGCGTTATATAAGGCTGTTGATTTACTATCGCCCTTAATGTAAACCGCAAGGTCAAAATCTGACGTCATCGGTAAACCATTGCTGGTAACCGCCGGTTCGCCGTCCTCAGTGACAATAGTGACATACTCATTTGCTGTCACATCAACCCAACCTCTACTGGTTGCCAGCGGAGATATTTCTCCCTCTTCCCAATCCAGTAAATTGATCACTGTGGTCGTTGGCGTACCGACCTCATACTTAATGTTTTCTTTGGCAAAAGGCGGCGCGCTACATTCAATCAACGGGATCTCAAGTCCTGGCAAGTCTTGACCAAACTTATTAGGTTTAAGTCTCCAGCGAGGGCCTGAAACAAGCTCACCGAGCGACGCATTTGGCAGTGCACTACCGATGAAATCCTGAATTTTTGGGTCAGGATTGGCATCATAAGACCATTCAAATGGGTCACGATTGATGGTGGTATAGTAAGCATTAGAATAGCCACCAGCGAGATCTGATGAGAATGCATAAGGGTGCTCTGCAGCGCTTTCACCTGGTGTAGCCAAAGGGTCCAGTGCTTTAGGGGTATTCTTTAATATTGTACCGACACCGATAAAGGATGGATCGAAAGCGCCACTTTCAGTATCGATTATATCGCTGTCGCCTTCATAACACGGAACAGTACTTTTCCATACGGCTGCGTCACCATCACCTTCAATTCTATAGGAAGGCTTACGCCCTGTTGCAGCTTCATTTTCCAAGTCTTCTGGACGAAGTTGGTCATTAGGGTTATTGGTGATCCAGTGATTAACCACAAGCTCTGCTCGAGTAACGACAAAGTTTTCTGTGGATGTTTTCCATTCTTCAGGAAGCGCCAACTGGGCATACATGCGGATATCGTTCGGCCGTTTATGTATTCCGCCCCAACCATAAAGTGGCTTACCATCATCTTTAAGCTGCACGGAATAATCACTGCTTAAGGCGATGTTATCGAGCATGTTGGTCTTGTCGTTAGGAAACATCTGGCACCCTTCAGGTTGGCCATCTGTTTCACAGGGTATCGCATTGGTTAAGCGATAGGCTTGTTGTCCACCCACTAACACTTGAACATTATCATCTAGTGGCGCGCCAGCGCAGTCATACGACAGAGTGCCGTCTGGGGTTGATATAATGGCTTGGGTACCGTCCGGGCTGGCAAAAAAGTATGGAATGGTCTCATAACAACTAAGCGCATGTTCCATAACAGTATAATGCTCTGTTTCACATTTTACCGAGGTGCCACCGAGCCCTTGACACCATGTTCCTAATGGTGGTTTTACCTTGTATTTTTCGGTGGCGGCATTGGCAACTTGAATACCAATCACCCCTCCGCCTTCGTCAATATTACCAACGAATCCTTCGAGGTAATCACCATTGCGCGCTTTGGGCTGCGCGCCCAGAAAATCAACCACATAAAAGCCAAACTCGCTATCCACTGGATATAACATCACCCCCGACTTGTCGATAAGCGCTGGATTATCATCAGGACAACTCACTGGGCCAAGGCCACAAATGATCGTTTGGTCGTCTGCGAAGGTCACTCCATTCAACCCTCCCAGTACGTCATTAACAGAAAACACATGCACTGGCGATTCATAAGCCACCGCACTTCCTATTGAGGCCAGCAATGCTAAAGAGATAGCAAGGGCAATCGGCCTTTTATTAAAGTATTTAACAAATAACATAACAACCTCCTGTAATTATTGTTGGGGTTAAACTAGTTAGACATAACGACCTCCTGGATTTATTTTTAACCAAAACACGTCAGCTCAGTGTCAACACCTACACGCACTGCAAATTAACAAACAGGTCGTCATTCGATGATGAAATGAATGACAAGTAAGTAATAAGTAGTAGGTTATTTTTACGGCTACATAATGCTATGTCTCACTTTTACAGCACTCGAGATATTTACTTATGCGCCTGCTATTAACCATAGAAAAATCATGCTTAAATTCAAGAGGCAAAAAATCATAAAAGTAACGCTAAACGCGTTTTTGGCGGGGGAAATCCTTCAACATCAATCTATTAAAATAATACGGGGTCAGATCAATAAAAAGTCATATTTTCATCTTTACTACTCAATAGGTTAGCTTCGTAATTCTTTTGAATGACACCTAAATAAAAATAGCGAGATCGGACAAAATAGGCTGTATTGGCTAGTAACATCGAAATGAATCAGGCGATGATATTATGGAGACAAAAACCACGTTTTAGATACTACCAAAAGGTTATATTGAAGCGAAAACAGGGTGATTTTAACGAATAGATCATACTAAATAATTATTTGTTTTTATAACTTATAACAATAAATACCTACAAAGTGATACTAAATCATTTTAAGTTTGGTGCGCATTGTTAATGGTCAAATACACACTTTAGATAACAAAAATTATAAGTGGAGTACAAGTTGCAGATTGAATAAAAACCACCGTTTTGGAACTGTCACTCCGATGCAAGTATCGATAGTAACTTCACCAATAGATGGGCTTGGAATAAAGCTGCGGTGATACGCATTTATAGTCAACAGTCGCATCGCGAATTAGACGGTAAGGTTAATACCAATGCGTCCTAAATGATTTTATTCATTTAAGACGCTAAAATGGCAATGCTAGGGTAACGTGCATCAGACAGGCATAATATTATTGAGCTATGTTACTAATTTGTATCACGGGATGGGTATTTGTGAAATTAACTATATCTGCCGCTATCACAGCTTGATGTGGGCCAAATGATTGTTTAAATGTTTCTACAGATTCAAATGTAAGATGACCCATTGCGATGTACATTGGAGGCTCACCGGGTACAACACTAGCAAGGCCAAGGTCTGCACTGGCTGAAATAAGTGCTTCCCCGACTAAATCTGCAACAAGTGGTAAATGGGTTTTACAGTAGTAATCCATATCGAAAGTAGCACTTTCACTATTTGGGTACAATACACTGACTTTAATCATGACATTCTCTCTTTTATTAATCGTTAAGTTCTACAGTATTCAAACATAGTGGCGACAGATTAACACTTTGACGAAAACCTTATCTACACAATGCCCTGTCACCATATCGTTTTTTAAAATTGTTGCCCATGCTCATTGCTTCGTTTGCAAAGTGTTAGTTACATTTAATGAGGCTAGTCTACGCAACAACTTGTATAGGTACTTATCAGAAAAGCTCAGTTGATGGTCACTTTAGTCCAAAACGAATTAACGCGATCTCTTAAGGAATTGCCGTTGCTACATATTAAGGGGATTGCCGTTGGCGATACTCAGACGGCGAGCAACCGATATGTTTTTTAAACACACGATTAAAGGTTGATATAGATTCAAAGCCTGTTTGAAAAACAATGTCGGAAACCCGAGAGCTTGGTTCGTCTAGCAAACTAATGGCTTTATCAATTTTTAATTGGCTGATATGTTTTTTAGGGGACTGTCCATAAACCTCGTTGAATTTTCGTTTGAAGCTTGACACACTCATATGGCACAACGCGGCCAATTCATCGATGCTTACATCACTGAATAAGTGATGTTGGATAACTTGTTCGAATTTGACAAAATTAGGCTTAAACATCGATGCTAAAAAATCTAATTCTGATGGGGCTGACACCTTTTGGGTCATCAACAACACAAATTCACGTAACTTGGTTTCTATCATCAAGGGCGTTACCAAATCAGGTGTGTCGAGCAATATAGAAATACTGTCCCGAAAATGTGTCAACAATTGGTCCACTTCTACTTGCTTTAAGTCGTAATCGACTTGATAGTCCGATTGGGTGAAATCGAAATGGAATAAACGTTGAAAAATATCGGGAAACAAAAAAACACCAATCACCTCACCACGGCCTTGCTCTAACTGGCCACTTACGGTTTCATAGAAATAATTGACGCATTTGGCAAGTAAGCCAATATCACGGTTTACCGTCAATACTCCTGTTGAAGTACGCACCTGGTACTCACCTTCGGTAAAAAAAGCAAAACATGCTTCGTTAGACGCAAATTCTCGAGCAAAACGCTTAAAAGCTGGAATAGTAAGTTTTTTAAAAACAACATGACCTTTGTATTCAAGTGTTTTCTCAATAGAGGAACCCTGCATGAATGAACTACCGCATAATTGAACAGTCGTTAAAGTATGTAATACAGCTGTCTTTTACGCCAGAGGTTTGTGGTTCAAGACCTAACCTTAAACGAAAAATCGCGCCATAAGTGTTGGATAACAAGGCGCAGTGTCTTATATCTCGTAGCGTTATTCGCTACCTATATCAAGGTAATTAATACTCTATAAAAACTGATTTTTAATCGTTTAATACTCTTGTTCTGAAGTTAATCATTTAACACTTAACCTAGAAAAATGAGCTTCAAACAATACATTTGAATCTTCAAAAAAGACTCCCGTAATCAATATTTAAAGGGTTAGGTATTAGTGATAAAATGAACAGGATCATTTTGCTAACTGCATTACCTGACTGAGAGATAATAAACAACATCATGGTATTACCTGTACTCTATTCGTTGAGAAATTGTCCTTACGCAATGCGCGCCAGACTGGCTATTTATGCATCCAAACAGCAAGTAAACCTGCGCGACCTAGTGTTAAGCAACAAACCTGCAGAAATGCTTACGGTGTCGCCCAAAGGTACAGTGCCAGTTTTAGTCACCACAGATAATCAGGTCATCGATGAAAGTTTATCCATCATGCTATGGGCTTTTTCACAAACAGACCCTGACGATTATGTTAATAAAGCAACGCCAAACGCGTTAACTGAAATGTTGGCGGTTATTGCGATATTTGATAATGAATTCAAAGGACATTTAGAGAAATACCGCTGCTCTAAACGTTACCATGAACCGTCGCTTATAGAAGATAGACAACAATGCGAGCGTTATCTTGCTGATCTCGAATCAAGGCTTTGCCAGCACTCATATTTAATGTCTGACCAACCAAGTTTGACAGATTTAGCATTAATGCCGTTTATTCGTCAGTTTGCCAGAGTTGAGCGACAATGGTATTTACGATCACCCTACCCCAAATTACGACAATGGCTTAATCACTATTTACAGAGTCGAATGTTCAGCAAGGTGATGGTACAAAACCCAATGTGGTTAGACTCAAAACAAGAAATTGTTTTTGGGGCCAATGTATAAGGCTGGCTTGATAAGCCAGTCATCAAAACTCGCGGCGACAACATTAAAATATTTCGCCTCAGAATATGAACTAACAACCGTCTAAAATAAAAATCATCTAAGATAACAATCATCTAAGTTAAACGTCATCTAAGATAACAATCGATAGCCTATCAACCTTGTGTATCGCTGAGTAAGTTGGCGTAACGTTCCATTGGAATACTCATTTGCTCTTGTAACGCTTTGCCTTTCGCCAGTAGATCGTGTCTTTTTATCGCAGGAATGTCGCTTTTGAATGCGAGCACAATGGTATTGCCGCTTTCGACGTCAAAACTGAGTAATCGATTTTCAAATTCGAGCGCGAGTAATTCATCTAGCTCTTGGCGTAATTCAGCTGACGTATGCCAGATATTGAGCACCAAAACCCCTTGTTGATTGAGTGCATTTTTACAATCGTGTAAGTAGGATGATTGTACTTGTTTCGGCTCCATACCTTGTGAGTTGTATAGATCTGAAAAGATAATATCGCTTTTTATGTCGGTATTTTTAATGTAATTCACCGCATCGTCAATATGAATAGCAAGACGATCAGTTTCAGGTAAGTAAAAAAACTCTTTCGCAGCCTTCGCGACGGCTTCACGGTATTCAACCGCGTGTACCTTCAAATCGGCGAAGCTACTGAGCAATATCTTAGCCATTGAACCTGCACCCAGCCCCATGATTGTGGCTGTTGTTACTGCGGGAATAAAAAATAAACCTGCCATCATGGCTTGGGTATAGCCCAGATGTAATCCATTAATATCATTGATTTTCATACAACTTTGATAGATTTTTCCATCAAAACTGAGAATGCGGCTGTTTCTTGTTTGATAAACATAAATGGGGCCGTGCTCATCTGCTGTAGATGAAATGCAGGTTCCTTTGATATCCATGGTATTTTTGATACCTCTTAAATATGGGGCTGTAGCGGGTAAGGCAGTATAACGGAAAATAAGCTTAGGTCTTTGTTATTGATTTTTATCGTTTAATAAATGAAAGTATTTAGTGAGTAGCCACTTTTATTTGCTACCGTTGTCACGCAACAAAATATGACATTTCACGCTACAGAGTATGAGCTTTAGATCAAAAACCTCCGATTTACAAAAATGAACCTTGCACCGTTAATTTAACGTTAGTCGCTTTTTATCCGTCATCAAGCTTATGCGAAACATTTTATCTATCATTAATGTCTATCGCTAATATCTAACCTAGTAATGTCTAATCTAATAATCTCTAACTTAATAATATCTAGCCTAGTAATCTCTAATCTTATAGTGTTTAACTTTGTTATGCCTTACCGCAGAGTGAATCAATTCACTCTGCTCATGCGCTATTTTTTATCAAACTTGCTGAGACTGTTTTACGGGTTTGAATTAGGGTATATCCGCCACTTAATACCACCAGCAGGCTTCCAAGTAAGGTTGCTAAATCTGGCGATTCTCCAAATATAAATATCCCCAAACCTAAGGCAAATAATAAACGGGTATAACGAAAAGGAGAAATAACCGATACATCGCCCGCGCGCATAGCAATTGTGAGGGCATTATACGCCATCACCCCAAACACAATTGCACCGATAATTTGCGCTGCTGCAGTGGAACCAAGTTGTAATGGCTCGTTTTGGTATAATTGTATGGCAATGCCTGCTGGAATTAGCACAAAAAAACCATACACCCCAAGTTGCATATTAGACAACACCGGCGAAGCAGCACGAGTTGCTAAATCGCGGCCCGCAAAACCTAAGGTCGCGACAACCGCAAATAAAGACGTTGCTTCAAAGCCATCAAGACCAGGGCGAATAATCATCAACACGCCACAAAAACCAATCAATACGGCAATCCAGCGTTTAAAACCAACCTGTTCACCAAACAATAAAGCTGCACCTATCATTGCTATTAACGGGGTGGCCTGCAAAATGGCCGATGCACTTGATAAAGGCGTTAGCGTGATAGCCAATGCAAAACAGAAACGACCAATAACTTCGCACACCGCACGGATGAGTATTGGCGTAGACAATATCGCTGGGTGTAAAATTGTTTGCCCTTTACGCCAAGTCAGCAGCATAAAAATCAACATTCCGCCCAATCCAAATAACGCTAAAATCAGACCAATAGACGTGGTTTCGGCTGCCGATTTAATCAGCATGTCTTCAATAGAAAATGCTGCCATCGCGGCAACCATAAAAAGACTACCTTTAGTATTATTCAAAATAACTCCAACAATGGGTCGATTGTATCCAGCTGAAAAAGCGGAAAAGCTGACGAACTCAGCCGATAAAAATATAAGCCGGCAATGGTATCACTCACCAAATGCTATCGAGAAAACATCATTTGTTTACAATTGTGTTTAACTCAAACCTAAACTCAAACCTAAACTCAAACCTAAACTCAAACTGTTTATCGAAAGTAAGGCTGTTTCAATTATGCCAATGCTTATGACACAGCTATTTAATGCGTTACTTGTCTGTGCGTGTAATATCAATTTCACTTGCAAATATATTGCCCATTAATGTTAAAGCCCAGTGCGATAACTCAACACTGGGCTTTAATGACTACACGCAAAATATCAATTTATGGCTTCATGTAACTCTTGATACATCAACTCACGCATCTTAAATTTTTGAATTTTCCCCGTCACTGTCATTGGGTATTGGTCAACAAACTTGATGTAGCGCGGTACTTTAAAATAGGCAAACTTTTCGGTTAAAAAGTGACGAATATCGTCTTCGGTGATGTCGGCATTGGCACGGACCTTAATCCACGCGCATACCTCCTCGCCGTATTTGTCACTCTGCACGCCAAACACGGCAGCATCCTGCACGTCCTTATGGCTATAAAGTTTTTCTTCAATTTCACGCGGATATATATTCTCACCGCCGCGGATAATCATGTCTTTTATACGGCCAACAATTTGCACATAGCCTAATTCATCCATTTGGCCGATATCGCCCGAATGTAACCAGCCTGCGCTGTCGATGGTTGCAGCCGTTTTGACTGCATCATTCCAATACCCTTGCATGATGCAGTAACCTCGACTGCACACTTCACCGGGTTGACCAATAGCAACCACGTCGCCAAACTCATTGATGATTTTCACTTCGGTATGCGGCAATGCTCTGCCAACGGTGAGCACTTGTTTTTCGATTGGGGAGTCAATTTCAGTAATGTGATTTAACGGGCTGCATTCGGTTTGTCCGTAACCAATTAGCACTTCTTTCATATACATTAACTCTTGTACTCGGCGCATGACTTCTTCGGGGCATGTGGCGCCCGCCATAATGCCTGTGCGCAATGAGCTAAGATCAAACTGGTTAAATTGTGGATGTTCTAATTCGGCAATAAACATGGTTGGTACGCCATGTAGAGCTGTGCAGCGCTCATTTGCGATTACTTGTAACGTGGTAAGAGGATCAAAAGATTCACCGGGATACACAGCTGCTGAAGCATGAATAACACAGGCTAAACTGCCTAACACCATGCCGAAGCAATGATATAAAGGAACCGGCATACATAACTTGTCAGTTGAGGTAAAGCCCATGGCGTCAGCCACTAAATAAGCGTTATTTAAAATATTGTGATGCGATAACGTCGCGCCTTTAGGGCTACCTGTAGTACCTGAGGTAAATTGAATATTAATCGCATCATGAGTATCGAGAGCGTCAGCAATGGTGGCCAACACATGTTGAGCTTCGTCGTTAACCTCCAGCAGCAAATCATTAAAGTTGAGCATGCCGGGTGTACGGTCGGTGCCCATTCGAATAACATACTCGAGTTCAGGCAGTGCGAGTGTAGTGAGCTTACCTGCTGTGCTGGTGCTTAACTCTGGCAGCAACTCATTTAACATCTGTAAGTAATCACTGGACTTAAATTTATCGGCACAAATCACTGCTCGACAGCCCACATTACTTAAAGAGTATTCCAGCTCTTCAGGCCGATAAGCCGGATTAATACACACCATAATGGCACCAATTTTAGCCGTAGCAAATTGGGTTAAACACCACTCAATATTGTTAGGAGACCAAATGCCGACTCTATCCCCGGGCTGAATACCTAGCGTTAATAAGCCGGTGGCAAGCGCATCAACCTTTGCTTGAAACTCACGGTAATTCCAGCGGATTTGTTGATGATGAACGACTACCGCAAGATTGTCTGGGTAAGCACTGGCAATATCATCAAAATATTGACCAATGGTTTTATCGGTAAGCGTCGTTGAAGTGACACCATGATATTCACTTTGAGTAAGCGGTAGTTGTGCTTGATGTTGATTGACCATTAAAGCCTCCTTGCATGTGCTTCGTCATGCTCAAGCTAACCAATTAACGGCCTGACTCACAAGTAAAAAAGCACTACATTAGACTAAAGAGGCATGGTGAGTAATGTTTACAACAAAGGCTAATATTGACAGTAAAGCATTCATTTTTGTCAGTAACGGTTTGATGATGATGTCTAAACAACCTTATTAAAACGACTTTTTAACGCCCCCTAAAAACAATAAACAAAAGTGAACGACGAACTGGAGTGATAACCGGAGCGATAATTGAAACGATAGACGAAATCGAAAAATTAATCATAGCCCAAACTAAATACCTAAATACCTAAACACCTAAATACCTAAATACCTAAATACCTAAATACCTAAATACCACCGACTATTAACATTATTACAACAACATCATGTAAGTTAACTACAGAATGGAATTGAAAAACACAAAACTATTAACCACAACCCGCACTAAATCATTTAAACGTTGATCTAGCGCAAGCTTTAGTTAAAAATCGAACAAATACTGATGTTTTTTAATTCCAAGCCGATAGCTTCCTTATACTTATCTAAAAGTGACATTCATCTAATTATTATGCTTGAGACAATTCGCACACTCTTTTCCGTTACAGATGAAAGCCTTTTAGTCGTTGGTGACTTTCAACCTATAGTCGTTTTCATCTCTATCGCTATCGCGGTTTTCGCCTCGTTTATGGCATTACAAGTCGCGTCGCAAGCGGTATTAACGCTCAATAAATATAAACGATACTTACTCACCAGCTGCGGCAGTATTGCACTTGGTGGCGGTGTGTGGTCGATGCATTTTATTGGCATGTTAGCGTTCAGTTTATGCACTCCAGTGAGCTACGATTTCGGCTTAACCGCGTTATCGTTTATTCCGAGTATTGCCGCATCTTGGGTAGCCTTAAATGTCATATCAACAGCCAAACCAAAACTAAGCCAGTTTGTGGTGGGCGGTATATTGACCGGTGCAGGTATTGGTACCATGCATTACGTCGGCATGGCGGCTATGGAAATGGCTCCTCTACTACGTTACGACTTATTCTATTTTGGCTTATCAATAGTTATTGCCATTATTTTGGCCATTGTCGCACTGTGGATACGTTTTAGCTTGAACCATCTAGGTCGCTTTACCTTAAGTGAATTACATAAAAATGCGATTGCGGCGATGGTGATGGGTTGCGCTATTTCCGGCATGCATTACATCGGTATGGCTGCAGCTCGTTTTGTCCGCCCACCAGGATTTGAATTTTCTGAACAAACCACAAAGATGTCACTGTATTTAGGCATTGCCGTTGCCACGATTACGGTGGTGATTATTTTATTGGTGTTAGCCGTCAACATGCTGATTAAATACCAAACCTCGTTACACCAAGCCAAATTATCTGAAGCACGCTACCGCGCGACCATTAGTACCGCCGTTGACGGTATCATTACCTTTAACGCTAAAGGGCGTATTGAAAGCGGCAACCGAGCGGTAGAATTACTCCTGGGCTGGCGACTTGAAGATGTGTGCCACCAAAATATTCGTGACTTTATACCAGGCCCATTTATCGAAGAATTTAACGCCCGTTTAGACAGTTTTTTTAACCACAACATAGCGCAGCAAAAAAGTACTGGCCGCGATGTAGAAGCGCTACATGTTAACGGTACGGTCATTCCGGTTAGGGTATCTATTGGTCATGCATGTATTGAAGGTAAAAGCCTGTTTGTGATGTACATAAGCGACTTACGTCATCGTATTGAAATGCAACGTGCACTAATTAAAAGCGAAGCCCAGTTTCGCTCACTTATCGCCAATATTCCCGGTATCGCCTATCGCTGTTTAAATATTGAAAACTGGCCGATGGTATTTATTAGCGACGCGGTTGAAAAGATCACCGGTTATCCAGCAAGCGACTATATAGGCGCAACACCAAAACGTCATTTTTACCAACACGTACACCCAGATGACCTTGAGCAAATAGGTAATCAAGTCGTCACAGAGCAAGTGTTTAAGCTGGAATACCGTATCTATAATGCCAACGGCGATATTCGCTGGTTGCTCGGTTATGGTGCTCATGTTGACGGGATAGATGTACAAGATAAATGGCTCGACGGCTTTATTATGGACATCACCGATCGCAAAGAAATGGAACAATCTTTATTAATTGCCAAAGACAAAGCGGAACAAGCAGCATCAGCTCGTTCGGCATTCCTAGCGAACATGAGCCACGAAATCCGCACCCCAATGAACGCCATTATTGGCTTTAGCGACATTTTACTCGACGATTCGCTACCCGCTGAACAGCAAAAGCATTTACGTACCATTAATCAGTCTGCTAAGTCTTTATTGCACCTATTAAACGATGTTCTCGATAGTGCTAAGTTAGATAAAGGCAAGTTCGATCTCGAATTACGCGATTTCTCTGTTATTGAAGAAATTGATTCGGTGGTATCGACATTATGGTTACAAGCTAGCTCTAAAGGTCTGTTTTTAAATGTGAATGTATCAGCAGATGTGGCAATGTCCTATCATGGTGCTCCAGATCGAATTCGTCAGGTATTGACTAATTTAATTGGCAATGCGATTAAATTTACCGCCGAAGGGGGTGTCAGTATCGATGTGAGCGTTAAACCAAGCGGTTGCATTGAATTTGCCATTAACGATACCGGTATTGGCATGACGCCAGAACAATTAACCTTAGTGTTTGATGCCTTCGCTCAAGCAGATGCCAGCATGAATCGTCGTTTTGGTGGCACCGGTCTTGGTACGACCATCAGCAAACAATTGGTTGAATTAATGGGTGGGAAAATTACCGCCAAAAGCACATTTGGCCAAGGCAGTTGTTTTGGTTTTGCCTTGCCATTAACCGCGCCCAAACACATCAACAGCACGTTGACCCCGTTAACAAACAGTCACATTAAACCATTGGCCATTTTGATTGTTGATGACATTCAGCAAAATATTGATTTGCTTACCATTATGATGAAGCGCCAAGGTCATAGCATCATTACTGCCCGCGACGGTAAACAAGCCCTACTGCGGATGCGCAGCGACAAAATTGATATTGTATTGATGGACGTGCAAATGCCTATCATGGACGGATTAACCGCCTCGCGTACTCGTCGTGAACAAGAGCAAAATGAACAGTTACCGCATATGCCAATTATTGCATTAACGGCCAGCGTATTGCCTGAAGACAAAAAAGCAGCCTTGGATGCCGGCATGGATGGTTTTGCCAACAAACCTATCGATATGATGCTGCTTAATCATGAAATTGCCCAAGTATTGAAACTTGAACAAAGCAATGTGGCCGTCGATAACCCCGCTGTTGATATCGACAACAGGCAAGTGGTTAATGAGAAAAAAGGCGCTTCGATGTGGGGAGATCAAATGACTCTCGTGAAAGAAATCAGCCTATTTATGACTAAACAACACGATAGCAACCAACAGCTTAAACAATTAATACAAACTGCCGACTGGCCAGCTATTAGTCAACAACTGCATGGACTCAAAGGGCTGTCTGGCAATTTAGCTCTAATGCAACTGACACGGTTATTTAGCGATGCTGAACGCTCAGCCATGACAAAATCCAGCACAGAATTACTGACCTTGCTGCCAAAGATTGAACAGGCTTTTGCGCGCATCGCAGACTATCTTAGCACTCAAGATATCAGTCAACACCCAGATAAAGCCGCAGAAAAAGATCCTATGAGCGTCGGTGAGTTCATCCAAATCATTAACCTTATTCGCTTAGCTGCAAAAGAAAATCAATACAATGAACACGATGTCGATACACTAATTGCAGCCACTCCGTCGGCATACCGACAGCAATGTATCTACATACAACATGCTCTAGACAACTTTGAATTTGAACAAGCAATAACACAACTCAATACTCTTGAGTCCGATGTTACTGCACAGTAAAAAGACTGAATTGAATGATATATAACAACCAAGACCGTATGCCGACAATTCTAGTTGTCGACGACGAGCCCGCTAACCTCAGAGTATTAAAGAAAATGCTTGAGGATCAGTACAGGCTGATATTTGCTAAAAGTGGCGAAGAAGCTCTGCGTTTAATTGAACGCGACCTGCCTGATTTGATTTTACTCGACGTGATGATGCCAGGTATGACTGGTTTTGAAGTCTGCCAACAACTAAAAACAGAGCAACGCACCAAAGCAGTACCGGTCATTTTTGTTACGGCGTTAAGTGACGAAGTAGATGAAGCCAAAGGCTTTGATGTTGGCTCGGTAGACTACATCACTAAACCCGTGTCCCCAGCGGTGGTTAAAGCACGTGTTCGTACTCATTTGTCTTTAGTGCAAGCAGACGATTTGCGCCGTACTCGTTTACAAGTCATTCAACGCTTAGGCCGAGCATCAGAATACAAAGACAACGAAACCGGTATGCATGTGATGCGCATGAGCCATTTTTCTAAAATCATTGCCCTCGCCTATGGTTTATCAAAATCGGCCGCCGACAATTTACTCCATGCAGCACCAATGCACGATATTGGTAAAATTGGTATTCCCGACAGCATTATGCTTAAACCGGGTAAGCTCACCGATGAAGAATTTGCCATCATGAAAAAGCACCCTGAAATCGGCGCCGAAATTCTAGGTGAATCAGATTCAGATTTGATCGCCTTAGCCAAAGTCGTCGCCATGACTCACCACGAAAAGTGGGATGGTAGCGGCTACCCTCATGGACTTAAAGGTGAAAATATTCCTATTGAGGGACGTATTGTGGCAATAGCCGACGTATTTGATGCTCTCACCAGTAAACGCCCTTACAAAGAAGCATGGACTGTCGACAAAGCCATGGCATTTTTACATGACCAAAGCGGCATACATTTTGACCCGCAATTAGTGACATTATTTCAGCAATCTTTACCCAGTATTTTATACATTAAGCAGCGCTGGCAAGACTAATATGCCGTAATTGGCACGTTAGTTTTTGTCATGCACAAACGGGCTTAGCTCAGTGGTTTAGCCCGACATCAACTGTTAAATTCACCGTATTTTATATCATCACTAGGATTTTTTATGACACCGGCTGCAGCATTACCAAGCCAACTGAATACTACCGCCATTTTGTTAGTGTTAGCCTTAGGCACATTTATATTGGGATTATCAGAGTTTTCGATGATGCCAATGCTGCCATTAATTAGTGAAACATTTTCCTCAACACCGTCACAAAGTGGTTATGCCATTAGTGCTTACGCGATAGGTGTTGTTGTCGGCGCCCCTATTTTAATGCTGACCACAGCCAACATGAAAAAACGCCATGCCTTGGCAATATTTCTGACCTTAATGTTTATCTCTAATGGCTTAAGTGCCATGGCAACCTCACTTGAACAGCTTATTGTATTTCGCTTTTTAAGTGGCCTACCCCACGGCGCTTATTTTGGTGCCGCGATTTTATTGGCTGCCGATATTGCCCCTCAAAATAAACGTGCAAGCTATATGTCTAAAGTGTTTATGGGCCTAACCATAGCCACTATTGTAGGGGTTCCCATAGTCACTTTAGTCGGCCAAAACTTAAGCTGGCGCTATTGTTTAGCGGGTGCATCTGTCCTCGCCTTAATTGCATTAGTGTGCGTATATGTGGTGATCCCTAAAATTGAAAACAACCAACCGTCAAATTTAATCAATGAGTTTAGCGTGTTAAAGAATAAATTGGTTTGGTCAATTCTTGGCATTGTGATTATTGGCTTTGGTGGTGTATTTTGCATTTACACTTACATTGCCGATACCATTTTAGTGGTGACTGAAACGCCGGCATACACCATTTCAATCGCGATGGTAATGTTTGGTATTGGTTGTACCTTAGGCAATTACGTACTAGGCAAAGCAGCCGATCGCGCCGCCTTAAAAACCACTGGTATTGCTTTAGTTTGTACGATTATATTTTCGCTTGCTTACGTCAGTGCCAGCCATAATATTTGGCTATTGTATGGAGTAATTTTCTTTATTGGCTGCAGTGTGGGTTTAGCGACACTGATTCAAACCTTACTGATGGACGTATCGCCAAATGGTCATGCGATGATAGGTGCATTAGTACAATGTTCATTTAACACCGCCAATGCTATCGGCCCTTGGGTGGGTGGCATGTTTATCGCACAGGGTGCAATGCCTAACGAGACAGGTTATGTAGCGGCAGTGTTATTTGCTGGCGGCTTAATGATGTGGCTGTTAAGTTATCTGCAAATGAATAAGAAAAAGGCTCAACTGGAACAATGTTCTGCATAATCAGGCTTTAGAATTTATTCTTTAACGAATTTTTATAACAAATAATCTAACTAATTATCTAACTAACTCCCTAACGAATTATC
The DNA here is from genome assembly GCF_014596695.2 of Shewanella sp. BF02_Schw. Lineage (NCBI taxonomy): Bacteria > Pseudomonadati > Pseudomonadota > Gammaproteobacteria > Alteromonadales > Shewanellaceae > Shewanella > Shewanella sp. BF02_Schw. Next base: position 165,969 of record NZ_JABKAW020000003.1, read on the forward strand.
GAACAAATTGCCGGGCTCAATACCGATAACATTGTCGGTAACATTGTCGATAACATTGTCGATAACCGTTAGGGTAAGTAGTTTGAGCGTCTGAGAAACACCTATCTCGGCGACTTATCAAACCATTAAAAGCGTCATTTATATTACGTGATGAAAATGTATCGATATCAATAATGTAAATTAATTAACTATTATTTAATCTCAAATTTTTGCATCCATTTATCACAACGAGCGTCATCAAGCTCTTCATAAAGATGCAGTGCAGGTAATAATTCAAGCTCAAAACTTTCCTCGCTATCATTAGCTATAGCGGTTAACAGCATGGTAAACCAAGCCGTTATTCCACCTTGAGGTGACGCCTTTAATCGAGGAAAACTAGGGTCAGTTGCAGTGCCAATTAACCAGTCTTTCGCAAGTTCAGGGGCTATAACTAACGCACGCGCTAATCCAACAAAATCAACATCGCCACATTCTATTACTTTTAATGCCTGAGTATAGGTTTTAAAGGCCATCGAAAAATTCAAGGAGGACGACACCACGTTAGAACCGTTTTATACATGGCCATGATGTCAGCGATACAATCTAACCTCGTTTCCAAAGGGACTTATCAGCGATTAGTTGCTGCAGAAAAACCAAACAAAGTGGTTATTGTAGCCTACATCAGAAAGATGGTTATTAGCTTAAATTCGATGCTAAGAGATGGTGTTTTATGGGAAGCGCCAAAATCTTAAATTAACTATTGACGCCATAGTCTCGTATTAATATTACTCTTTAATACGCCAACCTTTTGATTTTATACATGAAGCGTTTGCGCTAAAAAAAGATAAAAGTTGAATACTAGCAAAAGCGACTTCAAGCTCTTCTGAGTTTTCATTTAATGTTGCACTACTAACACCTTGCCTAGCTTCTAACGCACAATCACTCGCTTCTTTTCGAAACAGTTCGTTGTCAGCTGACATCTCACCGTATTCGTTATGAACAACAATTGGTGGAGTCGTAGAGCAAGAGCAAATCATAGACAATATAAATGCCAAAGAAAGTATTCTTGTGTTTATAACCATAACTTTTCAACAAATCCTCGTAATGCTAACGTTTCACAGTAAAACATTTCTAGCTTTATCTCTTGCAATCTTACTCCCTCCCCTGAAAAAACTGCAATGCTATTATTAATCAAAAAGATAATCCGAAACAAGACTCTCAAATCAGCTTTTTGAATGCTTAAAATTGATAACTAACTTATTTACTTTGATTATCAAACAATATAACATCGAGAATTACTTGATAATCAAACTATTTTCTTATGAATAAAATTGCCGAAAAATATATCCACCAACACAATTTCACCTCCGTTAACGAGCAAAATGTCAAACGTACTTGGTATGTGCTTGTTATCACAGTCATCACCATGGCAATCGAAGTGATAGCGGGTACGATATATGGCTCTATGGCCTTGCTCGCTGATGGCTGGCATATGGGGACTCACGCAGCCGCTTTTTGTATTACGCTATTCACCTATAGCTATGCAAAAAAGCATGCTAATAGTGACCGATTCTCTTTTGGCGTAGGAAAAGTCGGCGTTCTCGGTGGATATACAAGTGCAATCGCATTAGCCATTGTCGCTATTATTATGCTGGTTGAATCTCTACACCGTTTATGGTCACCTATTGAGATCCAATTTAACCAATCAATTCTTGTGGCTATCGTAGGCCTAGTCGTCAACATCGCCAGTATGTTTATATTGGGTCATGAACATCACGGCCATGACCACGGTGACCATAAACATCATAGTCATAAGCATGATGACCACAAACTTCATAGCCATGAACATGATGACCACGAGCATCATAGCCACGAGCATGATGACCACAAACATCATAGTCACGAGCATGATGACCACGAGCGTCATAGCCATGAACATGATGGCCACGAGCATGATGACCACAAACATCATAGTCACGAGCATGATGACCACAAACATCATAGCCACGAGCATGATGACCACGAGCATCATAGCCACGAACATGATGACCACAAACATCATAGTCACGAGCATGATGGCCACGAGCATCATAGCCACGAGCATCATAGCCACGAGCATCATAGCCACGAGCATCATAGCCACGAGCACCATAATGGTAACGACCACAATCTGAAGGCAGCTTACTTCCACGTACTCGCTGACGCATTAACATCTGTGTTAGCAATTTGTGCACTTTTGGTAGGAAAATTCCTTGGATGGTATTGGTTAGATCCCATCATGGGAGTCGTTGGTGCGGTGGTGATTACTAAATGGGCTTTAGGTTTAATGAAGCAAACGAGTCCTATTCTATTAGATGAAAATATCGACGAAGATTACCAATTAGACATTGTTAACACCATTAATGATGAACAAACCAAGGTCACCGATATTCATATTTGGAGAATTAGTGCCGACCACTATTCTGCCTCTATCGCAATCTGCACATCCACAGATACCAACGTTGAATCATTTAAACACTTATTGAATAAGTTTGATAAGCTAAGCCACTTAACTATCGAAGTGAATTACTGCTGAGGCCCTTTATGCATTCTTTGAATAATTTAATCATAGAGTTTTACGACAAACTGTCTTCTTGGGAGCAGTCTGTCGTTAAAGATACCGGTTATTCACTGGCACAAGTGCACACCATTGAGGTGTTAGGCTCTCACGGTTCCATGAGAATGAAAGAGCTAGCAGATAGGCTTGCAATTACCACTGGCACCTTAACGGTTCAGGTAGAGAAACTGGTAAATTTTGGACTCATTACTCGCTCTCCACATGAAGACGATAGACGTTCAATATTAGTTGGATTAACAAGCGAAGGCATTGCGCTCCATAAGCACCACAATCGCATGCATATACAACTGACAGAAGATATTACTCGTCATTTAGATCAAAATTCGATAGATGTTCTGACCAAGAGTTTTGAAAAAATGAACCAAGAATTCTAATCTTCAGATTGTAGAATATGATGTTACAACGTCAAATGAAGTGCGAATAAGATAACAAGTAAATCGTTTTTATATCAGTATATTGGGCGTGAAAAATAATTTAGCTAGTGCTTGTTTTGTTTTTGAATCAACGTTAGTTTTGGACACACGAAGTTTGTGTCCAAAACTATTTATCAATTATTTAAAAGTGTTACTTTCAGATACTGCCATGACTTCACCATCGTCAGCAATTTGAAAATATAACGTCTTTTTATCTTCTGTATTAGTGGCACTCACAATATAAACGCCTCCTGTAACGCTAAAGACCGTTACATCAGCAACGGTAATATTTTTCCATGATACCGGAAGCTGACCAACCGCATAGCCGAAGTCCTTAAATGTCATTTGTTTTGCAGACTTGATGACAACACTGATGGCAGCATTATCATTCATATGGCCATGGCTTGAATGTGCCAGCGAATAACTGCTGATTAAACAGCTCAAAAGCACCATTGTAAAAAGTAATGTTCTCATAAATTTCTCCTTATTATTTTAAACCGATCATTTTAAACCGATTATTTTAAACCGATCATTTTAAACCGATTATTTTAAACCGATGACTTTGTATTGTCCTTTTACCAATAACTGTACTGCTACCGGTTGATTAGACTTATTTTTCCAATACCATCCGTGGGAACCAGCAAATGGTGCCGTAAAACTACCTTTCATATCAGCCGACGTCGCGATGACATAACTTTCGTAATATCCTGAGGTATCTCCCTTTGGCTCACCATGGAGGTCAACAAATAAAGCCGTCCCATCTGTTATCCATTCATAGGTCATTTTTTCAAATTGTTGCATGTCGAATTTATATTCTATTCCACGCCCTGCAGGTACCATCACTTCTATCGTTTGAAACTCATTAGAGCCTTCGGCAGGAGCGCTTTGTTGTACTTCTGGTTCTGCCGCTTGCGCTAATACTGTGACACCTATTTTTTGTCCAATTCCAGTCGGATCAATGTTGTATTCGGCGGGTAAAATTAGCGTAACTAAAACAATGCCTGCTACGACAATCGCCGATAGAGCGGCTTTAATTAACGTACTGCTGCTGACTGTATGTTGCATATTTATCTCTTTTTTATTTATTAATTACGTAGCCAGTCAGTTGATACACAATCAACATGACACCCGCGCTCATTAGTAGTGTGTTTGTAAGCGTAGAAAAACGCTGAAATGAAGGCCATTTTCGCCATACATTAATGACAATCAAAATAACCACTAGCGCAGCAAATTGACCCAGTTCTACCCCAATATTAAAGGCCACTAGATTGGTAAAAAGGCCTTCTTTTGGTAAATTAAACTCCTGCAACTTAGTCGCTAAACCTAAACCATGAAACAATCCGAAAATTAATACTGCCCATTGGGTATTAGGCTGCCAATTAAAGCAACGCTTAAAGCCGCCTAAGTTATCAAATCCTTTGTACACGACAGATAAACCAATAATCGCATCAACGAGGTAGGCATTAACTTGAATATCACCTAAAACACCAAGTAGTAAGGTAGTGCTATGGCCAATAGTGAACATCGTGACATATAAGAAAACATCCCGGCTTCTATATAAGAAAAAGATAACACCAACCAGAAATAATAAGTGGTCATAGCCGGTAATCATGTGCTTAGCACCAATGTAGAGAAAAGGTACAAACTGCACGCCACTATTTTGTTCTAAAAAAGCTCGAGTGTTGTCATCAACCCCATGGGCAAATACGTCGATACTGATAAAAGCACAACCAATGAGGATTGCGAACAAGCAATAGCTTGATAATTTACTTAGCATTGGATGGCTCCAAAGTGTCTGTTTCAGTCAAAATAACTTCCTTATGGGTATGTAACATTCGATATAGTGGAGTGTGGTAAGCAAAACAAATAAATCAGTTGGTCATCGGTTTTTTACTTTTACGGTTCTAACGAATTGATTGATTCATAGTCTGATTTAATGGATGAAATAAGTTTCAATTAGATGGTGAAAACCATCTACCATTAATACCGTAAACAGCATTGCAGTTAGAAAACACAGTCCCGTAAATACCAGAGTAAGTTCGGATATTTGGCTCCGTGGTGATAGAAGCTTTTGTACCCGCAAAGTAATTTGATCATGACTAAAATGACTAACCACACTCCCCTCACAACGATGAGGAAACTGACGTTGTTTCTTGGCGACTGAAATTAATGTTTGTGCCACATCAAGGTTATCGTGATAACCCGTTACGGCGGAGTCTGCTTGTTGTTCTGTGAGCAAAGTAAAATGCTGTTGTAAAATGCGCCGAATTGGCTTTGGATAAAGCAGACAGAAAAAAGAGTAAATACTTTTAAATAGAGGATCTCTTGCACGTACATGTGCTAATTCATGTTGGATAATGATATCCAGAGCCAATGGTTCAAGTTGTTGAAGTAATCCAGTGGTAAGATAAACCCTAGGCTTGATCAAGCCAATTGTAAAAGCTGCTGGAATGCTTGATGCAATAGAAAAAATAGTCTGATTATTATCACAACTTATAGGTTGCACATCTGAAAATTTAAAAAGGTTGTGCATCGCGATTGAGTGTCGACGAATTTGAACAAACGCAAGGTTAACCATCACAGCCAATATGAGGGCTGCAACAACCAACGTTAAGCCATGCCAGCTTGTAAACTTGAACACATCAATATGGTGCCAATGAGCAATTTTTTCCATCAAAGCGATTACATTATTAGTATCTTGACGTGGAAAAAATATGACAACGCAACATAAAGCTATCCACCAAGGCGCGGTTGCTAATAGCCATAACGTTCGATTTCGAGCAATAAAACCAAATGAATTGAGGTTATTTTTAATCAACGGGATAATGGCAGATATTAATATCGTCACGATAACGAAAGCCGTTATTGCAACACTCATTAAATTCAACAAAATAGCCTCGTTACCCTCTAGCATCTTATATTTTCCTGCTACGTAACTGGCGTTGCTGTTCGATAAGTTTTTCCAACGCTTCAAATTGAGCATCATCGAGATTGGCTGACGAGGAAGCAAAAGCAGCAATAAGACTATGCTCGCCATCTTCGATAAAATCGGCTGTAACATCTGTAATTAACGTGGCGATGAGCGATTCACGATCGACTATAGCGGTATACAAATGTGCATGCCCCTGCTTAGTTCGGCTTAACAGACTCTTCTTAAATAATCGATCTAATGTAGTTTGAATCGTGTTTAACGAGTTACCACGACTCATCCCAACTGCAATATGAACACGCTTCGCATCGGCTTCTTTTTCAGACCAAAGGAATTGAAGTACTAACTTTTCTAGATCGCCTAATTGCATTACAAAGTTCTCTTAACAAAGTACGCAATAGTATGTCAAACTAAAAACCTATCGGCAATAGGTTTTTGAAAGTGTGAGTGATAGAGAATCTATCACATTGATAATTAATAATAATTTATCACTGAAACGATTTCTATTTTAACCTCAGAGTTAGTAACTCTAACGATAATTTAGCAGCACTAATCTTTCGATGCCGTTCATTACCAGCACGGTAATGATTTGTTTTTATAGTGAAAATGAATCAATATCCATAAGGCCAACCACAATATCCTTTGAGCAATAACTCGCTGTATCCTCAGTAATACGATGTGCATAACGAGGAACATAGTGGAAAAGAGCGTGAATGATATTGGGCTGAAATCCCACAGCACTCGTACCATATGCAAATAATCATCACTAAGGGTTACACAATGTTTTCATTTTTAAAGCCAGACCCAGTCAAAAAATTACGTAAAAGCTATGATTTAATACTCGAACAAGCCATGCAAGCCCAGCGTAAAGGCGATATTAAAACCTATTCATTACTCACGGCTGAATCAGAACAGGTTTGGGCTAAAATTGCCGCTTTAGAAGCTGCAAAATAAAGGTCATTTGTTTTGCTAACAAGGCGCAACGCCGTTAGCGGAACAAAGATCAGTTTGATAGTCGTTAATATTCTAAGCAGATGTAATTAAGTAATATGTGAACCACAATCAAGATTCGGCCCCCATTTAACGTTATGCTGCGTCAGTCAAGGTCAATTAATACGCTAGTAATACTGGCAATGATGTTATTGACTACGTTACTGATGACATTTGTTATCGCACGTTATTGAGGAGAATTAGTATGTGGTGGCGAGTAACCATTATTAGCTTGGCTTACCTATTATTGGGCGCACATTTCTTACGATTCGATCAGCATATAATGGCTATTATCGCCATCTGTTCACCATTGCTGATGTTCATTAGACACTCATTTGTGCGCACATTACTCAAACTGGGGTTACTGATCAGCGTGGTATTTGTGTGGGCGGTAACCACGTTCAATTTCATCGATATGCGCATTGCACTCGAACAGCCTTGGTTAAGATTGGCCATTATCATGATATCAGTGATGATATTTACTGTGTTTGCGGCATTTTCAACCAACGGCCTCAATCAAAGATTGAGGCGTTAGCCATAGTTTGGGTTATTTTTTCGGCTTCAACCATTTATAAATACTGTCTTTGCGGTAAAACAATAGCACCGCAAATAGCGCAATATAAATGCTAGGTTCAATAATTTCAGACTTTACCGACCAATAAAAGTGGATAGGTGCCAATATTGCAGCCAGATAAATCCAATTGTGCAATGATTGCCAGCGTTTACCCATACTGCGTTTAATCCGGTTCGGAGAGGTTATCGCCAGTAATAAAATGATAATCAAGGTCGCCGCGCCAACTAAAATATAAGGCCGCTTTATGACCTCTTCAAACAATAATCCCCACGCAAACAACAAATCTAAGCTAATAAATGCACTGATGTGCAGCAGCGCATAGGCGCACACATACAAGCCCACTAATCGACGAGTTTGTATCAGCGCTGCTATTTTAAAACGCTTGGCGATGGGCGAAATAAGCAACGTCACTAACAGGCTATTGATCGCGCCCATGCCGGTATAGTGAATAATATACTGCACCGGATCGCCGCCCGCATTGTCTGTTAACACTAGCGCCACGAGATAAAAGGCTGGCAATAAAAAGCTAATATGCAACAACACCTTTAACCAAAACAGACCTCGAGGGCTTATCCGCATTAGTAAAACTTCCTCAAATCGATATTTTTGTATAAATCGGCCACTGAATCGCCATAACCATTGAACATTTGCGTAGGAATACGTTTAGCAGAAAATAAGCCGCCTTCACCAATACTGCGCTCAGATGCTTGCGACCAGCGAGGATGGTCAACTTCTGGGTTTACATTGGCGTAAAAACCATACTCACTCGAGGCCAATTGGTTCCAGCTTGTCGGAGGCTGTTTATCCATCACCCGAATACGCACAATAGACTTAATACTTTTAAAGCCATATTTCCAAGGCACGACTAAGCGGATTGGGGCACCATTTTGTGGCGGCAAGGTTTTACCATATAAGCCTACGGCTAAAAACGATAAATCATTCATTGCCTCGGCAACCGTTAAACCCTCAACATACGGGTAATGGATCCCACCACCCATTAAGCGACTCTTTTGTCCAGGCATTTGGTCCGGGTCAAACAGGGTTTCAAAAGCAATGTGAGTCGCATTACTTTGCACGCCGGCTTGTTTAAGTAAGCTAGCTAACGAAAAACCGACCCATGGAACCACCATCGACCAAGCTTCAACACAGCGTAAGCGATAAGTGCGTTCTTCTAGGGCAAAACGGGTTGTCAGCTCATGTAAATCTAGGGTAATCGGTTTATCGACTAAACCATCGATGGTTAGCGTCCATGGATCAACCTTAAACCCTTGGGCATTATCAACTGGGTCCGATTTGTTGGTACCAAACTCATAGAAATTATTGTGACGAGTCACCTTGTCTTCAGGGGTGTTAGGATTAGGTAACACAAATTTGGCAGGTGTGGCGTATTGCAATCCTTGAGTGACAAAAGGATTTTGTGCTTTTTGCTCGCCAAACAAATCAAAAATACCGGCTTGAACCTGACCAGGTAAACTCGCTCCTAATGCACCTAACCCTAAGGCTTTAATAATGTTACGACGATCATTAAATACCGACTCAGGCGTAACTTGGTTATCAGGAATATGCCAAGAAGCACGTTTTTGTATGCCTTGAGTAAAACGTTTTTTACCGGTCATAAATCACCTCGTTAAAATATTTGTCGACAGCCAAGTGTCACTATAATCTGCCTTACGTCTCTCAATAGACAGGTAAAAAGCTATTTTTATTTCAGCTGATGGTTAAAAACAACTAAAAACCGCTAACCTTTATCTATTCGCAAAATAGCACACTGAGCATGTCATCATAGTTGTCTGTACGCACCAATATTGCGAGTAGATTTAAATTTAATCATTAACAACAATATTTCATTAAATCCTTAGTTTACCCCTTGCAGCTGCTTATTAGCCGTGCGACCCTTAACCATTATTTTCTATCGGTTTTTGTTATGCCTTTTGCAGTGTCGTTAACTCCTCCTCAAATTGCAGCTGTGATTGCTGTCGCGTTTGTTGCCTTTTTAATTGGCGCCCTAATCAATCAACGATTAACTCGTAAACGATGGGAGCAGCTTAAACTTCAACATGAACAACAAACACTTCAACAGCTCAACGAAGTTCAAATAGAAATGTCGAGATTACAAGATAATCTCGATGATAAAATCGATCACAGCAATCATCTGCAAAGCAAGATAGAAGATTTGATTGGCCAACTTTCCAGCGCAGAAACCAAAGCAGACAGGGTTAACCTCGTCGAGCAACAAATGGTCGACACGCAACATCGTTTAATGGAATCGCAGCTCAACTTAGCCAAGTCAAACGCGGTGCAACAAACGATTTTGGTCAAAGCAGAAACTGAGCAAAAGTCATTACAAGATAAAATCGTGCTTCTCGAGTCTGCTGAAGAACGCCTTAAACTGCAATTTGAAAACCTGGCTAATCGGATTTTTGAAGAACGCAGTGAAAGCTTTAAACAACAAAATGTCTCGCAAATTGACGGTGTTCTCGGGCCACTGAAACAACAATTAGAAGGTTTCAGACGTCAAATTCAAGAGTCGTATACTCATGAGCAATCTGAACGTAGCGCATTGAAACATCAATTAGATAATTTGCGCGATCTCAACTTAAAAATGAGCCAAGACGCCATTAACCTCACCAAAGCACTTAAAGGTGACAACAAGCAGCAAGGTAATTGGGGCGAAGTTATTTTAGAGCGCGTACTACAAGAAAGTGGTTTACGCGAAGGTCATGAGTACCAAACCCAACAAGATTTAAAAGACGATAACGGCAAGCGTTTTAAGCCCGATGTGATTGTGCATTTACCCGAGCAAAAAGACGTAGTAATCGATGCCAAAATGTCGTTAGTTAGCTATGAACGTTACTTTAATAGCGAAGACAAAGTTATTCGCGACCAAGCCATAAAAGAACATGCATTATCAATTAGGCAGCATATTAAAGGCCTTAGTCAAAAAGATTATCATAAGTTGCATGGCCTTAAAAGCTTGGACTATGTGCTAATGTTCATTCCCATTGAGCCGGCATTTTTACTGGCCATTGAATACGACCCAAGCTTAGTCAATTTCGCTTTAGAGCAAAATATTATGCTGGTGAGTCCGACTAACTTATTAGTGGCTTTGCGTACTATCAATAATATATGGCGTTATGAGTACCAAAATCAAAATGCCCAAAATATCGCCAAACAAGCAAGTCGTATTTACGACAAATTATGCGGCTATTTGGAAGATATGGAAAAACTCGGGCGCGCCCTAGATACGGCAGATAAAAGCTATCAAAGTGCCATGGCAAAATTGTCTTCGGGCAAAGGTAACGTCATTAGACAAGCGCATTACATGCAGCAATTAGGCGTAGACACCAGTAAGCAGTTAGATAAACAATTGCTCAACCGTGCACTTGATGAGTCAGTCGAAAAGCACGCCAGTAATAGTTAATCGATAAAATGAGTGATGATTAATCTTTATTTAAGCAACAAGGTTAATAGTCACTCAAGCCGTAATATATTTATTTACAGCAACACTTATTAGCAATCATTTATCAAACACATACTGATAGCAAACGAAATACAGAGGCGGAGATTGTCATTTAAATGCGTAAAACTTGGGCGAACACTTTAATTACAGGCGCATTATTACTTAGTACATCATTGGCCTTTATTAGCCAAGCTAATGCGCTGACTTCACAACAGCAACGCTATCTTGATGCTCGCCAAGCTCTGGATAAAAAACAGCTCGACAAGTATCAAGCCCTTCGCAACCAACTCGGCGACTATCCATTAACGGTTTACCTTGATTACCACGCAAAAATCGACAGCATAGTGCAATCTCCTGGCGACAAAGCGCTCAATGCCATCAACCAATTTGATACCACGCCACTTTATAACAATGCGCGTTATCGCTACCTGCTCAATGCCGGTAAAAAACAGCGTTGGCAAGACTTTCTTGTGATAGCGCCAGACACTCCTAACGATGTGCGCTTACAGTGTTATTACTACCAGGCTCAACTTGATGCTGGTAACGAAACCATGGCTTACAAAGGCATAGAACGTTTATGGGTTCATGGCTATTCACGTCCCAATGAATGCGATGCGGTGATAAACCAATGGACTAAAGCGGGCTATCGCACCCAGGAGCTCATTTGGGCGCGGATGTTGCTCAGCTTTAATGCTAGTCAATCCAGTTTGCTGAGTTATTTATCGCAAAAAGTCACCCAACACGATAATGAAGCCAAACTACTATTGTCGGTTTATCGCGACCCTAATATTTTACGTCACATGAACAAGTTTTCCAGCTCTAAACCCATAGTGGGCGATATTGTTGATGCCGGCTTACGTAAGCTAGCGCAAAAGGATTTACATCAAGCGATTAAATTGTACGTTAAATATCAAAAAGCCAACCGCTTCAGCGACCTTGAAGCGCGCCAGCTCAATCGCTATTTAGTCCGCCGAGCGCTGATTAAGCAAGACGCCAAACTGGTGGCGCATATTGATACCATGCTGCCATTACTGAAATCGGACGATTTATACGAAATGCGCCTACGTTGGGCTATTCGTGAGCAAGACTTCAGCACAGTAGAAAAGTATTTAGCGTTATTGAGCGATCAAGGTAAGGTCGATTCTCGCTGGCAATATTGGCAAGCTAAAATGACCTCGCGCCATGACAAAAACCGCGCAACCCAATTACAGTCAACCTTAAGTGGTGAGCGTAATTTTTACGGTTTTAATGCGGCTGAAGCGTTAGGCAAACCTCTGGCGATGAACGACGACAATTTAGCCCCTAATCCAGCGTTGCAAGCAACATTAAACCAAGACCCTGGTTTGGCGCGCGTAGTCGAATTAATGGCTTTAGATAAGCAAATCGATGCTCGCAACGAATGGCTGTATTTAATGCGCCGCCACAACAGTGAAATGACCGCCCAATATGGTCTATTTGCCTTAAGCAATGGCTGGCATGCGTTTAGTGTTGAATCCAGTATTCAGGGAAAATTATGGAATTCACTTGTACTGCGTTTTCCTGAGGCAGCTAACGATGAGTTCCTCAAAGCCAGTAAAAAGTTCTCGGTAGACATTGACGAAATCCGCGCTATTTCTCGTCGAGAAAGTGCGTTTTATCTGTATGCCACCTCTGGTGTGGGGGCTAGAGGCTTAATGCAATTAATGCCTGCTACCGCCAAACAAACGGCCAAAAAGAACAAAATACCTTTTAATAACGTAAAAGACCTGTACGACCCTAAAGTGAACATTATGTTAGGCAGCGCCTATTACAGTGAGTTACTTAAACAGTTTGACCAAAACCGCGTGTTGGCAACAGCAGCGTATAATGCTGGTCCTGCCAGCGTGAGACGTTGGTTAAGACAGTCTAATGGCAGCTTAGATGTGATGAGTTTTATTGAAACGATTCCTTACACAGAAACTCGCGAATATGTTCAAGCGGTGTTGAGTTATCGAATGATATTCCAACAGCAAAAATCGTTAAGTGAAGGAATGTTTAGTTCAAAAGAACTCAGCTACCTTTATTAAGCACGATTAATTGTTAGTTACCTTTTTAGTTGCTAGCAGTTAGTTTTTGTTAGCAGTTGTTATTCGTTTTTATTCGCAATAGCCGCCACGCTGTGGCGGTGTATTTTGTTTCACACCCGTCAGCAAGATAACGTATGCTTTAAATATGGTACAGACTGGCTGATTATTGAAGTCCACTTGTGGGTAAATGCAATAGGCCATATGGATCAGGCAATGAGCAATCGTGGCAATATATCAAAGTTAGAAACCGAAGCGCTAAAACATAACTAGAAATCATAGCGAGAAATGGCTTTAGAATAAAACGACAAACCATCACTACAAACCGTCATTTACAATAAACCCACAACGGTTTATTACTAACAGTTGGAGTTTTCGTGTCGCAATCAACTATTCAAACATTACTTAACCAACTAAGCCAAGTATTGCTCGGTAAACCTGAGCAGATAAAACTTGCCGTCGCTTGTATCCTCGCCAAAGGTCATTTACTGATTGAAGATCTACCCGGCATGGGCAAAACCAGTTTGTCTCAAGGTATTGCCAGCAGTTTAGGCATGAGTTACCAGCGGATCCAATTTACCAGCGACATGCTACCAGCGGACATTCTTGGGGTGTCCATTTACAGCAAAGAACAACAACAATTTATCTTTCATAAAGGCCCGATATTTAATCAAATGTTGTTGGCAGATGAAATTAACCGCGCCAGCCCCAAAACCCAAAGTGCTTTACTCGAAGCCATGGCTGAACAACAAATTACTATCGATGGCATCACCCATCCGCTGAGTTCACCATTTTTTGTTATTGCCACCCAAAATCCGGTTGATCAAGCTGGTACCTTCCCGTTGCCAGAATCGCAACTCGATCGATTTATGATGCGTATTTCTATCGGTTATCCCAGCGCAGAAGCCGAGTTAGCCATGTTAAAATCGCGCACTCAAGCCAATAAACCAGTATCATTATCACAATGCTTAACGCCGCAAGAGCTAATGCTACTGCAACAACAAGTGGCGCAAGTGTCGGCATCTGATGCGGTACTGAATTATTTAATTGCCTTGGTTGATTTTTCTCGGCAACACAATGTCGCTAACGGGTTATCGCCACGAGCCAGTATTGCTTTGCTACAAGCAGCCAAAGCATGGGCTTTTATCAATCAACGCCAGTACGTGGTACCCGAAGATATTCAAGCGGTATTTGCCTCGGTTGCCGAACACCGCATTCGCAGCAGTAGTCAATTTCAAGGCCAAGCGTTGTCTGACACTATTCTCGCCAGCGTCAACCCAATACGTTAACGGCGCAAGCACATGGCTAAATCGACGACAGCAAACAAGCACTCTTCAACAACCTATGCCAATGGCGCTATTAAGCCGTCTAGGTTACGTCGGTTAATTCCAGCATCGTTAACCCAACGCTGGTCAAGGTGGATAAGTAAGCGCCTGCCACCACAAAAGCAGATTACCCTCAGCCACAAAGGTATTTTTATTCTCCCCAGTGGTTTTGGATTAGTGTGGATTGGGTTGATCGTTTTACTGTATTTGTTTGGCACCAATTATCAAAATAACTTAGTGATAGGCTTAAGCTTATTACTTGCCAGTGTATTCCATACCTGCATTATATACAGCTATAAAAACCTCGCTGGGTTAACATTTAATGCCGTCGCGCCACCGCAAGGTTATGCCGAAGACAGCATGCCATTTCCTATCATGTTAACTGGCCATACACGCCAAAATAATCCCGACACCACCCACCAACAAATTTGTTTGCAATTTAGTTACCAGCGCCATGTTCGGGTTAAACAAATGCACGAGCAAACCATTGCGATTGTGCCGTTTGAACAGCCTAAACGTGGCAAATTAAACCCTGGGCGAATCAAAGTCTCATCCTACTTTCCGTTAGGATTATGCCGCGCATGGTCCTATGTCGACTTAGACATCCACCATGTTATTTTCGCTAAACCAGAAATGTGTGATATCGAATTGGCAAGCCACATTAGCGACAATGATAACCACAATGAACATGGTAAATTGCGCCCAGGTGTTGACGACTACAAAGGCTTACGCAGCTATATTCCCGGTGAATCACTTAAACAAGTGGCGTGGAAAAAATGGGCTCAGGGCAAAGGCATGTTATCCAAAGAATTTGCTGAGCCAGAAGGATTACCCGTTTGGTTAACCTTGGCCAACACATCGGGCAATGACATTGAACACAAGCTCAGCAAACTCGCATGGCAAGTCGATAAGTTAAGTCAATCGCAGCAAATATTTGGCTTAATTCTGGATGAGCATATTATCAATCAGCAAACAGGCGAAGCCCATCGAGTGGCTTGTCATACCGCCATTGCAACTTATCATGCACCCACACATATGAATCCCGATTTTAATCCAGGTAATGTGGCAACCTCATCCGTGGGTGAACCATCATGACCGATAACTTTGATACCATCATTAGCCGCAATACCTTGTTTTGGTTGTTAATCACCAATGTCGCTATTCTGAGCCCTTTACATCAACAAGCGACCCTGTGGAGCATTGGTATTTGTGCCATTTGTTTTGTTTGGCGCGTGGGGATTTTTCTCGGCAAAGTAGCCGCTCCGCCTAAACTATTGGTAACCACTTTGGCCATTGGCGCCGCAACCACCCTCGCCTTAGTGTCGAGTGAAATCGGTTTGCTCAATGCGTTGGTGAATTTATTAATTTTAGGTTACGCATTAAAATATATTGAAATGCGCGAACTGAGAGATGTTAAAGCCATTGTGTTAGTCGGCTATTTCCTTATCGGCCTGACCTTGCTTGATCAACAAAGCATGCTTAATACCCTGCACTTATTGGCGGTAGCGGTGCTCAATACCGGCGTATTAATCAGTGTTTACCAAGACAAATCGAACAAAGTCGCTAACCTCAGTTTTAGCCTTAAAATAATATTACAAAGTCTTCCGTTAGCCATATTACTGTTTGTGGTGTTTCCCAGATTAGGCCCGCTATGGTTAGTACCTAATATGAAAACGGCCAAGACAGGTTTATCTGATGAAGTGTCATTTGGTGACATTAGTAAGCTCACTCGCTCAGCAGAATTAGCCTTTAGAGTGGGTTTTGATAATCCAGATGGCAGCACCCTAGGACCTGCCAATCAGGATTTGTATTGGCGTACTCTGGTGATGGAAAATTATGACGGCAAAACCTGGCGTCAAGACCCCAGTATTCAACAAATTCAGCGACAAGCATACTTTAACAAGCCCATGCGCCAAACCCCTAATAACGTTGCTAATGCTAATCCTAATCCTAGCAGTAAAAAAATCGACTATGTGGTCATTAGCGAACCCAGTCATCAAAAATGGCTATATGGCTTAGATGAAGCGTTTAGCAGCAATGATCAAGTGGTTGAATTAGCAGATTATCGTTTGTATTCGTTAAGGCCTGTCGATCAGCGAATGAGCTATAGAGTGACCTCATATCCTGAGACGATCATGGGTCTCAAACTCGACTCAAATACCCAACAGCTAAACCTTGCGTTGCCAGCCAATAGCAATCCAAAAACCCGAAAACTCGGTTTGCAGTTCGCCAAAGATTATCCAGATCCACAAGCGCGTATTAATGCGATGATGAATTACTTTGCTGAACAAGCCTATTACTACACCTTGAGCCCGCCTAGTGTTGGCGAGCAACAAATTGATGATTTCCTGTTTGAAAACCGTGCAGGATTTTGTGCTCATTACGCCTCTGCGCTAGTGTTTATGGCACGCGCTAGCGGCATTCCGACTCGTATGGTGACCGGTTATCAGGGCGGCGATTATAATGCCAAAGCGGGTTATTACAGTGTTTATCAATACATGGCCCATGCATGGACCGAAGTGTGGTTTGAAGGCCAAGGTTGGCAGCGTTTTGACCCTACCGCAATGATTGCACCGCAGCGGGTATTAGATGGATTTGACGCCACCTTTGACAGCCAAAGCAGCTACTTACAAGACAGCCCTTTTAGCACGCTGCACATGAAACAATACCCATGGTTAAATGAATTGCGCCAACAATTTGCCAGTATCGATTACTACTGGAGTGTGTGGGTATTAGGTTTTGACGAGCAACGTAAACAGCAAGTGTTAGCAAAATTATTGGGTGATGTTAGCAGCACCAAAATCGCCTTACTAATGATTTTTAGCTTTATCATTATCGCACTGGTTATTGCCTATTACGCCGGTTTGTTCAATGTTGATCGCCACCAAGATCCGCTTAATAAACGCTATCAACTCATTTGCCAACGCTTAGCTAAAAAAGGCATCGCCCGTCAACAAGGTCAAGCAGCGTCTGATTACGCCGCAGCGGTTAACGCACATTTAAGCGCCCTTACCCCTCAAGTGGCAGCGGACTTTACTGCCCTAAGCAGTGCCTATGTAGCACTTAAATATCAACCACTGTCGGAATTACAAATCCAGCAACAGCAGCAACGCTTTAGGCAGTTATATCGCCGATTACGCTTACGGCTGTTACGCAATTGATCTTGCGCACAACATCAGCAATCATCCTGATTATTAACGGTTTTGATTGATGATTTAAGGCAGAGTCCATAGAATGAATTAATCTCAAATTAGCGGGTCGCCCATGCTTACTTTAATTCAATCTAATCAGATGGAAGTGTTATCTGAACAACTGGCCAAACTGTTGGCTATTCGTTTAGATAACGTTAGTTTATTAGCCAGTGAGCATGTGTTAGTTCAAAGCCCGGGGATGTCGACTTGGCTGCGTTTAGAAATCGCTAAACACAATGGTATCGCCGCCGCATTATCGTTCCCGTTACCCTCGAGTTTTACCTGGCAGTTATGCCATGATTTACTGCCCGATGTACCCAAAGATAACGCCTTTACCAAAGCGGCGATGACGTGGAAATTAATGGACTTATTACCAAGTCTGTTAGATAACCCTGACTTTAGCCCACTCAAACAGTACTTATCGCCTCAAGTTGATACCACAACTGATATCGCTGATACCGATGTTCTTGATACAGATGTAAACGCAAATACTGAAACTGATACCGATACTAATACTAATACTAATACAGCAAACACCCACGCCATATTGCAGCTCAATCAGTCACATGACGCAATTAAACTATTTCAACTGTGTGGCCGCATTGCCGATATTTTTGACCAATACTTAGTCTATCGCCCTGAGTGGATTTTAGCGTGGGAGCAAAACCAGCCATTATCGAGCCTAGACAACCGCTTGGCGTTAGATGAAAACCAGCTATGGCAACCGATCCTGTGGCGAGCATTAATCGATTATAACCAACATCATTTGCACGCCAGCCATTATCATCGCGCCAATTTACATGCCGATTTAATTGCAACCCTGGCTAATCCAGATACCGATTTATCGATGTTGCCCGCGCGGTTATACGTGTTTGGTATTTCATCCATGCCGCCACAAACCCTCGATGTGCTGTACCATTTAGCCAGTCGAATTGATGTCATTATGTTATCTCTCAGCCCTTGCCAGCATTATTGGGGCGATATTATTGAGCCGAAAACCCGCGCCCGCATGGCACTGCAATATGCCAATAAAAAACAACTCGACCAAGACTGGGAAGACAAGCTCGAAGTGGGTAACCCTATACTGGCCAATAATGGTCAAATGGGCCGCGAACTGCTGGATTTATTACTGTCTCTGCCGCCAGAACACACCGATTTTGGTTACGACTGTTATGTTGAGCCTGAGCCGAATAATCTGCTGCACGGGGTGCAATACGATATCTTACAAATGGAAACACTCGGCCAGCCATTAGGACCAAACGCCAGTTTGTATCAAGACATTCATGCCCGCCGCACCTTATTGCCAAGTGATGACTCAATTACCTTACGCAGTTGCCACAGTGCCCTGCGCGAAGTTGAAACGTTACATGATCACCTTTTAGAATTGTTATCAAACAACAGCGACTTAAGCCCTAAAGACATCGTGATCATGATGCCCGATGTCGCAGCGTATGCGCCGTATATTGATGCGGTATTTGGCACAGCCAACAGTCAGTATTTTGCCGACAAAAATCCGCAAAAAGGCGATTACTACATACCTTACGCCATTGCAGACAGGGGCGCAGCGCAAGAGTCGCCGCTGATTAATAGCTTTTTAAGCCTGTTAAATATCAATCAAAGTCGCTTTGGCCTCACTGATATTATTGGTATTTTAGAAGTGCCTGCTATTTTGCGTCGCTTCCAACTCGATGATGACGAATTGTCATTAATCCGCCGCTGGCTAGACGATGCGAATGTCCGTTGGGGCCGCAGTGAACAAACTCGCAGCCAACTAGGCGTGCAGCCTTTTACGCAAAACTCATGGGCATTTGGTATTAAGCGTTTAATACTGGGCTACGCATTTAACGACGATGCCGATATTTATCGCGATACTTTAATGGTGCAAGGTATTGAAGGTCAGTCATCGCAGGCATTAGGTAAGTTGCTCAACTTTTTAGAAACCATCGACACCTATTTCAACTTATTTGCCAATGATTACAGCACCGCAGAGCGCCTTGAACAATTACAACAACTACTCGCCGATTGCTACGACACCACAGATGATGAGCGTGAACAAATTCAAGCCATTCGAGATGCATTAGTCACCCTAGACACTGAGCTTGAAAGCGCCGGTCATCAAGGCCAAGTCGATATTGAAGTCCTAAAGCAGTGGTTTAATCACCGCTTAACCGAATCTCGGGTCGGCCAGCGTTACCTTGCTGGTAGCGTGAATTTTTGTACCTTAATGCCAATGCGATCAATCCCCTTTAAAGTGGTGTGTTTACTGGGAATGAATGACGGCGTCTATCCGCGAGTACAACATCCTGTCGGGTTTGATTTAATGGCGCATTTTGGCCCTAAAAAAGGTGACCGCTCGCGCCGATTAGACGACCGCTACTTATTCTTAGAAGCATTACTGTCGGCCAGAGAGCAACTTTACATCAGTTATATTGGCCACAGTGAGCGCGATAATGCTGAGCGCATTGCCTCAATGCTAGTGTCTGAATTGGTCGAATATTGCCAACTCAGCTACCTACCGCAATCCTTACAGCAACAGCTTGAACAACAAGCCGAAATCAACCTTGATGATGCCGATAAAACCGTACTGGCACAGCTTATTCAAGCACAACCTTTGCAGTCGTTTGACGCTAAACTTTTCCGAGAAACGCCACTATCTGCGCATAGTGTGAATAAGCTGCAACATAGCTTTAATGCCCAATGGTGCCCGCCACCAGCCAATGCGACCATTAACAATCACTTTTTTGAGCAAGCATTACCTTTGTCGGCTGAACAGGCAGATGAAGTGTTTGCCCATACTCATATTAATAGCGAAGGCATTAAAGTGGTCGAACTCGAATTGTCGGCATTAATCCGTTTTTATCGTAATCCAGCGCAATTCTTTTTCAACCGCAGTTTAAAAGTCGATTTATCACTGGATATTCAAGCCGATGACAATGACGAACCGTTTAGCTTAAATGCACTCGAGCGTTATTTATTGCAATCACGCATGCTCGACAATGCCATTGAACATCAACTCGACAGCCCAGATCTCGAATTACTCAGTAAGCTCAAAACCAGCGGTGAATTGCCCATGGCGCCGTTCGACGACTTGCTAATTAACCAATATTTACGCGATATATCGCCGTTGATTAATCGGGTGCAGTTTTTACAAGACCAACAAGCCATGCACACGCTGAATGTGGATCTTAACTTTGATCTACCGACCCAGAATTTTCCAGCGCATGCTCTATCTGTGCAGGGTTTACCAGCACAAGCAGATACAACCCAATCGTCCACCGTGCGAGTCAATCTTGTCGGCCGTATTGACGACATTCTGCCTAAAGGCTTAGTCAATTACCGCCCCGGCACTGCCCACGGACGAGATTTTATTCGAGTATACTTACGTCATTTATGCATCAACGCCATGGCCAATTCGTCCACCTCAGGCATGGGTAAAAATCAATTCAGTTACTTACTCGACATCGGCCATTTTCATGCCTTTGCGCCTATCACTGCTGAACAAGCGCAGGCACAACTCATGCGCTTTATCAGTGGTTTTATTCAGGGGCAAACTCAACCCTTGTGCTTTATGCCTAAAACGGCTTTCGCCTATGTTGAAACCGATGGCGACCATGAAGAAAAGCTGCTTAAAGCCCAGCAAAAATGGGATGACGGCCAAAACCAGTTCGGCGAAGGACACGACCCACATAACCAGCGTTTATTCCATTTCCCAGAAGACTTTAGCGAAGCTAGGTTTGGTGCATTAGCCATCCATTTGCTGCAACCCATGTTAAGCCAGTATCACAAAGATAAACTGGCAGAATTAGACACCTTTGTCAGTGGCACCGCGGTCGATATTCAAGCGCAACTCATTGCCAACGCAGCTAAACTAGGAGCGCATTAATGGACGCTATTACCGTGACACCGCTTAATGCCCTCACCTTACCGTTTAGCGGTTCCAGCTTAATTGAAGCCAGTGCTGGTACAGGGAAAACCTATACTATTTCCGGTTTGTATTTACGTTTATTGTTAGGCCACGGTGGTAAGGCGCCGTTAAGTTGTGAGCAAATTTTGGTGGTAACCTTCACCAACGCCGCCACCGAAGAACTCAGAGACCGAATTCGTAAACGGATTAACTTAGCGTTTAAACGCTTTTTAGGTTTAGCCGTAAACGATGAGTTTATTGAACTGCTTTACCAAGACACCTCGGAAGATGAACGTCCTATTGCGTTAAGACGCTTAGACTTAGCGTTAAAGTCGTTAGATGAAGCGGCCATTTTTACTATTCACGCCTTTTGCCAACGCGTGTTGTCAGACATGGCATTTGAGTCGTCATTGCTATTTGAGTCCGAATTTACCCTCGACGACAGTGAGTTTTTACACCATGCAGTGCGCGATTTCTGGCGTGAAGTGTGTTATCCATTACCGCCCTTTTTAGCCCAAGCCATTAGTGATGTGTTTGCCGAACCTGACGTGTTAGCGCAAAAGCTGCGACCGTTATTAGGTGCAAGCCAAGCGGTATTGTCAAAGCAGCCTCTGGCCTTTGAAACCCTACAACAACAGCTAAGCCAAAGTATCAGCCGCTTTACTTTATTGTGGCAAAGCCTGCACGACAGCACCCTTGAATTATTGCAATCGCTACCATTAAACGGTCAACGTTTTGGCAAAGGCGCCGACGGTTACCCTAAACTTAGCCAACTGTTTGATAGCATTAGTAACTGGGTAAAATTTGGCCAAGGATTACCGCCAATAAAAGCGCTGGAGCAATTGGCATTATCCGAGCTTAAACTCAATAAAGGTGGCGTTATCCCCAGTGCTGCTGAAGCGCCGCTACTTGACCATATTGAGCGTTTATTGGAGTTGATTAATCAGCTTATTCCGTCATTTTTAGTGCGCGCCCGTGAGGGAATTCGCCAACGCTTTGCTGGCCAAAAACAGCAACGCAATTTGATGACACCCGATGACCTATTGCTCAGCTTAGCCATGGCGCTCAGCCAAAACCCAATCACCCTAGCCCATGCCATTGCTAAACGTTTTCCGGTCGCATTAATTGATGAGTTCCAAGACACCGACCCATTACAATTCACCATTTTTAATCAGGTGTATCAACAGCCGTTAGCATCACAGCTGGACTTAGCCGCAGATACCACTGTGCACAGCCCAAATGATCACAGTAAAAGTAATGACGACATTAGTAATGACAACAACGATGATGACGCTAACAAGAGTCGCTTAAGTTTATTAATGATTGGCGATCCTAAGCAGGCTATTTATGCTTTCCGTGGTGCCGATATTTACACTTATATTGCCGCGCGCCAACAAACACAGGCCCATTATAATCTTGACACCAATTACCGCTCATCAACTCAATTAGTCAATGGCATTAATCAGCTTTTCAGCCAACACCAAGACCCGTTTATTAGCCAAGCTATCCCCTATGATATTGTTAAAACCCCATCATCGGCAGCCAATAAACACCTGAGTGAAGCGACAACCAATCCAGCAGCGTTGCGGATCCGCTTATTAGCCGAAGACGATGTTAATGGCCTCAATAAAACTACTGCAAGACAACGCTTAGCCGCTGATGCTGCCAGTGAAATAAAGCGCTTACTCACCGAGGCGCAACAGGGATTATGTAAAGTTAATAACAGCCTTGAACAGGAAGCTAAACCGCTCATTGCCAAAGACATTGCCATATTGGTGCGCGACCGTAACGAAGCCGCTGTAATGAAGGCGGAATTATCAGCACGTAAAATTGGTGCGGTATTTTTAAGCCGAGACAGCGTATTTAACACCATTGAAGCCCGTGAAATGGCGATTTTATTGTATGCCTTAGCCACGCCTAAAAATGAACGCGCTATCCGCGCCGCACTGGCCACTGAGCTTGTTGGTTTTAATGCCCAACGGATCCATCAATTTAACCAAGATGAAGAACAACGCCAACAGGTATTAGATCAATTCACTCATTGGCATCAGTTGTGGCAACAACGCGGCGTTATGCCTGCGCTGCTTAACTTTGCCAGCGAAACTAAACTGATCCATCGTTATCTGTCGCAATCTGTCACGGCTGACATCAATAGTGTTGATAAACATAACGCTAATGCTCACAGTGATAGCAGTTATAGTGACAACAATAGTGATAGCACTTATAGCAGCAATAGTGACAATAGTGACAACAGCTTTAATGATGCTGATGACGACAACGCAGCAGATCTTAAAGCCTCTGGTGAAAGACGCTTAACCGACTTTAGGCATTTAGCCGAATTACTGCAGCAAAAGGCCACTGAGCTAGATGGTAGCAGCGCCCTTATCAATTGGTACGAACAACAACTGATTGGTAACAATGGCGGTGATGAGCAGCAATTGCGCTTAGAAAGCGAACAGAACTTGGTGCAAATTGTCACTATTCATAAAAGTAAGGGCTTAGAATATCCGGTATGTTTTGTGCCGTTTGTCAGCTTAGCCCGCGGCAATAAAAAACGCCCTGCGCCGATGATGTACCATAAAAATGAGCAGCTCATTTGGGATATCGACGCCACCGACGAAGGCTGGGAACAACTTAAACAAGAAACCCTCGCTGAAGATTTACGCTTATTGTATGTGGCGTTAACGCGACCGGTTTACGTGTGTTATTTGTATATTGCCAACCAAAGCCGTCAATTAAAAGCAGGGATCAGCAGCCAATTACATGAAACAGGCATCGGTTATCTGTTGGGCATTACCGACAAGAAAACTGACTTTGCTCTTATTCAAGCCAAAGTGAATGCAATTGCCACCTTGCCAGCGATGAGTGTGGAATGCTTAGGCAACGATATTGACGATTCAGTGCTCGCCGATATCCACGACAATAATGACCCGCTAGCGGCCAAAAAAGTCACTCGCGTTCAGAGCCTTGCGTGGCGCGTGGGCAGTTATTCTGGCTTGGTGAAACATCTGCCTCACGAGAGAGTCGCACCCGGTGCCGACGATGAAGACTTCACCGATGAGTTAATCCAATTACAGTTACAAGATGAACTCACCAGCGAACCCGTACTTGATCGTTTTACCTTCGAGCGCGGTGCCAATGCCGGTAGTTTTATGCATTTAGTGTTAGAACTGTTTGATTTTACCCAAGCAGATACTGAACTGACACCAGCACTAACAAAAGCCATGAAACAATATGGATTTGACGAAGCCCTATGGCTGCAGCCGTTAATGGACTGGTATCAGCAAATATTGGCCGCGCCGCTGTTTATCAAGCCATCGTCAGAGGACACATCACTGATATTAAGCCAATTAGGCATGAAGCAAAAAATGGTCGAAATGGAGTTTTACTTGCCTATTTCAACCTTACAAGCATCGCAATTAAATCATATTTTGCAGCAGCACGGTTATGTCGCCGGACTCGACTTTGATACCTTAAAAGGCATGTTAAAAGGCTTTATCGATTTAACCTTTGAGCACCAGGGCCAATTTTATATTGCCGATTATAAGTCTAACCATTTGGGCGATAACTATAGCGACTACACTCGCTCAGCCATGGCTAAAGCCATTGATGCTCATCGTTATAATTTGCAATACATCTTGTATACCTTGGCATTGCATCGTTACTTATCGCTTAGATTACCAAACTACAATTATCAGCAACATATTGGCGGCTGCTATTACCTGTTTTTACGCGGCATGCATCCTGTTCATCCTGGCGCTGGGGTGTTTTATGACAAACCACCGCAAGCGTTAATCGAACAACTCGACCGCTTATTTACAGGTAATACAGACAATCGTGCGCCGGAGACGTCATCATGCTAATACTCACCCATCCAATCACTGAGTTATTGCACCTTTGGCAAGAACAGCGGCTCATTACCGCACTCGATCGTCATTTTGCTTTAGAACTGGCCAGTATTGAAACCATCAATAACGATCCCGTAATAAGCGAACAACAGCCGCAACTGTTCTTGCTTGTTTGCGCCATGCTTAGCCAGCAATTGTCGAATCAGCACAGTTGTTTAGTCATCGAGCAAATTGATTTAGCCAATCCCATGGCAGAAGACAACCGCGGCAACGCTGAAATCAATTGTCGGATTGAGCTTAACCATCAACAATTGATTGAACAAATCGCGCTATTTGATGCCGTCGGCCAGCCTGGTGACAATAAACCGATGATTTTTGAACATGGACGCTTATATTTAAATAAGTACCACTTCTTTGAAACTCAAGTGGCGGCTAAGTTGACCCAATTAGCCAATCAACAGATTGAAATCGACCTAGCTAACAGTAATCTGCCGCAACTCATTGAATGTTTATTTACCGCAGAAGACAGCAATAGCAGCCCGTTTAACTGGCAAAAAATAGCCACGGCAACAGCGTTGGCAAAAGCATTAGCGGTGATCACTGGCGGCCCAGGAACCGGTAAAACCACCACAGTAACTAAACTATTATTGTTACTATTAACCCAATCGCCACTAACAATCCGTTTAGTCGCGCCCACAGGCAAAGCCGCAGCTAGGCTGAGTGAGTCTATCAAGGCGTCTAAACATCGTTTACTGCAACAGCTAACCCAAGTGAGCGACCCTGCATTGGCGAAAGTATTAACAGATTCGCTAAAACAAATACCTGAAGAAGCTTCAACATTGCATCGACTATTGGGGGTTATCCCAAACTCGTACCAATTCAGGCATCATCAGGATAATCCGTTGCGCTTAGATTTACTGGTGGTCGATGAAGCATCGATGGTCGACTTACCCATGATGTACAAATTACTCAGTGCCCTGCCGTCTCATGGTCGTTTGATATTGTTAGGTGACCAAGATCAACTCGCATCAGTAGAAGCTGGCGCAGTGCTGGCGGATATTTGTGTTGGCTTAAAACAAGCTAATCAGCATGAGGCATCGCCATGGTCAATGCGTTACAGCGCAGCACAGGCAAAGCTCATTGAGCAATTAACCCAACAAGATGTCAGTCAGTTTATTCATCAACAGCCTAAAATTGGTGACAGTTTGTGTATGTTGATGCACAGCCATCGTTTTAAAGGTGATGCCGGTATTGGCCTATTAGCCAATGCGGTTAATCAATCTAATGTGCATGCGATTCGTCAAGTGTGGCAACATGATCATGCCGAATTGAATTGGTTTGAACATCAGCATAATGCCCAGGGAGATAACACTGGCAAACAAGCGTTATTGGCATTATCGGTACAGGCTTATGGTGAGTATCTGAGTTTGGTACAAGAAAATCAGCAAAGGATAAATCAACAGACCATTATTGATCAAGCGGATCGACAGGACAGTGCCATAACATTGCCTCATTCTGAACAAACCATCATCGACAGCTTCAACCAATATCGAGTCTTGTGTGCCATGCGAGCAGGTGAATTTGGGGTTGAGGGAATGAACATCGCCATCACCGACAGCCTTAAACACGCCAAACTGATTAATCCCCAAAATGAGTTTTATTTAGGTCGACCAATCATTATTCAAAGTAACGATTACAACTTAGGCTTATTTAATGGCGACATTGGTTTAATCTTGCAAGACAGCACTAAGCCAGGTCGCTTAATGGCCCACTTTGTTATGGCCGATGGCAGCCTGCTTAAAGTATTACCCGCACGCTTACCCAGCCACGACACCTGCTACGCCATGACAGTACATAAAAGCCAAGGCAGCGAGTTTGATAAAGTCAGCTTTGTATTGCCGCATAAACCCAGCTCCGCCCAATGGCAATTACTCAGTAAAGAACTGCTTTACACCGCCATCACCCGCGCTAAAAACCATTTTTATTGTTTAGGCACGAGCATGATATTTGAAAAAGCCAGCAAACAAGCAACATCGCGCGCATCGGGGCTAGCTTGGAGATTGTGGGGCTGATTGTGAGAGAAGTAATATGAGCGCTATTTCAGGGTAAGCAAGTGCTCAATAACAAACAGATAATGACGACATAATATTGATGAAAACGGGAAACTCATAGTGCCGTTGATTAAGCGAGACGCTGGCGGTTGATTTTCAAAATCAGCTTCCATGTGAGCTTAGCCAAAACATCCATGTTTTGGATACTCGCTAACTCATCGGCATCTATCATTTTATTATCTTCGATTTGGCTTTTTGTGACTAACTTAGGTAATTTGTTATGCTCCTTACAAGCTAGTGTAGCTATCATTAACTTCAACGTTGATATACCTCTGCTTATTATCCAATACAATTGAAATAGTAATAGCATGTAAGCTTGAGCTTTCATCTCGAATTATGCCCTGAAATCTATTGGTGTATTTGTCATAAGTGAAAAGGATATTTTGGGCGTTAAGATAATTCTCAATAGCTTTAGCTATCATCTCCAACTTTCAAGCTTTGAACAATATTTCTCTCAACCTGTTCCGAAGTTAATTCAGCTTTTTGTCCACATCCAAATAAAGAAGCGATAAAGAATAAGACGATGTAATAATTACGCAAAACTTGAGCCTCTCTTTGGCACATAACGTTTTAGCATTTGTGCGATGCGCACTTTGCATGCCGCAAACAGCTTGGTAGACTTGCCCTATGCCGAGTCAAGGTTAATTGATAAGTTTTATACTAAAGGAGTTTTCTTTTTTGATATCGGCTCTGGGCTGAAGAGCAATTTTGAATTGATTACAAGGCTTGATTTGTACTTATTTCATTGAAATCCCCTTGCCATTGTGGTGTTCCAACACATCTTTTCTAAGTCTAGTTAATTCAATAACTGTAGTTCAATCTATTGAAGTATCATTTTGCTCCACGCAACAGCTTAGTTCAACACCAAATTATGTTGCTAGTTTGAAGAAACATACATAGCCCAAGATCCAAGAGCAAAAATACTGCCAAAAATAGTTAGTATTGAACAAATTTTAGCTAAAACAGACCATATTTTTTTCCCTTGATATGTACTCGCAGACTTCCAGACAGCAATACTAATCAAGATAAAATAAACGGACTTTAAACAATCTCCGATAATTAGCGACTCTACCGTTGTTAATTTTGAAACAATTAAACTAATAATTACACTTATTAAAACGAATCCAGCCCAAAAGACATCAACTAATCTAAAACTCCCGGAAAATAGTTTTTTAACAAAATGTTGTTTTTCTTCTAATGCAACATCATTCATTTCGAATCTTCCTTTTGCAACAAGGCAAATCTATGCCATTCATTTTTAATGACAATTAACATAACTGCTTTTAGCGTTGATTGCGATAGCTTTCTGACTATTCAAATGTACAAATTGAACGCAAATCATCAACAAACTGAGAGATAGTGGGAAATGGTGAGCAATGAGGTAAACCCAACGCAGCACTAACTGTGCTTAATTGATATTAAGCGGGAAAAAATATTATTGTTTTAGTGCTAGATCCAACAATTATGAGTGGCCATTCTTTAGTACTCTTATGTCTAAATACACGACGAATTGATTGCTAACCAGCATACGAAGTAGATGGATTTGTTGATTGATTTAAATTTGACTGCAAAAGCAGCCAAATAAGCTAAGCTCGCCTATTGAATGGCGGGAGGCTCATATATGTTATATTTTAATTTACTTTAGTTGCATTAATAACGATTGAACTACAATCACCAGTAACATATGGGCCAAGAACAAACTTTAACGATGAAAAATGATACTCTAAATCACAATATTCATATATTGATTCCAGCTGTGAATTTTTTGTATAAAACCGTGCAACAATAAGTTTTTCATTTTGTTGAAGAACTAAAGCTGAATTAGACAATAAAGAACTTTTCACATCTTCTTGTTGTGTCCCAACCTTAGGTTTTGGTGCTTTAACAAAAGTGGCAATTAAAGCATCTTTTACCTTTAAAGGGTTACTTTGCTCAGCTTTCATCACTTCTTTGACTGACCTGGTCAACTGAATTCGGTCACCCTAGTTAAGTTCGTTAAGCGACTTCTTTTATCTGCTTATCCATACGCTCAAATTCATTAGGACTTTGGTAGTCAAGGTATGAATGCATTCGTTGGCTGTTGTACCACATGGTGATGTAATTCATGACATCTTGCTGGGCAGCATAACGCGTTCGATAGTTTCGCCAGTGAACCCGTTCCTGTTTCAAGCTGCCAAAAAAGCTTTCTGCTACTGCATTATCCCAACAACATCCTTTTTTACTCATACTGCCTACAAATCCATGTGTTCTCAGTATTCGTCTATATTGATGACTCGCATATTGAACACCTTGATCTGAATGTATTATCAAGCCCGCTTTAGGTTTTCTTTGCCAGATGGCCATTGTTAGCGCATCACAAACAAGTTGCGCTTTCATTCTGCTACCCATGCTCCAGCCGACCACTTTACGGGAATAGAGATCGATTACGACGGCTAAATACAGCCATCCCTCTGAAGTCCATATATACGTAATATCTTGCACCCACGCTTGATTGGCGTTCTGAAAATCAAAATTCTGTTTGAGTTCATTATCGTATATTGGCTTATTGTGTTCACTATTCGTCGTTGCTTTATACTTTTTCTTGTAGCGCACCCAAACGTTTGCCTCTTTCATCAATTGTGCTGTTTTCCTGCGCCCGACAGGATAATCAAGCGTATTTAATGCTTTTTGAATTCGCCTTTCGCCATAGGTATTATCGCTAAACTCAGCAATATTCTTTACCCACTGGAGCAACTCTTGATGCTCTGTATCAACAGACTTTTGTGGTTTTCGCTTTTGATAACTGTAGTAGTTATTGTTTTTTACACCCAACACGCGACACATTACTATCACAGGCCAGATCTTCTTATTTTGGGCAATAAAAGTGTATTTTACTTCGTTTCTTTGGCAAAGAAGACCGTCGCTTTTTTTAATATTTCACGCTCCATTTCTAGGCGTTTGACTTGTGCTTTTAGTTGACGAATTTCCTGCTGCTCAGGTGTTAGCTTGCCGTTTCCTCTGAATGCATGACCATCATCATTTTCGGATTCTTTTATCCAGCGACCGAGGAGCTGAGCACTCACTTCTAGATTTCTTGAAGCTTCAGCAATGCTATAATTTTGCTCTCTTACCAGCGCAATGGCATCAAGCTTAAACTCTTTTGAATAGGTTTTACGTTTAGTCATTTCAATCTCCAGTTAAATCAATTATGTCTTAACTGGGTTAGTCGTATCAATTAAACCACGTCAGACTTCAGGCTCGCTGATAGATGAACATGCACTGATTAACAATATCAATATCGTCGCCAATCCAACTCTACTTTTTTTCACTGAACGCTCCTTAAAATATAACGTTTTAGTATTTATGCGTTGCGCTGTTTGCAAGACATAAATCGCTTGTTGGACTTGGCCGATGACTAGTCCAAGTTAATGGGCATGCTTCATGCTATAGGAATTTGCTTTTTTTGATGCTAACTCTGGGCTACAGAGCAGTTTCGAGTCAATTGATATCGAGTAGTAGATAAGTTTTTCATTGAAATTCCTTTTCATCGTATTTTCATACATCTTTAAGCTTGGCTGGTTCAATGAGGGTTATACCCATCATTCTTCAAGGTGCATGTTTTAACACCTGAAAATGGTCATTAATTCTACTTCCTAAAATATCACCTATCTGGGGAAGTGTTTGACTAAAAAATTCATCAATTTTATCCCTGAATTCTTTCGCCGTTGCAAAATATTTGTTATTTCTCACATGCTCATTCATTACCTTCCACAAACGTTCTATTGGGTTTAAATTGGGGCTGTAAGGCGGGAGGTAATGAAGCTCAATATTAAGCTCTTTTGCTTTATTCTTTACGACTTGTGCTCGGTGATAACCTGCACCATCTAAAATTAAATGAATTCGCTTATCACTGCCGTTATACGCTCTTATCTCCTCGAAAAAATACTGAATAGTTTCACCATTCACTTTATCGTAACGCTTCACTTGAGCGGCAGCTAAGTCATTCAAATCAATTGCACCAACTAGATTTAATCGAGTCCGGCTACCCGTTGTTTCTATCGCTTTGTCATGCCCTGTTTTTATCCAGCCACAACTTACTTTTGTCGCTTGAGTTGGATGCATAGCATCCATAAACAATATAGGCTCATCAACTACTTCAGACTTTAACTTAGTGTACTTCTCAATAAAATCGGCTTGCTTTTTTTCATCAAACTTATGAGGGACGCCTTTAGGGTATTTGTAGCTAAAGTTATGCTGATGAAGCCATTTATTTAAACCTGGAATAGAGAAGCGCAGCCCATGGTTTCTCCATATGTACTCAATGATTTCATACGAGCAGCGATAAGTGTTTAACATCAGGTGAGCCATAACCTCATCAGTTTGTGTTTCACTCAAATAAGGTCGTGAACCTCCATTTTCAGGTGCTAACTTATTTTTACTGACGTAATCATCAATATGCCTAACGATACTTGTTTCATGCAGTCGTAAGGCCTGAGCTATCATCGGTGTTGACCAGCCTTCAGAGCGAAGTAAAACGGCTTTAATTCGATCACGAACACGCCCATCTCGACTCTCGTCGTGAAGGGCTTCAAGATCTATTTTTTGCTCGATGGTCAACTTGATGTTTTTCATGAGGGGTATGGTGATCTTCATTGGTAAAAAAATCAAGCATCTTCATTGATCATGGGTATATACACTCAATTGAAGGCTCCGCGCAACGGCTTAGTTCAACAGTTTTTTGACAAAAATCAATCAAGCCACCCATTTTTATTGCAAATAATCGGGTGGCTTTTTTTGCTTCCATTCTTGATCTGTTATTTAGTGGATAAAGAGTAATATCCCAAGTATTAAGGCTGGTTCAACACTTGGGATAAGGACGCAGCTTAACGCAGCCGATCCCTATTTGTTAGGTTGTTAGGCTTTTAAAATAACCAACCAGTAGGGTTCTCAATTGGTTTTTCCAGTTCAAGTGCTTTCATGCCCTTGAGTGAGCGAATTATTAGCCAAACCGCCCAGAATAAGAGTACAAACCACCCAATGATAACTAAGGATAAAATTGAGCCTAAGAAGATATAAATAGCACCAATCCAAAAAGTCCTAATTTGAAACTGATAATGGGTTTTTAACCACTCAGGGGCATCACCTTTATTGATGTAAGCCATTACTACACCGATGATGCCTGTAATACCAAACAGTAAACCTACCATGTAAAGTAAGTAAACTATTTTGGCTTGTTCCTTAGTCGTTGGAACATTTTCTACTACTTCACTCATCTATTTGATCCTTTAATTGTGATGAATTTTATAATTGATTCTTCAATATTTGCTGAACAAGAAACTATGCCTCTCATTTTTAAGACAATTAACATAACTGCTTTTAGCGTTGATTGCGATAGCTTTCTGACTATTCAAATGTAAAAATTGAACGAAAATCATCAACAAACTGAGTGGCATATGGAAAAGTATGCACAATTCGGTAGAGTTAAAGCATTCGCGGCTTGGTTGATATCAAGCACAAAATGAGGTTATTGTTTCAGTCTGAGCTCTAGTTTTAAAGGTTAAGTCTTAAGCACACAACCCGCGTTGGCAGTTCGATGATCCTTGTGCTCGCTTTCGCTCTAGATGTTCGAAATATTCTGTTAAAGCTGGTAATGCCTCGAAAAAAACTTTAAATAATGAGCCAAACTCAGTGGTGATTTTTAGCCCGTTTTAAGCGGAAATATTAAGTCTATTGAGAATGTCTTGGCTACCTGAGCTAATAGCACTGCGCTTATCCTCTCGAATAATTCGCCCTGTATTATCTACCTGCACAATATAATCGTTAACGCTGAGCACCAATCCTTTAGGCATATCCTGACGTTCATTACTGACACAAGCCAATAAGCCTGCTGGTTGTTTACCTTTTATCGCTGAGTTAATTCGGCGTTAAATACAGGTGTAATAAGATATTTCTACTATGGTAGTCATCTTGAGCCGGATGTGCCTTTCTGTTAGTGAATAGATCTCGACATAAGCCATAAAGCCCACCCTGCCGCTTCATCTAATAACGCTTGGTTTTTTATAAAGGAATAGGTAAATCTGCCCTCCCACAAATTAGTCGGGAACGAGTAAAATCTGCCAGTGCACTTATCTTATTTATTGGCCATTGGGGCAAGCGGCTCATTCAAGAAACGCATAAGCCAACTCATTCCAAGCCCACTCATTAAAGTGGGCTTCTATTATAAGTCTTTTGAACAAATTATAGGCAACTAGAGCGAGTTGAGCTCAACTTATTCACTTAAAAAAGAAGCTAACTCATCAACATGAGATTGAGTTTCATTGATGAGTAGGCCAATTTGAACCGCGGCGTCATTTGACGTTTTCGCAAGATTACGAACTTCGTCCGCAACAACGGCAAATCCACGTCCGGCTTCACCCGCTCTTGCTGCTTCGATGGCTGCATTGAGGGCTAATAGGTTTGTTTGATCGGCGACCGCATTAATAGTCGTTACCGTATTTTGAATTTTACTCAACACAGTAGACATCGCATTGTGCGTTTCGGTCACTAACTTATTACGAGAAGAAACATTACTGCCAAAAACAATATACTTAGAAATATTTCCATTCAAATCCGTAATTGAAGAAATAACACAATCTAAAATCACTTCAGTGCCTTGATGAATCAGTTTCATCATGACTGCTGTCGGTTCGCCTCGTTGGATCATCTGCGTACGAGAATGGTCTAAGTGGTCTTTTAAATTTCCCACTACAGTTTGCATTTTTACATCGTCGTGTAAATTTAACTGCTTTTTAGTATAGTCATTAGCTGAAATAAACTGACCACTTTGGTTAAACTCTAACACAGCCGAATGACTGCTTATTGCATCTCTTTGATTAATCTGTTCTAACACAATACGTTTGATTTCACGCACATCAGAGCTCACACCAACAAAGCCTGTGTGCTCACCTTTTTCATTAAAAATCGGATTTACTGCCAATACAATCCAATATGGCACCCCATGTTTATCAAAATTCAATATCTCCTCATAGAAGGCTTGTTTTGCTTTGAGCTTTTGAGATATGCGCTTAATCGTCTCTTTGTCGGTTTGTTCACGTTGCAAAAGTATACCGGGCTTTTTTCCCTTAACCTCTGCAAGGGTCAAGCCTGACAGTTTTTCAAAACCCGGGTTTACATATTCGACTAAACCATATTTGTCAGTGATCAATACACTAGTGCTAGTATTACTTACCACCTTTGATAACATTTCGAATTGCTTTATATGCTGGTTTTGCTCTTGATGGGATAATACATAGACTATGAGTTTTTGATTACCAGAATCAATTTTGTGGCGCGCCACACGAAAATAGACCTTATCTTGCTCAGATAAACAAAGTAGTTGATCTTTACTGTTAAGCCCGTTTTGTAACGTTTTCTGTAAATTAATATCTGCTTGATTTAAATAAATAAAATCAGTGTTTACGGGATCCAGATTAGCTGTTACTAACTTTTCATTGTTATCAAATACAACATAGGCCTTGCCACTGAAAGCTAATAACTCTTGCCACACACTTTCATTTAATAACGGTGTTAATACAGCATCAAACGTATAAAGAGAGCAAGACTCTAAGTTTTTATAAGTGAGTGAGATAACTTGCTGACTAACGTGTAAGTTTTCATCACAGCGAATAGTTTTGCTACTACTGTCATAACGAGTAAACAACAAATTAAAGGTTTGATTATGACCAGCTTGTTTTAAGCGCTGGCTTAATTGGTTAAAAGCATCATTAACGGCAATAATATTTTGCTGAGCATCGACCACAACAGCAGCTGACTGATGCGTGGTAACTAGCTGTAATGCCAGCGCTTTCCTACTAATTTTTGAACTAAACCACATAATAGATCTCTAATAAAAAAGTAACAGCGTCAATACGTTAGTCGAACGCTAATCGATCACTATTTAGGACTCAGTAATTGGGATCATCGCAATAACTGGTTTGGTCTTTAAATTATTAGATTAAATATATAACGGGTAATAAATATTACTCCGCGTTGAGAAAAGAAACCAAGCCAGCCATTTTTATGATAGTTGAGCTGTACACTCTTAACTGTAGTTGCCACTCACTACCGGATAGCAAAATACCGCCGCATAAAGCAAATATCCGCTTACCTCCTATACTCATATCTAAGACACACGGTCGTGTGCCAGTAACCTTAGGTTTTATAAAAAACTGTCGCTTGAATAAGCGAGGAGGAAGCATGATTAATCACGTTTGGGGACTTGTACATCATCCTGATAAAGAATGGCGCGACATAAGTAATGAACATGAAACAGTCAGTCATTTGTACAAAAATCATGTACTGTGGTTGGCGGCGATTCCAGTGGTCAGTACCTTTATTGGTACCACACAATTTGGTTGGACTTTTGGTGGTGAAGACACAATCAAGGTCTCAATGGAGAGTGGTTTAGGCCTGGGGATTTTATTTTATGCGTTAATTTTAACGGCAGTGACAATAGTCGGTAGTTTGATCCATTGGTTGGCACGTAAATACCCTAACTGCCCAAGCAGAAATGAATGTATTGTCTTTGCTGGTTACATGGCTACACCGATGTTTTTAAGTGGCTTGTTTGCTATATACCCTATGATTTGGTTGTGCACACTCGCCTGTATTATGGGCATCTGTTATACCGGCTATTTACTCTATAGCGGTACACCAAGCTTTTTAGGCATCAGCAATCAACAAGGTTTTATTATATCAAGCACAACGCTAGCCATTGGTGTATTAGTTCTAGAGGTTTTACTGGCCGCCGTTGTGCTGCTGTGGAGTCTAGGTGCAGACAATACCATTATCTGGAACCTGTTCAGATAGGCCATATTTTTTGAGCCCATCGACGGAAAACGCCTTAACAACTTGACTAAAGATACGTGAGCCGTTCAGTATTAAGTCATCAGGAGATGCATTATCTTCTGATGACTAACCAAAGAAATGAACAGCTTTTTATTGAGATTAAGCAAACAAGATACCTGTATCGTAACGTCTGAATGCTAGGAGCAGTAAAGAACCAAAACCTATTAGCTAAAACTACCATCATACTATTGTCGCCACACCGCCTAAAAACCGTCAATAAGCCTTCATTTCGAATCCGCGAGTTTATCATTCCACAAAAAATGCATCTTACCTTGTGCAGAATCCAGCGAGCAATTTTTGGATAAAAACCAACCATGCACACCATTTTATAGCGAAAAACATCGTCAAAAAATAAATGCGTTGTCGTTATCTGCCGACTTTAGGTGTTTAAACCTATGGCCTAGTGTTCTAAGGCTGAATGAACAAAATACTGATAATAATGATGATTTAATGGCACTCAATCAATAGGTTGAGTTGGGCGTACTCTCAGGGTTAACTTCACCATAAACTTCTTCAGGATCAACATCATTAATCAGTAATATTTCCCTAACGGTTTCTATGTGATCTAATATTTTTTGGTAGCTGTCGCCATACTCATATTTCGTCACTTCAATTGATTTAGGCATGTAAGTAAACGCGATTTTCAATGCGTTTAAAGCAGACTCACTCATTTTGTCACTATTTACTTCACTCATAACTTCCCTCATCTGATTACTTATAACTTCCCCCATACAAACAGTCCTTATCTAATTGTTGGAATTAATAACATCTTACTTAACTATTCTGCCATAAGGTAGAGTTGCGATTGATTGTGTCAATAAACACATAAGCAAGGTAGGAGTTCAACTATGATCCCCTCTTTTCTAGCTAATCAACTTGACGTGGTTTAATTGATACGACTAACCCAGTTAAGACATAATTGATTTAACTGGAGATTGAAATGACTAAACGTAAAACCTATTCAAAAGAGTTTAAGCTTGATGCCATTGCGCTGGTAAGAGAGCAAAATTATAGCATTGCTGAAGCTTCAAGAAATCTAGAAGTGAGTGCTCAGCTCCTCGGTCGCTGGATAAAAGAATCCGAAAATGATGATGGTCATGCATTCAGAGGAAACGGCAAGCTAACACCTGAGCAGCAGGAAATTCGTCAACTAAAAGCACAAGTCAAACGCCTAGAAATGGAGCGTGAAATATTAAAAAAAGCGACGGTCTTCTTTGCCAAAGAAACGAAGTAAAATACACTTTTATTGCCCAAAATAAGAAGATCTGGCCTGTGATAGTAATGTGTCGCGTGTTGGGTGTAAAAAACAATAACTACTACAGTTATCAAAAGCGAAAACCACAAAAGTCTGTTGATACAGAGCATCAAGAGTTGCTCCAGTGGGTAAAGAATATTGCTGAGTTTAGCGATAATACCTATGGCGAAAGGCGAATTCAAAAAGCATTAAATACGCTTGATTATCCTGTCGGGCGCAGGAAAACAGCACAATTGATGAAAGAGGCAAACGTTTGGGTGCGCTACAAGAAAAAGTATAAAGCAACGACGAATAGTGAACACAATAAGCCAATATACGATAATGAACTCAAACAGAATTTTGATTTTCAGAACGCCAATCAAGCGTGGGTGCAAGATATTACGTATATATGGACTTCAGAGGGATGGCTGTATTTAGCCGTCGTAATCGATCTCTATTCCCGTAAAGTGGTCGGCTGGAGCATGGGTAGCAGAATGAAAGCGCAACTTGTTTGTGATGCGCTAACAATGGCCATCTGGCAAAGAAAACCTAAAGCGGGCTTGATAATACATTCAGATCAAGGTGTTCAATATGCGAGTCATCAATATAGACGAATACTGAGAACACATGGATTTGTAGGCAGTATGAGTAAAAAAGGATGTTGTTGGGATAATGCAGTAGCAGAAAGCTTTTTTGGCAGCTTGAAACAGGAACGGGTTCACTGGCGAAACTATCGAACGCGTTATGCTGCCCAGCAAGATGTCATGAATTACATCACCATGTGGTACAACAGCCAACGAATGCATTCATACCTTGACTACCAAAGTCCTAATGAATTTGAGCGTATGGATAAGCAGATAAAAGAAGTCGCTTAACGAACTTAACTAGGGTGACCGAATTCAGTTGACCAGGTCAATCTAACCTCTTTCAACTCAGGTTACGATAGGTTTTATGCTCGTTTATTAATGTATTAGTTAATTTAATCATGGTTTTGGGGGTTAATTGCATACAAAACACTCAGAAACATAGCGGCCAAGCAAACTTATTGCTCTGCAAAACACCAATACTATAGTCACCTTTAAATAACAATAAAATCAGCAGCTTGATTATATGTACATAAAACCTAAACGCTCTTGTAATCAAATTGTAACCGAAGTGTTACTTAACCTTCATTGTAAACCTCTATGTTATGGCCAGGTTCTCAAATAACTTAACTACAACATAGGGTAATATGAATATGCTCAAACAAGGCTTATCAGTGGTTATCGCTAGTATATTGTCATCGGCAACATACGCAGGTTCTGCAACCGCAGCGACAACAACTGACACACAACTCAATAATGCTTGGTATAAAGACGGCCAAGCAACCATCACTGAAAAATTACAACAATCAAGATCAACAAGAGCAAAAAATGTCATCTTGTTTGTTGGCGATGGTATGGGGATTTCTACACTTACCGCAGCTCGGATTTTAAAAGGGCAATTAGCCGGTAATTCTGGTGAAGAAGGTTATTTAAGCTTTGAAACATTTCCTTATTCAGCTTTAGTTAAAACCTACAATGTAGATGCACAAACACCAGATTCAGCAGGCACCATGACAGCCATGATGAGCGGCTTAAAATCAGACGCTGGTGTTCTGGGTGTTGATGAAGACGTCGTTCGTGGTACTTGTGCCTCAGTCAAAGGCAATGAAGTGGTCACGGCCTTGGAGTTAGCCGAAATAAAAGGCTTATCGACGGGTGTGTTATCGACCGCACGTATTACTCATGCTACGCCAGCCGCCACTTATGCAAAGTCAGCAGACCGTAACTGGGAAGATATCTCAGACATGGATATTGACAATAATGCTGAACGTGCAGATTGCGAAGATATCGCATCACAACTGGTTAACTTTGAAAAAAATCTAGAACAACGTTACACCGGAGTTGATGTAGACGGCATTGATGTTGTGATGGGCGGTGGTCGTCGTCATTTTTTACCTAAAGATGCCGCATTTAATAGTGTCGATGCCGTTAGCGCGATTGAAGGTGACCGTACCGATGGCCGCGATTTGACCGCAGAATGGAGTGCTATGTATCCAAATGGTCAATACGTTATTGACCAAACTGGATTTGATGCCATTGATACAGAATCCACTGAACGTGTTTTTGCTTTATTCAATGAATCGCATATGCAATACGAAGCCGACCGAGTCAATGATATTGCAGGCGAACCCAGCCTGTCTCAAATGACAGAAAAAGCCATTAAAATTCTTGATAACAATCCAAAAGGTTACTTCTTAACGGTTGAGTCTGGCCGAATTGACCATGGTCATCATGCTGGCAGTGCAAGCACAGCGCTTAATGATGCCATTGAATTTTCAAATGCCGTTCAAGCAGCAATAGATGCAACAAATGATGAAGAAACGCTAATCATTGTCACTGCCGATCACAGCCATGTGTTTACGATTGCTGGCTACCCAAAACGTGGTAACCCTATTTTGGGTAAGGTGGTTGGTATTGGTGCGACTGAGCCTAGCGAAGATTCAGCCGGTAATCCTTACACCACATTAGGTTATAGCAATGGACTTGGTTTCAGAGACTTAGGTGCTGAAACAGATGGCGACGCATCTTATGCTGCTGCAGCTGTCGCAGGCCGTCAAGACATCACCGCAATCGATACAACAACCTCTGGTTATCACCAAGAAGTGACGGTGCCATTAGATAGCGAAACTCACGCGGGAGAAGATGTGGCTATTCATACATCAGGTCCAGGTGCGCACTTAGTTCAAGGTACAGTTGAACAAAGCGTTGTATTCCATTTAATCAATCGTGCTCTTGGTTTAGTTGGTCAATAGACCCTATAAGGTTTTTATGATGAATAAATTTATATTATCAACATTAACAGTTTCTTTGGTTTTGGCATTATCAGCTTGTGGCGATAACGGTGACAATGGCACCGATGGAACTAACGGCATCAATGGATCTGATGGCTCAAATGGTACTAATGGTACTAATGGTACTAACGGAACCAACGCATTAATTACCCAAACCCCCTTAGCGGTAGGTAATGCAAATTGTCTCAATGGTGGTGTGCAAATCGACTCGGGTATCGATGCAAATGCTGATACCGTTTTAGATGCGTCTGAAATAACATCAACTCAATATGTATGTTCACCTGCTGCGACCACAGTAAACGATACCGAACTATTAACCAGTTTAAATAACTCATGGTTTAAACAAGGCGCTGCCGAAATAGAAACGGCAGACGATGTTTGGAATAAAATTGATAGCCAATTAGCAAACAATGCCAACGTATCGATTGCAACTGCATCTACCGCAGCAGAAATAACCGCACTTAAAGGCTCAGCTAAAAATGTGATTTTATTTGTTGGTGACGGTATGGGTGTTTCAACGGTAACCGCAGCGCGTATTTTAGATGGTCAGAATAAAGGCATGATGGGTGAAGAAAACCAATTAAGCTTTGATAAGTTTCCATTTTCTGGTTTAGCAAAAACCTACAACGTTGATGCACAAACACCAGATTCTGCAGGAACAATGACAGCGATGATGTCGGGCGTTAAAACAGATGCTGGCGTGTTAGGTGTTGACGAAGATGTGGTTCGTGGCAATTGTGCTAGCACTAAAGGCATTGAGATGATCAATGCCTTAGAATTAGCTGAGATTGCAGGTAAATCAACGGGTGTTATCTCTACCGCACGTATTACCCACGCGACACCTGCTGCAACTTATGCAAAGTCAGCAGATCGTAACTGGGAAGATATCTCAGATATGGACATTGCCAACAACCCTGAACGCGCTAATTGTGAAGATATTGCATTACAGTTAGTCAATTTTGAAGCCAACTTAGAAGCTCGATATGCCGGTGTAGATGTTGATGGTATTGAAGTGGTTATGGGTGGTGGTCGCCGTCATTTTTTACCTAAAGATGTAGCATATAACAGCAATGACGCAGTCAGTACCATTGAAGGTGACCGTACTGATGGCCGTGACTTGACCGCCGAATGGCAAGCTCAATACGCAACAAGTGCTTATGTATTTGACCAGACTTCATTTAATGCTATAGACACTGAAACAACACCGCGGGTATTTGGTTTATTTAACGAATCGCACATGCAATACGAAGCTGACCGTAAAAATGATATTGCCGGTGAACCTAGCTTGTCAGAAATGACCGCCACTGCCATTAAGGTGCTTGATAATAACGACAAAGGTTTCTTCTTAACGGTTGAATCTGGTCGAATTGACCATGCTCACCATGCCGGCAATGCTTATAACGCGCTAAATGACGCGATTGAGTTTGCTAAGGCTGTGCAAGTCGCGGTTGATGCAACAAGCCAAGAAGACACCTTAATTATTGTTACTGCTGATCACAGCCATGTATTTACCATTGCAGGCTACCCTAAACGCGGTAACCCAATCTTAGGTAAAGTGGTTGGTATTGGTGCGACTGAGCCAAGTTTAGCCTCAGACGACATGCCTTATACCACAGTAGGTTATACCAACGGCCTTGGCTTTAGAGATTTAGGCACACAAACCGATGCTGATGCCAGTTATGCAGCTGCTGCAGTAACAGGCCGCGTTGACTTAACCGATATTGATACATCAACTGCAGGGTTCCACCAAGAGTCGCTAGTGCCACTCGATAGTGAAACGCATGCAGGTGAAGACGTTGGTGTTTTTGCTGTAGGACCTGGCGCTCACTTAATTACAGGAACTAACGAGCAAAGCTTAATATTCCATGTGATGGATTACGCTGGCAATCTTTCTGGTACCCCCCAGTAAAGTCAGCTAAATAACCTGAACGTGAGATAAATAAGTAAAAAGTCATCAATAAAGAATAGGGGCTTGCCCCTATTCTTTAACTTTTAGCTTGCGCCTTGATACTTGACCAGCCAATAAGACAAAACACATGAAAACTCTATTGTTACTAACCGCTATCACTTTCCCGTTATTTGCATCAGCAAGTGACACTTGCCAATCAACTGCCTTCATGGCGACCTATAACATTGAACAAACGACTCACGATGCAGCATCAAACAAACAAAACCAACTGGTATTATTAAGAGCCCAAAATTCTGTATTTCACATCAACAATCAACAAGTCGCAACACAATGGACCACACTGCCACATAATCACATGAAAAAAACCTCATACTTCATCGATGACAAACGCGCCATTGAATATGAAGCAACCAAAACGATATCTAATCAAGCATGGCAATATCATGCACAATTACTCCATCCATTATTTCAAAAGCAGTCAACACTCATTGAAACTACTGGACAAGGTTGCGATAAACTAGAACATTATCAACAACAAACAAATACAAAAACGGTTGATATATGGTGGTTTCCAGCAAAAAAACTAGTACAACGCATTAGTACTGCATTGTCAGATAAAGGTGAATCTGCAGATAAAGCCGTAAATTGGCAATTAGCCGAAGTAACATACGACAACAAAATGATTCAACAACAGTTAGATACATTCTCTGAGTACCAATCTACTGACTTTGCTGATATTGGCGATAATGAATCTGACCCGTTTTTTAGAAAAATGATCAACTTAGGTTTTATTGAACACAGCGCTTCAGGATTTTATGACAGCGAAGGAAATTCATTATCGTCAGCACATCAGCATTAACATTGGCCATCGTACTGATGAACTTATGGGCTTCATTTATCTCCGCTCTCCCCGCTTCTATATAAGATAAACAAAGCAATAGCCATGTTATTTTGTCTCGCCATCACAGGGAAGTGAAGCGTTACCCTTAATGCAGCTGATTCAACGTAATTCCATGGCAAAGTGATGAGTTAAGGCTTACTCACTCACATGTTGACCACATTTTCTAGCAGTTGCGATGTTAATGAACAAGCAAATATGACCCCATCACTGTCTGTGTCTGTGCAATGTTTATCACTGCATAGACATTGTTTTACCCCAAATATATCAACACACTTGATTGCATCTGCTAATACCTTATGGTTTCTACCCAACTTTATCACCTGCCGAAAAATTGAATATTTCTCATTGATAGGTGTAAAATCAGTGAGTTAATGTTATTTTGCTTCGCACAAAGGATTTTCACCGTAAAAGCCAAACCAATTAAAAGGATGTTTCTTAGTATGAAAAACAATAGTACGAAAAACAAAATCATCGCATTATCTCTGGCACTCGCTATTGCCCCTTCTGTTTCTTATGCCCGCGACGATGTCGGCAGTTATTCGGTAGCAGATGCGCTGAGTACAGAACACGCAAAAAATAAACTTGGCAGCAATGTAGCCTTTTATTTTGGTGATCAAGCTTATTCTGAGCCAGTAAAAATTATCGGTGAATTCAGTGCTAATAAAAAGACTAATGCTTTTAATAAATCTGATATCGAAGCTTGCCATTGGGTATTTCTATCGGCAATGATCGCGCTAAAAGAGCGAGCGATTAAAGAAGGCGGTAATGCTGTTGTTGAAATCAAATCAAATTATAAAAACAATCTTACTAGTAGCAATGACACTTTCCAGTGCGGTGCTGGCAATATTGTTGCAGGCGTAGCACTAACCGGTAAAGTGGTTACGTTATAATTTTCAATAGCCAAGCGCTCATTGAGTTAGCTTGGCAAATTCCAATCTCATGAATATTTGTGCTTTGATAACGTCAACACCGCTAAATTACGGTATCCTTAGCCCAAATGTTCAACTGCAGCCCTTAAATGCCCACCAATATCATTACCATGTTCCCTGAGTCGTCCGATAAATCATCGACTCCCGCAACAATAAACTCTGTAGAGCAACCGGCTGTGACCTGTTCAAATTGCCAAGCCTGTTGTTGCCGTTTAGAAGTGATGTTAATAACCGAAACCGGTGTGCCTAAAGTGTATATAGCCAAAGATAATTGGGGCGGAGAAGTCATGCGCCGACTTGATGATGGTTGGTGTGCAGCACTAGACCGAGACACTATGATGTGTTCGATTTACGAAGTTCGGCCACTGATTTGCCGTGAATTTGAAATGGCTGAATACGAATGTGTTTCTGAACGCGAAGCCTTTGGTATTTAACCGCCTAAGAATACGATGTTAAATGCA
Organism: Shewanella sp. BF02_Schw; assembly: GCF_014596695.2. Classification (NCBI taxonomy): domain Bacteria; kingdom Pseudomonadati; phylum Pseudomonadota; class Gammaproteobacteria; order Alteromonadales; family Shewanellaceae; genus Shewanella; species Shewanella sp. BF02_Schw. The sequence goes on from NZ_JABKAW020000003.1 coordinate 210,526, forward strand.
ATGCAATTACATTTAACATCGACAAACTGCTCGATAAAACCAAGCTGCCCCAAAGACTACAATCGTTTAGTTTGATGACTGATAAAATGCATCAGGTAACTTCCAGCTAATGACTTGCTGTTGCCCCTGCCAATTTTCAATGGTTAACCAAGCCTTGTGTTCTGCGGTTAATACTTCTGGCGCAATAGCATGAACTTCTTGTCCATGCTGACTGCCATGCAAGATACCTGCATCGCCCATTTGCAGTGTTTCTAATGGTAAGGGCTCTGTGCCAATATTTAAATATGCTTGACGGATCTTGTTTACCTGCCCCTGACTAAACAATAATAAAAAATCTTTAGTGTAGGTACCATCGTGAAGATATGGCGGATCAAGATTATACGGCATAGGTGTTATTTCAAAAGCTCCGACCGCTTGAGTTTCCCATGCATCAGGGAATTGCGGGAATAAAGACTGATATAGAAAATAACAAACTAGCACTAGCATTAAGCCATTTATTTTATACTTGTAACGATTCCATATGGTGTTTTTAATGCGGGCCATTAGTTACCTTCCTGCTCGACAAGTTGTGGGTTGTGTGTTGCCAACGGAGCATCTAGGTCGGTTCTGGCGGCTTTTACGGTTCGACTTCCCCACATTAAAAATCCTGTGATAGACATCCCCGTTAGAAAAATGCCGAAGATAAACCAAATCACTTTTGTCCACAGCCCGCCTATTGTGCCGTAATGCAGTGGATCAGCAATATGCGAAAGCGTTTGTAAGGTGGTCATTGCCGCTGGCGATCTTTCACTTTCAATGGTGCCGCTCCATGGATTCACTGTCACGCCATAAGCGTACTGGTCATAGAAAATATGATCTCCCTGGCCATACACCTTGTAAGTATCTCGTTGGTGCTCAGGAAGCATAATGTAGGTACTTTTAAAGCCTGGGAATTTTTGCTCGGCCACTTGCAGCGCATTAGATAATGTATACGGTCTAATAGGAGCATCATTTGCTGATGTAGGCACTTGGCTTGCCTCAATTAAAGGTGCATGTGGCTCCAAATCTATGTGGTTGTGCCACAAAATCGCTTGGGTTAAATACCATAAACCGGTAATGCTCATCAGCATTAAAAACCACATTGACCACACACCTGCCAATCGATGTAGATCTGCAAGCAACGTTTTTTTACCTTGATTGATACGTAATTTAGGCTGGATAAATGAACGCCAAAACTTTTTATAAATCACCAGTCCAGATATCAACGCCCCCAACATAACGATGGCCATAAAACAGACAATGTAATAGCCGACACTGTAATTAACATGCCATGGAAACAGTAACCAACCGTGTAAGGAGCGCATAAAATTAGTGAAGGTCATGCCAAGATTAATTGCTTGTATTTGGCCGGTGTATTGATTGACATAAGCAATGGCAAAAGGCGCATCGCTATCGTTAAAAATAACCGCATTAACCAGATAAGACTCAAAGCTCATCACTGTGGTGATGTTTGCTGTTGGGTGCGCTTGTTGCACAATTTTAACAAGTTCCGACATCGGCTTTTCAGCCAGATCTTGTGGGTTACTTGCACGAGCGTCAGGATTAGTGAGCCAGGTTAATTCATGGCTTATCACTGAAATTGTCCCCGTTAGGCACACAAAACAAAAAATTATCCATACGGGTAATGAAAACCAGCCATGAAGCTTAAACCAAAATCGATTACTACGTTTTGCCATCTGATGTCCAAATTTGTCCGCTGTCTTTATAGATATTAATTTTCCACACATGCTAATACGATTGATAACCAATCTCAACAACTATTGAGTGATAATTATTATCAATTGTAAATTTTGCGTTAATGCTCACATTTCAATCAATCTAGCCTCGGTCGTGGTTGCTAATGATAATCATTAGCAATAAGATTAGCGTCTGATAAGCGCTATGGTTCGCCGTTAATAATATTCATCATTAGAAAAAGACACAGATAAGGCACAACATGAAACCTAAACATACCTTTGCACTTTCATCATTAGTTTTGGCAATGGGCTTTCTAGTACAGCCCATTGCCCTTGCAGCAGAACAACAACAAAATGCTGACAACAATGATCAAAACATAGAAAAAATTCAAATCTTGGGTGTTCGTTATAAACGCGTTAGCCAAGGCGCGACTGGGTTAACTATGGAGATTGATGAGACACCGCAGTCAATCAGTGTGGTTACCAACGAGCAGATAACTAATTTTGGGGCCAATAATCTTAACGACGTACTTCGTCTTGCGACGGGTATTAATGTTGAAGAATGGGAAACAAACCGCACACAATATACTTCTCGCGGCTTTGAAATTAAAAGTACCCAAATTGATGGCGTCGGTTTGCCCAATGACTGGGGGATCGTCACTGGTGCAATGGAAGCTTATGGTTATGAAAAAATTGAAGTTATTCGTGGAGCTAACGGGCTACTAACCGGAATAGGTAATTCTGCTGGTACCATTAATTATGTGCGTAAACGCCCGACTAACGAAAATGAAGGTGAAGTAGGCATCTCATATGGCTCAGATGACTTTAAGCGCGTACAAGCTGATTACTCTGCCCTGTTAACAGAAAGCGGTAGTTGGGCTGGTAGAGTTGTTGCGGTAGTAGAAGACAAAGGATCATACTTAGATGGCCTAGAAAACGATCGTGGTTATATTTACGCTGTCGTTGATGGCCAATTAACAGATAACTCAACGCTAACATTAGGGTTTTCATACCAGGATGCCAACACAGACGGTAATACCTGGGGCGGATTAGTATTTAACTATACTGACGGCACCCAAGCTGAATGGGATACCAGCGCTAGCACCACACAAGAGTGGACTATGTGGGACACCATCAATACAACCGCATTTGTTGAGTATACTTACATAATGCCTAACGACTGGGACCTTAAAGTTGCCTATAATCATCAAGGATTAGAAGATGAAAGTAAGTTATTTTATGCTTCTGGAACCATTGATAAGGACACAGGCTTAGGATTAAATGGTTGGCCTGGTCGCTACGACACTGAGTTTTCAGCCGATATTTTGGACATCACCACTATTGGTCATTATGGATTATTTGGTCAAGATCACGAACTGACCTTAGGGTTAAGCGGTTCTCAAAGTAAAAAATACATGTACCAACACCCATTTGATTTTGCAGCGACTCCAGAATATGGTCCCACGCCTGCTTTCCCTTACGATCTCGATGCGATCCCTGAGCCTGAATGGGGCGATAAAGTGGAGTACTCTGACATTGATGTAAGCTTACTTCGCGCCTATGGTTCGACTAAGTTCAATATTAATGACAGCCTATTCGTAGTTGCAGGCTTTAATGCGATTAAATATACCCGCGAAGGTATTAATAGCGGCGTTGATATCGACAACGACGAAAGCGAGTTTAGCCCTTATGCTGGTGTGGTTTACAGCATCACAGAGGATATCAACACTTACTTCAGTTATTCAGACATTTACCAACCGCAAGAGCAGTATGATTACGATGGGTATTTTTTAGACCCCACTAAAGGCGTCAATTACGAACTTGGGCTTAAAACCCTATGGCTTGATAATGATTTAATGGCTACCTTTGCACTATTTAGTGCTGAGCAAAATAACCTCGCTAGCTACGCCGGCCTTAATGCCAACGGAAATTACTATTATAAAGGTGCCAATGTCGAATCGAAAGGCTTTGAAGTCGAAGTCACTGGACACATAACAGACAATCTCAATGCCGTATTAGCTTATACGCTGCTAGATGTAGAAGATGAAGATGGCGCTGAGGCAAATGAATGGGCAGCCCGAAACGTTGTTAACTTTTCGATGGATTATACCTTGCCACAATTGCCAGAAGTAAGCGTTGGATTGGGCGGCAGATGGCAATCTGAAACCAAAAATGTTGATTCTAATGTAGAACAAGATGCCTATTTAGTCGTTAACGCTTTCGCAAGTTGGAATATTTCTGAAGACCTAAATCTGAGAGCTAACATTAATAACCTCACCGATGAAAAATACATTAACAGCTTGGCCACTATCGGTTATTACGGCGCGCCTGTGAATGGTTCGGTGAACTTAACTTATCGCTTCTAGGTAAGATTAAAATATTACACCACAGAGACTAAGATTGAAGCAATAAGCTTAAGTATTCTACTGTCATACGTTTGTTAGTACATCAATATAATCAATGTAGTTGACCACGATAGCAGACATTATATTGATTGATTAAAAACCTCTTTTTTATGAAAATAAAAAGAGGTTTTTCTTTTTTACGGCTGATGCAGAAAAGATAACGCTGAGATTGTCGACAACAAAACGACAGTGTATGACGCCACCCAGCATATTATTGCCACTTAGAACGGATGTGACTAACCAAGACGGATGCCACTAACGCTTATGACATTGCCAATTAATACAATCGCTTCGTGAGGTAATGGAGATGTGATAGCTGTTTATTATCTCGTTGAGGTTATTTAATCGCATTAACGTCGGAAATAGACATAAATAGCTGAAATATTATTAACTCTTACTTGCACTGTATGGCTGTGGGTCTTTATCATAAGCATTACTTTTTTAGGGCTAATCTAATTCAAATCTAGCCCATTTTTTGGGTCTTTCAGGAGCAACCATGCCAAAGATTAATCTGCTGTTATTGTGCGGCGGTGGCGGTGCAGAACACGATATTTCGTTAATGTCTGCACGTTTTTTTGAGTCATCACTGGCAAAGTCAGATAAATTTTCGGTACTTAAGTTAGTACTCGATAAACACGGTCATTATCACACTGAAGACGGTAAATTATGCGACCTGACTAATCGCCGTGAAATTCGTTTTGAAGATAACAATACGCCAGCATGGTCAGTTGATTATGTGATCCCGTGTATTCATGGATTTCCGGGTGAAACCGGTGATATTCAATCGTACTTTAACTTAATCCAACTGCCCTACTTTGGTTGTGAATCTGAAGCCTCAAGCAATTGCTTTAATAAAATCACCGCTAAAATGTGGTTTTCAGCTTTAGGCGTACCAAACACGCCTTACATCTTTTTGCACCAACTAGATGATGATGCAATCAAGCAAACTGAAACGGCATTTGATCATTGGGGATCTGTTTTTGTAAAAGCGGCATCACAAGGATCGTCTGTGGGATGCTATAAAGTCGATGTTAAAGCCAATATCGCTAACGTACTTAAAGATGCGTTTAGTTATGCTCCATATGTGGTTGTTGAGCAAACCATCCATGCGCGTGAATTAGAAGTCGCCGTATACCAATACCAAGGGGAAGTGGTAGCTACCTTACCGGGCGAAATTATTTGCGACAGCAATACCTTTTATTCATTTGATGAAAAGTACGCTAAAAATAGTAAGGCCCGTACCGACGTTGTTGCTGATAACCTCAGCCCTGAGATCAGTCAGCTGATCCGGGATTACGCAATAAAAGCCTTTAAAGGGATGAAATTACGTCACTTGTCGCGCATTGATTTCTTTTTAACTGATGATAATCAAATCCTCTTGAATGAAATCAATACCTTCCCAGGGTTAACGCCTATTTCAATGTTTCCGAAAATGTTGCAAAACCATGGCCATGATTTCACTGAATATTTAATTGATGTGATTGGACAACAGGTTGATTTAACGTAAACAACTTTAGTTCGAAATGCATAAAACAAAAGGCCAGCAAATTTGCTGGCCTTTTCTATACACTTACAATATTAACCGGTTTAGAACCCTTCTACACCCGCCATATCAGGTAATTGGTGTGCAATACCTTTATGACAATCGATACAGGTTTTTTCGCCGCTAGCCAGTGATGTTGAATGCATTTGTGATGCACGCTTAGACTGACGAGTGAAATCCATATAGTCGAAGTTATGACAGTTACGGCACTCTAACGAATCGTTAGCTTTGAGGCGTTCCCATTCATGTTCCGCCAGCTCGCGACGTTTACCTTCAAACTTTTCTCGCGTGCTAATAGTACCGAATATTTTGCCCCACACTTCCTTAGAAGCTTGCATTTTACGAGCAATTTTATCGGTCCAGTTATGTGGCACATGACAATCAGGACAGGTTGCACGCACACCACTTCGGTTAGTGAAGTGAATAGTCGTTTGCAGTTCCTGATAAACATTGTTTTCCATTTCATGGCAACCAATACAGAATTGCTCGCGGTTAGTCAGTTCCAAGGCGGTGTTAAATCCGCCCCAGAAAATCACCCCAGCGATAAATCCACCAATGGTTAAGAAGCCAAGACTGTAATGGACACTCGGACGACACAGCACTTTCCACACTATTTTTAGTTGCTCAAACAATTTTGCAATCATAGTGACTCCTAGTGCTTAACTGGGGCTTTCGCCTTCATTAAGTGATCAATATCGACAAAGTCATTTTCAACTAATAACTTGGCATCTAACTGCGGTGCATGGCACTGAGTACAAAAATAACGACGTGGTGATAAATCAGCCAAAAAATTATTATCACGGTCCATATAGTGAGTCACGCTCACCATTGGAGCCTGTGAATGACCAGTACTAGTACGGGCATGACATTGAATACACTTGTTCACTTTAAGATCGATTTGATAACCATCAATCTTGTGCGGGATCACCGGTGGCTGCATTGGGTAATTACGTACCTGCTTAACATCGGTATTGATCACAGCTTGCATCGCAGGCGGTGTCGGTTCTACATTAATTGGCGCTAAACGTAATGTGTCGATTTTGTCTTCAGGTATGCTGGTAGCCATTACACTTACAGAGAAACCTAATAACGCGATAATCGATAATAATTTACCTGTTTTCATGGTCTGTCTCCTTAAGCCTTAACAATCTTTACAGCACATTTTTTATAGTCAGTTTGTTTTGACAAAGGATCTGTCGCATCTAACGTCACTTTATTAATGAGCTGGCTGGCATCAAACCAAGGCACAAACACTAAGCCAACAGGCGGCTTATTACGTCCTCGTGTTTCAACACGGGTTTTAATTTCACCACGACGAGAAACAATTCTAATTTCATCACCACGACGTAAACCGCGCTTTTTAGCATCTTCAGGATGCATAAAACACACTGCATCAGGGAAGGCTTTATAAAGTTCAGGTACACGTTGTGTCATTGAACCAGAATGCCAATGTTCAAGCACACGACCCGTTGATAGCCAAATATCGAACTCTTCATCTGGTGACTCTGCAGCAGGCTCGTAAGGCAATGCGAAAATAACTGCACGGCCATCTGGCTTACCGTAAAACTCAAATTCTGTACCCGCTTTAACGTATGGGTCTGACCCTTCACGGAAACGCCATTTGGTTTCTTTGCCATTAACCACCGGCCAACGTAAACCGTGCTCTTTGTGGTATACATCAAAGTCAGCTAAATCATGACCATGACCACGTCCAAAGGTGGCATATTCTTCAAATAAACCTTTTTGAACGTAAAAACCAAAATGCTTAGCTTCATCATTTAAGTATTTTTGATCAGCATCTGCCAATGGAAATTTATCAACATTGCCATTGAGATAAAGCACTTCATATAAGGTTTTACCTTTAAACGAAGGGTTAGCAGCTAACACTTCTGCAGGCCAAACTTCGTCAGTAGTGAAACGCTTAGAGAATTCCATTAACTGCCATAAATCAGACTGTGACTCTCCTGGTGCTTTAACCATTTGATGCCAAAATTGAGTACGACGTTCAGCATTACCGTAGGCACCTTCTTTTTCGACCCACATTGCTGTTGGTAAAATTAAATCGGCTGCTTGGGTGGTAACAGTTGGATATGCATCAGACACTACGATGAAGTTTTCAGGATTACGGTAGCCCGGTAAACCTTCTTCGTTAATATTGGCGCCTGCTTGGATATTGTTGTTCACTTGTACCCAGTAACAATTTAAATCGCCATCTTTTAAGCGACGGTTTTGCTCTACTGCATGGTAACCAGGTTTTGGTGGAATAATACCACTCGGAATATGCCAAATCTCTTCGGCGCGCTTTCTGTGTTCAGGGTTAGTCACTACCATGTCCGCAGGTAAACGATGTGAGAATGTACCCACTTCACGTGCTGTACCACAAGCAGACGGTTGACCCGTTAATGAGAATGGGCTGTTACCTGGAGTAGAGATTTTACCGACTAACAAGTGAATGTTATAAATCAGATTATTACACCACACACCACGAGTATGTTGGTTAAAGCCCATGGTCCAGAATGAAGTCACTTTACGATCTGGATCTGCATAAAGCTCTGCCAACTCAATAAGCTTATGTTCTGGTACACCAGACAACTTACTGACAGATTCAACATCATAGTCAGCCACAAATTTAGCAAATTCGTCAAAATCAATCGGGGTAGAGTCACCTGCAGTGGCAACGTTTTTGGCTTTCATTTCTAATGGATGCGTTGGACGTAAACCATAGCCAATGTCTGTGGTTCCCTTGCGGAAATTAACATGCTTTTTGATGAAATCTTTATTCACTTTGCCATTTTGGATAATGTAATTGGCAATAAAGTTAAGCATTGCTAAATCGGTTTGTGGCGTGAATACAATGGGCAAATCAGCAAGGTCGAATGAACGATGTTCAAAGGTAGACAACACGGCGACTTTAACGTGTGGCGCGCTTAAACGGCGATCGGTTACACGAGTCCATAAAATAGGGTGCATTTCTGCCATGTTTGAGCCCCAAAGCACAAACGCGTCAGCCGCTTCCATATCGTCATAACAACCCATTGGCTCATCAATGCCGAAGGTACGCATAAAGCCACCTACCGCAGATGCCATACAATGACGAGCGTTTGGATCGATATTATTTGAACCAAAGCCAGCTTTCATTAACTTAACCGCTGCATAACCTTCCCATACGGTCCACTGACCAGAACCAAACATACCGACGGCTGTTGGACCTTTGGCTTTAATGGTCGCTTTCCAACGCTCGGCCATAGTGTCGAACGCTTTTTCCCATGTAATAGGAGTGAATTCGCCATGCTTGTCATATTTGCCATCAGTCATACGCAACATTGGCGTTTGCAGACGATCACGACCGTACATAATTTTAGAAAGGAAATAGCCTTTAATACAGTTTAAGCCACGGTTAACTTCGCTGTTGGCATCACCATGAGTCGCAACAACTTTACCGTCACGGGTGGCTACCATCACTGAACAACCTGTTCCGCAAAAACGACAAGGTGCTTTGTTCCATTCTAATTTGGTTTGTTCTGAGCTAGTGATCAGGTTGCTTGCACTTGTAGGTAGTGCTAATCCTGCAACACTTGCCGCTGCGATAGCGGCATTGGCCTTCATAAAATCGCGTCTATTCATTTTCATACTTCACCCTCTTCAAGCTCTTCACTTTGGTGATACACCATGGTGGCAGTCAACACACCCGGAATGGCATTAATAGTTGATATATCATCCATCAACGATCGTTGGCTCGGACCTTCAACGACAACAACTAACTTAACGTCATTATTAGCTGACAACTCAGCATTTTTGATGGCCATAATTTTTTGTCTTACTTCAGCCATTTGCTCAGGGTGTACTTGGACAATTAGGCTGGTTACGTGAAGTTCATTGCTCATACATCGTTCTCACATTGTTTATTATTTTTAGGATTAGCCCGCGCCTGGAGGCCCAGTTAAAATTTGGCTAAACCAGATAGTAAAACCTAGTGCGCTAACCAGTAATACAGATAAAATTGGGGCTAGAAAGACGGTCAAAAAAATAAAAATCTTTAGCTCTAAACCCTTTTTGCTTTCGGTTTCATTACTCATGGACCCTCCAAGAGTGGGGATAAAAACAATAAATCATCATCGCTTTATTGCTTCTTTATTACGACTCGGTGAATTTTATCGTTAATGCAGTAACAATCTATATACTCACAAATTGGTAAAACAAGGTTAATATGATCTAGATCATCAATTTTAATAAATCATTAGCTAGATCAGGGTTATCGGTCATAAATACCGATTAAAAGAAGGATTATTTAACGATTATTTGAACAGGTATTTCCTTGGTTAGCATTAAGTATAAGCCACTAAAAACAACTTGCGCGGCGAAGATGTCATTAAGGGGTTAATCGTGAGGTATGTCTTGGCATTTTTTACAGGCATAAAAAAACCGACAGTCACATGACTGTCGGTTTATTTGTAACGCGTTAATAAATTAGCTCATGCAGTAACGTAATACTTTTAATGATTTCTGTTCATCTATATCGGCAAAAACGGACGGATTAGCAATTCGCTCAACATAAGTTAATTGTGGCGCAGTATTAGCCACTTGTTGCATCAAAAAATCACAACCAAGCTCTGGGGCATTTAAGCACAGCAACACTTCACCTTGTGGTGCAAGTAAGTCAGGCAGACGTTTCAATAAGCGCTCATAATCTTTAGTGGCCACAAAACTGCCACGTTGATTACTCGGTGGATCGGCCACAATCAAATCATACGGTCCAAGCTTGGTTAATTTACCCCATGATTTAAAAATATCGTGGCCTAAATAACGCGCTCCTGCGGGTAAGTCATTTAATACATGGTTTTGCTTACCAATGCTTAACGCACCTTTACTCATGTCCATGTTGACCACTTCATCTGCGCCGCCTTGCAAAGCCACTACCGAAAAGCCGCAAGTATAAGCAAATAAATTAAGTACCTTTTTATGTTTTGCGTGTTGTTTCACCCATGCTCGGCCGTTGGCCATATCTAAAAATAAACCGTGGTTTTGTCCGCGTAATAAATGGACTAAAAAGCGCGCACCATTTTCGATCACAATATGCTGTTCTGGTACTTCACCATGCAATAACTCACTGAATGTTTGGCCACCTTGACGGTATTGGTAAACCAAATTAAGTGTTTCAGTTGGTCGTTGTTGCTGCCAAAGTACCTTTACTGCAATCACTAATTCATTGAGTTGCTCGGTTTCAAGCATCTTAAAACTGGTGAGCAATAATACTGGTTTATACCAATCTAAACACAGGTGTTCATCGCCAGCGAATAAGCCGCCGCGGCCATGAAATAAACGGCAAACATCATCACCGAACGTCAAATTTGGAACTATTTGTAAAAAACCTTTCATACACTCTCTTAACTCAATAAACTAAATACAATCAATAGGGTTATGCATTTGTGGTTGATGACTTAGCTTTAGTGTCACTGCCCACGCTATGATCATTATCTACGTCGCTACTGACTCCACTATTAACGTCATTATTAACCTGTTCGTCATCGTCGTCTCTGTGGCAATCTTCAGCTGCAATTTCGGCATCTGCTTTAACATTATTGGCAGATTCATTGGGTGAGTCATCATTATCATCCGACAATAAAATTGCCAGCCAATTGCCCGAGTCGCTCGATTCAAGACCAATTTTAACAATCATGGTTAAGGGTACCGACAGCAACATGCCGACAGAGCCAAGCAGCCAACCCCAAAAAATCAATGATAAAAAAACCACTAAGGTAGACAAGCCTAAACCTCGGCCCATAAAACGCGGTTCAACCATATTACCCATCACCATATTGGTACCCACATACAATAAACCGGTAATACCTGCAGCCCCTGGGCCCATTTGGATAAAAGCCAATAACACAGCCGGAATAGCGGCAATAATAGAACCAATATTAGGAATATAATTAAACAGAAAAGCGATGACTGCCCATAACAAAGCATAGTCAACGCCAATGATTGTCAAACCGATACCAACAACCACTGCTGTCGCTAAACTGACAAGGGTTTTAATCACCATATATTGATTAACCGACTGCAAGAATTTATCGATTTGCTGTAAACGCTTATCTGGAGCATCGAGGGCTAAATGAAACTTTCTAGGCATTGATTGCGCCTCAAATAACATAAATACGATAGTCAAAATAATCAGGAATAAATTAGCCATCACATTGCCAACACCAGACAACATATTGGTGGTCATGGATAACGCCATGCCGGGGTCAAAATAATCGAGTACTTTTTGTTGAGAAATCTGGATATTAAAATCTTGCAGTTTTTCAAGGATCCACGCAAATTGTTCAATCAATTGCTCCCGATACTTGGGCATTTCTTTGGAAAACTCAGTTACCGAACTACCCACTAAACTGGCCAGCCACAAGCCCATTAACACAATAAATCCCATCAATAAGATGATCGATAACCATTTAGGAATACGATAGCGCGTCATCAATACAATGGCTGGATTGCAAATTACCGCTAAAAATGCAGATAATACAAAAGGCACCACAATTGGGCTGGCCGTTTTGATTCCCGCTAGAATGATCACCACACAGGCCATCACCACAAAACTACGGACAGCCATAGGCGATTGTTGTAATCCTTTCATAGAACTAAAAATCCTTATTATTGCTTATTAAAATGATTCTGTATGCTAAGCTAAACTCAGTAACATATTGCAAACTAAGTTAAATATTTTTGTCGATTCACATATAAGTTGATGACAATATTGGCTTACAACAACTTTTAGGGATCCACTCACTCAATATGAAACCAGAAACCGCTATTATACGCATTAAAAACTTACGTTTACGCACCTATATCGGCATTAAAGAAGATGAAATCAATAACCAACAAGATGTCATCGTCAATGTGGTGATCCATTATTGTGCCGACAAAGCGCGAAACAGCAACAATGTCACTGATGCGTTGAATTATCGCACCATTACTAAAAATATCATTGCTTTGATTGAAAATAATCGTTTTTCATTACTCGAAAACCTAACCAATCAAACTCTCGCCATTGCCAGTGAACATGATTGGGTTGAATTTGCCAGTGTCGAAATTGATAAACCCCATGCACTTCGCTTTGCAGACTCTGTGTCGATGGAATTATGCTATCAAAAGCCGTAATAACAAGTATGTTGCGTGCAGAATTTGTGATCATTTCTTAAGGTTACCATCGTATATTGTTCTACTGAGTAGAAGGGAGTTTAGATGAGAATATTAATCACTGGTGCAACGGGGTTTGTTGGCAAACGCTTAGTTAAATCGCTTAGCGAACACCAACTGATCATATTGACGCGAAATATTAATAACGCAAAAAATAATCTTGGCAGTCACCATCAATACTGGCAAACCCTTACTGATAAACCACACCTTAACGACATAGATGCCGTAATTAACCTTGCAGGCGAACCGATAGTCAGTAAACGTTGGAGCAACAAACAAAAAAAACTAATATGCGACAGCCGTTGGGACATCACCACGGAATTAACTCAGCTTATTAGTAAAAGTACTACGCCGCCACATACGTTTATTAGCGCCTCAGCGGTGGGTTACTATGGTCGACAAGACCAGAGTCCAGTCGATGAGACAAGTGGATTTCATACTGAATTTAGCCATGATATATGCCAGAAATGGGAAGACCTCGCACTTCAAGCCCAGTCACAACAGACCCGAGTGTGTATTACTCGAATAGGTATTGTGCTCGGGAAGAATGGCGGCGCATTAGCAAAAATGCTACCTCCATTCAAACTTGGTTTAGGCGGCCCAATAGGCAGTGGCGAGCAAGGTATGAGTTGGATCCATGTTGATGATTTAATTGGACTGATTAACTATTTGCTGAACAACACCAACTTACAAGGTATTTACAATGCTACTGCACCTCAGCCTGTTAGCAATGCAACATTTGCTAAAGCATTAGGCAGTGCGTTAAATCGTCCGGCCAAAATAACCACGCCACCATTAGCGCTAAGACTGGCAATGGGTGAAATGTCAGAGTTGCTCACTACCGGCCAATTTGTACTACCCACAAGGACTTTAGCGGCTGGCTTTGAGTTTCAATACACTGATATCAACAGTGCATTACAACACATTATTAATTCTAAGAGCTAACTCAGCGAGCTAACTCAGAGCACTAAACCACCGAGAAAATTCACCGGGCTAACGGGCATCACTTCACCAACTGTTTAATTTTATTGATTATCGGTCCATAACGACGTGCAAGTGGCCGATGTTTTTTGTAAATGATAAACAAGGGCTCACTGACCACCACATTGTTGGCTTGCTCGGTGGCAAAAGATGCTATGCGGATATGCTGTTGTTGGGCAAAATTATCAACTGCAAATTGTGGTAGCACAGCAAATGCCAGCCCTTTAGCCACGGGAACAAGAATTTGGTTCAATTGGTTAACGTAACTGCGAATAGGCACCTGCAACGCTAACACCTGTTTTTCAATAAAATACTGGCCGACTATTTGCGACCAATAATGCATCGCATCTGGATGGCTCACCATTCCAAGTTCCATGAGTTGTTCAAATGTAACCGATTGATGTGGGTACGACTGCGGTAACACCAGACACAGAGACTGTGCAGCTAATGGGGTCACCACCAGCTCATCCATGTTAATCGGCTGCGTAATGATGCCCACATCAACGGTATTGGCCATAACACTATCAATAATGCGTTTATTAGGCGCCGCTTCCAGATGGATTTGTAATTGACTATATGGCAACTGATAGTCAATAAGGTGAGGATATAAAAGCAACGCCATCGATCCCGAACACGCTAAACGACAAACGCCTACATGCTCATCATCAACCGCTAATTGCGACAAAACTTGTTGCTGTTGCTGCTGCCAAACTAATGCTTGTTGATATAACACAATTCCAGCTTCAGTTAGCTCAAAGCTTTTTCCTATTCGAATCAGTAAATCAACGCCCACTTGCAGCTCAAGCTTTTTAATGTGTTGACTCACGCCAGGTTGCGTCATAAAAAGCTGCTCTGCCGTGTGAGTAAAATGCCCTACTTCGACAAGTTTAATAAATGTGGTTAACCATTGTTGATTTAACATGCTGCGCCTCTATTATGCACTGAACACTTCATTGCATCGACAATGAACATCTCTTATACGACATCGATTATGGGGATACTAACGTCACCGCCGATAATGGCACAATGATAACAAAAAGTTATTGTTTTATGTGTTTTTAATAACCTTACCCACTAACGTTAGCTAAAAGGACAATATAACCAGAAAGGTGTGATTCCAGCTCAAACCCGTGGTTAATACGATTTACTTTTTGCCATCCTCATACACTCCCGTAGAACGGCCAGGTTAACATGCCGCATTGTAGAGTGACTTGACTCTACCTGATTCCTTACCATGATTAAATTGTACAAAAAACGAACAAAATAATTAATTATTAAAAAGGATAATAAAATGAAAAAATTATTAATTACATTAGCTTGCGTTGTATTTAGCTCCGCATTATTTGCCAAAGATAGATTGGAGATTTACCAAGATTACGATCTCGGTACTGAAATAATGGTAATGACTACCGTTAAAGTAGATCCTAATATGGCGGATATATATTTGGCAGGTTTGAGTAATAGCTGGGTTAAAGCGGTTAAAATTGAAAAGGAACTTGGTTATATCAAAGACTGGAAAATCTATGCAAGTGATTTACCAGTGAGTGGTGATTTTAACATGTTATTAGTCGTTACTATGGCTAATGGCGCAGACATGGAGCCTAACAAAAAGAAGTATGAAGCGTTCATGAAAAAGTGGAGCGAGGCTGATAAAAAAATGTCTAATGAAATTTCAGCCAAATACCCTGAAGTAAGGACATTAACGGGTGAATATCGCATGCGTGAGGTCATGATAAAATAATCAATAAAGCGCTTTTTACACAAATACTAAGGGGCGCTGAATTTAAAGCTTATTTAAAAGTATATGACTAAATGAACCAATTTCTACATCGGTTAAATAACGCCATTCACCTATTGCTACATCCAGTTTAACCGCACCAATACTTTCTCGATGCAGCGACACCACTTTATTACCTACGGCAGCAAACATGCGTTTAACTTGATGGAACTTACCTTCAGTTAAGGTCAGTAATACTTCTTGTGGTGTGATAATTTGCAACTGTGCCGGTAATGTCAGCTCTTGCTCCCCTTGCAAAGCAATGCCTTGTAAAAAAGACTCTCCGGCATCTGCTGCTATCGGCTTAGCTAATTTAACCCGGTAAACTTTATGGCATTGTCCAGACGGGGACGTGATAGCAAATGTCCAACGACCATCATCGGTAATAAGCACTAATCCGGTTGTGTCGGCATCTAATCGTCCGGCAATATGCAACTCAGATGGTCGTTCGGCGTCAATTAATGAGAATAGCGACGGATAGACACCATCGACATTCGAACAAAGGGTATTGGCAGGTTTATTGATTAACATATAACGAAACGCTCGAGCAGCAAGATTTTGACCGTTTAAGCTGATGTCATTATTTTCATGAACTTGAACAGCTTCATCCCTGACAACTACACCATTAACGAGCACAGCCCCGTTATGGATATGTTGAATAACCTCATACTTTAATAATTCAGTACTTTTACAAACAAATCGATCAAGACGCATAAATAACCTTAACTTGCGATAATCATTTATTATTGGCTACTTAAGCGGATATTATGCTTTGTCTCGTCAGATATGCAGTCAATGGTGGGGGATATTATGCCACAGACGTAAAGTGCAGTTTGTATTATTAGAGAGAATAGCAAACACATTACTCAAGCAAAAAAGAGCAAAAAAACGTAGCACCGACACTTAATGCAAACCCCACAAACATCATCGCAATAAAAATCCATTTGTGAGAAAAATTGCTTCCTTTAAACATCAAGTACGATTTACTGATGGTGTTACCGAGTAAAATTAACAACAATAAATTTATTAAATCAATATCCTGTGGATTCATAGACCATTCGCTCATCACCGATACAAGAATGGCATGAGCTTCAAAAAATGATACCAGCAAAGTACTGATCCCTCGCGATAAACCAAGTTCACTGCCGATAAAATGCATGGCATATACAAGTCCGAGGATAAAAATAGATAGCTTAGCAACATTTTTCCAATTTATCGGGTGATCAATTAATAGCTCAATATCAACTGTTGGTTGCCCTGACTGGTTACTTAAAAAAAGTAAATTGGATTGCATCTGCACATATATTATCGCCGTAATAAAAAACAATAATTGCGTGACAAAGGGGATATAAAAAATAAAGGCTAATTGGTCTGCCAAAAAAAAGATAATAAATAGACATTCCAGTAACATAGAACATAAAGCAAACAACAATGTCAGTAGCAAGTCACGTTCACTTGTTGATGCAAATTTTTTATCATTTAATATTTGTAAAAAAACTGCCGTACTGGAAATAAATCCTCCCAGAAAGCCCTGTAACTGGAATCGACTGCGTTTTGCTAGTAAGTGAAAACTAAAAAAGCTGAATAACTCTAGACAGGCAACTAAAGGCACAATTTTTAATAGAGGAACGTAGGCTGCAACAACAAACAATGCTGCAAGCATGGTCATGTCAAACCATATATGTTTGTCTTTAAAATGATATGAGAGTGGTGTTTTATGCTCCATCGACAATATTTGCCTCTATAACTATGTATCCTGGTGGACTAAATCATAAATTATTCAGAACTAACACTTTTCATCACAACATTAACCACTACATTTATCGTGATCGGCACCGAGCACTTTTTAATATAGCTTAATTATACAGCAAGCCAACTTAAAACGATTTAGAGAGTAGACAAATGCTTGTCCAATCTCGTAATCGACAGCTAAGGTGGCTTGATAAATTTTATAGCACGACTTGGCAGGGGGAAATAATATTAAATGTACCGCACTCATCATCGGTAATGAGCACTCACCCTGTGGTGCCAGCATTTAACCGTCCGCCAATAGGATGATCAGATAATTGTTCAACATCCACTAATGAAAAAAATATAGGCCAATAAAGCTTGTCTCTATATTTTAACGTATTCATCTGCCTTAAACACAAATCCTTAATACACTAATCTAAACGCTGATAACTAACGTATTAGAGCGCAAACCCAATAAACATTATCAAACTCAATGCTATCACCGCACGATACCTCAAGGATCATTGAAATGGCATGGGAAGACCGCACGCCATTTGAAGCTATTGAACACCTTTATGGCTTAAACGAATCAAATGTGATTAAACTCATGCGCTCATCACTCAAACCCAATAGCTTTAAGTCTTGGCGAGCCCGTGTTAGTGGCCGTAAAACCAAGCACCTTAAATTGCGACCTGAAGGTATTGATAGAGCGTATTGTCCAACCCAATATAAAATGCGTCAAAAGTAATCACATCAGTGATCAACTAAGGTAAAAAGGCAACATAAAAAAGGGAGATGACAATGCATCTCCCTTAATATTTGTAAGTATTTTAGCCCTCTTTTAACATGTCACTGCACGACTTATTGAGTAACTGACGACAACGCCAAACCCCTAAGATTGCCACAATTAACGCGCCTGCGATTGGAGTGATGCCCCACCATGGCCAATGCATGTATACCACTAGCTCAAACACTTGGGTTTTTAGCATATATAAAGCAAACTCAGCCACAATCACCGCTAATAAACCAGCAATTGCACCAAGCAAAGCAAACTCAATTCCAGTAGAAGCACGAAGTAACCAACCGGATGCGCCAAAAGTTCGCAACACTGCGAGTTCTCGTTGTCGAGTCGCCATGCCAGCCTCAGTTTGCGCAATCAACACCAAGGCACTGGCCAACAACACTAATGCCAACACTAGTGATAGTGATAATGACACTTGATCGATTATTTGCCGTAGCTGCTCAACCATCGCCCCAACATCAATAATCGATATCGTTGGAAATTGTTGGATCAGTTGCAATACCACTTGATTGGCGCTCAGCAAGCTACCATCCGCCGCTAATTGCGCATCATTAAGGTGAAAACTGGCCATCGAGGTATAGGCAAATGGCGCCAACGCTTCAGGGGTAAAAATCATGAAAAAGTTAGGTTGTAGGGTTTCCCACTGAACCTGTCTAATACTGGCAACCTTCACCGAAAAGGATTGATTATCGATGCTATAAGTGAGCTTGTCGCCAAGTATAACGCCTAGTCTATCTGCGACACCGGACTCAACCGAAACATCATCCGCAGCTTGATTAAACTTGCCCTCAAGCAGCTTATTATTTGGCGGTAAAGTATCTCGATAGGTTAAGTTTAATTCGCGAGAAATCCCCACTCGCCCTTCAGCTCCGTTTTCAGCTTGTTTGCCCGAAATCAACTCCTCGTCGTTAATATGAGTGAGTCGACCACGCACCACAGGATAAATATCGGTAGCGTTAATATGATTTAGGCTTAAAAAGTCATTTAATGGCTTAGCATCCTCAGGGGCTATATTCACTAGAAAGTAGTTAGGTGCATTTTCAGGTAACTGCTTTTGCCATTCATTAAGTAAATCTTGACGCAAGGCCAAGATGGTGAGCAATAATACCAATGCACTGCTAAATCCAACCAATTGCACAGCATTTTGACGAGCACGACGGCGAAGCCCAGCTAATGCTAGTTGGAAAGGATTGGTGGTTTTCATGCCAATGCCATGACCGAAACGGATCATCACAAAGCCCAGCACACTGAGTAAAAAACCTAACAACAGCACCGCAAGTACCACTGTCATCGTCAATGCTAAACTTCTTGAATACAAATACCCCAACAAGGCCATCGCGGCCAAGCTTAATAGTAAATGGAGCCACATGCCCAGCTGCAGGCCTTCTAATTGGCGCTGCAATACTCTTAACGGCGGAATGGCTAACAGCCGCATTAACGGATAAGCAGAAAACATAAATGCACTGATTAGCCCCGTGCTTACACCTAATAAAATAGGCCGTAAATACGGTGGAGAATAAGCGGCTATCTCTGGTGGTAAAAATGCCGTAATGCCAATGTCGAGCAATAACCCGCCCAGCAAACCCAGTGCAATACCCAATAAGGTCACTAACGACAAATGCAGTCCGAATAACACCCGAATTTGCTTGCCTGAAGCGCCAAAGGTTTTCAGCATGGCCACAACATCATAGTGGCGTTGACAGTAACGCTGCGCTGCAATACCAATCGCGGCGCACGCTAATGCAATACCGAGTAAACTGGCTAGCAGCAAAAAGCGCTCCGCACGTTGCACAGCTGAAGCGATCGGGGAATCTCCCGATTGCACATCTACCCAACGCTGGCTGTTATTGAGCAAAGGTTTAGCTTGCAGTTCAAAGGCCGTTAGCTGCTCTGCATCGCCAGTAAATTGGTATAAATACGTCACCCGGCTACCAGGTTGAATAATACCTGTCGCCGCCACATCATCTAAACGGATGAGTAATACTGGTGAGGACGCAAACGGATTAAACCCTGCATCCGGTAAACGACTAATCTCTTCGGTTAGCGATAACTCACTATTGCCCAATTCAATGCTTTTTGGGTAGCCAAGCAAACCACCTAAACGATTTTCAAACCATGCTTGCCCCTTGCTTGGTAATGCTCGAGTGACACCGTTACTCAGCTCTATATCGCCTTTTAACGGATAGCCATCACCTACCGCTTTAACGGTCACTAATTGAAATTTATCGCCCGAATACACCATCGAGTTAAATTGCATGTTAGTGACGTGGGCAAGGCCTAACTCATTGGCAACTGTAAGGACTTGTGCATCAAGTTCAACCGGTGAGTCGATAATACGGTCGGCGGCAATAAAGTTAGAGGCTTCGCCATTAATGGCTACTTGTAAACGCTCACTAACCCGCGCTAGCCCGGTCACGGATAACACCGCTAACGTAATAGCCAACACGATAAGAATTAATTGTCCTTGAGCGAGTTCACGTTTAAACAATCTCCACGCAATTTGCCACTCCATTAATTAACCTCCGCAACAGGTTCCGCGCTCACATGGGCAGCCTTAAGATTATCTGCGTATGGTTCTGACAAATGGCCATTTTCCATCACTAATTGGCGTGCGCAACGTTTTGCTAAATGTAAATCATGCGTCACTAACACCAACGTGGTGTCACTTTCTTGGTTTAACTCAAACAACATATCAGCAATTTTATCACCATTCACACTGTCTAAGTTGCCTGTTGGTTCATCTGCAAACAGCACTTTGGGTTCACAAATAAAAGCTCTGGCAATAGCCACACGTTGCTGTTCACCACCCGATAACTGTTTAGGCAAATGATTTAATCGATGAGATAAACCAACGCGATTGAGCATGGTTTGGGCTTTCTGCTTGGCATCTTTCACCCCTGCAAGCTCTGCGGGTAGCATAACGTTTTCAAGCGCTGTTAAGGTATCAACCAGCATAAATGACTGAAAGATAAAACTGACTTTTTGCTTACGAAGCGCTGCTTTTTGCTCTTCATTTAATCCGGATAAGGCCACCCCATCCAACACTATCTCACCAGAGGTAGGTGTATCTAATGCTGCAAGTAAACCCAATAGTGTCGACTTACCTGAACCTGATGGTCCCAAAATGGCGATACTGTCTCCTTGCTTGACTTCTATATTAATGCCGTTGAGGATAGTCAACTCTCCCTCTTGGGTCACGACAGTTTTATTGAGGTTAGTTACAGTAATGGCACTGGTATTTCGATCGATATTATTAGACATACAATCCTTCTTATATTCGTCACTTAAACGCGTGCTTACCAGCGTGTTTATACTGATAGTTATGAGTGTACCGACCTATGCTGCCACGATTTTGATATTAGGTGATAGCTTAAGTGCAGGCTATGGCATGCCAGAAGATCAGGGATGGGTACAATTATTACGTAACCAGTTGCCTCAGCATCAGATAATTAATGGTTCTGTTAGTGGTGAAACAACGGCGGGAGGATTACGTAGACTCCCGAGTTTACTGGCTTCAAGCCAGCCAGACCTGATTGTCATTGAGCTAGGTGGTAATGATGGGTTGAGAGGTTTTCCACCTAATAAACTGAAATCAAATCTTACAAAAATCATTACCCTATCGCAGCAACAAGGCGCCAAGGTGTTATTAACTGAGATTATGGTACCACCGAATTACGGCCCGAGGTATGCCAAATCTTTTACTCAGATTTATCATCAGTTAGCCGAACAATATACTATTAAGTTAATCCCTTTTTTCATGCAAGATATTGCCACCGACAAAACGCTTATGCAGCGCGATGGCATTCATCCGAATGAACAAGCTCAAGACACTATTACGCAGTTAATGTTACCTTGGATCACACAAGTTTTATCCGAGTAAACACTTAAATTTGAACAAGTTTTGTTCGACATGTTAAAAACATTTTAATAAAGTGATCGAAAGTCATTTTAATTTAAGCATCAATGTTTAAAATGGACACTCAGCAAGCGCATTAAATAAGCATAAACATATAACGATAAACTTTAGACAACAACTAAGGCAATAAGGAAATAATATGTCCGTCAGTCGTCAAAAAAAAGTATACTTGCCAACAGCAACACGTAAAAATCAATACATTACCATTGGTTTTCCGTTAACTGATGAATATCTTAATGCATACAGTGATTTAGAAACTTGTTACGATGAATTTAGCAAACTCGTCTATCAACTAGCCGAAAAGCAAGAATTGTACAACGTGCACGTTGTCACTACCGATAAATTGCCTATGGTACGCTTCCACAGTGAAGCTTATTGCTTAACCACAGATGAGCAATTACGTTTTTTCTATAACCCAGCCCACCATGAGGCTAACCGTTTACACAGCGTTGCAGGCTTTAGAGCTAGAAAACTTAGAATTGTATTTTTAGCCACTGGCAATGACCTTCGCAGTAATTCAGCTGAGTTTCACTCTCATGTACAAAAATTTATAGCTGAACTAAAACCATTATTACCCGTTAAAAATGTGCCAATTAAAGTCCGTGACCACCAGCATATTTCTTATGATTTCTTTGCTAAAGCAAAAGGACTAAAAGAAACCTACGGTTATAAATTACGCGCTGTTGATAGTCGCTATCACCGACGTCATTGCGAGCTACCAGAAAATGTCAGCACGCTCAATTATGTCACCATAAACATTCCAGTTGACCGCCGCATCAAAAAGCAGTTACTCGCAAATGATACCACCGACTTTACCAGTGTTTATCAAAAGGTATGTGACAAGTTTATCGAAGCGACTAAAAGCAAACAGCTTAATCGTGTTGCGGTGGTTGCCAACGGCAAAATACCACTTGTACGTAACAGTAAGTATGAGCAATTAACCAGTACTAACGAATTTCAGATGGTTGGGTTTGATCCTCATGCAGAATCACCAGAGCCGATTTGCCACTGGGATGCGAACAAGCTTGTAGACGTTTTCCGATTTGTGATTGTCGCAGGTAAAAGCGATGAAACAGACGAAGGCTATGGTCGTTTTATGAATCAAGTTGAAGAAGCTATACGTGTATTTACCAATGAGTTCGACATTGATAAAGAACACGCCGATGTCATTTTACGTTTCCATCAACACATCAGTTACAAAGCTTAGTCACTCATAAGCTTTACAGTATAAAAAACGACAGCCTAGGCTGTCGTTTTTGTTTTTAATCAATTGCGTTGTAGTGATGTTGATGTACTACACCGATTGATTACGCTCCGCAAAACGATTCATCATAGTGGTCACTGATAGTGAAACGCCATGAGCAATTTTATCCGCTAGCTTTTTCTTCATTTGATATTGAATTTTAATCACTTGATGGGTGTTAACCAAGTCTAAAATTACATCATCGCTGGTAGAAACCGCATCGATAAGCCCTAAGTCAATTGCTTGCTGGCCATACCAATGTTCGCCAGTGGCAACTTTAGCAATGTCCATATTAGGACGATAACGGCCGACAAATTCTTTAAAAAGCACGTGAGTTTCTTCTAATTCCTGTTGGAACTTAGCTCTGCCTTCATCAGTGTTTTCACCAAAAACGGTTAAAGTACGTTTAAAGTTACCTGCGGTGTGCTGTTCATAATCAATATCATGATTTTTTAACAAACGATTAAAGTTTGGTATTTGCGCAATCACCCCAATTGAGCCCACTATCGCAAACGGTGCGGCGTAAACCTTATTAGCCACACACGCCATCATATAGCCACCACTTGCAGCCACTTTATCCACGCAAATCGATAATGGGATATTAGCTTGACGCAAACGATCTAACTGACTTGACGCTAGGCCATACCCATGAACCATACCGCCACCACTTTCAACATTGACCAATACTTGGTCATCTTTATCTGCGATGGTTATAATAGCGGTCACTTCTTCGCGTAATGACGCGACTTCATTGGCATCTATACTGCCTTTAAAATCAATAACGAATACTTTTCCTTTGGTTAAGTTTTGTTTCTCAGCCGCTTTTTCGGCTGCTTTTACTTGCTTTTCATAGGCTTTAAATTGCTTTTTAGGCAGTAACTCTTCTTTCAACTGATGCTTTAACTGCATAAGCTCATCTGAAATATCAGTCAGTCTTAGCTCACCTTTATCAGATTTGTTTTTCATGCTTGCTGCCAGCACAAATATTACTACCGCTAAAATAGCGACAACAATGGTTACCGCTTTTGCTAAAAACAGGCCGTATTCATATAAAAATTCCAAAACTCGCTCCATACAGGGATGACAATCTTGCGGTATTTTAACAGTAATAACCGACAAGTAGACAATAAAAAACCCAGCTAATTGCTGGGTTTCTTAAGATATTGCGTACTAAATAGTAAACATTAGTTACAGCTTTGGATCACATCGCTGTTACTCACAACAATCGTAGCTTGTCCTAAACCTGCTGTTTTTGCAAAACCAGCAACTTGAGACTGCATTTCAACAGTCGCAGCAAGAGCCATTCCGTCTGTTACACCATCTACTTCACCTGGGCTAACAATCGAACTGTGATGGCCTTTAGAGAAGCGTACAGCACCAGAACCTGGCGTTGTAGTATCAACACATCCTAGCGCTAGCGAGGTAATTAACGGTTCAGTACCCGATAATGGGAAACCTTCAACGCTGTTAGGTAATGTTTGGTCACCTAAGTTGCCTGCCCCATCGCCAACCACTTCAATTAAATGCACTGGTAAACCAGTAGCCGCTAATTTTTCGCCATGGTTAATTGGGTCAGCAGAATCGACAGCTGTTTGCACTGCAAAAGCAAATGTTGGTATAAACTCAGCATACACTGCTTGAACTAAAGCAGCATACTCGGCACTACCTTCCTCATAACCTGCAGTATTTGCAGCAGTAACGAGAGCGGCAAACGTACTAGACGCGGTGACATTGGCGAATAACTGTGGACCAAATGCAGCAGAACCAGCAAATGCACCAGCTAAACCACCAGCAGGCGCCACTAACGATGTTGCATTAATAGCATAAGCGTTAGGTAAAGCATCACCCGTCATAGGATTAACTAATCCTGTACTAGCATAAGTAGAGAATGTAGTGCCAACAATGCCACCTAAACTCAAACCTTGTGCACTGATTTTAGACACATCAAATACTTGAGGTTGATTTGCCGCAGCGAGTTGTTGCGCCATTCCAGTCAATAATAATCTTAACCCTAATTGGTCTAAGGTTGCTTGACGGAAATTGTCACGCACTGTCAATGTGCTGGCGATGTTAACAAACACTAATGGGTTACCATTGGTGAACGCATTAGGCTTACCGACTACAGGACCAAAAGCTGGGGCTGTTGCAGATATCTCATAAGTGCCGTCTTTGTCTAAATCAAATGAACGAGCACCGTGCAATGGCATATCAATCGCAATAGTGGCAACACCAGCTGCAGCGTATGTACCCGCATAAGCTAGTGCCATTTCTTTACCACCACCTAAACCATGCATTGCGATTGTGGTTGGCCAACCACTTGTTGGAGGCACAAAAGTTCCACCTTGCGCAGCGGTAAATGCTGCAAGCTTAGCCGCATTCGGTAAGGTAATTTGAACTGAAACAGTTTCATAACCTTTGATAGCCGGAATAGGGTTAAACTTGGTTAAATGTTTCGTTTTATCTGCAGCAGTACCATCGTCAAGTTTCCACTGTTTACCTGCAAGTAATGCAGGATTACCCAACGCTGCTTGAGGATCTACACCGTTATCAGATGCTTGTGCAAAAAAGTTAGCTTGGCTTAATGTACCCGCCTGTAAAGCTAGCAATACCGACACAGGGCTGTCACCTTGAGCAAACCAACGGCCATTAGGTGCTGTTGGAGCACCATCGACGATTGGGATCACACAGCCAGCTGATGAACAATCACCGTAGATTGGCAGTTTAATTTTGGCAGTATAAAGATCAGCCATATCGGCGACTACATAGGCTGCACCCGATGCTGGCGTTAACCCAGCAGCCTGAGCAACTGTCAATCCAGTTGGCGTAGGTGCTTGCACAAATGAAGGTGTGTAAGCAGGATTAGAAGCCATCAATAATTTAGTGGTTTCATACACATCAGCGACTGACTGAGTGGTAAATAAACCTGAAAAACTAATCGATTCAGGATCAACACCGTGTGTTTCAGCAACACCTTTTTCATAACTGTTGACCAGATACTGCAGCATTTTTTGTTGTTCTGTTTCAAGCTGCTGTGTTTCAAAATCTAACTTTAACAGACCATAAGTTGTTGACGGAGCAATAGCACGGCCTAGCGAGTCTTGAATAAGATCGGTAGTCACATAGATATAAGACTGACCAGCTTTTAATGGTTTAATCGGTACTATGGCAACTTTATTGCCTGATGCTTTTGATACAAAATCAACACCAAATTGAAGCTCTTCACCTACTTTACAAGCTGAAACTGAAGGTGCTGATTTACACTCAGCATCACTTGATAATGCTCCGCCCACCGTCGCTTCAAACATACGCACCGCACCAGGTTGAAACACAGAGGCTGCATCTAACGTTAATGCATTGCCCTGTAAATCATTAGCAAGTTCGACAGTAATTGAAATTGGTGAACTAGTTGACCATCCATCTAATGCACCTAATGCAATTTGAGGATCAGTATAGTTACCGCTGGCTTCGCCAGGGATAGATAATGTGCCATCAGTGGTTCCACTGAAGAGTAAGTCGTTTGGTAATGGTACTTTGCTATTAGCAGGATCAAACTGCATATGTGAAACAGGCACTAACGGCTCAGCATTATCTACTGCTTCGTTAAAACTGTCACCACCACATGCTGTCAAGCCAAGAGCAGATGTTATTGCAACACCCAAAATGAGTCTTTTCATCTTTTTTCCCCAAATCTTGTTTTAATAATTTTGTTTTCCCCAAGAATTGGTCACAATAGTCCTATCATGCGACCATAAGGACTTATGTTAGTCCTTAACTATTCTCAAGTTAACGTAAAATTATTGAGTTAGCTACAAGTTTGTTACATGCAAATGACCTATTCTCATACAATTATTAATCATTTGTTTCAAACGGTCGTTTATTTTTTATCCGGTACTAGATTTGACGGGCGATTGCGCTAAGAGGAAATAATCAATCATGTTGGAATATCAAGCTGCAAAAGATTTACTCAATAACAAAACAATCTTGGTTACGGGCGCTGGAGACGGTATTGGTCGTGCAGCATCAATCGAATTTGCCAAACACGGCGCAACGGTAATTTTGCTCGGTAAGACCGTTAAAAAACTCGAAAACGTATACGATGAAATTGTTAATGCCGGTTATCCAAAGCCAGCCATTGTACCGTTAGATATGAAAGGCGCGACCGAACAGAATTATATTGATATGGCAGACACCATTGCCGAGCAGTTTGGTCATTTAGATGGTTTATTGCATAACGCATCTCAGTTGGGGGCATTAGGTCCATTTGAGCATATCGATTTAACCTCGCTTGAAACCATTTTAAAGGTCAATGTCACGGCTCAAGCCATCATGACCAAGTCATTATTGCCTATTATGCGTAAAGCCGAGCATGCTTCAATTGTGTTTACTTCTAGCGGTGTTGGACGTAAAGGTCGTGCTTATTGGGGACCTTATGCATTTTCTAAATTTGCCACTGAAGGCATGATGCAAGTGTTAGCTGATGAATGTGATAATACCTCTGTAAGGGTTAATAGTATTAACCCAGGCGCGACTCGTACAGAAATGCGTGCAAAAGCTTATCCTGCTGAAGATCCACAAACACTAAAAACAGCTGAACAAATTATGCCGACTTATTTATTCTTAATGGGTAATGAATCTATCGACACCAATGGCCAGGCACTTAATGCACAATAGTTTACCTGTATTAGTTAAGCTGCATTAGTTAACCTGCATTTGGGCTCGCTGATATAAAAAACGGAAGCAATTGCTTCCGTTTTTGTATAAACAGGCGTCTCATTTAGAAACTCATATTCTCAGTATTCTGGCTGACTAACTTTTCACCAATTCCTGTCACCATGGTTAACTGTTTCAGATCGGTAAATTTGCCGTTTTTGGTTCGATAGTCAACAATCGCTTTTGCTTTGGCTTGCCCAATACCTTTCAGCGCTTGTAATTCTTCAGCGCTGGCTTTATTGATATTGACCTTTTGCATAGCCGTTGACTTTTTCTCCATCGATTTTGTGGCTTGTTTTGTGGGCTCTGCCATTGTCTTTACCGTTTCAGCGGCGTAAGAATGACTACTTAACAAACAACATAAACCCATTAATAATGCAGTTAATGACAATGATTTCATTAGATTCTCCTTTCCTTCCTTAGTTTGCTGGTATGCGTCCTTCTCCATTACCAAGCTCGAACGATTCAGAACGCTATACGTTTCCGAATCGGAGGCTAACTGTAGTCAACAAAACTGAATTGTACAAAAAAAACACTAATTTATTCGCTATTATCAGCTGACTGAGTTTGTTTCTGTTTATTTTTAGACATCATTGACGAAGTAAACTGCTTTAATTCACCGAGTAAATGTTGATGAACGTGGGATAATTTAGGCTTGTTGTGTTTGTTAAATGCAATCGGCCGGCACAAGCTCATGGCTTGATAACCTAACCTTGCGGTAAGTAAACCACCACCAAGTCCTTGTGCAATCCGAGCAGACACCTTGCCGGTCATTTCTACTGATAATAATTGGGTACCTAAATCGGTAATCACCTCGGTACTGCCAGCATAAATAATATTCGTCACAATACTACGAATCAGTTTTATGCGGCTCCAGTAACCCAGCTCCACGGCATAAATGGCAGCGACTTCATTAATCATTTTTTGATTTCGCCACAAGATAATAGCCATATCCAGCGCAGCTAAAGGGCTTGCGGCTAATAATAATGCCGACTCAGCAGCAAAGCGGTTAACGCGTTTCTTGGCCAGTAAATCGCGGTCGGATAACACGATATCTTCGAATAACAACACGATTTCTGCATCATTATGTTCATGGCTACAGGCTTGTAAATATTGTTGTTTAGCCTGATTATTTGGGTATTTGGCTAATATTGGTGCCAAAAACGTTTTGGCTTCGCCCATTTGCATGCTTTGGGATAATCGTTCAGCTGTGCTTTGATGATCACTGACTTGTTTAAGATTAACCAACTTACGCCATTCTTTAATCGTAATGACCGTGGCCCATAAGCTAACAATGGATAACACAGAAGCATAAAAACCAAATAACCACGGACTTTGTTGAAAAGAGTCAAGTAACCCCATCACGGTTTGTACGATAACCAATAACACCAAACCAATTACCGATAATATAGCCAATAACGACCAACGCTTAGCCTTTGCAGGTTTAATGCTGTCTTCCATTGCTGCTGGCAATTCTGTTAGCGATTGCTCACAAATAAAGTCAACTTCTTCAAATGATTTAGTCGGCTTAATTGCTTCTTCAGCCGATTGAATCTCATCTGTCACAATAAGATCTGAATCGGTAAATATTTGCGATTTTTTTATCGGCGAATTACGTGTAGGTTCATTCATAACTAATGCTCACATTTATTCTCAAAATAAAACCATTAAGACAATTTATCGCCTAATAGAAACTCCAAGAGATGGTCGAGACGAATGTGTTCGAATTGCGGATTATTATCGTGGATATGGCTCAAATTGGGCGGTAGAAAAGCACTAAAGCTAAACCCTTGTTGTTGCCAAAACTCTGCATCGGGTAATGATGTGGGCACATCTCCTGGGTATACGGTGACTTGCTTACCATCAAGCCCAGTGCCTTTTACCACTTCTTGTTGAACACCCTCTATATTAACCATCCCGTGTTGAGTAGCCTTAATCGCACTTATCGCCATGGTTTCAACTTCACTGCCTTCAAAGTTGGCATAATGCTGGCTTTGTTGCAGCATTGCGGTTAACAAACTAAGCACATGGCTTTGCTGATCACGGGTCACTCTGTCTACTTGGCTGGCAGCAAATAACACTTTGTCTATCCGCGGTGAAAATAAACGTTTAATTAAGCTCGACTGGCCAAACTGAAAACTTTCCATAATGCTGTTTAATGCGCGCCCCATGTCATTAAACTGTGCCTGACCATGATTAAGTGCGTTTAAACAATCAACCAACACTAGTTGGCGATCAAATCGAGAAAAGTAGTCGCGGTAAAATGGCTTAACAACTTGTGATACGTACTGCTCATAACGGCGCTTAAGGACATGATAATTTGAATCGCTTGGGCTTGCTGATAATTCTGAGTGCTGAATTGGGCTTAAGGTAAGCAATGGGAAAAATGTCAATAACGGGGTATTTTCGTATTCGCCCGGTAACAACATACGCCCTGGTTGAGCGTGATAAAATCCCTGTTGTCTAACCAAGTCGACCAATAAAGTTTGATACAAGTCAGCAATGTACTTAAGGTGCTGTTCATCAGCTAATTGGCTTAACTCTAATGTCTCTACAGCTTGATTGAATGCGCTAAATAAGGGCGAGTGACGTAAACATGTCACATTAACCTGTTGTGATAAACACCATTGAGTAAAATCTTGTTTAAGCATCGGTAAATCAAGTAACCACTCACCAGGATAATCAACAATATCTACGTACAAGGTTGCGGTATCTGTTAATTTAGCTAACAAACCTTGTTGAGGCTGATACTTAATGGCTAAACGTAATTCGGTAATGTTTTTGGTTGAAGCAGGCCAATAAGGAGGCGACGAACATAATGCATTCATTGCACCTTGATAATCAAAACTGGCAATGTCTAAATCGGGTTGCATAGCGCGATTGACAGCAATTAACCGACCTTCGCGTGCCACTTGCCATAATGGTAAAGGATTGTGCTTGGCGCCTTTTCCTGCATGCAATAACTGATTTACTAAGCCACTAATAAAAGCGGTTTTACCTGCACCGGATAACCCAGTGACGGCTAATCTGACATGACGATCGGTACTGCGGTTAACAATAGACTGAGCGGTTTGGCTGACTTTAAACAAGGAACGATCTAAAAATCTCATGATGGCTGATGGCTCCCCAAAAAACACGGGCGGATAACCGCCCATTAGAAGGATTAAAGACTATTGATTTGGCGTTTAAGATCAAAGTTGTCTGAGGTGACATGTTCTTCGAGTCGTCTTAAACGGAGTTCTAATCCGTTAAATTGACGATTAACATCAAACAACGCTTGCTTTGCAGGTTCACCTGCTTGCCAAATTTTCTTTTTAATTTCAATATCTTTGTGATTTTCTTTGTTGTCTAAGTTTTGTGGTTTGATGTCTAATATCATCCATAAGGCAATATAAACAACAAACACAATCCCTGTTCCACCGAGTAAGAATATCGACACAGCAATGACTCGCACTAGCCATGTTTCAAAGTTAAAGTAATCTGCAATACCTGAACACACCCCAGCCACTTTACCATTTTTTGGGTTGCGGTATAGAGTACGACCATTAGATGGGACCATGTTTTGCTCTCCATTCTGGTGATTCAGTATCTAAAATCGCTTCTAATGTTTCAATGCGACCGCTCATTTTTTCAGCTTTCGCAATGAGACCATTAAGCTGATTAAATTCTTCCTCGGTGAGCCCCTGGCTCACTTGTCGCTTACTGCGATAATGAAGAACCAACCAGATAGGTGCCACAACAACCATAAAGATGATAATTGGTGCAATAAGAAGATCCATATCCATAACTCACCTCTGAATAAATTTACGCTTTAGATTTAGGTTGTGCTTTCGCACTCATTTTTGCTTTTAATGCTGCTAATTCATCATTCACAGAATCTTCTGCTTCTAATGCTGCAAACTCGTCAGCTAGAACGTTCTTTTTACCTAAATCATATGATTCTACTTGTGCTTCAAGTCCTTCAACTCGGCGCTCGTATTGTTCAAACTTCATCATTGCATCATCGATTTTGCTTGAATCAAGCTGCTTTTTGACTTCTAAACGTGAAGTGGCAGTTTGCTTACGCATAATGATGGTTTTTTGACGAGCACGAGCATCATTCAATTTTTCTTGAAGTTGAGCGATTTCATCTTTTAAACGAGCGACATGCTCTTCAACAACTTGCAGTTCCATCTCAAGCGCTTGCAATAAACCAACCGTTTTTTGCTTTTCACTCAACGCGGCTTTGGCTAAGTCTTCACGATCTTTGGATAACGCTAACTCAGCTTTATTCTGCCAATCTTGAACTTGCTCTTGAACACGAGCAATCCGGCGAAGTAATTCTTTTTTCTCTGCCAATACTTTAGCGGAGGTTGAACGTACTTCAACAAGTGTGTCTTCCATTTCTTGAATGATAAGACGGACCATTTTTTCTGGATCTTCGGCTTTATCAAGTATTGCGCTGATATTTGAATTAACGATATCTGCGAAGCGAGAGAAAATTCCCATAATGTGTTCCTCAAAATTAACGTGGATGTCGCAGTTGGTATTACACATTACGTGCCAACATTTACAAATGCAACAACATCATATACTTAAACAAATATTTAACTTTTGCTTTCTTTTAACACTCAAGCCATTTATTATGATTTTCACCAATTATTAGTCTAATTCACTAACAATTTTGCGAGTAAGCTAACTGTGAGCAAACAATTCCAGCAAGACAATCTCATCGGCCAATCTAATGCACTGCTTGAAGTATTAGAACATGTGTCTAAAGTCGCGCCATTATCTAAGCCGGTGCTCATTATTGGTGAGCGCGGTACGGGTAAAGAATTAATTGCCGAACGACTACATTACTTATCCCCTCGTTGGGATCAAAGCTTTATTAAACTCAATTGTTCTTCATTAAGTGAAAACTTACTCGAAAGTGAACTCTTTGGCCATGAATCTGGTGCATTTACGGGTGCGAAAGGACGACACGAAGGCCGTTTTGAACGCGCCGATGGCGGAACACTGTTTTTAGATGAATTAGCCAACACTTCTGGATTAATCCAAGAAAAGTTATTACGTGTCATCGAATATGGTGAATTTGAACGAGTCGGTGGCAGTAAAACGGTTCAATCTGATGTGCGACTGATTTGTGCTGCCAATGAAGATTTACCTACCTTGGCTGACAATGGTGAATTCCGAGCGGATTTACTCGATCGTTTAGCCTTTGATGTGATCACCTTGCCACCATTAAGACATAGAACCGAAGACATTATGCCATTGGCCGAACATTTTGCGATTAGCATGGCAAGGCAACTATCACTGGAATATTTTAGTGGCTTTAGTCCGTTGGCGGTAGAACAATTAATGATGCACAGCTGGCCAGGAAATATCCGAGAATTAAAGAATGTCGTCGAGCGAAGTGTTTACCGTGAAGGCGCTGATGGCCAAGAGATTGATCATATTATTTTAGATCCTTTTGCATCTCCCTATCGTCCTGTAAATCGTGTCAAAACCCGCGAACGTCAATTAAATCAAATAGAACATGCACCAACACCAGTGACGGAATCGGCTGAGTTAAATATTAAAACGGAAACATCTGTGGTGCTTAATAGCATCGAATTCCCGATAGATTTTAAAGAATACACCGAAAACAGCGAAATAGAACTATTGCAACGAGCATTAGCTGAAGGCCAATATAATCAGAAAAAAACCGCCGATTTATTGGGCTTAAGCTACCATCAGCTTCGAGGTATTTTGAAAAAGTACAATTTACTCGACAAGAGCTGAATCAAGCTTGGATATGCTCATTGCCCCAATGCAATGAACACTGTTAAAATACCCACTCAAAGTCGATAAAAAATGATCACACTATGCCTGTTATAGTAAAACGCTGGTATCAGCAGATGTCTTTATGTCTCTCCAGCATCATGCTGGCTGCATGCGGACAAGTGCAATTGCCTTCTGGCCTTGTGTATTGCAGTGAAGGTAACCCTGAAAGCTTTAACCCTCAGCTTGTTACATCAGGCACCACTATTGATGCAACTTCACATCAAATTTACAGTAGACTCGTCAATTACAGCCAAGAAAAAGCCGAAATCACACCTGGTTTGGCGACATCATGGCAGGTGTCCGATGATGGTTTAAGTTATCTATTTACTTTACGTCAACATGTGAGTTTTCATAAGACCCGCCATTTTACTCCTGCAAGAGACTTTAATGCAGATGATGTGTTGTTTTCGTTTAATCGGATTATTGATCCACTGCATCCCTATCACTTAGTCAGTAGAACCGGTTATCCATTTTTTCAAAGCATTGGTTTTGCTGATTTAATTGGCTACATTGAAAAAGTAAACGACTACCAGGTTATGTTTCATTTAACTCGGAAAGACGCTTCTTTTTTATCTAATCTCGCCACTGATTTTGCCGTAGTGTTGTCAGCAGAATATGGTTATCAACTGTTAGCGCAAGGCACACCTGAAGATATCGATTATTACGCGGTAGGCACAGGACCTTTTCAGCTTAGCCAGTATGTGAAAAATGAATATATTCGCTACAAAAAGAATCCAGTTTATTGGGGCCCTAAGGTCGAGCTTGATCAATTAGTGTTTGATATCACCCCCAGAAGCACCGCACGTATTGCTAAATTAATTACCGGAGACTGCAGCGTTTCAGCATTACCTAAAGCTGGTGAACTGGCAGTGCTTGACCAACATAAAGATATTATTATCGATGCAAAACCTGGATTGAACGTCGCATTTTGGGCATTTAACACTCAAAAACCGCCATTAGATGATGTTCGTGTAAGACGCGCACTTGCGCATGCTATCGATAAAAATAATATTCTAGACGTGGTATATAACGATACTGCTGTGGAGGCGACAGGCGTTTTACCTCCGGCATCTTGGGCTTACAGCAAAAACTTATCTCCAAATGAATATAACCCTGAAAAAGCCAAAGTATTACTGCACCAAGCAGGTGTATCTAACTTATCCATTAATGTGTGGGCCATGCCAGTGGCGCGAATTTATAATCCGAGTGCATTGAAAACAGCGGAGCTCATTCAAGCCGATCTAGCCCGTATTGGCGTAAAACTGAATATCATTAGCTATGATTGGAGTGTATTCACTCAGAAGTTAGCCAGTTCCAATTATGATTCAGTGCTTATTGGTTGGAATGCGGATAATAGCGATCCTGATAACTTTTTCACTCCACTATTAAGCTGCGCCGCATTAGCTTCTAATAATAATCGCTCTCGTTGGTGCAACAAAGACTTTGAACATCTGTTAACCCAAGCTCAGAGCGTATCGACTCAACCTGAACGTAAAGCATTTTATCAATCAGCAGAAGCTATTATTAGCGATCAAGTTCCGCTAGTAACAATCGCACATGCCAAAAAAGTGGTATTGAAAAAGAGTAATATTACCGCCATGCAAATTAGGCCTTATGGCGGTATTTCCTTCGCCAAAACAACTCAAGCAATAGAGGGAACTGAATAAATGTGGCGTTATCTTTTTAGTCGCATAACCCTGTTTATGGCCACGTCGCTAGTCATGGTGGCCGTACTCTTTATGGCATCAGGACAGTTTCCTGTCAGTAAAGCATATTCTCTGTCTGGGGTTCAATATCCCACGCTTGAACAACAACAGCAAATAGAGCAAGACTATCAACTAAATGATAACCAATTACTGCAGTTTACCGCCTACTTGCGCCAGCGCTTATCGGGTAACTTTGGTATTTCCAGTAACTCACAGCAAGAGGTATTGGAGGAGCTTGAAGCAGTACTACCTGCGTCTTTTGAATTATCATTGTTTTCTGGTTTTATTGCCGTATTTTTTGGCGTGCCCATTGGCGTGCTAGCCGCATTAGGTAATAACAAAGCACTGCAACGCAGTATTTTAGCCATCACCTTAACAGGCTATTCTATCCCGGTATTTTGGCTCGGCTTGACCTTATCTATGTGGTTTGGGGTGAATCTCGGCTGGCTGCCTATTTCAGGGCAAATCAATTTACTTTATGAAATTGAACCTGTGACAGGTTTTATGCTGGTCGACACTTTATTATCCGATTCTAGTTATCGCATTCCGGCGTTTCATGATGCTTTATTACACTTGATTTTACCGGCGGTCACTTTAGCGGTACTTCCTTTTACATTGGTAGTGAGGATCACCCGGCAAGCCATTTTAAATGTGATGAATCAAACCTATATCCGCGCAGCTGAAGCTCGCGGTTTACACACGGCTAAAATTCTACTCCGTCATGTTTTGCCCAATGCCTTAATTCCGGTAATAAAAAGTATTGGTTTAATGCTGGGATCATTTGCAAGTTATGGCATTGTGGTTGAAGTGATATTTTCGTGGCCAGGGGTTGGCAGTTGGTTAGTGTCGGGCATTTACCAGCGTGACTATACTGTTATTCAAGCGGGTATCTTATCTGTTTCATTATTAATTATTTTCTTAAGCATTTTGATTGATTTACTGCATACCGCAATCAATCCTATGAGCAGAAAGGAATTGTATGCCTCGAATTAAAATATACCAAGAAGACCATATAGCCTCGCCTATGTGGCGAATGTGGCAAACATTTTCTGCTAACCCATTTGCGGTGATCGGTCTATGGGCAGTTATTTTTTTATTAATATTAACTATTTTCGCCCCGTTTATAGCG
Source organism: Shewanella sp. BF02_Schw (assembly GCF_014596695.2). Taxonomy (NCBI): domain Bacteria; kingdom Pseudomonadati; phylum Pseudomonadota; class Gammaproteobacteria; order Alteromonadales; family Shewanellaceae; genus Shewanella; species Shewanella sp. BF02_Schw. The sequence goes on from NZ_JABKAW020000003.1 coordinate 247,180, forward strand.
CCTTATTCAGCAGAGATGCAAGACCAACAAGTATTACTTTTACCGCCATCATGGGATCCAGCAGGTACTGTAGAACACTTCCTTGGAACTGACGATCTAGGACGAGATATTTTTAGTCGAATCTTACACGGCGTACAATTGACCTTTGGCATGTCATTATTAATTGTTACTGCATCGCTGATATTTGGTTTTATTATTGGTTCTCTTTCAGGAATGATGCACGGCATAAAGTCGAGTGTGTTAAGCCACTTGCTCGATGCATTATTGTCTATCCCATCGTTATTAATGGCTATTCTAGTCGTCGCAGTTATGGGGCCTGGGCTTAATAATGTGTTTTGGGGCGTTGGGATTGCGATGGTTCCACAATTTGTGCGTGCTATCCATCTAGCGGTTCATGAAGAGCTTCAAAAAGAGTATGTTACCGCTGCCAAATTAGACGGTGCCAACTCGTTACAAGTTTTTTGGTATGTCATCATGCCCAATGTATGGGATGTGGTGATTATTCAGGTCACTATGGCAATATCTGCCGCAATACTCGATATTGCCGCTCTCGGTTTTTTAAACCTTGGTGCACAAGCACCGAGTCCAGAATGGGGTGCAATGGTCGCACAAGGGCTTGATAATTTACTGCTTGCGCCTTGGACCGTTACTATCCCAGGTGTCGCGATTTTGTTTACTGTATTATCGGTCAACTTAGTCGGCGATGGTTTACGTTCTGCGCTTGCACCGATAAGAAATTAACCTATGCCTTTACTCGATATTCGTAATCTCACCATTGAATTAGATACACCTGAGGGCACTGTGAAAGTGCTCGAAAAAGTCAGTTTGACTATTAATCCAGGTGAAATCCATGGACTTGTTGGCGAATCTGGCTCTGGGCGCAGTTTATTGGCCAAAGCGATTCTAGGCGTACTAGGTCCTAATTGGCATATTATTGCTGACCGTATGATGTGGGATGGAAAAAACTTATTAGAAATGAGTTCCAAGCAACGACGCTGCCTGATGGGCAGTGAAATGGCGATGATTTTCCAAGACCCTTCTGGCAGTTTAGATCCGGTTAAAACCATTGGCAGTCAATTGATTGAAGCTATGGTACCCAACAAAAATATTCCTTTTTGGCGACGTGGAAAGGCGACCTATTTAAACGCGCAGAAATGGCTCCACAAAGTCGGTATAAAAAAACCAAAACAACTGATGAAGTGCTATCCATGGGAATTGTCTGAGGGCGAATGCCAAAAAGTGATGATTGCGATGGCTGTGGCGAATCATCCTAAATTGCTGATTGCCGATGAGCCAACCAACTCAATGGAGCTCAACACCCAAGCGCAAATTTTCAGACTATTGTCGCAACTCAATCAACTGCAAAACGTGTCTATTTTATTGGTTAGCCATGAGCTAGAAACCATGGTGCACTGGTGTGATAACTTAACGATTTTGTACAGTGGTCAAGTTATGGAATCAGGCCCTGTTAGCGAAATGGTAGCAATGCCTTATCATCCTTACACACGGGCATTATTAAAAAATCTACCTGACCATACTGAAAAAATGCGTCATAAAGCTAACTTACCCACACTGCAAGGCTCTTCGCCGTCGATGCAGCATTTACCTGCCGGTTGTCGGCTTGGTCCACGTTGCCCAGAAGCCCAACGCCAATGTGTAAAACAGCCTAATCTTGAACATATTAAAGACCGCTATTTTGCCTGCCATTTCCCTTATAAAAGTGAGCAAGAAGATGACGATGCCATTGCTTAAAGTAACCGACTTAAGTAAACAATACTTAACCGGTTATAAGCATTTTAAACCTCAATATTATCAGGCTCTCTCTCCGGTTTCATTTGAACTCGGTCGTGGTGAAACCTTGGCTATTGTGGGGTCGGTCGGCTCGGGTAAAAGTACCCTCGCCCGAATTCTAGTGGGTGCTGAACAACGCAGTGGCGGCGACATATTTTTTGAAGGTGAAGCTTTAGAAACACGTAATTTAAAACAACGGTGTCGGTTGATCCGGATGATTTTCCAAGATCCGACAACCTCGCTTAATCCACGTTTATCGATTGGTAACTTACTTAAAGAACCGTTACGGTTTAATACCCAATTAAGTTCAACTGAACGAAAAACATTGGTGATTGAAACCTTAAGAAAAGTCGGCTTATTACCTGAACACGCAGAGTTTTATCCACACATGATTTCCGAAGGCCAAAAACAGCGTGTCGCTGTTGCACGTGCCTTAATGCTTAACCCTAAAATTATTATTGCAGATGAAGCACTAACGGCTTTAGATTTATCGGTCCGGTCTCAGATTATTAATTTGCTATTAAAGCTGCAAAAAGAGATGGGATTATCGTATATTTTTGTATCACATAATCTGAATATTATTCGTCATGTAAGCGATAAAATTATGGTGTTGCAAAATGGTCATATGGTCGAGAAATCAACTACTGAGGCCTTATTTACTTCACCACAACATGAATACACCCAACGGCTCATTCAAGAACAAAGTCAATTTATGCAAAAGCGCTAAACTGCTCCAACCACTGTGGTTTTGAGGGCGTTTTAGAAAAAATCAGTGCCATTTGGCCGTCGAACTATTTATCCTAGAGCCAATGTTAAAGGAAGAAGCTTAAATATGATTATTAAACCTAAAATTCGGGGCTTTATTTGTACCACTACTCATCCAGTAGGTTGTGAAGCCAACGTTAAAGAACAAATCCAACTCATTAAGGCCAAAGGCAAAATTGCTAATGGGCCTAAAAAAGTATTAGTGGTCGGTTCTTCAAGTGGCTATGGCCTTTCATCTCGTATCACCTCAGCATTTGGTAGCGACGCTGCCACTATTGGTGTGTTTTTCGAAAAACCAAGCTCTGAAACCAAACCCGGTACAGCGGGTTGGTACAACACCGCGGCATTTGATAAGTTTGCTAAAGCAGAAGGCTTGTATTCAAAAAGCATTAACTGTGATGCATTCAGCCATCAAGCAAAGCAACAGGTGATTGAGCTTATCAAGCAAGATTTAGGTCAAATCGACATGGTGGTTTACTCACTGGCTTCTCCAGTACGTAAAATGCCTGACACCGGTGAAGTTATCCGTTCATCACTTAAGCCAATTGGCCAAACGTATACTGCCACGGCTGTTGATACCAATAAAAACACCATTATCGACACTTCGGTAGAGCCTGCGACTGAGCAAGAAATTGCTGATACCGTCACTGTAATGGGCGGCCAAGATTGGGAATTATGGATGAGTGCGCTAAGCGACGCTGGCGTATTAGCTGACAATTGCAAAACGGTTGCTTATAGTTACATTGGTACCGAATTGACTTGGCCTATTTATTGGCATGGCGCTTTAGGCAAAGCCAAAATGGATTTAGATCGTGCAGCTCACGCCCTTGATAGCAAATTATCAGCTACTGGTGGCTCAGCTAACGTTGCAGTGTTAAAAAGTGTAGTGACTCAAGCGAGCTCAGCAATTCCAGTAATGCCACTTTACATCGCCATGGTATTTAAGAAAATGCGCCAAGAAGGCTTACATGAAGACTGTATTGAACAAATATACCGTTTATTCAGTGAACGCCTATACCGTGTTGATGGCCAAGCACCAGCTGTTGATGGCGAAAATCGCTTACGCCTTGATGACTGGGAACTTCGCGAAGAAATCCAGCAGCATTGTCGTGATTTATGGCCGTTAGTGACCACAGAAAATTTAAGCGAACTCACTGACTATGATGAATACAAACAAGAGTTTTTAAAGCTGTTCGGTTTTGGTATTGATGGTATCGATTACGAAGCAGACGTGAATCCTAATGTGACATTTGATGTAATTGAATTATAACAATTGAACCTGAGCTTAAACTTTAGAAAACAATAAGCTAAGTTACACAAGTAAAAGCCGTAATGCCCAGCATTACGGCTTTTTTATTGCGTTATTATCATAGCTAATGTTATTGCCATTATAGTGATTATAATTGCGATACTCACTGTCACTACTGGTACAAATTTGGCGTAAAAAAAGGGTTAAGCCATATGGCTTAACCCAAAAGTAACGCAAGGGATAAAAAGATGTAGTTAAACTATTTTGTCTCTAGAGCATGTTTGGCGGCGTTATCTCCTGCAATTCGACCAAATACCACAGTATCAGCTATCGCATTACCACCTAAACGGTTAAACCCATGTACACCACCAGTAACTTCACCTGCAGCAAACAAACCAACAATTGGCTTACTTTGAAGATCAAGCACTGAAGCATCAGTGTCAATAGCAACTCCGCCCATAGTGTGATGTATACCTGGAGCTACTTTTACAGCGTAATAAGGGCTTTGTGTCATATTTAATGGCATATCCTTACGACCAAACGCAGTGTCTTCACCTGTTTTGACATAACCATTGTAGTCAGATACTGTTTTCGCTAAATCAGCGACTTTCATACCTGTGCTCTTAGCTAACTGTTCAATAGTATCGCCTTTATAAAGCATTTCTAAATGGTCGTAGCCGCGTACCATTTTGGCTTTTTTGTATAACTGGTTATCAAAAATAATCCAAGCAAACTTACCTGGTTGTTTTAAGATGGCACCAGATGCTTTATCACGAGTTGTTAACTCGCTAACAAAACGGTTACCATCTTTGTTCACCATCACAGCGCCCACACCACGTACCGTTTCTGAAATCAGAATACGACTGTCTTTACCTATGGTTGGGTGAGCTTGAACCCAATCGATATCTGTCATGCTAGCGCCAATATCTTTTGCCATCAACACACCATCACCAGTGGCTGTAATGTTGTTTGAGCTGGTCATGTCTTTCATTGTTGGACGGTAATAAGCAATCATTTCTTTATTCATGCCGTAACCACCTGTTGCTAACACAACTGATTTAGCACCAATCATGTAATAGCCAGTATGTTTACCATGAACAACCGCACCGACAACATTGCGTTCATCATTGATAACAAGTTTCACAACCCGAGAGTTTAGGCGAGTATCAATGCCCTGATCTTTAGCCGCTTGGCGTAAAGTATCAATAATTTCTGGACCAGAGCTTTTACCACCATGTGGACGGTGGGTTCGGTCAACACGAGCACCACCGGAGCGTTTTAAGTCTTCTAAGTTCGCGCCTAAGTCTTCTAACCATTTAACGGCACTAGCTGACTCTTCAGCAAGAATTGTCACTAATTTAATATCATTTTTCTGACGCCCGCCTTTCATCGTATCTTCGATAAACCATTCAACTTTATCATCAACACCATGAGCGGCTTGTTGAGGAGTCCCAACAGCATTAATACCACCAGCTGAAATCATAGAATTACCACCACTGAATGGCGCTTTTTCTACCAAAATAACATTGGCACCCGCTTTTTTAGCAGATAAAGAAGCATTGAAACCTGCGCTACCCGCACCCACAACTAATACTTGTGTTGTTTCGCGTGGACCAGCAGCGATCGCTTTTTGGATTTTTTCTTGATTCCATCCGTTGTCCCAAGGTTTTTTCTTCTTGGCATCAGAAAATGGCATTGGCTTGATATCAAATGAATGACATTCATTACAGTAAAATTGAGGTGCTTCATGGCCTTTATGGCAACTAGTACAGTTAATATCACCTAAATGTGAAGCATGTGGATCAAATTGCAATTTGTCATTAGCCAGTTCAGCGTAATCTCCGTGACATGATTTACACTGAGCATTTTCATGAGTTTCACTATCACTCACTTTAATAGGATCGGTGTGACAAGACTGGCAACTACCCATGTCAGCATGGAATGAACCCATGTCAGGAGTTTTAGCCATTGCAGTACCAGAAGAGAGCAACACTAATGCCATCGCTGATACCAGATATTTTAGTTTCATTTGTTCATTCCTTTCTTATTTGAATATTGACTTACTTTTGTTAAGCGAAAGGTTACTCATAAAGAGATAGTAAAACTTAGACATATATCAAACTTGTCTTTTGGTTAAGTTATAGTGAAACCCTATTCAGACTTTCTTAAAACGCTCTAAAAACTTGAGTGCTGTGACCCACGTTAATATTCGTCTGTCAGTTAATCATTAACATTAATTTATGCTTTCACCCCAATACAGAAAGCAACTAATTTAGGTAATAATAATTAATGAGAAGAGATGATCATGAACACAAATAAAAACTTAGTTTCCATAGTATTACTTTCTGCATTATCGGTAACATCACTCAATGCATTAGCTGATTCACCCACTGCTTATGGCCGTTTAGATATCACATTAACTAATTCAGAGCACGGTTTCACCACCCAAAATAAAAAAGAAGGCACGGTACTTGAGAACAACTTTAGTCGAATTGGCGTTAAAGGGAGCGAGAAAATCAATGATGATTTTCAACTAGTTTATCAAATGGAAGTACAGGTAAATGGGGCAACAAACGAAGGTGACGATGAACTTTTTAGCGCAAGAAGTACCTATTTAGGGGTATCGTCTGATGCTGGTACTCTGTTAGTTGGTCGTAACGATACCGTCATGAAATCATCTAAAGGGGATGTTGAAGCGTTTGATCTTACCAACGCTGCTTATAACCGTATGATTGCCGGTCAAGACAGAAAAGCAGACGGTATTACATATTATTCACCCACCATTGCCGGTTTAATTACTGTTAATGGTACTTACCTAATGGATGACAACTATGAAGGTAATGATGAAACACAATATGCGTTGTCTGTTGTTGCCGGTGATAAGAAATTGAAAAACACTCGTTATTATATAGCAGGCGCATACAACACAATTGGTGGTGTTGATGCCTATCGTGGTGTTGGCCAAATCAAAATGGGCAAATTTGAAGTGGGTGGTCTTTATCAACATTCTGAAAGCCAAAGTTATGATGATAAAGAAGGAAATTCTTATTTTGTCGCCGTTAACTATGATTTAAATGGCGTAAACTTAAAAGTTGAATACGGTAAGGATGAAGCAGGCTTTGGTAAGTTCCTCAAATACAATTCAGCGGTAGCATCATCTGGTGATTACAATCAAGCCACTGACGTTGACATTACCTCACTTGTTTTCGGTGCTGATTACCAGTTATCAAAATCAACCATGCTTCAAGCACATTACGCTATGTATGACGGCGAATATCAAATCGCTAACTCAGGTGTCGTTATCGATCTTGAAGACGATAATATTGCAACTGTCGGCATAAGATTTAACTTCTAAAAATACTTTATACAAACAGTATAAAGCAACAACTGCCAAGCCAAGTTAGCTGTTATCAATACACTAACTTGGCTTTTGTCTGGTTAAACATATAGATAAAAGTTGCGCTTGTTAACGTTTTTAACATTTAGACTTACCCTTTTGTGCTGGCTTCCTTTTGGCACGATATACTCTATAAAACAGCCATCGTTGATCTACTTATGCGAATAACCTTAAAACAATTATCTATTTTTAAAGCGATTCATACCTGCGGCCAAATTTCAAAAGCAGCGATAGAACTACATATGTCAGTGCCAGCGGTGAGCATGGCCCTACGTGATTTAGAAGATTCGCTTGGCAGTCGCCTTTTTGAAAGAAGTAGCACAGGGCTTACCATTAATGATAATGGCGCTGTCATATTACCTTATGCCAATGAGATGCTGTCTAAAGGCATGGAATTAGAACATGTTTTTTCTCAAGGTAGCCCCATTAGAGGCAGTATAAAAGTGGGTTGCAGTAAAACAGCGGGCAACTATGTTTTATCTCGCAAAATTCCATTATTTAAACAACAACACCCTTCTGTTGATATCAAACTATTTATTAACAACAGCCTCAGCATTGAGAAAATGGTGGCTGAAAAAGAACTTGATCTCGGCTTTGTCGATGCAAAACCTGGACATAAGAATCTATTACATGAACCTTGGTTACAAGACCGATTGTGTATTATTACTGGCAAAGACAACCCACTAGTAACAGAAATGATTACTCCCGAGTTGTTATCTGAACAACTTTGGGTAATGGATGAAACGATTTCGGTATCGAGAATCCGCAATACTCAATTACTAAAAAGTGCACATGTAAATATTAAGCAAGAGTTATCCATGAACACTATGGGCGCAATTAAAAGAGCCGTTGGTACTGGAATAGGCATTAGTGTATTGCCTTTGTTAGCGGTAGAAGAGGAAGTGGCACGAGGAGAGTTAGTCGAATTATTACTAACAGACTGGGATTATTCACGTCGTTACTGGGCAATATACCGAAACGATAATCCACTCAGTTCGCTCGCGCGTGAGTTTTTAGAATTTAGCCGGCCGGCTACACTGCTAAATGAAAACGATTAACTCGTTTAGTTCTTCAAGCATTTTAGATCTTCAGCAATATTGATTTATGACATTAGGCAGCACATGAGAATAACCAGTTGATTGATCAAGATCCTGTTATTTTAGGATTATTAGCTCTTACCTTAGGGTTAATTTTCTATACGAGTGAATTACCAAGTAGACCATGGAAAATCCTATATCACTTTGTACCTGTTATGGTGATGTGCTATGTAGTGCCCTCTATATTTAACACTTTTCATATTATCGATATGGCAAATAGCCAGCTCAATGTCATTGCCTCTCGTTATATTATGCCAGCTTGTTTAACATTATTGATTATCAGTGTTGATATTAAATCAATGTTATTACTCGGCCCTAAGATCATCATTTTATTCTTCATCGGTACTTTGGGGATTATTTTAGGTGCACCACTGGCTTTATATCTCTTTTCAATCATTTCGCCCGAGCAGCTTAACTGGGATGGTAATGGCTCGACTTGGCGAGCAATGGCAACATTAGCAGGTAATTGGGTTGGCGGGACTGCAAACCAATTTGCCATGAAAGAAATCTACAATGTTGAAGATGATGTGTTCGCCATAATGATATCGGTTAATGTAGTGTTCTCAGCACTTTGGATGGCATTTTTGCTCATGTGTGCTCCCCATGCTGAAAAAATAGATAACAAAATAGGCGCTGATGTAAATGGTATCCGTTTATTGGTCGATGGGATCCATTTACGTAATACAAAACCAACATCATTACCCAGTCTTAAAGGTTATATCTTTATTTTTGCTGTTGCTTTTGGTGTGACAGGCTTAGCCCATTGGGGGGCTGACGAGTTAGTCCCTTTTTTCAGCCTGCATTATCCAGAGTCAGGGAAATGGAGTTGTACCTCGCATTTTTTTTGGATAGTGATAATAGTCACCAGCACCAGCATTGGTTTGTCATATACAAAAATAAGACATTTGGAACAACTGGGTGCTTCTAAAATATCTACGGTATTATTGTATTTCCTTATTGCTACCATGGGGTTAAAAATGGACTTAACCATGATTAATGATTTCCCTATATACTTTGCAATAGGGTTTGTTTGGTTAACAATACATGCACTATTGGTGATTATTGCTGGTGTGCTGATGAAAGCGCCAGTGGCTTACATGGCGATAAGCAGCCAATGCTGTATTGGTGGCGCTGCATCTTCGCCGGTTGTCGCTATGGCTTTTAATCGTCACTTAGCCCCAGTTGCAGTGATGTTTTCAGTTTTTGGATATGCTTGGGCAAATTATATGGTATGGATTTGTGCTGAAATGATGAAACACATAAGGCCATAACACTCAATATATAAGGGTTTAAAGCACTTACGTTTCATCTAGATGAATACCGCAGTAGCGTCTTATCACGATAAAAAATAACCGATTACTGTCCACATCCTAACTTTTCAGTTTGTCATTAAACAATCGGTAAACAAATTAATACCTGTTGCGCATCGAGTGGTGATCCGGATTGTTGTTCAACGGAGGCAGTTCTGCCAATATCGAGTCGTTCTAAATATACCGGGTAATTTCGTAGTGTAATATCATTAGCATTAACCCAATCGCGATACAGGTAATCTATTGCCGCTGTTAGACCATTGTCATCACCACTGTATTTAATCATCGCACATCGTCCCTGAGGGATTGATTTGAGCTTAATCTGGCTCGACTCAGACACTATAGCTTGTGTCTCGGCATTTAACGATACACCAATATCAATTCGATATTGCGTTTTAACAGATAACTCAAGGGTTGAGTAAAGCAGGTTAAAGGTTCTGCAACTTGTAGGAAATAAGCCAAACTGTCGACGCCATTCAATAAATCTCGCAATGGTTTGAGGTAATAAAGCCGGATCACCATGATGTTCCATCACCGCTAATGCCTGCGCATCAAACGATACAATATCAACAGAGTAAGATTGCTTATCTTGCTGATTAGCATCTACTCGAAATGATTTAAGCGGTTGTTGCTTCGCAAAAAAATTGCCCCAATCAGGTGCTTGCTGAAACGATTCAGGGCTTTGACCTATACTGCGAGTAAACGATTCGATAAAATGCTGTTCGTTACGATACGCTAATTTAGCCGCTATTGTGGCCAGAGAAACTTGCTTGCCAAAACCTAATAAATGGGCAGCTTCTAGGCTTTTGAGCAATTCAACATAAGCGTCAATAGACATATGGTACAGCGCAGTAAATAATGGGTCGAAATGACATAACGGGATGTGGGCAATGTCGGCCAACACTTGTCGATCAAAAGGCTCATTTAAGTGTTGATCTAAATAGGCTAATGCACGCTCAAATGCGTCATCAAGTCTGTGGCTCATGCCCTCTCCTTTGGATTAAATTGTTACTGTCGATTATTTATGATAACTAAACCAATGTAAATTAACGATTTGTACACATGCAATAAAACACACTTTTGTGCTAACAATGTGGCAATGTACACTAGTCGACTAATTGAATATCTAAACCTTCTAGTAAACTTAAGGCTTCGAACCGACTGAATTTGGCTTGCTTAACGTTATTAGCAGTAATATCAATTTGGTAATTCAACGCATCGGTAAAATTCGCCTTCGTTAAATTTGTATGACTAAATTGGCTTAAATTAAAATCGGTCATACGCAAATCTGCTTTGTTTAAATTAGCTTCTCTAAAGTCGACATCATGAGCGCGGCAATCAACAAGTGAAAACTCGGGTAAATGCAGCGCATAAAAATTACTGCCATCGAGCAAACATCGTTCAAACTTAATTGTGGTTTGAGCCATAAACTGTGGCCACTGAGCTTTAGTCCAATCAATACCTATGGCTTTACTGTCGCTAAAAGTCACATCATCAAACTCTGTAGCAACAACTGACATTACGCTTAAATTACATTGACTAAAAACACACTCAATAAAATGGCAATGATAGAAATCAGTTTGACTAAAATCACATTGGGTAAAATGACAGCGTTCAAAAGTAATATGTTTGAACTGTAAAGCAACGCCCTTGATCGATTCGAATAAGTCATCACTGTAATTTGATAACCCAAACAATTCACTAGGTTGTATATTAGAGATGGTCTTCATGGCTTAATACCTTATAAACAAAAAGACCTAGACGTGAGCCTAGGTCTTTTAGTATTTCATCTGTTGCGACGACTTAACTAGTCGGCAACTGGATACTCAATTTCAGCATCAGTTTTAAGTGAGGCAACCACTGCTCGATAATCAGCTTCGCTGTATTGAGGCGCAATACGTTGTTTAAGCGTATTGATGAGGTTGTCATTAATGCCTTCTGCTTTATTGACTTTATCAACCACAATAACCGCATAACCTGTCGCTAACGCTGCAGTATCAATTGTGACACTATTTTCAGCAGGAGCGGCAATTTTGAAGGCTTTATTGGTGATAGCTTGATCAATATCCTGATTAAAGCGACCTAGTTTAGCTAATGTCGTCAATGAAGCACCTGTTAGCGTGTTATTACCCGCTTTTAACTGTGCCATATATTCCGCAGCTTTGTCACGAGCACCGTCATTCGCTTTATCTTGCTGTAAACGTTCAACAATACCAGCTTTTACTTCAGCAAATCCCATAACGCCAGCTGTCTGATGTTTTTTCATGCGAATAACCACTACATGGTTTGGCGCAAGTTCAATCACATCGCTGTTTAAACCACTTGCTAACACTTGGTCAGAAAATGCGGCTTTGATAAATTCAGGATTGTTAAATTTAGCCGGTACGTCATCACGCGAGAATAACTGCGTTGATTGTACTTTTGCATTAACCGCTTGCGCAGTTTCAGCTAAAGTATCAGGAATTTCATAACTGGTATCAGCCAACTTAGTTTGTAAGCTATAAAACACATCTAAGGCTTTCTTTTCTTGTAGCTGAGCAACAATTTTCGCTTTAACGTTTTCAAAAGCGGTTGCTTGGCTAGCTTGTAAATCAAGCAGCTTAATAATGTGGTAACCAAACTCACTTTTCACAATTGACGAGACTTGATCTTTTTGTAATCCAAAAAGTGCTTCATCAAATGCAGGGTCCATTACGCCTTGTTCAAACCAATCTAACTTACCGCCCTGTTGAGCACTAAGCTGATCGTCAGAATCAGTTTTTGCTAACTCAGCAAAATCTTCACCCGCGGTTAACTTGGCTTCAATAGCATCAGCTTTGGCTTTATCTGCGCTGTCATCGTCAGTTGCGGCGACAAAAATATGCGCAGCAAGACGTTTTTCAGCCGTTTGATATTGCTTTTGATTCTCTTCGTAATAAGTTTTCACTTCTTCATCAGAGGTTTCGCTGTTTTTAGCCATGTCGGCAACATTCAATTCAACATACTCAAGGCTGACTTTTTCAGGGCTCATGTATTGCGAAACATTAGCATCGTAATAAGTTTGAGCTTCTTCATCAGCGACAGAAACAGTTGATAAAAACGGTGTTGAGTCGACGACTAAGTAGCGAATATCACGGGTTTGGCCTTGAACTTCTGCAAGCTGTTTAGCTTCACCGTCCAGCACAAACTCACTACCAACAAGCGCATTTAATAACTGACGACGGGTCATATCTACACGCATCATGTTTCTAAAGCTTGTGGTTTGATAACCTAGTTGACGCAATACTGCTAGGTAGCGTTCGTTATCAAATTGACCGTCGGTTTGAAATGCAGGCTCTTCGATAATCGCTTTCTTGATTTGCTCATCTGATACACGTAAGCCCAACTTGTTGGCAGCTTGATCAATGAGCTTATCGGCAATTAAACGATCCAATACACCTTGCTTAATTCCGTTCATGTAGGAGTCGTCAGCCGCTAATGCAGTAAACATTTCGCCTAGCTGTTGCTCAATACGCGAGCGTTCATTTTGAAAAGCCTGTTCAAGTTCGTTGGCGCCAATTTCGTCACCATTAACAACTGCAGCAGGTACACCCGTGTTTGAGCCTAAATAACTGCTCACACCGGCAAAAGCAAAAGAAAGTATCACAAGTACTAGAATTGTTTTAGCAACAATCCCCTGTGATCCTTCACGAATTTTTTCTAACATCTGAATTCTCGCTTGTTGCGATTAATAAAATAAAAAGGCGCATCACCTTGTGGATGCGCCTTATTGTAAATTATATGGAGTTATCAGACGCTACCACGGGTATGACCCAATACTCCCAATATGTATTATGCTTTGCATAACAATATTGCTTTTCGTAAAAAGCACCGCCTAAGCAGTGCTTGTATTACGAATGCCTTACAAAGGCCACGTTATTAACTATTTAGTTAACAGCGTCTTTTAGCGCTTTGCCAGCTTTGAACGCTGGAATGTTCGCAGCAGCAATTTTAATTTCTTTACCCGTTTGTGGGTTACGGCCAGTACGTTCAGCACGTTGACGTACTTCAAATGTACCAAAACCAACTAGAGAAATCTTATCGCCATCTTTAAGACCTTCCGTTACCGCAGCGATAAAAGAATCTAGTGCGCGGCCAGCAGCAGCTTTAGAAATATCAGCACCAGATGCGATTTTCTCGATTAGTTCAGATTTGTTCATGTCATCCCCTTGAATGTTATTGTCGCGCCGCAACCAAATCTATGTTTAGAGCGGTCTGCGGAGGCTTTATTTTATAAGCTTGATAACACACCAAACTTAGTACGAAAACCAAAAAATGAAATTGGATACTGCTCAACGCCAGATGCCCCAAGGGCTTGGTGCGTCTGACTATCCACAAACCTAGGCTACCACAGGTCAGCGTTTTGTTAAGCCCCTTTTTTCATTTTTTTCATGCTCTACAGCAATTTTTTAACTAACAAGCTATTTTTTAACCACTTCAAAGCCTTCAACTGGTCGCTCAAGCGCCAATTTCAACACTTCATCTATCCAACGCACTGGATGAATGATTAAATCAGCAATCACATTTGCAGGAATTTCTTCCAGATCGCGTTCATTTTCTTGAGGAATTAATACATGCTTAATTCCACCGCGATGGGCTGCTAATAGCTTTTCTTTTAAACCACCAATAGGCAATACTTCGCCACGTAGAGTAATTTCACCTGTCATAGCTACATCACTACGTACAGGGTTACCGGTTAAACTAGACACTAACGCTGTACACATTGCCGCACCCGCAGATGGACCATCTTTTGGCGTCGCACCTTCTGGTACATGCACATGAATATCTCGTTTTTCATAAAAATCATTGTTAATGCCAAGATTTTCAGCACGAGCACGTACTACGGTCATTGCCGCTTGAATCGACTCTTTCATCACATCACCCAGCGAACCGGTATAGGTTAATTTACCTTTACCTGCTACTGAGGTGGCTTCGATTGTTAATAAATCGCCACCAACTTGAGTCCATGCAAGACCGGTTACTTGACCGATTTGGTTATTCGATTCAGCTTTACCGAAGTCAAAACGTTGCACACCAAGGAATGACTTTAAATTTTCCTGGTTAACTTCAACCATTTTGACCGTTTTATCAAGCAAGATATGCTTAACCACTTTGCGACAAATCTTCGACAATTCACGTTCTAATGAACGCACACCCGCTTCACGAGTGTAATAGCGAATAATGCCTAAAATAGCGCTGTCATCAACCTTGATTTCTTTTTCTTTAAGGCCGTTACGCTCAATTTGCTTAGTCAGTAAATGCTTCTTAGCAATATTGAGCTTTTCATCTTCGGTGTAACCCGATAAACGAATAACTTCCATACGGTCAAGTAAAGGGCCAGGAATATCCATTGAGTTTGACGTAGCAACGAACATCACATCTGATAAGTCATAATCAACTTCAAGATAGTGATCGTTAAAGGTCGCATTCTGTTCAGGATCGAGCACTTCTAATAACGCTGACGATGGGTCGCCACGCATATCAGAACTCATCTTATCGATTTCATCGAGTAAGAATAATGGGTTTTTAACCCCTACTTTAGCCATCTTTTGAATGACTTTACCTGGCATAGAACCAATGTAGGTACGACGATGACCACGAATTTCCGCTTCATCACGTACGCCGCCTAAAGAAACACGAACATACTTACGGCCGGTTGCTTTGGCAATCGACTGGCCCAATGAGGTTTTACCCACACCTGGAGGTCCGACTAAACACAAAATAGGCCCTTTAAGCTGCTTAACTCGGCTTTGAACCGCTAAATACTCAAGAATACGTTCTTTGACTTTTTCAAGCCCATGGTGATCGGTATCGAGTACTTCTTGCGCCTTGGCTAAGTCACGCTTTATTTTTGAGCGCTGCTTCCAAGGTACCGCAGTCATCCAGTCAACATAGCTGCGCACAACTGTGGCTTCAGCTGACATAGGTGACATCATTTTGAGTTTGTTTAACTCAGCAGTGGCTTTTTCTTTGGCTTCAACTGGCATGCCAGCTTCTTCAATCTTACGCGCCAATACTTCAAATTCGTCGTGGCTTTCGTCAATATCGCCTAACTCTTTTTGAATGGCTTTCATTTGCTCATTCAAATAGTATTCGCGTTGACTTTTTTCCATCTGTTTTTTAACACGAGTACGGATTCGTTTTTCGACATGAAGCAAGTCAATTTCCGATTCCATCATCGCCATTAAATATTCCAGACGCTCACCGACATTGATCATCTCAAGGACAGATTGTTTGTCTTCAAGCTTCAATGGCATATGTGCAGCCATGGTATCTGCTAAACGAGCGGCTTCATCAATCCCCGACAATGAAGTTAATACTTCAGGTGGGATTTTTTTATTTAACTTGATGTAGCCTTCAAATTGACCGATAGCACTGCGAACTAACACCTCTTCTTCTTTATCACTTAATTCTTCAGACTCGAGGTATTCAGCTGTTGCGGCAAAGAATTCTTCTTCTTGGGTGTATTGCTTGATTTTGGCACGCTGGCCACCTTCAACTAATACTTTTACCGTGCCATCTGGTAATTTAAGCAACTGTAAAATAGAGGCAACAGTACCAATATCGAAAATATCGTCTTTGGTAGGCTCATCAAGATCTGCATCTCGCTGAGCGACTAATAAAATTTGCTTGTCTTGTTCCATTGCCGATTCTAGGCAACGAATAGATTTTTCCCGTCCCACGAATAGCGGAATTACCATATGCGGGTAAACTACCACGTCTCTAAGTGGTAACACGGGGAGTTCGATATGCGCTTCACGCTCTTTAGTCATGGCTCGATTCCGTTTAATGAAATTGACTTATTACTGAGTATATTGGGGTGATGTTATCAGTTTCAATGGCTAATACGAAAAAAGGAGCCCAATGGACTCCTTATTTTTCAACTTCCTGACTATCAGTGCAATTATTGCTCGCCTGAAGCAGCCTGTGTCTCAGTGTTTTCGTAAATCAAAATAGGGGCTGACTCGCCTTTCACTACTGATTCATCAACAACGGCTTTAATCACGCCTTGTGTCGACGGAATATCATACATTGTATCGAGCAAGATGCTTTCAACAATAGAACGTAATCCACGTGCACCGGTTTTACGTGACATTGCTTTTTGAGCGATGGCTTGTAATGCATCATCACGGAATTCAAGTTCGACATTTTCCATCTCAAATAATGCACTATATTGTTTAGTTAATGCATTCTTTGGCTCAGACAGAATCTGTACTAATGCAGCTTCATCTAACTCAGTTAGCGTAGCAACAACAGGTAAACGACCAATAAACTCAGGAATTAAACCAAACTTCACTAAATCACCAGGCTCTACTTGGCTAAGGATTTGTGAAATAGTCGCTTTATCCGCTTCGCCTTTTACTTCGGCACCAAAGCCAATTCCGGTTCCGGTGTGTGCACGTTGCTCAATGACTTTTTCAAGTCCAGCAAACGCACCACCACAGATAAACAGAATTTTAGACGTATCCACTTGCAAGAATTCTTGTTGTGGATGCTTACGTCCGCCCTGTGGAGGAACAGAAGCAACGGTGCCTTCAATTAACTTAAGCAACGCTTGCTGAACACCTTCACCCGATACATCACGAGTAATTGAAGGATTGTCAGATTTACGACTGATTTTGTCAATTTCATCAATATAGACGATACCGCGTTCCGCTTTCTCAACGTCGTAATCACATTTTTGCAGTAGCTTCTGAATGATGTTTTCAACATCTTCACCCACATAACCAGCTTCGGTTAATGTGGTTGCATCTGCCATAGCAAAAGGGACATTAAGTGAGCGTGCTAACGTTTCAGCCAATAAAGTTTTACCGCTACCGGTTGGACCTAATAGTAAAATGTTACTTTTACCTAGTTCAACGCCATCTTTAATAGCGCCATTACGTAAACGCTTATAATGATTGTATACCGCTACGGCTAACACTTTCTTAGCCTGATCCTGACCGATTACGTAGTCATCAAGATGTTTGCGCAATTCATGCGGTGTCGGCAATTTGTCTTCATCACGTTTGGGTGAAATCTCTTTGATTTCTTCACGGATAATGTCATTACATAAATCAACACATTCGTCACATACATAAACTGATGGACCAGCAATGAGTTTTCTGACTTCATGCTGACTTTTTCCGCAAAAAGAGCAGTACAGCAGTTTGCCGCTGTCACCGTTATTTTTGTTATCGCCCATTATTCTACCTCTGTTTACAACTTAGGTTGAACCTAAGCTCTGCTTGTAGATACTTATCATAACCACATTGATGACTGAACGCCTTTCAATACAGAATACCTGAAAGTATCTAGAAAATCAGCTACCAGTTTTAGCCGCGACTCGTGAGTAATGAATCGACAATACCATATTCAACAGCTTGAGTAGCACTCATGAAGTTATCACGGTCGGTATCACGTTCAACAACCTCTAACGGTTGACCAGTATGGTCCGCTAACATTTGGTTTAATTTATTCTTAATACCAAGAATTTCTTGAGCATGAATGGCGATGTCGGATGCTTGACCTTGGAAACCGCCTAATGGCTGATGGATCATCACTCGAGAGTTCGGTAAACAATGACGTTTACCTTTAGCGCCACCGGCTAACAAGAATGCGCCCATACTCGCGGCTTGGCCCATACATACGGTACTCACATTAGGCTTAATGAACTGCATAGTGTCATAAATAGCCATACCTGCTGTGACAGAGCCACCAGGAGAGTTAATGTACAAATAAATATCTTTATCTGGGCTTTCTGACTCAAGGAATAATAATTGAGCAACAATAAGGTTAGCCATGTGTTCTTCAACTTGACCAACTAGAAAGATGACTCGCTCTTTTAATAGACGAGAGTAGATATCATAAGAACGTTCACCTTTAGCTGTTTGTTCAACAACCATAGGTACAAGAGCATTGAGTACTGATTCTGGTGCTTTATGCATTATTCATTTCCCTAAAATAAAAATGGCCCGCATGAGAGGAACCTCATACGAGCCATTATAAATGGCGAACGGCTTGTTAAGTCAAGCTTAGCTTACGCTCGTCCGGTAGCCTTGTTCATAAATTCTTCAAAAGCGACGTCTTTAACTGTTACTTTTGATGATTTTAACAATGCTTCCACCGCTTGCTCTTCAAGCGCTACGTTGCGCATGTTTTGCATGAGTTCTTTGTTTGAGTTGTAGTATGAAACAACTTCAGATGGATCTTCATACGCTGAAGCCATAGATTCGATCAATGTATTAACACGATCATCTTCTGCTTTTAGTTCGTTTGTCTTGATCACTTCGCCTAATAGCAAACCGATTTTAACACGACGTTCAGCTTGTTCAGTGAAAAGTTCAGCCGGAAGTTCAGGCATATTTTCAGTTTGACCACCAAAACGCTGCATAGCTTGTTGACGAAGTACATTCACTTCACCCTCAATAAGCGCTTTAGGAATAGCGATGTCGTTTGCTGCAAGTAAACCAGTAATAACCTGTTCTTTCACATTCGCTTTTAACGCTTGCTCTAGTTCACGAGTCATGTTTTTACGGATTTCAGCTTTAAGTGCATCTAAGCCACCTTCAGCAATACCAAACAATGAAGCAAATTCATCATTCACTTCTGGCAGATTAGCCGCTTGAACTTCAGTCAAAGTAATAACGAACTTAGCCGCTTTACCTTTCAAGTTTTCAGCGTGGTAATCTTCAGGGAAAGTCACTTCGATTTCGAATTCATCACCTGTTTTATGGCCTACGATACCGGTTTCAAAACCAGGGATCATACGGTTGCTGCCTAATTGAAGTTCGAAATCATCAGCTTTTCCGCCTTCGAATTCTTCGCCGTCAATAGAACCGATAAAGTTCATTTTAACTTTATCGTCAGCAACTGCTGCACGTTCAACAGCGGCAAAAGTGGCATGTTGCTTACGTAATGTTTCAATCATAACATCAACGTCAGCATCATTAACTTCAGCTTTAGGCTGTTCAACTGCAATGCTATCTAAACCCGTTAGAACAACTTCTGGGTAGATTTCAAATGTTGCAACGAATTCAAAAGAATCACCTTCAGTTGAACCAGGAGTAAATACTGGTGCACCTGCAGGATTTAACTTTTCAGCTACGATTGCTTCAATAAAGTTGCGTTGCATCACTTCACCAGTGATGTCTTGACGAATGGCTTTGCCATAACGCTTGTTGATTTCGCCGATAGGCACTTTGCCTGGGCGGAAACCTGGAAGACGAGCACGCTTAGCTTCGCGCAATACATTGTCTTTAACCAATTTCTCGATTTGCTCAGCAGGTACAGAAATAGTTAGGCGACGCTCTAGGCCTTGAGTTGTTTCAACAGAAACTTGCATTGTTTTACCTCGAAATATGTCTGACGTTCTTTGTAATGGTCGACAACTCAACCATTAGATATTCGTTTCTTGACCATGGATTTAGCTCTGAAACCCAGCACAGCGATATTATTGATGCTGAAGACGCTGTTGGTACAGGTAGCTTATTTTTGATATTTATCAAGACGCGACATTATAGCTACCGTTTTTAACAGAGTCGAGCCTGAAAAGGTCGATTTACATGATAAAAACGCCGACTTATGTTCAATTTTGACGTGTTTGCACGTTTAATGTGCGAAATGAGTTTTTGACTTACGCTCAAAAGGACTAGGAGCAAAATAATTATCGTGACCAAATCAAACTTATCTGTACCCGTTAAAAGAGTTATACACGATAGTTTGATTTAATCAGAAAATGGGGTGACTGATGGGGCTCGAACCCACGACAACCGGAATCACAATCCGGGACTCTACCAACTGAGCTACAATCACCATTGAAATGGTACACCCGGCAGGATTCGAACCTGCGACCACCCGCTTAGAAGGCGGGTGCTCTATCCAACTGAGCTACGGGCGCATGGTTACAGTTAGATACTGCATCCTGTCTGGCTGAACAAGTTTACTTGTTCCGTTACTCACTGCAAGAGCAAATAACATTAATTTGGTCGGTGATAGAGGATTCGAACCTCTGACCCTCTCGTCCCAAACGAGATGCGCTACCGGGCTGCGCTAATCACCGAAAATATTGCTTTGTTTTCGAGGCAGAAATTATCTATAAACAATAACGATGTTGTCTCGAGAACGGAGCGCATATTAACGAGTCACCTAGCTATCGTCAACGATTTTTTTAACCCTTATTGCTATATGACGAATTTAGCAGCAAATATCGTGATTAGCATCATAGCGCGAATAGTTTATTCACTGTATTTTCCACGTCTAGCAAATGACACTCTTCAATACGCCTGCTAGAATAACGGCCGATCGACCATTGACTTCAACACCTGTGTCACTCAAAGGAAACTCTATAGCCATGACTGCTCAAATTATTGACGGTAAAGCCATTGCACAATCTATTCGCACCACACTAAAACAAAAAGTAACACAACGTAGACAAGCTGGATTTCGCGCGCCAGGACTTGCAGTTATTTTAGTGGGCAGTGATGCCGCATCTCAAGTCTATGTTGGCAGTAAACGCAAAGCTTGTGAGGAAGTCGGTTTTGAATCTCAATCTTTTGACCTTGACACCAATACAACTGAAGCAGAGCTTTTAGCGTTAATCGATGAATGTAATGCCAATCCAAGCATTGATGGGATTCTAGTGCAGCTGCCTTTGCCCGCCCATATTGATGACTCCAAAGTCATTGAACATATTCGCCCAGATAAAGATGTTGATGGATTTCATCCCTATAATGTCGGCCGTCTAGCTCAACGTATCCCAGTGCTTCGTTCTTGCACGCCGATGGGCATTATGACGTTAATAAAATCAACCGGTATAGATACCTATGGCCTGGATGCAACTGTGGTTGGTGCATCAAACATTGTTGGCCGACCAATGACACTAGAATTATTATTAGCAGGTTGCACAACGACAACCTGTCATCGTTTTACCAAAAACTTAGAACAAAAAGTGCGTCAAGCAGATTTATTAGTCGTTGCCGTTGGCAAACCTGGGTTTATTCCTGGTGACTGGATCAAGCCAGGCGCGATTGTTATTGATGTTGGTATCAATCGTTTGGAGAACGGCAGTTTAGTGGGTGATGTTGAATTTAATGTTGCCGCTGAAAAGGCTGCATTTATTACGCCGGTTCCTGGTGGAGTTGGCCCAATGACGATTGCAAGTTTATTAGAGAACACCCTATACGCATGCGAGCAATATCATAGTTAACTAAATCTCAGATAACTAAATCTCAGATAAGCAAATTATGCTGATTAATAACAAAAAAGCCTGCTATTGCAGGCTTTTGTTTTTATGCGCTAAATAAACTACTTTTTACGCCATGTGGTGCCGCTAGGGCCACCATCTTCTAACTCAACGCCTAACTCATTCAAGCGATCGCGAGCAACATCCGCAGCAGGCCAATCTTTTTCAGTACGGGCACGGTTACGTTCAACGATAAGCGCTTCAATCTCTGCCACTTCATCGTCACTGCCCTCCCCTTTAAAGAAAGCCTCTGGCGTTTGGCTGATAAGACCAAGCACATCTGCTAATTGCTTCAAGCTGACACCTAATGCCGATGCCGCTGCCATATCGGTTGTTTTAAGACGATTGATTTCACGTACCATCTCAAATAACACTGAATAGGCTTCAGGTGTATTAAAGTCGTCATCCATTGCCGACTTAAACTTGGCTACAAACGGTTCAGCAGGCGCAGCATCAACAGTTAAGTCTAAACCTTTAAGTGCTGTATATAAACGCTCTAGTGCTGCACGAGCTTGCTTTAAATTGTCTTCAGAATAATTTAACTGACTACGATAATGACCGGATAATAAGAAGTAACGTACCGTTTCAGCATCATAATGCTTAAGCACATCTCGGATGGTAAAAAAGTTGTCTAATGATTTAGACATTTTTTCACGGTCAACCATCACCATTCCGGTGTGCATCCAGTAATTCACATACGGAGTATCGTGAGCACAGCAAGACTGCGCAATTTCATTTTCATGATGTGGAAACTGTAAATCAGAGCCGCCACCATGAATATCAAAATGTAAGCCTAAATGCTTACTGTTCATGGCAGAACATTCAATGTGCCAACCTGGACGACCAGGACCCCAAGGTGATTCCCAGGTTGGTTCACCCGATTTTGACATTTTCCATAACACAAAGTCCATAGGATTGCGTTTAGCATTATCTATCTCAACGCGAGCACCGGCTTGAAGCTGGTCTAGGTTTTGACCTGACAACTGTCCATACTCAGGGAATGAGGCAACACTGAATAATACATCGCCATTGCTGGCTACATAGGCATGGTCGCGATCGAGTAAACGCTGAACCATATCGATAATTTCTTCAATATGTAACGTTGCTCGAGGCTCAAAATCTGGACGTTTCATGTTCAAGGCATCAAAGTCTTGGTGCATTTCGGCGATCAAACGCTCAGTAAGCGACTCACAAGATTCGTTGTTTTCAGCGGCCCGTTTGATAATTTTGTCATCAACATCGGTAATGTTACGCTGAAAATTCACCTCATAACCGATATAACGTAAATAACGCACTATCATGTCAAACGAAACAAAGGTACGCCCGTGACCAATATGACATAAATCGTAAATGGTCACGCCACAGACGTACATTCCGATTTTACCTGGATTTATTGGTTTAAATTCTTGTTTATCACGGCTAATACTATTGTAAATCTTTAACATCGATTGTTCTCTTTTACACTAATTTATAACGGGAAATGTTAATGCTGAGTTTAGCATGATGTCACCTGTTTTGAACACTGCACTTTATGCGGCAGTTAAGATAAGTTAGAATCGCGCAAATTATTATTTTCAAGTGAGACAACATGATTACTTTACATACCAATATGGGCGATATTACTTTACAGCTAAATGAAGAAAAAGCGCCAATTACCGCGGCTAACTTTATGCAGTATGTTGAAGATGGTTTTTTTGAAGGTACTATTTTTCACCGTGTTATTGACGGCTTTATGATCCAAGGTGGTGGTTTCACTGAAGATATGAGCCAAAAAAGTGTTAAAGCATCAATCAAAAATGAAGCCAACAATGGTTTATCTAACCGTAAAGGCACTGTTGCCATGGCACGTACTTCTGATCCGCATTCAGCGACAGCACAGTTTTTTGTTAACGTGAAAGACAATACTTTCCTTGATTTTAAATCAGAAACTTCACAGGGCTGGGGTTACTGTGTATTTGGTGAAGTGGTTGAAGGTTTAGACATTATTGAAACAATCAAAAATGTTGCCACTGGTAATAATGGTATGCATCAAGATGTACCATTAGAAGCCATTGTGATCAAAAGCGTTAGCGTTAAAGCGTAATTTTGAAGAAAACAATCTTCGTAGGCGATTTGCACTTAAGTGCAGATCGCCCAGATATTACACAAGCCTTCATCTATTTTCTAAACCATGGTTTAGACAATACTGAAGCGCTTTATATCATCGGTGATCTATTCGAAGTTTGGATGGGTGATGATATTGCAGAACCCTTTACCATTGCCATTGCTGAAGCAATCAAAACAGTATCGAACTCAATACCTGTATATTTTATTCATGGTAATCGTGATTTTATGGTTGGCAAACAATTTTGCCTACAAGCAGGCATGAAAATATTACCTGAAGTCTATTGTATCAACTTGTACGGTGTTAATACTGTGATTTTACACGGTGATAGCCTTTGTACCCTTGATATTGCTTACCAGCGATTCAGGCGCTTTAGAAGTCTTGATTTAGTTCGTTGGGTTTACTCTCACCTACCTAAAAAGACACGCTTAAACATTGCCGCAAAAATTCGTCAAAAAAGTGTTCAAGGTAATCAGCAAAAACATTATGAAATCATGGATGTTGAGTCAAGTGCGGTAACCGCGCTACTGGCTCGTACTGATTGTCAAAGAATGATCCATGGTCATACTCATCGCCCTGCTATACATCAACTAACTGCACAAGAACAACGTGTTGTGGTCGGTGATTGGTATACTCAAGGCAGCGTGCTAAACGTCAGCGAGAAAGGTTGCGAGTTAGTAACATTACCCTTTTCCGAAACAAACTAGGCTCACTAAACAGTATCAACGTTGATATCATCAGTGAGTCTTGGTTTATATCTCGCAATTGTTGGCTATTGTGGCGGTAAACCACTGTGAAAACGAAACTCGCTATCTTCTGTCAAAATTAATTCCATTTCTTTTTCGCGAAAATAATCAATGCGTTCACTGATATCTTCACCGGCAATATCCTCAGCAAGAGCCAAATAATCTTGAAAATGTCGCGCTTCTGATCGAAGTAATGAAGTATAAAACTTAGCGAGTTCATCATCTAAATGCGGCGCAAGTTTGGCAAATCGTTCACATGACCGCGCTTCAATAAACGCGCCAATTATTAACTTATCAATTAACGTAAGTGGCTCATGAGTCCGCATATGAATAATTAACTGTTTGGCGTAACGACCGGCACGAATATTACTGTAATCAATACCACGCGCAGTCATAATCTGTAAAACTTGTTCGAAATGATGAAACTCTTCTTTAATCAAACGAACCATTTTACTCATTAAATCAGTGCTGTTAGTGAGGTTTTTATTGGTTATTAATTCACTAGTGATGTCGTTCTTTTTACTGTCGCGAGCTAAAAACTCGAGGGCATTACGGTCTTGTTGATAAACAAAATCTTCATAAGGCTTGGCCCAGGTCTTTAATAGATGTGAACTACTCTTGTCAATCGCATATTTGCGGATCATTAACATTGCAGTTTGCGCAGCTTTAAGCTCACAGTTGCAATGGTCAATCAGCAACGCGGTAAGTTGTTCGGGTTGTTTAGCTTGTTCGACCCAACGGTTTGGTGTCTCACAACCTAAAAAGTCGTAAATAGGGACAAGTAATTGCTGCATAAAATGGATAATCCTCTCAAAAATCTATGTTCATTTTACCTTTAGAGCGATCTTTTCTGAAACCAAAAACGTAATACAACTTGACGAAAGTCTATTTATGTTCAATAAATAAGCTGAGCATCTAATTTAACGATTTAATAACAGATGCCATCGATCACCTTAAATGATGATTCTAAATTGGGATAGAGTCATAACTTAACAACATAGATGTTGGCAATAGAACGATCTCAGTGTTATGCCAACACCATTCCCCTGTTGATAAGTAGATGTGGACTGATTAAGGCGATTGGTAAAAAGCTGTAGTCAGTTCGTCGTTGTTTGGCGAGCTAGGTCAAAAATGCTAAACAAGGATAACTATAATGGTATTGAATCACTTAATGGGACTTTACACTCATCCAAAAAAAGAGTGGCACACAATTGAAAAGAATCACGAAGCGCTAAAGAGCAGCTTGAGTCATGTATTGCTTATCGCGCTGATCCCTGCAATTTGTGCTTATTTTGCAACCGCACACATTGGTTGGCATCCCGGAGCTGGAGAACTTCTATTCCTAACCTCAAAAAGCGCACTATTCATGTCAGTTGGGATGTATTTCGGCTTAATTATTGGTGTTATGGCTCTCGCGTATTTAGCATATTGGATGGGCAAAACATTTGATGCGGATCCAACTTATACTCAAGCTCTCGAATTAGCGTCTTATACTGCAACCCCATTATTTATGGTTGGTTTGGCAGCACTCTACCCCGTGTTATGGTTCATTATGATCGTCGGCTTGATTGGCTTGTCTTATTCGGTTTACCTGCTGTATGCCGGTGTCCCTATTATTATGAATATCCCGGAAGAAAAGGGTTTCATTTACGCTAGCTCAGTGGTTACTGCGGGACTTGTGTTATTAGTTGCGCTGATGGCCAGTAGTGTTATTTTATGGAGCATTGGTTTTGGGCCAATGATGCAATAATTTATTGATTATTGATTATTGAAAAAATAAAACAAAAAAGGCGCATTCAGCGCCTTTTTGTTATTCATAATGCTGATTACGCAAAGGTATCTCTTAACGGTACCGTTAAGTTAAACACTAAATGTTCAGCGCTTGAATCTTTACTGTCAGCACAGAAATAGCCTTCTCGCTCAAATTGAAACGCTTTCTCAGCCGGCGCATTGACTAAGCCAGGTTCAACGAGTCCCTTCACTACTGTGAGTGAATTGGAATTTAGCACTTCATCAACAGTTTCAAAAGCTGCAGGATTTTCACTGGTAAATAAACGATCATACAAGCGAAACTCAGCAGGTTTCGCTGTTGAGGCTTCAACCCAATGAATCACCCCTTTAACTTTACGTCCATCTGCAGGGTTTTTACCTAATGTATCAGCATCGTAAGTACAATAGACGGTGGTAATATTACCATCTGCATCTTTGTCACAACGTTCAGCTTTGATGATATAGGCATTACGTAAACGGACTTCTTTACCTAAAACAAGTCGTTTAAAGTGCTTATTAGCTTCTTCTTTAAAATCTTCAACATCAATGAATAACTCACGTCCAAATGTCAGCTCACGAGTGCCCATGGCTTCATTGTTTGGATGAGCTGCAGCAATAATGGTTTCGGTTTCAGTATCTGAATAGTTCTCAATGATAACTTTTATCGGTCTTAACACGGCCATCGCACGAGGTGCATGTTCGTTTAATTCTTCACGAATACACGCATCTAACATGCCGACTTCAATTAAGTTTTCTTGCTTGGTAACACCAATACGTAAGCAGAACTCGCGAATAGAAGCTGATGTGTAACCACGACGACGTAACCCAGCGATAGTTGGCATACGGGGATCGTCCCAGCCATCAACCAGTTTGCGTGTGACTAAATCGTTTAGTTTACGCTTAGACATCAAGGTGTATTCAAGATTTAAGCGTGAAAACTCATATTGACGAGTGCGATTTGGTGCTTGGAAATCATTTAAATGATCTAATACCCAGTCATATAAACGACGGTTATCTTGAAACTCTAAAGTACAAATCGAATGAGTGATATTCTCAATAGCATCAGAGATACAATGAGTAAAATCGTACATTGGGTAAATGCACCACTTGTCGCCTGTTTGATGATGATGAGCAAATCGAATACGATAAATAATAGGATCGCGCATACACATGAAAGGTGATGCCATATCAATTTTGGCACGCAGTGCACACTCACCTTCTTTGAACTCACCTTTACGCATTTTCTCAAATAACGCGAGGTTTTCCTCAACACTGGTGTCACGGTATGGGCTGTTTTTACCTGGCTCTTTTAATGAACCTCGGTACTCTCTGGTTTGTTCGCCATTTAAGAAACAAACGTACGCCAACCCTTTGGTAATGAGCTCAACTGCATATTGATGTAGTTGATCAAAATAGTTTGATGAATAACGGATATCGCCAGACCATTCAAAGCCTAACCAACGCACGTCTTCCTGAATAGACTTAACATAATTGATGTCTTCTTTTTCAGGGTTTGTATCATCAAAACGTAAGTTACATTGACCTTGATAATCTTTTGCAATACCAAAATTTAAGCAAATAGATTTAGCATGGCCAATATGTAAATACCCGTTAGGTTCTGGTGGAAAACGTGTATGTACTTGGCTGTGCTTACCGCTTTTTAGGTCTTCGTCTATGATATTACGAATGAAGTTACTTGGACGTACTTCGGTGTCCACATGACTCATGGAATTCCTCTTGGCGCACAATGGCAATATGAATAAAAATAGATGATCCTACAGATCTTAAGTAGTTACAACTGCTAGCACTGAAAAAGTTAGCTTGTTAAAGCAAATAAACCCAGCAAAGCCGGGTTTATTGTTTAAATCAATCATCAATACGGTTAACTATTCCGTGACAATACGTATTCCAGGAATAATTTGTTGTGATTTGCGACCTTTCTTATTCAACCAGAAATAAAACACAACCAAGGCCGCGGCAAAGAAACAGATCCAACCAGCAGACTGCACCGGATGCTGAGTAAATGTAGCCCCCTGATAAACCACAGTTGCAGAACCATAGGCTAATGAAAATGTCCAAATAGCAGCAAAACGGGCCCACTTAGCACCAAACTCATGTACCAAAGCTCCCATTGCAGCCACACAAGGCGTATAAAGCAAGATGAACAACAAGTATGAGAATGCGGCGATCTGGCTTTTAAAGCCTGTTTGAAGCGCACTGAAGGTAGATGTATCAACAGATAACTCCATTGCTGCTTCATCTAAATCTGTGATACCTGCTATCGCAATTGATAATGGGTCACCAGGTTCAATACCTAATAAGTTTGTTGGAATTGTCGCTAAGCCGACTTTAACACTGTCCCAAATAGACAATAACTCTTCATCATCACCTGCTGAGGTGCTGTATAAACTGTTTAATGTACCGACTACGGCTTCTTTAGCAAAAATGCCGGTAATAATACCAACCGTTGCAGCCCAATTGTCTTGTTCTATTCCCATAGGAGAAAACAGCGGTGTGATTTGTTGGCTAGCAACACTGAGCAAAGACTCTTTACTGTCTTCATGACCGAAAGATCCATCTGTGCCAATAGCATTAACAAAGTTAAGCAGTGTCACCACAATAATGATGGTTTTACCGGCGCCCATAATAAAGCTTTTAGTTCGTTTAGTCGTACGAGACAACACAGCTTTAGACTTAGGCATTTCGTAGCTTGGCAATTCCATAACAACGGCACTGCTTGTGCCCGGCAATACCGTTTTGCGCAGTAGCAAACCGGTGCCAATAGCGGCAAAAATACCAATGATGTACAGTAAAAACACCAAATTCTGGCCTGATTGAGGGAAAAAGGCCGCTGCAAATAAGGCATAAACAGGCAATCTAGCACTACAAGACATGAAAGGCGCCATCATACCGGTAACGATACGTTCACGCTCACTGCCTAATGTTCTGGTTGCCATAATGGCAGGAACCGAACAACCAAAACCAACAATCATTGGCACAAAGGCTTTACCTGGTAAGCCAATACGGCGCATCAAGCCATCAACCACAAATGCTGCACGAGCCATGTATCCAGATGCTTCTAGTACTGAAAGGGCCAGAAATAATGCAGCAACAACAGGAATAAACGTCGCGACAGTTTGGATGCCTTGGCCAACACCGCCAGCTAAAATAGTCACCAGCCAATCAGGCGCTCCAATTGATGACAACAAGGCGCCAAAATGGTCAACAAAAATAGCTCCAGCGGTAATATCGAAGAAATCGATAAAAGAATTACCCACGTTAATACTGAATAAAAACATTAGGTACATAACAAATAAGAAAATAGGAATACCCAACACCGGGTGTAACACTACTTTATCAAGCCTATCTGTGGCGCTTATGTGTTTACCTTGATTTACTGATGCCTCAAACACCTGTTGCACAAAATCGTATCGGGTTGTGGCGATCATAATATCGATGTCTTCGCCGGCTTGCTCTACTCGTAAAGTGCACTGCTTTACTGTGTCGTGTAATTGTACTTCACTTGTTCCACAGCCATCTCCATGGCTATTGGCTAAAATAGCAAGTGCCTGCCCACGGCTCAGCTCAGTAAGACCTTGGCTATCATTTTGCATCTGCAGTGCAGTTACACTTGCTTCAATATCAGTGTGGTACTGCAACATTAATGATTGTACAGAGTCACCTTTTTCCAACAGTGACATTAATTCAGCTTGTAGTTGTTCTACATCTGCTTGATTTCGTGAGCAAATTGCAACAACAGGACAACCTAAACGTACTGACATGTCATCAACATTAATGTTGATCCCCAGCTTTTTAGCTGCATCAATTTTATTAATAACAACAATAATCGGAATACCTAACTCACGTAATTGGGTGGTTAAATACAGATGACGTTCAACATTTGTGGCATCAACTAGGTTGATGATTGCATCGACTTGTTGATTAGAAAGATAAGCTTGAGCAATTTGTTCGTCTAATGAACAATCGCAGCTATTGCCTGCGGGAAGTAAATCGTAGATGCCAGGGAGATCGGTAAGAAAAATATCCGTCCCTGAATAATTTATCTTACCCGTTTTCTTTTCGACGGTAACACCCGACCAATTGCCAACCTGCTGGCTTGCACCAGTAAGTGCATTAAAAAGAGTCGATTTACCAGCATTGGGATTACCCACGGTGACACAATGAAATTGTTTAGTCATTTTTGAGCACTACCTCGATGATATCGGCTAAATCACAACGCATACATAATTTACTGCCACGTAAATCTAATTCAACACCCGAGCCCATAGGGGCTCTTCGTATAAAATGAAAACGAGTATTGGGTGTAATGCCCATGGATAACAATTTACGTTTAACAGTTTGCGGTAACGTTAATTGACCTATTTCAGAGATAATCGCCTGATCACCAGGCTTAAGTTCACTCAGCTTCATGTAACACTACCTTCAACAACATTAATAACGTTAAAAATTTTATCGGAACTAAACAAGTTAAACTCAAATCTAGATCAAAGTTTCACTTGTTAACGAGAATAGTTTTCAGTTGTA
Organism: Shewanella sp. BF02_Schw; assembly: GCF_014596695.2. Classification (NCBI taxonomy): domain Bacteria; kingdom Pseudomonadati; phylum Pseudomonadota; class Gammaproteobacteria; order Alteromonadales; family Shewanellaceae; genus Shewanella; species Shewanella sp. BF02_Schw. Next base: position 278,195 of record NZ_JABKAW020000003.1, read on the forward strand.
TTACGTATTATGTGACAAATGCCCGTTAGAATATAGTGCGACAAAGGTTTTATTTTGTTTTGAGGCTAAACGGACTAAAAATTGGTCACGTTCTCTGTGCGGTCAACAACCCCATGTAACAATCATCGGTCCATTTACCATCTATACAGTTATTCTGTTTTAGCACCCCTTCCAAAACAAACCCCACCTTCTCTAATACATTACGTGAAGCAATGTTTTCTTGAGCACAAAGGCCAATGTATTTATGCATACTGAATTGTAGAGCACCCCAATCAGTTACCGCGCGTAAGCTTTCACTAGCGAACCCTAATCCTTGCTGTTCTGGCGCAATGAGATAGCCTACTTCTGCCCGCCTTAGCTGTGCATCATCACATCTAAAACCAATAAGTCCCACGGCCTGACTATTATCAATTCGCTCAATAACAAGCGTTAACCAATCTCCTGACTCAAAAAGCCATACCGCTTTACGCTGCTCAAATTTAGCGACAATATCTGATTCAGATTCAATGTTTCTAATATGCTGATTAACACCTTTATCAAGATGTAAACGTAAAAAAAATGCCCAATCTCTACTGTGCAAATTTCGTAATTTCAGCCGATCACTATAAAGATTTATGTCCATATACCCTCTAGTTTTTTTCAATAAAAATGGCAGCCTAAGCTGCCATTATTTATCACGGACTCAATAATGACTAGCCGCGACTGGTCACTTCAAGTAAATGAAAACCAAATTGAGTTTTTACTGGGCCTTGAACAACATTTAATGGTGCACTAAATACCACTTCGTCAAATTCTTTAACCATCATGCCTGGTCCAAAAGAACCTAACTCGCCACCCTGCGCACCAGATGGGCAAGAAGAATTTGCCTTGGCTACGTCAGCAAAATCAGCACCAGCTTCGATCTGTTGCTTGAGTGATTCGCATTGTTCCTGAGTGCTTACGAGTAAGTGTCTAGCAGTTGCTTGTACCATAATTTGGCTCCTAAAATATAATATAAAATAAAAATGTAACACTAACATAATGACAGAACGATGACATACATAAGTCACCGTCCTTTTTACGGCATTTATTTGGCTAGTTCAGCTTTTATCCAATCAGCAATTTTGTTTTCCATCACCGCCATTGGTAATGATCCTGACGTGAGTAATTGATCATGAAAACCTTTTAAATCAAATTTTTCACCCAAGGCCTTTTCTGCATCCGCTCGTAAGCGCAAAATAGTTAACTGACCGACTTTGTAAGATAGTGCTTGGCCTGGTATGGCCATGTAACGCTCCACTTCTGCAACAATATCAGACTCCGCCATTGGAGAATTGTCTTTCATGTATTGAATAGCTTGTTCACGACTCCAGCCTTTCGCATGAAGTCCTGTATCTACGACTAAGCGCATTGCTCTTAACATTTCATCAGATAACTTGCCGAAATACTGATATGGGTCGTTAAATACGCCCATCTCAATCCCTAAGTACTCTGCATACAACGCCCAACCTTCTTCAAATGCAGTGTAACCCTGGAAGCGCTGAAACTGTGGAACATCAGTTAACTCTTGCTTAATGGCAATCTGAAAATGATGACCGGGAGCAGCTTCGTGCAATGACAAGGTTGTCATACCCCATTTGGGTTGTGCTTTTAAGTTGTAAGTATTGATATAAAAAACACCTGGGCGTGAACCGTCAACTGCTGGTGATTCATACGATGCGCCAGCGGCAGATTTCTCACGAAAACTCTCTACAGGCTTAACAATATAATCAGCTTTGGGCATCACATTAAAATACCGAGGCAATACTTGATTTATATGCTCTTTAATCGTCATATAGCCATCAATTAAATCTTGTCGGTCAGTAAAAAAGTACTGCGGCTCTGAAGATAAAGAAGCAAAAAATGCAGTTAAATCACCTTTAAAACCAACTTGTTCTCTGACCTTGTCCATCTCAGATAGAATGCGTGCAACCTCAGAAAGACCAATTTGATGAATTTCATCCACTGACAAAGTTGTTGTTGTATGGCTATTAGCTAAATGTTGATACCAATCTTTACCATTTGGCAGTCCCCACCAACCATCTGAAGCACGAGAATTGGGTAAATAGACATCTTTTACATAGTCTCGTAACTGAGTCAATGCAGGTAATAGTTCAGAATCAATAAGTTGCGAGTATTCAGTGGTTAATTGTGTTTTTTGCTCAGCAGTAAAGCTTTCTGGCAGTAAATTAATTGGGGAATAAAACAAACTACTCTGTGCATCTGTAACAAGTTGAGCGTCTAACTGAGGAATAATCCGCTCGACAAGCACTCGAGGTAGTACAACTTTACTTGCTATACCTTCATCCATACGTTGCTGTGCAAGTTTAGTCCAGTTAATAAACCCACGTAAGCGGCCTAACCAATTTTGATAATCTTCAACAGTCTTAAATGGTTGAGCACTTTCACCACTGCCCAACTGGACCATAGTAAATACTGTGCTATAAAACTGATTAATAGGTAAGAAGTACTCTGGATAAGTTTCGCCAATAAGCTCCATATTACGATCATAAATAAACATGTCGTAACTCAACTTAAGTGATGCAGGAAGCTTATCAACATCAATCGTTTTAGCTTGACTAAAGTAACGGCTATTTAAATTATGACGAGCCTTTAAATACTCTTCAGTTAATGCTCCACCGAATTGGTCGTTATAGTCATTAACTCCCACAAAGGTGGCGTAAATCGGCTCAAGCTTTAATTGATCATTAAAAAAAATATCAACCATTGTCAAATACTGCTCTGAGGCAGATTGAGGCATAACGGCAGCACTAGGTTCGGCGGGGGTTTCAGGCGTAGATGAGACAGTAGTCGCTTCAGAACAACCTTGAGCGACCAATAATAAGGACACAGTCAATGCCAGCAATGTTTTATTCATTTTTATTATTCCTTAACACAATTTAACTCACGCCTTATTAGCGTGTCGATTTATCTCGATGTAACTCACCTGAGCTCAGGATAAAAACAGTTATCAAACGCTCCTTGTCTGGCTAACTGTTTTATATCGACTTGCAATAGACTAGCTATTGACGCGTCAATACACCTTGTTAGCAAAACAAATGACCAGTTTGATATGACATAGGACAAATGTTGTCATTTTGCCTTACTTATCCAATCTCTTAACCCGAGTCGAGGTTAACTATTTAATCTCGATAAAAATATGATTTAGTTATTACGCTTAAAAAAAACAGGATATGGGGGTTTCATTACCACGTATGAGTATCCTAATTAGAAGTGAATTTATCTCACGCCCAATCACCACTACTCTACACCTGAGCATATTATTAGATAGCACAACATAAGCTCTCACTAACAATGCCCGACCTTGTCTACTTAAGTGTATAAAATACACTTACAATCAGGCTTACTCGTTCTGGATAACGTATTTCTAATATGTAATATCGTTACTATATGCCATACATGACTAAGCAGACATCATCATTTCACTTATTGTATCTTTGCATGGCGGTACATGAAACTAAACTTCATCAAATACACACTATCTAACAATTTATTGATTTCGAATATCAGTCAATACGTTAATTCAATAAGATTCGAGCCATTAATACAGCAAAATTAATAGCCTAAATACAATAAGAATGATGAGAGCATTTTCATGAGAAAATAAAAAAGCCCCTAAAAAGGGGCTTTTTAAATCAAGCTTAGATTAAAGCGTTACGTTGTGAATCCGAGCTTTTTCTTTGATATAAGAAATATAGCTCTTAGCACTGCGTTCAGTCTTTTTATCATTAGCGGCAAGAACTGCACGGTTATAAGCAGACTTATACTTTTTAAGGCTCAAGTATGCTAAAGCTAGCTCAAATTGAGCTTCACCCGGGTTATCAATACCAGCATCAAGTGCTTTTTTAAGCACCGGAATAGCTTCATTGTATTTTTGTTCTAAAGCAAGAATACGACCTTGTTTTAAATACAGTTCACCCTTATTACTAACTGCAGCAGCTTTGCCATAATAGTAAGCAGCTTCTTTTAGCTCTTTAGCATTATGATAAAAACCAGCGAGTGTAGTTAAACTCTTCTCGCTTTCAACAACTAAACCAGACTTCATGTGCTTTTCAAAAATGGTAGCAGCTTTATAAGGCGAACCTTTTTGCGCTAACAATTGAGCCAAACGAGTAATATTACTGTCCGTCTCTAAAAAGCCATTTTTATATGCTAAATCATATGTTGCTAGTGATTTATCATAGTCTTCAGTCATCAAGTAAAACTGAGCTAACTGAACCCAGAGACGTTTATCGTCTTGGAACAAAGGCACCATAGTTTCTAACACTTTTACGGCTTCTTTGTACTTTTTCTGGTTGAAGAAAGCGGTTAACTTCATTTGATACAAGCCTTTATCAGGCGATTCAGCTAAAGTTAAACCTTTGTCAGCAACTTGCAGTACTTTATTCCAATCTTTTAACTCAGTGTAGGCAATACCAATTCGACGATACATTTGCGCATCAGCCTTACAGGTAAAATCCATCCACTTGTAATAATATGGAATCGCTTCTTTAAACTGTTTCTCTTGTAATAACAAATCAGCATACAAACGCATTGTTGCAGCATGATCTGTACCACCAAGAATGTCAGCATCAACAGCAGTCTTTAAATATTTGATTGCTGTCTTCATCTGACCTTTTTCAGCATAGAAGTTACCTAACATACGATCGACATACGCTTTGTCGAAATCGTTTTTAGCATTAGCCTCAAGCAAAATTGCAATCGCTTGGTCTAAATTCCCTTCGGTATATGCTTCAAAAGATTTTTGAACTTTTTTTGCAGCGCTTTCGCCAACAGCACGAGATTGACGTTTGTCAATCTCACACTTTTCCGCAGCAACTACAGAGCTAGACAATAATGCACTTCCGCAGACTGAAAGTAATAACGCTGTAGCGATACTAGTAACTTTACGCATTATCTACCTCCCTTCTCTAGTGTGAAGTCCAGTTGTACTGTCATACCACTTTGTCTTAATGGCTTGCCATCGACAATCTTTGGTTTGTATTTCCATTTTTTCAATGCGCGAATCGCTTCACGATCGAATAAACGCTTAGGTTCAGCTTTGATAACAGAAACGTCATCAACACCACCTAGTTCGTTAATTGTAAAGGTAAGTTGAACCCAACCCTCTTTACCATCACGAGCAGCAGCAATTGGATACTGGGGCTCAATACGAACGATAGGGGTAGCATCACCATCACGGGTCATCATGTTACCAAGCTTGAAACCAGTACTTGGTCCACCAGATTCGATTCCACCCATATTGAACGCCATATTAGTGTCAATATTAGATGATGAATCAGGCGGAGTAGTATCCGGCTTCGGTGGCTGCTCCGGTGGTGGAGGTGGCTTAGGTGTAACCCTTGGTTTTTTCTGTGCCTTCGAATCCTGTTTATCCATCGTAATTTCAATAACAGGGGATTCCACTGAGTCGCCGTTGCGTTGTGCGCCGCCGCCGACCAGGAAAGCCATGAAAGCAAACAGCCCAAAAGTCACTGCAGCACCAATGATTATTGATACGAGTGCTCTTAGCATATTACTCATTCCCCGCTGATACTGAAATTTTATCGATACCTGCAGCTTTAACGTTATCAAGCACTTTAACGACTAAACCATGTAAAGCGTCTTTGTCTGCTTGAATCAGTACGGCTGCTTCAGGTGCTTCCGCCAACATACGTTCTACGTTTGCAGTTACACGTTCGATATCAACCTGACGGTTTTCCATCATAATGACACCAGTTTTACTGATACCAATAAAGATGTTCGCCGAAGGTTTAGACGTAGCCTGTGACGCTTTAGGCTTGTTATAGTCTAAGCCTGATGGCTTAACAAACGATGTTGTTACAATAAAGAAGATCAGCATGATAAACACGATGTCTAGCATCGGGGTCATATCAATTTGCGCTTCCTCTTCCATAGTGGAATGCTTCTTACGTGCCATGTTCAATCTCTCTCTAGTGGTGAGGCATGCTGTCTTTTAGCTTTTCTAAACTGATTCTCATTTTTGAGTCTAAACGTGTGCTAAAGAAAACACCCGATAGAGCTGCAACCATTCCTGCCATTGTCGGCATTGTGGCCATAGAGATACCAGCGGCCATTAAACGAGCATTACTCGTCCCCTGAACTGCCATCACATCGAATACTGAAATCATACCGGTTACAGTACCTAATAGACCAATCATTGGACAAATGGCTACTAGGGTTTTGATTAACAGCATACGTGCATTCAAATCTTGCTTCGCTTGGGATACCCAAGCTTCACGGATACGGTGAGCATGCCAAGAAGTTGTTTCTTCTCTTGCTTCCCATGAGGCGATAACGGCTTGATGTTGTTTTGGAGATATCCAATTTAGATACCAATAACGTTCAAGCATTAACACCCACATTAGGAATAGCACTGCTGCAACCAGCCAGAGGACATCGCCTCCGGAGGCCATGAAGCCCCTGACGGAATCCCATACGTCCATCAGGATTAGCATCATTAGTCAGCCCTCTTCTCAGCATGTTCTGCAATGATACCGGCACTTTGTTCTTCAAGAACTTGAACAATAGACTTACTACGAGCAACTACGATTGCATGTAATAACATTAGAGGCAATGCAGCGATAAGACCTTGAACAGTCGTAATAAGCGCCATAGAAATACCGCCAGCCATCAATTTAGGGTCACCAGTACCGAATAATTGAATAGATTGGAAGGTTGCGATCATACCGGTAACCGTACCCAGTAGACCCATCATAGGAGCGATAGCTGCAATAACTTTGATGATTGAAATACGAGCTTCTAGAGCTGGTGTTTCTTTTAAGATAGCTTCATCAAGTTTTAGCTCAAGCGTTTCAACATCAACATCTTTATTTGACTGGTATACTTTTAGAATACGACCTAAAGCGTTGTTACCAGGGTTTTCGATGTTTTTACGTTGGCTATTAACTTTAGTACCAATGATAGTCAGAGTCACTAAACGCTCAACCGCAATCAACATACCTAATGCTAACAATGCAAGAATGATGTAACCAATCGTTCCACCGGCTTCTAAACGATCTTCTAAACTAGCTTTGTTAGTAAAGATGTTTAGTAACACGCCACGAGCTGGATCGATATAGAAAGGAGCAACACCTGAAGTAGTATTTTCCCACGTATCAACGGCACTAACCTGGTAGCCTTCTGGTTGCTGTGATAATTGTTGAATTAAACCAAGTTCAGGTTTGTAAACAACATATTTACCTTCAGCAGTTAAGTTGAAAGGACCTACACGGTGAATTGCAGTATTTACTACATTGCCATCGATAGCAGTAACATCACCATCAAATTTAACAACTTTACCTGACTCAACCATTTCAAATAACTGTGCTTCCCAAAATTGTTCTAACTCTTCAATTTTAGGCAGTGATTTACGTGCACCCAATTCAGCAATAAAGGTGTCACGACCAGGAAACTGAGCACTGATGTTAGACGCAGCTAACTTACCAGCGAAATCACCGGCTTCACCTTTAACAACACCAAACATTTCACCCAAGTCACCTTGAGCAGTTTTTAAGTCTTCTTCTAACTGAGCAATTTTACGCTCGTTGTCTAAGAATGCTTGGTTTAAATCTTTACCACGTTGCTTTTCAGCAGAAAGCGCATTTTTTTCACGCTTTAATAATTCAGCTTTATCACCACGTTCAGCTTGAAATTCTCTTTCGCGCTTAGCGTTGGTTTTGCCTTCGTTAGCTCGGTCGACTTTAACTTGTTGTAACAACTGACCGATAGTTTTTGGTGCATCTGCAGCAGAAACCATACCAGCTGTTAAAGAGAAAGTTGCAGCCACTAACACTGATGTAATTAACTTCTTCATTATTGTGCAGTCTCCGCAGCAGGAATTGGTAATGCGAATAGGTCTAGAGCGCCTTGCTTGCGAGCAATGCGGATACCTTTAGTAATATCACGTAGGTAGCTATCGTCTAACTTATTCCAAGACTTCGCATCAGCATCATACATCCATGCTATTTTTTGATCTAAGCTTTGTGCATAAAGTGCAACTCGGCCTAAATTAAAGAAATCGACTAACACTTCCTTACCGTCTAGATTTAACTTACCGGTATGAACAGCAACGAAACTACCGTACTCACGTTCGATGCTATAAGCATCAAGAATTAGACGATATTTCTCTGCTAATGTAACTTCTGCAGTATTAAGAATATCTTTTAAATTTTTAACACGATTCTGACGAGTTTCAATGTTAAATGGTAAATCTAAGTTTACAAACTGCTCTAAAGCATCAACCATTTTAAACATTAATGGTACAACGCCCTGACGAAGTTTATCTACGCCGTTAATATCAGTTTGAATTAAATCAAGTGAATTTTGTTGATCAGCTACCAAGCCTGCAACGTAATCATTATATGCTTTCAATGATTCACGTTCATCAGCTACGCTGCCATACTCAAAAAGCATGTCTTGTGCTTGGTCAAAATATTTGTCGACTTTCTGTTGTGACGCAGCTGAAGCAGCATTAAGGCTGCTATCGGCTTTTTGAACGTCAGCTAAAGGATCTGCAACAACGAAGTTGCTACCAGCTAAAGCCAGAGCGCCAACAAGTGCAGTAGCGATTTTTGTTCTATTGCTTACCTTGGACATAGTTCCCAACCAATTTGAAGTGAATTAAAAAGTTCAACTCTGCAAAATAACCATGATCTAAAATTGTTAATCAATGTTACTTCAACTAAGCACGTCTTTTTCTTGTGATTGTTAGTTTTTCTTCCCTTTTCTACGCCTATTAAAGCGTAGACCCGTTGGCATCATTTCACAAAATGTTGACCTATGTCAACATTTGCAAAGTTTAAAAACGTGTGGAAAGAGTCGTTAAAGAGGTTAATGTTGACGAAAGGTTAATAATTAAACATGTTCAACATAAATGTATAATAATTTAATCTTAACAGGAAAATATTATTTGTTTTTATTCAATTAGTTATAAAATGAGGGCAACTCAGCTTTTTAATTTATTGATGCTTTTTCGATTTTATAAATTAATTTTGAGGCATGTAAATACCACCCTAAGACTTCATTTTGTTCACTTTTTAAGACTTTGAGCTCATTTAACATAAAATCATTCTGGTGAAACTTACCGACAAATGTTGCCAATTTAGTTTCATCAAATGCTGCATTGACCAATTCAGTCAATCGTATTTTCAGCGTATCCATTTGTATTGCCATAAATTCAATAAATTCTAACTTTTTTGTAACAGGCCAAAATAATCCAGCCTTAAAAAATTGAGCGACAAAACTCATTAATCCACAATCTTGTGTTGCCGCTTCATCAAACATTACCAGCGATGTAATAAGACGATTAACTTCTGCTCTGATATTTTCACATTGAAGGTCTTTCTTAATCCGCTCAACATCAGTTTGACTATTAACAGAGCCCATAGCATTGGCCATTTTAACTAAGCAATTAATTAATAAATGAACTTCTTCTTTAGCAATTAACGTCAAAATGCTTCTATTTCGGTTAAGGATCATCGAGCCACTATGATGGAAAACAATAACAAATTGACCATCGTCTTTTAATACTCTAGCCGCTTCATTAAAGGATTGCTCAACGTTTGAATACTCAAAGCCAAACTGGGATATATAGAGGTCTACGGAGCTTGCTTCAAATGGGAGTTGTTCGCTACTAGTATTTGACATCAAGGTAATATCGATATTATGACTAGTTTGGTTTGGTGAACTAATTAAATTAACTTCGGCTAAATCAACGCCAAAAATCCTACCGGTTAGTTCACTTGCTGATAATTCATCGCGTAACAAAAGCGGCAATGAGCCATTACCTGTACCAACGTCGACGACTAAAAAACCTTTAGGTAGGCTGTTAAATATTGGTTGCCAAACATTTTTTAAGACACCTTCATAATTACCTGATAATGCTTCACCGAATGAAGTAGTGTGCCCTTGTTGCCAATATTCACTCCAGTGATTATTCATCTTATCTCCTCAATTAATTGTAATATATTGCTAAATACTCGCTAACTAAAAAGGCTCCCGAAGGAGCCTTTCTTATATCTAATTAATTTGTAATTAGAATTTAGAACTTAAGAGTATAACTTGCACGATATTCACGACCGTAGTTATTATACAAATCAGGGTTCTCAAACTTACCATCTGGTGAAAGCACTGGGTCTTCATCAGTTAAGTTATTAATACCTAATAAGATTGAACCATAGTTACCTGCATCATAAACATAACTTAAGTTATGAATTAACCATGAATCCAATTCTCCTTTCGAAGCATCATCTTCAAAGTAGTATGTAGATGAGGTGTAATTCATGTTCCAAGATACGCTATGATTACCCATATTGTAGTTGGTAGTTAACACTGACTTGAAGTCTGGTTGACCATTCCAACCAGATGTATCACGAGAATCTGCACCGCCGTCAACTTCTTCGATATAATCAAGAACGAAGCTATTTGTCCAGTTAAAGCCTATGTCACCAATATTAGTTTCAAACTTGGCGTTTAAGGCAACATCGATACCTGAAATTTCTAAGGTATTAGCATTGCTATAACCGGTACCAATTTCATAAGCAGCACCAATACTTTGGCCAGCAGATGCAGGATCACGTTTTACATAGAATGTATTACCAGGAGCTAACGTACCTTCATTAATACCAGTCATAACACTAGTAATTGAACGTTGAGCAATTACATCGTCAATGTTCAGGTTGAAATAATCAACTTTTAAGCCGATATTATCAACGATATCCCATGCTACACCAAAGTTAATATACTCTGAAGTTTCAGGACCAAGATCCTTGTTAGCACTAATATACGTGTCAAACTGTCTTTCACTACAAGGTGTACCAGTAGATTCACAATATGGCTTATCGATACCATCAGCAGCACTGTAAGTCGTTGCGGCAAATAGTTGATCCAATGCTGGTGCACGGAATGCTTCTGAGTACGATGCACGAACTACAACGTTCTCAAGTGCTTGCCAGCGAATTGCTGCTTTAGGAGCAATGTTATCGCCAAAATCGCTGTAATCATCGTAACGAGCTGCAAGGTTTAATTCAATGTCATCAGTTAACGGTAATACCGCTTCGTAGAACATTGCCCATACTTGACGATCACCAGCAGCAGAGTTACCCGCACTACCACCAATTAAGCCAGCTTCTGACTGTGCGTCATATACTTCGCTAAACTGTTGGTCAAAATATTCTACACCGACGTAATGCGCTGCTGCACCACCTGGTAATTCAAACGCATCAAAGCCAATACCAGCGTTATATTGATCAAATGTCGCACTACCTTGAGTCAAAGTAGTCGCTTTCATGTTATTGATGCCAGCTTCTGAACCTAAGTCGATACCGTTAGCTTGGTTATAAGCAAGACCAGAATAGCTTAAGTAGTACTCACCGATAGACTTATTATCGGCGATGTTGTGGTGGTAATAAACTTCCCACTCGGCATCATTTAGCGCACTGATTGTACCGCGTAAACCTGTTAGGTAATCTTGGTTATAATCATCTACGTTACCATCACGAGTACCAATACCAACCCAACGAAAATAACCTTTTGCTTCTACATCAAATGGGTTATGTGGGTTATCTGCAGCCATATTGTTCCAAGGCGCAGCTGGAGGAGCATAACGACCGAAAGAGTTATTTTGTGTAACCATTACACGACCAAACCACTCTACGTCTTCTGCAACTTCATAGTTGGCATCTACATATACTGTATTACGCTCTGTAGAGGCTTTGTTATATGACACATTACCATATGCATACATACACAAATCTGAACCCGCGCCAAATGCATCGTCACCGCGCACTTGTTTAAATACATTATCACCATATTCAGCAGCTAAATCACCACAAAGCGGAGATGGCTGATAAATTCCATCAGGACCTTTTACGCTTGCGCCATAATAACTCCAGCCATCTGTCTCAGAATATGCTTGAATAACGCCGTCACCATTTAAGTCTTCCATCCATGGTGCAGTAAAGTCACGGTCTGCATCTGCAATACCTTGACGATCTTGATGATCAAATGCAAAAGTAATGTTACCTTTATCCATTTGATAACCCGCAACAACAGAGAATTCTTTACTTGTTAAGCCGCCATCGCGGTCACGAGAACCACCACCGACATTGAATTCGATACCTTGGTAATTTTTCTTCATGATGATGTTAACAACACCAGCAATAGCGTCAGAACCGTAAGTAGAAGATGCACCATCAGTTAGAATTTCGATACGTTCTACTGCAGCCATTGGAATAGCGTTCAAGTTAGCAGATGCACCACCTAGAGTAGGTGAACCTGGGAAACGCTTACCATCAATAAGTACTAGAGTACGGCTTGAGCCAGCACCACGTAAGTTGATAGTTGCTTGAGATTGTGCAGAACTACCTGAACGCTCAGAGAATGAACCGAAAGAGTTTAAGTTACTGTTACGAAGGGCGTCAGCAACTGTAAAGTTACCTTCCATCTTCATATCTTCAGTTGTAATGGTCGTAATTGGTGAAGCGCCTTCAAGGTCAGAACGCTTAATGCGCGAACCAGTAACCTCAATACGTTCTACTTTTGCGCCATCTTCATCAGCAGCAAAAACTGCTGGCGAAGCAAATGCAGCTGCTGCTGCACCACTGATCAGTGCTAAACGCACCGACTTAGCTAATACGTTCTTATGCATTGTCTATCTCCCTGGACTTTTTTATGTCTTTCTTATAATGCTAACAACCTTTTTAGGTGTTAGTTCAATGAGGGGATGCAACAAAAAACAATCACAACCTCTCAACTACAGGTGCAATAAAATCACACTTGAAACAACTAATCAACATTTGAAGTGTCGTAAGCGCAAAAGTTAATCAAATGTAACAACTTTAACTGTTAAGAAATATGAACAGGTAATTTTTTTTAACTTTATAAACAATAAGTTAAAGTTGTTTAGTTATTGTCGAAATAACATACCAAGTCTAAAGTTAAAAAATTAACCTATTGTTTTAAATAACTATTAATCTGGAGAAGGTAGTTTTTTATTACTTCTGGTAAACATAAAAATGTTAAGTGTTAATAAATAAGGCTATGTAAGTAATTGCTTAACATTAATCGTCTAGATAAATCTTCGTAGATTGGGTTTGCGAGGTTTGTGCGTCATCAAATAATGCTTGATTGCCTTTACTGAATTAAGAACGTAAGGACACGAAGAAAAACAAGCAATGTTAATTAACTTTGAAAACTTAAGATTGGGGTGTTGGTAAGTTAACTTATAGCAATAGAAGTTGATTATTCACCAGTGAGTCAAAGCCTGTCTCTTGATCAGATTTCATAAGCTCTCGCCATCAGCAATCATTTCTTTCGCGACTCGGTAGCCTACAACATGAGACTGCAATGTACTCCAACCTTCCCAAACCGCCGTCCAGCTTGCGATCCCTGTTCGTTTGGTATCGGTGAAACCACCCAACTTTGCGATTGATTGATACGCCCATTTCAGACTCGGCGCGCCTTTATCTTTATGCCCTCTAGGCTTATTAAACCGCATTAGCACCTTCCATTCATCTTCTTCGAGTACCGTGTCACAGCGTTGAGCCTCCACTGCTTTGGCCTCCTCAACCAGCCCTTTTTTACGTAAATAATAAGGGATGGTGATGGCTTCTCTGAGTTGCAGTAAACGGACGCCGATAAAAGCTAAGATTGAAACCGCTCTTTCTAAGTTCTTAGGCTCTGTCATTCTTTGGCGCTCAGCTCCTGCACCCGTTTTCCATGCTTTATGAAAATCCTCAATTCGCCATCTTGCGGTGTAAATATCAATAATATGAAGTGCTTGAATTAACGTATCGATTGGCTCTGTTGTTAATAGCACCCAGCGCAACGGCTCAGTAACGCTTTTTGATGTTTTTTCTTGAGCGTACACCACGTTTACTGGCTTAGTCTCACCTTTCGTTTTGAACGTAACCTGTGCCACTTTAATGGTTAGCTTGGCTTTTCTTGCCACGCGGTTTACAGGCTTCCCTTTACTATTTTTTGTCCCCTTCTGGGCGATATCGATAGTGTATTCACCCCGTTCGGCTTGTGATTCAAGATGTTCAAATAACGTAGAGTCAGTCTCTATCAGCGCTCTAGAATGTTTCGCTCGAACGACAAAACGCTCATTATGCTTCTGTTTATCTTGAATATAACTCAGTATGTCTGCTTCTCTATCACACACTGAAATTACCCGTGACATGAGCTTTCCCAAGCGTTGACGGCAGAAATAAGAGGCTTCTGACCACTTACCGCTTTCTTTTTCGTCAGCATCTTCAGGATTATTAGGACGAAGCCAGTATTCTTGATGAATGAGCCCGATAGTCTGAGTCGTGAAGCTGTCTAATAGCAGGGTTGAATGAACCCACCAACCACGTGATTTATCTGTCGTCGTCCCCAGTTTGCCAAGCTCTTCTGCTACTTGATGTTTGTAACTCAGCGCAGTGGTGTCATCAATGGCTAATATCTCAGCATAGGGCTGGGCAAGCTCTGCAGTATGTTGAAAACCAGAAGCTCTAATTACTTCTGGAGAAATGTTGTCGTTACGGATCAATCGATAAGCCCCTTCAACTTTAGCCTCATTACCTTGACATGATAAAGCGATAGACTTACCACTACAACGTGCCATATCTGCAGCGACTTCGATGACACGATCTGTGCGACGCGGGTCACCAAAGAAACCGTTTTTAAAGTGATTGTATGACCATTGCTCTGGGTTGAATATTGACATGGTTTTTCTCTAAGTAACTGAAGTTACTTGATCTGATCACAGTTCACCCCAGAAGTTCAATATTTTTTATACTTGTGTAGAAGAGTCAGAGTCAAAGCTATGGCCACACAGTTGCAGAATGGGCTCCGCGATAGGTTGAATCTGTTTACAAATATAGTATTCATAATCAATGTTTTGTGGTTTTACTTCTATGGCTTGTGCACCAGTGAGTGTCATTATATATCGAATCTGTTGTCCTTTTCGGGTAACACTTACGTCACCGAGTAGTTCGGCAAGCTGTTTTGCGGCTTTAACATGGGGTGACGACTTTGCAGTATAATCTTCAACATTGCGTCTTAATCGCTTTTTAAAAATAAGTTCATTATCTCGAGCACCGCACTTAATTGCTGCCAGCTCATTGCTCAAATAATCAATGACATCCTCACCTTTAAAAAACAATTCATATAAATGGTACTGCATCCTTCTTGCAATAGGGCTCCAGTCACTCCTCACCTGCTCCATACCTTTAAAGGTTAGAGTTAATTGTTGCTGATCATTTGACACCGCGCCGACATAACGCTTTTTACTGCCTTCATCCGAACCTCTTAAGGTAGGCATAATAAATTGTTCAAAGTGGGTTTCAAACTCCAGCTCAAGATAACTGTCTAATTGATATTCTTCTGCACACCATTGAAGCCAACGTTCGGTTATTGATACTGATAGGTGTTTACCAACCGCTTGAATATCTTTAATCCCATGATTATCTCCTAACCAGACAAAGGTAGAATCGGTGTCACCATAAATCACTTGATAACCGCACTCTTCTATCCATTGCTTAGTGAGTTTCATAATTTGATGACCGCGCATGGTAATCGAACTGGCTAACTTAGCATCATGAAATACACAACCTCGAGAGCCTAATACGCCATACAATGAGTTCATAATAATTTTTATCGCTTGCGATAACGGCGAATTTTTATCTCGTTTGGCCAGTTCTCTTTGCTCTGCAAGGCTGGCAACTAATGCAGGTAAAATAGGCGATTGCCGACTAAATTGAGCACCTAAATATCCAGCAACTGTCGTTGCATCACCTTTTACTTCACTCGCGTAGAGTCCTTCAACTAAGCCTTTAGGATCGATAAGAAATGTCCTAATAATCGACGGATATAGACTTTTAAAATCTAATACTAAAACATCTTTATAATAACCCGGTATAGAGGACATAACATATCCGCCAGGGCTTTCTAAACCTTGGCTCGCGGGTTGTGCGGGGGCCACAAAGCCACTTCGATGTAAGTGAGGTAAATACAAATGATAAAATGCCGCAATCGATGCACCCACGCGGCCGAACTCCAAGCCCGTTAACTTGGCGCGTTCAAGAGCAAAATCTAACAACTGTGTTTTTTCAAAAATATCCCACACTAGTCGGCAGTCGGTAATATTATAAAAAGCCAATGCATTTTTATCTTGTTCAAATAAATGAGTAATTTCTTGGCCACGATTTTCAACATGATCAATGGCTTTACCTTCGGCTAATAACTGCCTCGATACCGATTCTAACGAAAAACTATCAAACTGATAAAACGCCGCTTTAAGCCAATCAATACCATCCAAAACCACACGCCCAGGTAAAGATAATGTTTCCGGCCGATATTTGTCAGCCACTTTCCAGCTCAGTTCGCTATTACCTCTACCAATTAATAATGGAATTTGATGTAAAACACAGCGTTTGAACAACAAGGCTAAATCAAAGGTCACTACTGCCCAGCCAATAATAATATCGGGGTCATAGTCGCTAAACCACGCTATTAAATGATGTATCAGTTCAATCTCATTTTTTACCCAAACAATGAAGTCATGACATTCTGCTTGCGGTTCGCCCACCATATACACACATTGATAATCGGCACCATATAAACCAACCGAATAAAGTTCACCCGTAAAACTGCACTCAAAATCCAGTGAAACCATTTTCAAAGGGATATCAACAAGTTCGTTGGCGGGCATTTTTCTAGCCCGATTAATCGATAACAAAGGCATCGTTGAAGTTGAATTACGCTGTTGATAATGCCCTGAACACTCAATATCTAAGGCAATAAATCGTTCTATAAGGTAGCGTTGCTCAGACCTAATATCGGCTTCAAATAAAGTAATACCGATATCATTAGCTATGCGACTGAGTAATTTCAATTGGGTATTTGATTTAAGATACAAGGCACTGATAGGTTCATGTGCAAAGCTCATCAATGATATCGACTCAGCCTTAAGGGCAAAGCCGACTTTTTGACTTAATTGATTAACATCTTGCTGACGGCAGAAACAGATCACTTCACTGTGATACAGCTCTGCTAATACAGGTCCTTGAGCGGTTTTAATATAATATTGAAGCACTAATTGTCCATGCCGATAAATAGCATGACGAGTTAATACTCGTCCCTTCACATGATTATTGGTCGTTGGATTATCTGTCGGCGTCACAACGGGTTTGAATTCCGGCACAAGTTTACTCAATTTGATTTATTACTTCGTGGCATGCTAATTCACTGTTATTATGTACAGCATAATTCAGTCTATGTAGAAATCATACTTCCTATGCTACCGGATAACATAAAAAGTCAAATTCGCACCATTTATAAAGAAATTGCCGCATCTATGCCGCAATTTCGTTCTCGTCGCGAACAAAACTATATGGTAGCGGAAATATCAAAAACCTTAGCAGGCGAGTATGACAAAGACCGTCGTATCATTGTGGTTGAAGCGGGTACCGGCATTGGTAAATCTTTGTCTTATATCTTAGGGGCAATCCCTTTAGCCATCTCGAGTAAAAAGAAAGTCTGTATTGCCACCGCAACCGTGGCACTTCAAGAACAATTACTCCACAAAGATCTACCTCATTTTTTACAACAGTCTGGTATTGATTTTAAATTTGGTTTGGTAAAAGGTCGTCAGCGTTACGTATGTTTAGCCAAACTTGAAGCCATGATAGGGGCACAAGACAGCTCACAAATAGCCATATGGCAAACTAAACCCGACCAAAGTCAAATTAACGAATTACAAAAATTGCATCAAGATTTTCATCAAAAACGCTGGAATGGTGAAATTGATACTTTAAAACACCCTATTCCTGATTTCTTGTGGCAACAAATTTGCTGTGATAAACACAGCTGTCATCGTCAAGTATCGGCACACCATAATTGCCCGTTTCATAAAGCTCGTGAAGATGTGGACACTTGGGATGTACTCATTGTTAACCACAGTCTGTTATTTGCCGATTTAGAACTTGGCGGCGGCGTCATTTTACCAGAACCAGAAGACATGTTTTATGTTATCGACGAAGCTCATCACTTACCGATAGTTGCCAGAGATTTCTCCAGTGCTCAAGCCACACTTCGAGGAGCATGTGATTGGTTAGAAAAAGCATCGAAAACCTGTTCTAAGTTACAAAATCAACTCAAAACCACTCATATCATTGCCCCTGTACAGGCCATGCTTGACCACACCACAGAGTTAACCAATTTACTGACCCAGGTTGCTCACTTTTGTGATACCCAACCACAGTTATTCGCTAACCCTGAATCCAGGCTTCGTTTTGAACATGGCCAATTACCACAATCGTTATTAATACAGGCAGAAAATCTGGCCACTGCATCAGGTTCCGCGGTAAAGCAATTTAATAAAGTGGTATCAGTGTTAAATGAAGCAATAAAAGATGGTGAAGTGCCTAAACATCAGTCGGAAGGGTTGTTATCAGAAACAGGTTTTATTTTACAGCGGCTAGATAACTTACATAAGTTATGGAAGATGATGGCCAAAGAAGACAGTAAAAAAGGCGCACCCATGGCGCGTTGGGCTGAATTAATTACCGGTAAACAACAAGATTATTTATTTTGCTCATCGCCTATAGAAGTTGGCTTTATGCTTGAATCTATGTTGTGGCAAAAAGCCGCTGGCGTGGTGTTGTGCAGTGCAACGCTTCGAGCCTTAAACAGCTTCAACCATTTTGCTCATCAAGTAGGCCTGTCAATGAATGATGGCAGCCGATTTTTAGCATTATTATCCCCTTTCGATTACGAAAATAATGCGACTTTATTTATACCTCAAATGGTTTGCGAACCTACGGACGAAAATTACACCACCGAACTTGCACAACATATTGTGACACTTATCGATGGCGAAATGGCCACATTAGTGCTGTTTGCATCCTATTGGCAAATGGATAAAGTGGTTGAGCTCGTCGAAGGTAAAATCCCCAAAGACCAGCTTTTTGTTCAAGGCGCTATTCCACGTCAACAAATATTAGAACAGCACAAAAAACGCTGTGATGAAGGTCTACCCAGTGTCATTTTCGGTACTGGCAGCTTTTCTGAAGGCCTCGATTTACCGGGCGATTACTTAACAAACTTAATCATTACCAAACTTCCGTTTGCGGTCCCGACCTCACCAGTAGAACAAGCTCACGCGGAATACTTAAAAGTAAAAGGCGGTAATCCATTTTTACAGCTGACAATTCCTGATGCTTCACGTAAATTAGTCCAAAGTTGTGGCCGACTGTTACGAAAAGAGCAAGATTATGGCCGAGTGACCATTTTAGACCGTCGTTTGGTCACTAAACGTTATGGCAAATCATTAATTGATGCCCTTCCTCCTTTTAGACGTGTTATTGAATAGGTATTGAGTTGGATTTATTATTAGACCCTAGCCATTGGGCTATATTAGCGGTCATAGGTATATTTGCGGGTTTTATTGATGCCATAGTTGGCGGTGGTGGGCTTCTGTCTATTCCAGCATTACTCACCGTTGGTATTCCGCCACATTTAGCATTAGGAACCAATAAATTAGCCGCTTGTTTTGGTTCTCTTACTTCGAGTTACACCTTTTATAAACAGCATTTATTTAACCCTGCATTATGGAAAACGTGTTTTTTTGCCACCTTGGTTGGGTCGATTGCAGGTTGTGGTTTAGTATTTCTGATAGACCCACAATGGTTAGACAAAATATTACCACTACTCATAATTAGTATCGCTGTTTATACCTTATTTAGCCCCAAAGCGATGGGTGACAAAAATATAATGGCCCCAAAATATCGTTCACCAAAATACAAACAAATTAGCCAAGGATTTGTTTTAGGTGGATACGATGGTTTTGCAGGACCAGGTATTGGTGCTTTTTGGACGGTATCGTCTATCTCGCTGTATAAACTCCCTCTGTTGCACAGCTGTGGATTAGCGAGAGTCATGACCGCGGTGAGTAACATCACAGCACTCATTATCTTTGCATCCATGGGTCAAGTACAATGGATGCTCGGCTTGTGGATGGGGGTATGCATGATGGCAGGTTCATTTATCGGCGCCAGAAGTGCGATTCGATTTGGGATACCTTTTATTAAACCAATATTCATTATTATGGTATTGTCGATTGCAGTCCATCTTACGTGGAGTGCATGGGTATGAACACCCAACAATTGCTATCAATGTTAAAACAACAGCTCGCTAAACTTGAGCAAGACGCATTAATACACGACCAGAATTTGGCGCCTTCGCAACGACAGTCTTTACAAGAAATTGAACGATTTAACAGTCAGCTATTTGCCCAACAAGGAGCCCAACTAAGCCCTTGTATCACTCAGTTACGTCAAGATATTAAACAACTCGAAAAACAACTTTACCTTAAGTTGGGCAGTAATGTTATCCAACTCAGTTGCGATCGTATTCAAGACCGATTTAGTGCATTACGCAGAGCATTGCTAACCACTCACATCAACCTTAAATCCGAACAACAGCGCAAAGCCAGTAATCGAGCCCGATATGCAAAAAAACAACAACAAGCAATACAAGACAGCGGATTTGGTTGGATAGCCAGTAATGTGATGCAAAATAGCCATCAACTCTACGCTGAACTCAATAAACATTTAAATTGGGCAAAAAAAATAGAGCAAAAAATACAACAAATGGAAGCAACTCTTGAATTCTGTCATAGTGATGACAAAATAAAACTGCAAAATGATATTCTGTCTATGCATCGCCGTTTAGGAAAGTGCAAACAAGCAACCAGTTATATTGAAGAGCGTATTCAACTTTTTGAAAGACCTCGCCAAAGTTACCCACGTTAAGGAGCAACAATGAAATCTTTATTTACCACAAGTGCGCTTTTGGCATTTTTAACATCATCATCAGTCTTAGCAGCGAATTTAACCATTCCAATGTCTTTTGAGTACCTAGCGCTTGATGGTGCAGAAGTTGAAACCAGTATGTTCAATCATCAATCGGATTTAGCGTTAACCAATGGCACCCATAAAATTGCAGTCCGTTATCATGATGTGGTTGATGATTCCTTTAGTGACAGTCAATCTTTTGTAAAATCGACACCTTTAATTGTGACGTTAACGGTTGATGGCGATCATCAATATCTATTACAACCCGCTGACGGTGACGTTATCAAGAATCCAAAAGCATTCGCTAAAAAACCACAAATCAACATTAAACGCCAAGATAATGCAGCGGTAACTTACAGTGTAGAACAAACTAATTTTACTGAAGAGTCATTTATTACTAGCCTGTTTAACAATAAAAACCAACATGATATTGAAACCTTATCGGCTTCAGCTACAGGTAACGGCAGTCAACCAATACAAGCATTAGCAGTCAAATCAGATATTGAATCTGCTACGATGAGTGCACCAGTTATTGCAACTGTACCAGTAACGGTGCCAGCAACAACGGCGCAAAAACCGACTCCAGCACAAGCAGAACAAATGCTGCAATATTGGTGGTTACAAGCCGATGACAAAACGCGTAAAGAATTTATGGGTTGGGCAATCAAGCAACTTTAATGTCCGTGTCGATCCCTTTTGTTTACCACGCCAGCTATTCACAGCTGGCGTTACCTAGCACCCATCGTTTTCCAACCACTAAATATCACAATTTATACCAGCACGCGCTCAAACAACAATTGTTGTTTGAGCAATATCGCCATACGCCTACGCCAATATCGAAAGATTCGCTCTATACAGTGCATTGCCCGCAGTATATCGAGCAATTTATCAATGGCACCTTAGACCATAAAGCCCAAAGACGTATTGGTTTCCCATGGAGCACAGCGCTAGTCACCCGCACCTTACACGCCGTAAATGGTACCCGTTTATGTGCTGAATTAGCGCTTAAACATGGAATTTCAGTTCACTTAACCGGTGGTTATCATCATGCGCACTATGATTTTGGCAGTGGTTTTTGCATTTTCAATGATTTAGTTATCGCGGCGAGATCAGCCATTGACTCAGGTAAAGCGGATAAGGTACTCATTTTTGATTGTGATGTTCATCAAGGTGATGGAACCGCGACACTCACTCAAGGCAGCCCAGATATTATTAGTTGCTCGATCCACTGTGCACAGAATTTCCCGTCCAGAAAGCAACAATCTGATCACGATATCGCTCTGGATAAAGGGTGTACCGATAAACAATATCTTGAACACATACAACAAATATTACCTTACTTGATACGCATCCATCAGCCAGATCTGATCATCTATGATGCTGGGGTCGATATTCATCAACATGATGACCTTGGATATTTCGCCATTTCGAATCAAGGTATTCTCGCTAGAGATAAACAGGTAATATCGATAGCACAAATGCATAGCATCCCACTTGCAGCAGTAATAGGGGGAGGCTATAGTCGTAATGAAGCAGAATTAACCATTCGACATAGCCAATTGTTAATTGCTGCCAATGAAATCTGGTCACCACAGTGTCAGACAATGCAAAACCAATAACACTGCGTCACTAAATTAAACAAACATCTCGACATTGAAGCATATGTCGATAAAACAAACTGTCTCAATGGAGCGTAATAATGCAATTAGAGATCCGAAACTATTATGAAGTTCTATTAATGGAAATGCTGCGAGATGAAGGCCTAATGGAAGAGTTGCCAGAAGAATACTTAGCGGATTTATGCTGCGTCACGCTGAATCAGTTACCCGTCAGGTACATTCGCCATTTAGTTGATACGTATTTCTTCGAAAATTATCAAGAATTAAAACAGATGAAAACAGAGATAAGCGAAGCACTAGAACGTTCGAGACAATTCCTCAAAGCAAATTTGCAAAAACGCTTAAAAGAAGAAGCTGAAATCGCAGCAGAACAACAACAGTAATTTCACCGGCATTAGCTGATGCTTGCCATTAACTGATGTTTTGCCGGATATTGAATGAATATATTCTAGTAAGCACTGGTTATGGTAATTCCATGAATAATTTATTCATACAATACGGCTGTTTTTTGATTGGAATTTTTTGGTTAGAATATTTTGGTTGCAACACTTTGTTGGAATTAATACGGGGAATATTGGAGGTTCCCCTAGAGCCACACCCCGGCACACGAGTCACTTGCTGCGGTTGCTCCCTTCCAGGCCTGGCCGAGTTCACAAGTTATCGTTGCGGGGGGACCCTAGGGTCACCATTGACTTCTGAACCATATAATACAAAGCTTATGTCTCAGAACGGGTCGATTATCCCCTAACCCATTGGCTGGATCAAGCCTTTATCCTAATAAGTTTTCAATCCTCTACCTAACTGCGCAATACTTAACCTTAACAGGGAATACTAGATGGGATAAGGGATGGGTTAACCGACATAAATCGATCTATTCACAAGCCAAGTATGCCAAAAACACAATTTATGTTGCCCATAATACGAATTCAGACGTGAATCATTAATCTATTGAACATAAATACATAGCCAGATGAAATAGAAAAACAGTGGTGAGATAATCGTTTATGACGTCGAGCACAAGTCACTGATGCAGGTTCACATCACTTAGCGTATTCAAGAATATGCTAATAACGGTATTAACACTTTGGAACTATCCTATTTATTTCAGTAATACCGGCAAATCTTCATCAAACAACGTTACCCATAAAGGAATAGTCAGATCTCAGTCACAACTCTAGACATAATTCAATGAGTAAGTGGCCAAGGTTAGCTAACATTAGATTTGAATAAAATCCGCACACTTATAACCAGTAGTGAATGCGAGATAACAAAAAATGCAGGGAATACATGATGAAGACAATAACAGTTAGTCCCGCTGCAAAAGCGGTATTGAGTGCAGGGCTTATTGCTCTAGCGCTATCGGGTTGTGGAGGCAGTGATGGTACTAATGGCGAAGATGGGCCAGATGGTATTATTGGTGTAAACATAGATGCGACATCAACCCTAAAAGCGACCTTTACCGATGCAACCGTAGTCGATGGAAAAGTCAGTGTTGACTTTATTCTTAAAAATGCCAATGGTGTTGCGGTATTGGGACTAACAAAAGATCATGACCTTCGTTTTGGTATCGCTCAATTAACCCCGGTTACTGAAATGGTCGGTGCTGATGGCGCTAAAGTTGAAGTCGACCGTGGTTATCAATGGCAGTCTTATATCAATACAACCAAGCAACCTAATGCAAGTTGGATCCCTGCTGATGAAACAAATATTGCTCCTTCTGCGCAATTTCAAGCTGACGTTGAGGCTGCTTCAAAATGTGCCGATTGCTTAGTTGATAATCTAGATGGCTCATACTCATACACCTTTCAAACCAATATTGCTCAAGTAACAGAGCCGTTAAGCATCACTTACCAAGCTGATGACACTCAGCGCATTACATTGGAATTAAAACAACCATTAATCACAGCCAATGCTCATTACGATTTTCAACCTTCGACTGGCTTAACCGAAGATATTGCATCACGCGATGTTGTCTCGATTAATGCTTGTTATACCTGTCACCAACCAGAAAGCTTAGCATTGCACGGCGGTCGTCGAATCGATCTTGAAAACTGTGCATCATGTCATACCGCAACATCTGGTGATCCTGAAACCGGTAACAGTGTTGATTTCACTTACATGATCCATGCCATCCATAAAGGCCAAGACCGCGTAACCAGCACTGTTGATGGCGATGTAGCCGCACCTTATAAAGTGATTGGCTATGGTGGTGGAGTACATAATTACGGTAACGTGATGTATCCGCAAAAACCTGCTGCCGATTGTAGTGCATGTCACGTCGAGGGCACAAACGCTCCCAAAGATGCCGCGCTGTTTAATGCCAATAAAAGTGATACCGCTTGTATTGCGTGTCACACAGAGTTAGCGTCTCAACAACATGTTGGTGTCGGCACAAATTGTACGTCATGCCATGTTGAAGAAGGCTATGGTCGCAGTGCAAAAGAAGCGCATGGCGATGTGATGAAAGCCTATAACGAAACCCAAGCGATGAACGCCGTATTCAGCGACGTAATAGTTACTGCTGATGGGAAATTCAGTACTACGATTAAATTTACTGATGCTTCAGCTAATGTTATTGCAGCAGAATTTATCGACCAAGGTAGCCGTATCGTTATGGCATGGGACAGCGACAAAAACTACCCAACGTATCAAGATGCCAGTTACAGTAATCGTCGTCTTAAATTAAGTGAAGGTACCGCCAACACAGATAATAGCTGGACCTTAGTTTGGGATAAGATCACCTTACCAACAGATTATGTGGGTAAAACATTTGAACTATGGTCAGCAGTCACAGCCTGTTTTAATCATGGTGGCTACGGCAGACCGGAAGTTAAACTAACGGCTTGTAGTACTGATGATGTCCAGAAAGTGGAAATTAAAAGTAGTCCATACCATTTTGTTATGGCTGCAAGTGCAATAGACACTAGCCAAACCACTGCTACACGTAGAAACATTATCAACACAGAAAGCTGTCAAGGTTGCCATAACCAAGAAGTGTATCACTATGACAATGGTGTCAATTGCCAAACCTGTCATACCGCTGATAAGACGCTTAAAAATGACGATACTTACCCTGGTGGCAAAAAATCGACCAGCTTTGCCTTTAAAGCACACAGCGCTGAAGGTCATTACCTCAAATATGCCGGTGTTGAATCTGGAACCGTGTTGAAAACCGATTGTAAAACCTGTCATACCGCTGATGGGATCCAACTTGGTAGAGCCACTGACAGAGTATGGCGTTATGGCGATATCGATACTGGAGCCGATGTATGGATGTCATCAGATACTGGAGCATGTTTAAGCTGTCATCAAAAGTATCGTACTGATGCCACCGTGTCGCATATTGAATCTAATGGCGGTATTGTTGATGGGATCAGTGAGGACGATGCTCGTAATCGTGCATCAGAAATATGTTCTACCTGTCATACCGTAGACCGCGTCACTAAAACACATGGTTTTTAAACAGTAAAAAGAAACAACCTTGGCGTTTTATCCATCAAAGACCTTAGTTTATAACTAAGGTCTTTTTGTTATCCGAACAATCCTCCCCCGTTAAACTGCGCATTTTACATACCTCTTTATTAATAGGCTGATCATCATCACACAATTACGTTCGTTTTAAAGACGAGTTGCTGTTTGTAACGTAATCTTAGTGTTGGGAAAATTAATTCCAACATCAACTTAACTGAATAAGATAATTGCAGAACATACTGCCAGTGAGTTAGATGGATGACCTTTGCAGGGAAAATATGATGAATAAAAAATACACAAAAATGGCATTATTACTTGCTATGTCAGCATCAATGACACTGGTCGGTTGTGGCGGAGGCGATGATGGTGAAGCTGGTAATCCAGGAAACCCTGGTGGCGAGCCTGCTGAAGCAATTAAAACGCTAAACTTAGATATCACTAAAGTCACTTATCAAGATAGCAAACCGACTATTGAAGTATTTGCGACCAATGAAAAAGATCTCCCTGTAGCGGGTCTTAAAGACTTTGAAATTAAAAAAGTCGTCCAACTCATTCCAGCTGGCGCAAGTGGTGCAGGTAATTCAGCCCAATGGCAATTTATTGGCTCCGAAAAAGCTTTTACCGACCATGGTAACGGCAATTACAGTTTCACAGTCAATGTTGAAGGCTTTAACCCAGAGCTAACCCAACGTTACAATGTAATTGCAAGTGCATCAACCTTGCAAGACGGCGTTACCGGAGTGCCGCGTACTGAAATTACCAAAGATTTTGACGGTGAAGGATTTGAAGCTAAATACACTAAAAACATCGTCAGTGGCGCTACTTGTAATACCTGCCATGCAAAGGGTGAAAGTATTTATCATAGCTACACTGATTTAGAAACCTGTACATCTTGCCATACCAACGAAATGGCCATTGAAAAAGACAAGGTTCAAGTTGAGTTCAGTCACTTAATTCATAATGTTCATAACAATACCAAAATGTATGGCCGCAACTTGGACAAGAGTGCAGAAGCAGCGCATGCGATAGTGCAAGATAATTGCACCACTTGTCATGTTGATTCTGAACAACTGAGCGAATCGAACAACTGGTCTCGAATTCCAACCATGGAAGCCTGTTCAAGTTGCCATACCGATATTGACTTTAAAACGGGTCAAGGTCATCCGCAACAAGTGGATAATTCAAATTGTATAGCTTGTCATAATGCAAGTTGGACAGAAGAATTACACACAACTTCGTATACTCAGAAAAAAGCATTTATCGATTTATACGGCATGACAGCAAAACTAACGGCTAATAAATCAAGCACCGAAGACAAGTCAGCGACCCTATCGGTAACGATTTTAGATGCTAATGGTACGGCCATTGATGCTGCAAGCTTAGTCAGCAAAATTCAACGAATTGAAACCATCACTAACGTCGGACCTAACTTCCCAATTATGGGATATAACCCTAGCCCAGGAAGCGGTTTAGCCAAAATCAGCAAAGACTTTATCAAAGCGGGTCTGTTACAAGCCGATGTAGTCATTGAATCAGGTAACTTAGTCTATAACATTGCATCACTGCCATTTGGCGCAGGCGACACAGATACCGCCTTTAGCTTTATTGGTCTTGAAATGTGTAACGATGGTATTCAAGCCATTGATTGTGTCGACGGCGTAGCAACTACCAGCATGAAAGCCGAGTTCACAGTAGGCACTTTCTCTGGTAATGCGCCTAGCTATCGTCACACTGACTCGGTCAATTTTGGTTCATGTGATAATTGCCATGGAGATACTTTTGAGTTGCATAAAGGCCACCATGCTGGTTTTGTGATGTCAGAACAATTAGCTCGTGAGCTTAATGGCGAAGTCACCATAGGTTTGGATGGTTGTGTGGCTTGTCATACGCCAGATGGCACTTATGCTTCTGGTGCTAATCAAGGCGCCATTGAAATGAAATTGCACAGTGTTCATGGTGAGCAAGGCATTATCAAAGACTGTACTCAGTGTCACAACGACTTTAATCTTGATGCATTCAAAGTTAAAGGTGCACTTGCTACGTCGCAAGGCCTTTATACAACACCTATCACTGCAACGTGCGCATCTTGTCATGGCTTTGACACGATTTCGCAGCATGCACAAAGTCAAGGTGCGGTTGTTAATGGTAGCTATCAAGAAGCCAATGATGCTGCGCAGTTAGAAACCTGTTTCTTCTGCCATGCACCCACCATTGAAAACCACACACAAGTGAAGCTTTAATTTGTCCATTGAGAGAGAAGCCCTGCTTCTCTCTCATGCTATGGCTTACGTAATCAACTTGTTGATCATCAAAATGGACAAATTAGGAAGTCTACTTATGAAGACCACACATTCAATAAATACCTTATTTTTAGCCCTGCTCTGCCTTACTGCATCGACGCTGTTTATGTCGAGTCATGTACAGGCGGCAAAGTGGGATGCCAGCATGACACCGGCAGAAGTTGAAGCAACACTCGATAAAAAATTCGCCGAAGGAAAATACTCACCAAAGGGTGCCGACACTTGTTTGATGTGTCATAAAAAATCAGAAAAGGTCATGGATTTATTCAAAGGTGCTCATGGCGCAATTGATTCATCAAAAAGTCCAATGGCTGGATTACAGTGCGAAGCGTGTCACGGCCCACTAGGTTCACATAATCGTGGTGGTAAAGAGCCAATGATTACCTTTGGCCCAACTTCAACACTCGCTGCAGACAAGCAAAACAGTGTGTGTATGAGCTGTCATCTCGACGACAAACGCGTGGCATGGGACAGTAGTCATCACGCCAATGCCGATGTGGCATGTGCATCTTGTCATAGCATACATGCTGAACATGACCCAATACTGTCAAAGCAAACAGAAGTCGAAGTATGTACCACTTGTCACACCAGACAAAAAGCTGACATGAACAAGCGCACCAGTCATCCAATGAAATGGAATCAAATGACCTGTAGCGACTGTCATAATCCACATGGCAGTTTGAGCGATTCAGATCTTGTTCAGCCAACAGTCAATGAAACGTGTTATTCATGTCACGCTGAGAAACGCGGCCCAAAGCTGTGGGAGCATGCACCCGTCACCGAAAATTGCGTCAATTGCCATAATCCACACGGTTCTGTGAACGATGCAATGCTCAAAACTCGTGCGCCACAACTGTGTCAGCAATGTCATGCGAGTGACAATCACACCAGCAACGCTTATCTAGGTAACACTGATATGGGTTCAACAGTAAATGGTAATGCCTTTACTGGTGGTCGCAGCTGCTTAAATTGTCATAGTCAGGTGCATGGTTCAAACCATCCGTCTGGTAAGTTACTGCAGCGCTAAGGAGATTATATTATGAATACCAAATTGAACCTCATTACCTTAGCGTTACTCACTAGTACCAGCTTTAGCCTGATGGCTGATGGTTATGGCCTAGCAAATGCTAAAACCGACAATATTAAATATGATGCTTGGAATTGTAAGGCTTGTGCTGTCGAAACAGGTACCACAGGAACTGTCGGGGTTGGTATTGGTTACAACAGCGAAGACGATATTAACTCAGCTAACGCCTTTAATAGCAGTAATCAAACTGCTGGCAAAATTGATGCCGATATAAAGTATCGCGGTGACAATGGCTACCAAGCAAAAGTCGTCGCAAATAACATGGGCATGGACAATGGCCGTATGGAAATAGATGTCGGTAAACTTGGATTGTATCGCCTCAATCTAGGTTATCGCTCCATCGCTACGTATCAGAGCAATAATGCCTTAAGTCCTTACCAGAATATCGGCAGCGATAATCTTACTTTAGCGGATAATTGGGTAACGGCAGGTTCAAGCTCAGACATGCCAATGCTTTATAGCAGTTTAACCCCATTTGAATTGTCGCTTAAACGTGAACGTGCCGGTCTAGGATTTGAATATCAAACAGAATCACTGTTCACAACCTACGTTAATTTTCAGCGTGAAGAGAAAACCGGAACCAAAGTTGCCTCTGGCAGTTTTTTCAACCAGTCAATGATGTTAGCGGAGCCGGTTGATTACACCACCGACATCTTAAACGCTGGGATTAAACTCCGTGGTGATCACTGGTTTACCAGCATAAACTACAATGGTTCAGTGTTTAGCAATAACCACCAGCAGCTTGGTTTTGACAGCGCCTTTAACCCTACGTTTGGGGCGCAAAGTCGTGGTTATATGGCGCTAGACCCAGATAACGAGGCCCATACTATTTCGCTAATGGGCCAATATAACGATTCCATTACCAGCTTAAGTGGCCGTTTACTCATGGGCCAAATGACCCAAGATCAGCAATTAACTAGCATAGGTTATGGCTATTCATTACCGGCAGATTCTATTGATGCAAAAGTTGATATCACCGGCATGACACTTAAAGCGGTGACTAAGCTCAGCCGAGCATGGCGTCTCACTGGCAGTTATGATTATAACGACAGAGAAAACAACACCCAAATCGAACAATGGACTCAAATTAGCATTAACGATGTTACCGGCAAAGTGCGGTATAACACGCCATACGATCTCACTACCCATAGCGCTAAATTATCCACTGACTATCGTATCAACCATGGTTTAAAACTCGATGCGGGTTATGATTTCAAACGAGATGAACGCAGTAATCAAGGCAGAGAAACCACTGACGATAATAACGTCTGGGCACGTTTACGCGTCAATAGTTTTGACATGTGGGATATGTGGCTTAAAGGTAGTTTGAGCAAGAGAGATGGTTCAGAATATAAAGCATCAGAATCGTCATCTGCAGAACAAAATCCGTTGCTACGTCGATACTATTTGGCCGACCGTGACCGCACTCAAATAGAGGCGCGTGTTAATCATAGCCCTATTGATAACTTGAACGTCGATTTTGGGGTTCGCTATGCATATGATGACTATACAAATACGCAAATAGGTTTAACTGAATCAAAAGATACAAACTACGATATTAATCTGAGCTACATGATTAATGACGATATGAATGTTAATACATTTTATAACCATCAAATCATCAAATCTGCTCAATCTGGCAGCGCCAATTTAAGTATAGCGACTTGGCAAGCCGATATTGAAGACACTGTCGATGTTGTTGGCGCAGGCTTAAGCTACAACAATTTAATGGACAGTCGTTTGCGCTTAGGTTTGGATTATACCTACTCAGACTCAGACAGTAACACCCAAGTAAGACAAGGTATTAGTGGCGATTACGGTGACTATTTTGCCAAAGTGCATAACATTAATGTGTATGCACAATATCAAGCCACCGAAAAAATGGCCTTGCGTATAGACTACAAAATGGAAAAATACCTTGATAATGATGACGCCAATGATATTGAGCCAGATACCATTTGGAATGTCATGAGTTTAGGTAATTTACAGCATGACTACACTGCACACATGATCATGCTCAACGTGAGTTATAGTCTGTAAGTGATATCACGGTAATATAACCAAGTCGATCACATTAAAAATGACGCCAACCTTATCTAGGTTGGCGTTTTTATATCATTTGATTTAATGACCTTTAGACACAAAAACGGTCGCTAGCATCCTATTGTATAAAAAACTTGCAATTACACCGGATTTAACATTATATTAACAAGGTGAATAGCTTGTGATTGAAGTTTGGGCAAATGGATGTGCCCCCCATTTTATGTTGCTCATCTTTCCTCCCCTATTGCTTGTTAAAGACCATTGCTTGTTTTTTAAATTTCCAATGCATTTAAGCACCAACCTCCTCCCAATACTTAGCTAACATCAGGTATCATTCAGTACCGATATTGATTGCCCAGAGAAATTCATGTTTCAAATTGATACACTAATTGCCACTAAAATTGTCGACCGAACCATGAAAATTATTGGTCATAATATCAATGTTATGAATGCTCAAGCAGTGATATTAGGTTCAGGCGATATCGATCGGATTGGCACTGTACATGAGGGGGCACTATTAGCTATCAGCCAAAATCGCAATGTTGAAATAAGCCAAGCCATCGCTTCAAACTTACATGGCGTCAAACCTGGGCTAAATTTGCCATTGCATTACCAAGGTCAAGTGGTTGGCGTTATCGGTATCACTGGCGAGCCAGACACATTAAGCCACTATGGTGAACTGCTTAAGATGACAGCAGAGATGATTGTCGAGCAAGCAAATTTGCAAGAGCAATTACAGTGGCAGAATCGTCAAAAAGAGGAGTTTATTTCGCAACTCATTCATGCCAATGAGCAAGACTTACCTTCTTTACAACAATGGGCATTGCAATTAGGTGTCGATTTAAGCGTACCGCGAGTGGCCGCCATTATCGAACTTGATAACAAAAACCCATTATATCAACAAGACAATCAAGCATTAAAACAAGTACTGTATTTATTACAAAATCCTGTACGCGATAACTTAATTGCGATGACATCACTCACTCAATTAGTTATTTTAAAGCCGGCTTTTTTAGATGGTAAGCAATTTGACCCTGAGCTTGAAAACCAACGCATCAACAAATTACTCAAACGCTTACCCGCCAATATGCAACTTAGCCTGCATATTTCATTGGGGCATTATTTCAGTGGTGAATTAGGCATTAGTTACTCCTATCGCACCGCCAAAGAAACGTTAGATATTGGAAAAAGATTACATCCAACAAAAACCAAATATTTATACCAAGACTACAGCTTACAAGTACTGTTATCAGGGTTACGGCAACACTGGCGAGGTAATGCGCTTGCTGGGCCTTACATGAAACTGATTGCAGTTGACAATAACCAACAATTGCAAAAAACACTTGCCGCTTATCTAGAACACATGGGAGACATCCAAGCCTGTGCTAACAGTTTGTTTATCCATCGAAACACACTGCGTTACCGATTAGATAAAATTCAAACTATCACCAATATTGATTTACACAGTTTTAATGGATTACTGAGTTTATATTTAGGTCAGTTAATTCACCAACCTAACACTTAATTGTGCATCAGCACAAAAATAGTATTAACTCATAGATTTATTAGTGCAAGCGCACAAAGTAATTTATAGGTAATGGTTTACTATGATGAATACTAAACCACCCCCTACAATAATAAATAACGAGTACTCTATGGGACTAATATTGATCTTAATCGGCGTGATAGCCTTTATCGTCATCGCCACCTCTAAATTTAAACTACACCCTTTTTTAACCCTCATTTTAGCCTCATTTCTCACCGCATTTGCCTATGGTTTACCCAGCAATGAAATTGCCAAAACCATCACTGGCGGTTTCGGTGGTATTTTAGGTTACATCGGCTTAGTCATTGTGCTCGGTACGATTATTGGCACCATTCTCGAAAAAAGTGGTGCAGCCATAACTATGGCAGATGTGGTCATTAAACTGTTTGGCCAACGATTCCCAACGTTAACTATGTCAATGATTGGCTACTTAGTGTCGATCCCTGTTTTTTGTGATTCAGGTTTTGTGATTTTAAATTCATTAAAACAGTCAATGGCAAACCGGATGAAAGTGTCTCAAGTTGCCATGAGCGTCGCCCTAGCAACTGGGTTATACGCAACTCATACCTTTGTGCCGCCAACCCCAGGTCCTATCGCTGCAGCGGGTAATCTTGGTCTTGAATCACAACTTGGACTCGTTATTGCTGTCGGTGTGTTTGTTGCTGCCATTGCCGCTTTTGCCGGTATGTTGTGGGCCAATCGTTTTGCCAATGAGCAGCCAGACGGAGAAGGCGCCGAAGAACTGAATCTGCAGCAAGAAGATTTTGATGATCTAAAGAAAACCTATGGCGAATTACCTAGCCCTACCAAAGCATTTGCGCCTATTTTTGTACCTATCATTTTAATCTGCTTAGGCTCGGTGGCTAACTTCCCTTCAAAACCATTAGGTGAACAAGGCTTATTCGATTTATTAGTGTTCTTGGGCCAACCTGTTAACGCCTTAATGATCGGCCTATTTCTGTCGTTATCGCTGTTAAAAAGCAACCAAAAAATCAAAGAGTTTAGCGATCGTATCAGCCAAGGTTTAGTGGTATCAGCACCTATTTTATTGATCACCGGTGCTGGCGGTGCATTTGGCGCGGTATTAAAAGCCACTGAGATTGGTGCATTTCTGGGTAGTAGCTTGTCCGCTTTAGGTGTGGGTATTTTTATGCCGTTTATCGTGGCCGCGGCACTCAAATCAGCACAAGGTTCATCTACGGTGGCATTAGTCGCTACCTCAGCATTAGTGGCACCATTACTAGGAGATATTGGTTTAGCCTCAGAAATGGGCCGAGTGTTAACCGTAATGGCAATTGGTGCGGGTGCGATGACCGTCTCACATGCAAACGATAGCTTCTTCTGGGTGGTGACTCAATTTAGCCGCATGAGCGTCAAACAAGCGTATCGGGCCCAAACAATGGCCACCTTAATCCAGGGAGTCACGGCGATGATTACCGTTTATCTACTAAGCTTATTTTTACTGTAAATTATTAATCAGAGTCTTATATGAAAATTGTTATTGCACCCGATTCATTTAAAGAAAGCCTAAGCGCCCTAGAAGTGGCTAATGCCATTGAGAATGGATTTAAACAGGTATTCCCAAACGCGCAATATTGTAAAGTGCCAATGGCCGACGGCGGTGAAGGTACAGTACAAGCTATGGTCGATGCCACCCAAGGACAGATTATTAATCTCACTGTCACAGGGCCTTTAGGTTTACCTGTTAACGCATTTTATGGCGTGCTAGGCCAACTAGATGAGGATGGAAACCAAACGGCAATAATCGAAATGGCTGCCGCATCAGGTTTACATCTGGTGCCATCCACTCAACGTAATCCATTATTAACCACCAGTTTTGGTACTGGTGAGTTGATTGCCGATGCATTAGACAGAGGCATAAGACACATCATTTTAGGCCTAGGTGGCAGTGCGACTAACGATGCAGGCGCAGGCATGATGCAGGCCTTAGGAGTCCAACTAAGTGATATAAATAATACTCCATTACCTTTTGGTGGAGCTGCCCTCGCCGAATTACATTACATCGACATGCAATCATGCCATCCAGCCATTAAGGAGTGCGTAATTGAAGTTGCGTGCGATGTCGATAATCCATTATGCGGGCCACGAGGCGCCAGTGCTATTTTTGGTCCACAAAAAGGGGCTACTACTGAGATGGTTGAGCAACTTGATCTCGCTTTGGGGCATTTTGCTCATATCATTAACCAACACCTTAACCAGTCAATTGATGGACACTGTCAATTACACCCTGGTGCTGGGGCTGCTGGCGGTATGGGATTTGGCGTAATGACAATGTTAAATGCAACCTTAAAACCTGGGGTCGATATTGTCACTAAAAGCGTTAAGTTGGCACAACATTGTCTCAATGCTGATCTGGTTATTACCGGTGAAGGTCGAATAGACGGTCAAACCGTGTTTGGTAAAACCCCTATGGGAGTATTGAATGTCGCCAAACAACTTAATATTCCGGTTATCGGTATTTCAGGATGCCTTGGTGAAAATGCAGATGCTATTTTAGCCGAAGGCATGCATGCTATTTTTCCTATCATTCCTGCGTTGCAGCCCTTAGAGCAAGTATTGTCTGAAGCCCAGGTTAATCTAACCAATACCGCGCGCAACATTGCGGCAATGATGTCACTTTCATTTGCAGACAAGTAATCTAATCCAGCACAAATGCCTTATCGCATTTGTGCTGGATTATTCATATCAACATCATTCATATTCTGAATTAACGCAGCTAATCCGCAGTAATAACACGATAAATACTTGAAGCGAAACCAGCCATACAGTAAAGTTAGCACCCTCATTTCATCCTGAAGGTGTAGCGTTAATCGTAAAGAACCCGTCAATGCTATCAGGATGAAGTTTTCATCATTACGGCAAGCAAAATGACCTCGAAAATCACCCGTCAAGCAAACGCTTCAGAAGACAGCTTACTGCGAATTTTTACCGCCCCTGAAGATTCAACCTCGACGTTGAGCATTATTGAGCAAAAGCTGTCTCAAGACCTCGCAGGTTTTTTAGGTAACAGCATCGCCGCACTGGAAAAACCGCTGTCAGAAATAGAAACTGACTTTAGCGCCTATCAGATACCGACCGATCCCAAGTTCGTTTCTGATTATGCCGACGAAATCATGCAAAACCTAGTCGCTCATTCAGTCCATACTTCAGCACCCAGTTTTATTGGACACATGACCTCGGCATTGCCTTATTTCGTGTTACCACTGTCAAAAATGATGGTGGGTCTAAATCAAAATTTAGTCAAAATTGAAACATCGAAAGCCTTTACCCCATTAGAGCGCCAAGTGTTAGGCATGATGCATCATTTGGTGTATCAACAATCTGATGATTTCTATCACCAATGGATGCACAGTGCTAACCACTCACTCGGGGCATTTTGCTCAGGTGGCACCGTTGCCAATATCACCGCACTGTGGATTGCCCGAAACCGGCTGTTACAACCACGCGGCGAATTTAAAGGCGTCACCCGCGAAGGAATGACGAAAGCATTGCGTTTTTATGGCTATGATGACCTTGCTATTTTAGTGTCCGATCGCGGTCATTACTCTTTGGGCAAAACTGCCGACTTGTTGGGTATTGGCCGAGATAACATCATTAGCATCCCAACAGATGAGCATCATAAAGTCGATGTTGCTGCCATGCGTGATGCAGCAGAAAAGCTGGCACAACAAAATATAAAAGTCATGGCCATTGTTGGTATCGCGGGTACAACTGAAACAGGCAATGTGGATCCCTTAACTGAATTAGCAGTGTTAGCCAGCGAGCTAAATTGTCATTTCCATGTAGATGCGGCATGGGGCGGCGCAAGTTTATTGTCCAAAAAATATAGCCATTTACTAAAAGGCATCGAGTTAGCTGACTCCGTTACTATCGATGCCCATAAGCAAATGTATGTTCCAATGGGCGCCGGTATGGTGTTATTTAAAGACCCTGAACTGGCGCAAGCCATAGTGCATCATGCTGAATATATTCTACGGGTGGGTTCAAAAGACCTAGGCAGTCAAACGCTGGAAGGTTCGCGACCTGGAATGGCAATGCTCGTACATGCTTGTCTTCAAATTATTGGCCGCGATGGCTATGAAATCCTCATTAATAACAGCCTAGAAAAAGCCCGTTACTTTGCCTCAATCATCGACCAACACCCTGATTTTGAGTTAGTCACTGAGCCTGAGTTATGTTTGCTGACCTATCGTTATGTACCAAAATCGGTGCAAGCCATACTTACTACAGCTCTAGCCAACCAAGATAGCGTTTTAGTTGCATCAATCAATGAACTACTCGATGGACTGACGCAATTTATTCAAAAGCATCAACGCGAACAAGGCAAATCGTTTGTGTCACGCACACGTATTAAGCCTGCAAAATACTTACGCCAACCAACGACAGTATTTCGTGTGGTACTGGCCAATCCGTTGACCAGTCATCAAATATTGCATGATGTGCTCACCGAACAAATCGAAATTGCAGCTTTAGACAGTGAGTATTTACCGCAACTGCTAGCGTTATAATGCGGACTTATCTATATAGCGTCTGTTTAACTTGATGTTTATCTGCATAAGAACATTATAAAGGTTAAAGAGCTAACTCATATTTGGACAAAAATTTGTTTAAGATATGGCCTGCGGCCACTAACGTCGTGGCGCGTAGCCCACACCAGACCAAGAGGAAATCAACGGCTACTCCCTCTTGGAACTTCCAGCTGCCACATCAAAATAATCTGAAAAGCGATAATTTCGCGACGTGGTAAAATCCAGCTTTTGACTTCGTTTGAATCCTGCTTCAGCCTTATTCGAAAATGCTAACGCTTCAGATGGGGCGTCCCTTCCCCTCCAAAGCTAGCTCGCCATCTAGGGCTAGCTCACGTCATTTTCTGTAACGGCCTCAAATTCAGTGGTGAACTTATCCATTTTCAAGCAAGACATGTAACGCATTTATGGAAAAAAGCGAGTAAGTAATGACCTGTTAACAGGCAATAATATAGTTGGTTAAAATTAGAGCCGATGGGTCAAAAACCAACTGTTTTGCGTCCTTGTTTAACTACTTTTTAGGTGAGTTTATTCATTAAACTTGTTTTAACTGTAAGTGTAGAAAAAGCACCTCGCCCTTTATCTCATCACCATTATGAGCATAGTTTTTGCTCCAGCTCTTTACTTTATCTAGATAAGTTTGTCTTGCGTGCTTTAACGAACAAAGTTCGGAATCTTGGAAAAAAGAATCTAAGCCTAAAAATGCTTGGTCGCCAGTACGGAATGGTTGATACACGCCAAAGGAACTCCAAGCAACAACCACATTCTAATAAGCAAAGATTTCATTATCTACCATTACACCGATACTGAAAAAAGACCAAAAGAAAGGCCGCGACAGTAACTGTCGCGGCCTCTTGATCTCTTGTTAAGCTTTCCAGCTATAAATGTGCTCCCTGCACCATCCATGCGTATCACTTGCTTCCTGCTCTATCCTTGTTCAATCCTTGATGTTCCTTGTACAATTAAGTACTTTCCATCTTACTCGATTATCCTTTTACCGAGCCTGCTCCATCCTGAGCGTGTCCTTATATCATCCATGAAATTCTTAACGTATCCTGTCGCAAATCATTTGCGTAGAATCTTGCATCCATTGCACACTATCATCCTGATAATGTTATAAAACTCGCTTAATCCGCTATTGCGTCCATTGAGCAAGTTTAACGTTTCATCCTGAAACTCAATACCGTCCGTTATTTCCATATACTCATGGTCTTCCAAGACCTCTTTACTACCTTGTAATGTTCCCGTCCTAGGAACGAGATAAATAATAATTCATTTACCTCTACGTAAACAGGTACCTCTAAATGATTAAAATACCTCACAGATAACACAAAATTAAATAAACTTTACAATCAATAACTTAAATATTCAGGAGAAATATTAACCCGTAATAAGGTGATTCGGCTCACACACTTTGTGAGATATATCTCACAGAGTGTGTAGCAGAAAAGGTAAACAACAAGTTAACGATTTTTATATCCACTACACAACATAAGTTAATTTATAATCGAGCAAGTATTCTTGCTCGAAAATAATATAAAAATTTAGTGCGTATACTCAGAGATCAAACACTTTCAACTTACGACCTTCTTCAACACTGGCAATGCCGAGTCCAATAAGTCTCATGACCAAAAGGGCCTGCTCTGCCGTTACTGGATTTGGGCTGCCAAGACAAATCGCATCGCGAATGCCTTCATAATATGCTTGGTAATTGCCTGGTGTCGTTATGATGTCTTGCTCGATAATCGCGTCTTTGTGTTTCAGCGATAATTTGCAAGAAAGTGGATCGTTTCCCCACCCCGGAGTTCCAGGCTGCTGACCTGACTTAAGCGCATTCTCCTGCGTATCAAGACCAAACTTAGTAAAGCTGCCACTAGTGCCATGCACTGTCATACGTGGGCCAGGGTTAGCAACCAATGCACTACCATGAAGAATTACCCGCATTTCGTCATATCCCAGCACGGCATGAAACCAGTCATCTGCGACTGCTCCATCACGTTGTTGAGCCAGGTCTAACCACATTGTATTTGGTGTACCAAACAACTGCAGTGCCTGATCGAGTAAATGCGATCCCAAGTCAAACCACAAACCTCCGCCTAGAGCAGCCGACTCACGCCAGCGCGTTTGAACTTCAGGCCTATAGCGGTCAAAGTGTGATTCAAAATGTGTCACACGGCCTAGTGAACCTTCGCGCAACACCTTCTGTAACGTCAAAAAATCGGAATCCCAACGGCGATTATGAAATACTGATAGCAGCCGATCATATTGATGAGCGAGTTTAATAAGCTCCTTACCTTCACTAGTAGTGAGAGTGAATGGCTTATCCAAAACTACGTGCTTACCGGCTGCTAGAGCCGCTGCCGCAAGAGGAAAATGCGTATCATTGGGAGTTGGAATAACCACCAAATCTATATCAGCGCAGGAAAATAACTCTTCGGGGGATGAGAACACAGCCAAATCAGGTTGGTCTATATGCACCTTTGCCGGATTGCTGGAGGATATTGCGGCGAGTTGTAGGCCCGATACAGCCTTAATCAATGGTGCATGAAACGTTTTTGCGGCATAGCCGTAACCAACGATGCCTGTTTTGAGTATCTTTGTCATAAATTAATTCCTAGCATGAGCAACCAAAAATTTGATCATCGTCACTACCTATAAAAATTGCTCTATTTTGTAAATTCCGTTACATAACAATTTGCTGACCGAAGTGTTAATATTATAAAAATGAATCTGCCTTATTTATGTAAATACATTTTTAACCTGTCGGAGTCACAATACCACTGCATAAATATTGTAGTTTGTAAAACTTCAGACTGGGGGGTTCTAGTGGTGTGAGGTATCGATAATTTAATGTTAGAACGTTGTGTTTATTACTGACACCCGGCAACTTACCAACAAGCTTACAAAGTCTTCAAACCATTTAAATCATTTTTCAATAACTTACCCTCACCCGCTTCGGTGGGTTCATCGACATATAACTCATATAAACCTTGAGTATAAAATCATTAAAAAGCCCCATCATTTCTGATGAGGCTTATTCTGTTCTACGCTAATCGAACACTTTCCTAAAAAGCCTTTTCAAATTCAATTGTTGGCTATTCAACATGTGGTCAATACTGTCATCATATTTTAATACTCATATATCTGACTGCATCACCTCTTCTTAACAGCTTCAGTCGGCAAAAGTCTCATTTAACACGCTGGCTAGTCCTGTTGTATTCATACTAAAAATTAAATGAACCAAGTTCGGATTTAAAACCAACACAGCTTCAATGCCATGGGCTTGAAGGGCGGTACTGTCTAATAGACTGGCATCTTTCACTTCTAAGCGTAAGCGATTATCGGCAATAGCACGACATGAACTCACGTCACCCAATAGTGGCAGGATGGCTTGAGCTTGCTCGCGATCCTTTGCTGAAATGTTA
The DNA here is from genome assembly GCF_014596695.2 of Shewanella sp. BF02_Schw. Classification (NCBI taxonomy): domain Bacteria; kingdom Pseudomonadati; phylum Pseudomonadota; class Gammaproteobacteria; order Alteromonadales; family Shewanellaceae; genus Shewanella; species Shewanella sp. BF02_Schw. The sequence goes on from NZ_JABKAW020000003.1 coordinate 319,112, forward strand.
ACCGTTGCTGTTGCTATTACAGGCGTGGGAGTCGCAGCAAGATAGCCACCTGACGCGAGCATTTCATCAATTTCGGTACGTGACACTTCGGCGATAGTCCCCACAATAGCTTGTACCGCACTTCCCGAAATCAACACGCCACTGGCGCCTAACTGCTTCAATCTAGCTTGATCCACTTTACTTGTATCGCGCACATCCATCCGTAAGCGGGTAATACAAGAATCCACATTGACTAGGTTCTCTGGTCCGCCGAAGGCTTCGATAAAGTTACGCGCTCTTTCTGTCCCTTCTGATGAGACTAGCTCTAATTCGACATCCATTCGGCCTGGCGTTTTCAAGTCGAACTTCAAAATTAAGAATCTAAACACCACGTAATACAGCGCCGCATAAATGAGACCTAACACCACCAGCAACCAGATTTTTTGCGAATGACCTGAAAGAACAAGAAAATCGATCAAACCGTGTGAGAAAGAGGTTCCATGAACAACACCAAACATATTTACTAGCACATAAGCAAGACCAGCCATTAACGCATGTACTACATAAAGTAATGGTGCGGCAAATAAGAATGCAAACTCAATGGGTTCAGTAATTCCGGTTAAAAATGCGGTTAACGCTGCCGAAATCATGATACTACCGACCATGACACGATTTTCTGGACGGGCAGTATGCCAAATCGCCATTGCAGCAGCAGGTAAACCAAACATTTTAAACAAATAGCCTCCCGCAAGTTGACCGAAGCCATTACCAGCAGCTCGACTCGCATCGTCTGCTTGCAAATAACACGTCAGTACGCCAGTTGCAGGTTTACCTAAACTGTCAACACAATTGCCCGCTTCGAAGAAGAAAGGTACGTTCCATACATGGTGTAAACCGGCTGGAATTAACGAACGCTCAACCACACCATAAATACCAAAAGCTAATGTTGGATTTTGATATGCCGCCCAATGGGAAAATGCAGCAATAGCATTGCCTATCGGAGGCCAAATGAACGATAAGATAACTCCCGCAAAGATCGCTCCAAAACCAGTAATAATAGGCACACTTCGTTTACCTGAGAAGAATCCAAGATATGAAGGCAATTGAATTTTAAAGAAACGGTTAAAGGTCGCTGCTGCAATAGCACCGGCAATCATACCGCCAAACACGCCCACATCAGTACCAGGTTCAAGTACGCCGATGGTTTTAACCATGATGGCATATCCCACTAAGGCCGCCATAGCAGCCACACCATCATTTTTAGCAAATCCTAACGCGATACCTATCGCGAATAGCAATCCCATATTGCTAAAAATGGCTTCGCCCGCTTGTACCATTAACACATTGACGATATCGGGGAGCACACTAAAACCTGCGCTCCCAACGCCTAATAAGATACCCGCCACGGGTAATACGGAAACCGGCAACATGACCGATTTGCCCACTTTTTGTAAAACCGAAAATGCGCCACTCATCATAGCCTTCTTCGGTTTAGCTGCTGTTATTGTTTTAGATGTCATAATACAACCTTAGAAATTTTAATAGATTACCAAGTGATCAACGTTTTTCAATATCGCCTTTAACAGCAAGTAACGTATTAGGATCTCGCATTAATGCTCGAACATCTTTGGCATCTGCACAGCTCATCGCTTTAGCAGCTATAAGCTGACACGCTTGCTGATTTAAATGACGCACTTGATGCTTCACTTCTGGAATTGAAGGCACACTCACAGACAGTTCATCAATACCTAAGCCGACCAAAATAGGCACAGCATCTTTTTCGCCGGCCAATCCACCACAAATGCCAGCCCATTTACCTTTGGCATGCGCGGCCTTAACCGTCATATCGATCAGGCGTAATACTGCAGGATGCAATCCATCAGCAATGGCGGCTAACTTAGGGTGTCCACGATCAATCGCTAAGGTATATTGAGTCAAATCATTAGTACCAATAGAGAAAAAGTCGACATGTTCAGCCAACACATCTGCCATCACGGCAGCCGATGGCACTTCAATCATGATGCCAATTTGGATCCCACTAATATCGATAGCCAATTTTTCGGCTTCTTCTTTTACAACTTGTTTGGCTAACTTAAGCTCAAACAAAGACGCTACCATCGGGAACATAATGCGTAAGTTGCCCGCCTCAGCCGCTTTTAATAGCGCGCGAACTTGTTGTCGTAATACTGCAGGCTTATCTAAACCAACACGGATACCACGTTCACCGAGGAATGGATTATCTTCTTTAGGCAAAGGTAAATAGGCTAACGGCTTATCTCCTCCTACATCTAACGTACGCACAACTAAAGGACGCTGTCCTAACGTTTGCAATACCGCACGATAGACTTGTTCCTGATCATCCTCTGAAGGTGCAACTGATTGGTCTTGATAAAGGAATTCAGAACGCAATAAACCAACCGCTTCGCCTCCCATTTCAACTAATTTTTGGGCATCACTGACTTTAGCGATATTACCGGCAATTTCAAATCGCACTCCATCTAAGGTAACGGCTGTCTCATCTTTGTGTGCTAAAGCCAAGGCTTTCTGCTGCTCAGCGGCATTTTTAATCACATCAAGTTGCGCCATTTCAGCTTCAGTTGGCGACAATAATAGATAACCTTTTGCTGTATCGAGTAACACCTCAGTACCGTGCAAGGTCATGATCTTAGCTTCAACACCAGCCATAGCAGCAATACCCATTGCTCTAGCTAAAATAGCACTGTGGCTTGATGCCCCTCCTAAAGTGGTGCAAATGCCTTTAACGAATGCGGGGTTTAGTTTGGCAGTATCTGAAGGGGTTAAATCTTTAGCGACTAAAATAGTATTTTCGGGGAGTTCAGTCGGAATAGTATCCTGAGACAATCCCGCCATAATGCGTGAAACCCGATTACCAACGTCGATAAGGTCTGTGGCACGTCCTGCGAGTAATGGGTTTTCCATTCCAGCAAGTTTGTCCGCTTGGCGACAAATACTCTTACTCCAGGCATAAGGGGCCGACTTACCTTGCTGTAATTCAATAATACAGTCATCGTACAAATCAGGATCTGACATTAGCTCTTGGTGGGCCACAAAAATATCAGCTTTTTGCCCCATATCCTTGTTATGCAGCTCTTCAACCAGTTCAACTAAGGTTTGATTAGCCACCTTCATTGCATCGTCTAAAGTTTGCTGTTCAATCTGTGCATCGTCGGCAAAAGTGTCAAACTTAGGCACTTCAGCTTTAATCACGTATAAACGCCCTTTAACTTGACCGGGAGATGCCTCCACACCAATCAGCTGACGTGGATCTTGGCTCGTTTGTAGTAGTAGTGATGGTTCGGAAAAAGGATCGAAGTCGCTTTTAACGTTCTTAGTCACAAGTGAAGCATCGGCGCCCTCTTCACCTAAACCAGTGCTTATCGCCTCAGATAATGCTGCTATTGCCGCTTGCTGATCTTTACCTTTAGCGAGAATAACAATCTGCTCACCAAAAGCGATGTCTAACCCCATAAGACCAACCACACTTCGAGCATTTGCTTGCTTGCCTGCTTTATCAATCATCACGTCACAGTCAAATGCTTTAATCGCAGTGACAATGGCAGCAGCAGGCCGAGCATGAATACCGGTTGGATTAATAACCACTATTGGCGCAGAACTGACCATGTCATCTGACTTTGTTACAGCACGAACTGCCGCTGATACCTCTGCACTAAATAACAGATCGCCCGCGTTGACAAATTGTTCAGTCGTTGGTGTTAATGTAATAATTCTGGTCATATCCGTGAGCAGTATGACGGTACGCAAACTTTTTACACCGCAACCCACTTTATCTAAATCCAGCTCAATCAGTGGCGTTTTAGCTTTTACAGCATCACCCACTTTCACTAATGCCTTAAATCCTTCGCCTTTCAATTTAACGGTATCGACACCTATATGAAGCAGAATTTCGATGCCAGTCGCCGTTAATAAAGTCACGGCATGCTTAGAAGGATGTATTTGAGTAACGGTGGCGTCACATGGGGCGTGAAGAATGTTTTCTGTAGGGTCTATCGCTAATCCATCACCCACCATCTTTTGGGAAAATGCGGCATCAGGAACCTGACTCAGTGGACAGCACACCCCCGTAAAAGGGGCCAGCAACTGAATTGTGGTTGAAGTTTTTTTATTCATTGGAACTCCGAATTAAACACTTAACTGCATAATATTAATGTTTTTTATTTTTTGCAGTGAAAATAGTAAAAATGAAAAGCTGCTGCTTACATGATTACTCACTACTCCCTTATCAATCTGACTATTAGCACAACTAAATGAACGTTTTTAAGGAGGCCAACGATTGCCACTCCTTAATGTGTAGGGACGACGATATTATTTAGGTAAATATCACGGATAATCGCAGTGAATACCTTAGTGATCTGGCACTAATTTACCAAAGGTAAGATGTGATGTCCCAACCAGATCTCCGAGATATGATATTGGTAACAAAATTACTTAATTGTTACTAGCACCCCAAAACGTTAGCAAACCCCAGCGCAGATTGAAAACGTTACCTCTGTATTTAGCCTTGCGTTTATTCATCTATAATCGAATCTAAAACATCTACAACAACGGTTACTTATATTAGTGTTAATTTAAGCTGTTTTAGAGTGCATGTTGTATTTCAGCTTTAGTTAAAATGCAATATCACCTTTGAGAGTGACAACCCAAGCATCATTATTATTCTCACTGATAGCACCTGGATTATGTATGTACTGAATTTCAGGACGAATAGCAGAATACTTAGTCACTTGAAATTTGTAATAGCTAGCAATGACCGTCTCTGTTTCCTGGATAGGCATATAAAGTGCGTGATTGTCATTATAAAGCTGAGCGCTATCAGCTATGCTATCGTTCACATGTAGGTATTTAGCGGCTAAGCCCCATTTATCTGTCGGACGAGCAGTAAATGGACCTTGATAATTCACCCCCAATGCCAATGATTTATCCACAGTAGTGATATCTTGATCGTTCAACGTCCCCATAAGGAACACACTAAGACCGCGGACAGAATCACCATCTACAGCAGTAACCTGTTTCTCTGCGACAAAATAAGCGCCATCTTTACTGTCATGTTGACGTGCTTTGCCACCATCAACAATCAAGGGATTACCATCTTGATTGTAGTAAAGATCTTCACCTCCAACGGTATCATGCCAATAACCCAGTTTATAAGTACCTGGTAAGTCATTGAGGTTGGGCATCCAAGCAAGTTCTACAGGAATCGTCACTCCCAAAGTGCCATGAGGACTGCCTAAATTAAGATTTTGACTGTTTTTAAGCCAGCTTGGGTTCATTTGGTAAACCCCGGTCTTTACATACCATTCTGGCGCTAGCTTATACTTGACGACACCCGCCCATTGGCTTATAAGCCAGTTGTAAACCGTGGAATTAACATTACCGAATTGGGATCCACAGAATCCAAGATAGGCAAATTCACATTGGAAAGCACCAAATTCAGCGCCAACATTCATACGGCCTAACTTAATATTGAGGTCGCCACTAAGTAGTTTTTGCTCATAATAAAACTCAGAAATACGGGTCACTCTGCCGCGGCCAAACACTTCTATAGATTGCATTAACTGGCCGATTTCAGCTTTATCATTAATATTCTGGCTCTGCCCACCTCTATTGGTCAGTGACAAATGGAAGTTGGCATCGGACAAGTCTAATAATTTTTCGAGGTCGAAGTTAACACCAAGAACGGTTTGATCGGCATAACTAGTGGCATGATGTTGGCCACCTGTTAAGTTGCCTCCGGTTTCGAAGGTATAACCTAAGCTAACGTCGATACCGGCATTATGCATCTGGCTTCGGATACCACCAATATCACCGAACAAATAGTTATCCGCGGAGAAATTTTCGGCTTGTACTGAACTACTGCAAATAAGTAACAGTACTGAGGCTGTTATGAGAGAATTTATACTTTTCATTGAATACTTCTTTTAGTCAATTGGAAAGCGCAATGCATCGTCAAAAATAAATGCACTATTTGATGTAGCAAAATCGTTATTTTGTTTAAAAAAATAGTAATTAAAAAACGAGAATACAGTAATTAATTTACATACCAATCTGAATGTGTTGATTATGAGCGCGTGATCTCATGTTGAAAATTGCCACTGTTCTTTCAGACATGCTTGAATTTAGTTGGCTTTTAGTTTGCATAACAAACAATGTTTCTAACGCAATATAGATTCTAGTGGGAGCGCATAGATGAACAGGATTGCCAACGGATACGTTGGCAGAAAAACTCACTTGGAAGGAGTTACAGGTGCTAGTGAGGCTATACAGGCCGATGTGAGATGGAGTGATGGAGAGATGGAGTGTTTGCGGTTATGAGTACCACTTACAAAGAATAAAGCGCAACCTTACATCTGAGGCCATATCATCATGCCAAATATGTGGGTTTTATTGCTCTTATTGCGGACGATATTGATTGACTGATTAACCTGGGCAGTTAACTCACCAACATAGGTGATGAAAGCATCAATCCGAGTAGGTTTATCTATCGATTTGATTCGATTTTGAAGATGCTAATAACATCAACATTGCGCCATAATGTACATAAAATTGCATTCCAGCGCGGTGACGAGTGAGCAAGAACTCTATATTTCCATCGAAGGGAAAGTCTTTATCGCGTAACGATTTGTCGAAACAAATATGAGATTAATTAAACAGTAACGCAAATAAAGGCGCGGTTATCACCATGGCTATGCCAGTAAAAATCATGGTTAAACTTGCGACGACGCCTTCTTCTCGGCCAATTTGATTCGCTTTAGCGGCTCCTGCGCCATGGGCTGACGCGCCTAATGATATACCTCGTGCCAAGCTGCTTTTTATGTTGGCAGCTTTAAAAAGAGGATCGCAAATGAGCATTCCCATAATACCTGTCACTAACACTAACATTGCGGTTAATTCAGGGACGCCACCAAATGCGCTTGTTGCTTCAATAGCAAAGGGAGTTGAAACCGATCTTACAATGAGGCTTTTAGATAGTTCTGCCGGCATATGAGTGAAATGGAGAATCAACCATGATGAACCAACGCCTAAACATAATCCCACTAATACGCCTACACTTATGGTTAACGGATAACGTTTAATCAGAGCCCTTTCTCTATAAATTGGCACTGCAAAGGCAATAGTCGCAGGCGCTAATAACGCGGGTAGCCAATGGGTAAATTGAAAATAATCGACCAATGGAATTTGAAATATCACTACAGTCAACAAAATAATAGTAGGGGCTAAAATAATGGGGGCAAACCAAATGCGTTGCTGGCGTAAATACAAGCGCTTACTAAAATAATAACCGACCAACGTGAGTAATAAACACAATACACCTAATAACGAACTATTCATTGTTACACCCCATTATATTCAATTTTAAACAGCACGTAAGCGCTGAGATGTAATGCTGTTTAAACGTTGCTGACGTTCAAATTTAAATAGCTTATCGACAATAAACGCCGTACCCAATAACACACTCGTACTCGCCAATAACATACATACAATCAACTCTGCACCATAGCTTTCGAGTATTGACTGATATTTGGTAATAGCGACAACAGGAGGAATGAAAAATAATAGCAAGTCACCGATTAACCATGCTGAACCTTGGTTGACAATTTTTTCAGGCACCCAATGGCAAGACAATAAGATGAATAGAACACCTAACCCTATAACACTTCCTGGAATAATCGAATGAACACAGAGAGCTGCCCACTGGCATAACCATGCAAAAAAACATAGACCACCCACTTGGATGACTAAGGTTGTTTTACACTTTAAATAGGTGCGATGAGTATTCAGTAGAGATAACATTTGATTTCACACAATGGTTATTTAGTTGATATGCGGAGTTTACCCTTGCTTAATTGATAAAAAAAATGAATATTAATGATTGACTACATCACTTCTGGTTATGTTAATGGATCTTAAAACACTGCACTATTTCATAGAGGTTGTTAATGCTGGCGGTTTCGCTAAAGCATGTCACACAGCATTTGTGACTCAACCTGCCCTCTCAAAAGCAATACGCTTACTGGAAGAAGAGCTTGATATGATATTGCTAGAACGCGGAAAGCGTGGCTCGCAAATCAGGCTAACTGAAGCAGGGAAAGTAGTTTATCGCCATGCCTCAAAGTTAATGGAAGCCCGTCAACTGATGATGGCTGAACTGGATTGTTTACGTAATTTAAGTGGTGGTTCACTAAAATTAGGGCTAGCTCCATTAGGCAGTGCAGAGTTATTTGCCCCTGTGATAGCTCAATTTAGACAACAATATCCGAGTATTGAGCTGCAATTATTGGTGCGCGGCGGTATAGAGCAAACGGCAGCCTTACACAAAGATGAAATAGAACTTGCGACAGGGATTATTGATTTCGATGATGAGTTTTGTGGTATTCGTATTCGCAATGAGTCAATGGTGGTTGTATTACCCGCAGGCCATAAACTTGCGAGTAAAGAAACGTTACAGTTAAGTGAGCTTGATCAATTGGCCCAAGTGATGTTTGAGCCAGAATACGCCTTATATGAGCTAGTGCTTGAAGCTTGTGCCAAAGCGGGATTTAAACCCCAAAATATCACTCGAGTCAGTCATGCTGATTTTGGCATTGCACTAGTCGCGGCAGGCTCTGGAGTAATGATACTGCCAAAAATTATTGCTGAACGATACCGGGTCGAAGCGGTTGTGAATGTCCCCTTAGCCAGTGAAGATTTACGCTGGGAGTTATCATTGTTTTGGCGTAAACAGAAACATCTATCATTTGCGGCTCAAGCAATGATAAAGCTTATTAAGCAGCATTTAAGTCAGCTAGAAAATAAACCTAAAAACGAGTAAAGCAGCAGCGTTACGCATAATGTTTATCGAAAGCAACTAGCCAAGATTTTATCAACCGAAGAGTCAAAATAATTTAGATACAATTGCACCTAAGCCGGTAGCAGAGGTTGGTGTTGCTTTAGATGGGCTGTTATCTACCGTTAACGTATAGGTCCCCACAAAGTCATCAATGTAGCCAGGGGGCATTTATGCGTAAGAAGTAACAGTAGGTTCAACATGCAGCTCATTACTAGCAGACCAATAAGGCGATGTATGGTTAGGCATACCATTGGTTTCAATAACAATGTTCGTGCCACTGAGCAACACATTGACGTTGTTATCATCAAACTCATAGTACGCAGTATGTAAAATGCCACTGCCTAAATCTTCTGTTCCCGTATCAGTGTCAGTATCAGTTGAAGTATCGGTTGAACTGGTTGCATCTGCTACATCGGTGCTGTCTTCAGAACCGCCACAGCCAGTTAACCCCAAGGTTAATGCTAAGGTGATGGCAAGAGTAAGCAAACTTAAAGGTGAAGAATTCATGTCATATCTCATAGGTGTAAATATAAGATAAAGCTTAACAATGAAATGTGTAGAAACTACGCAGAAATTATGAATAACCAGCAGTTTTGTATATACCAATGTTAATGAGGTTAAAAAGCCCTCCAATCGCCAAATTCGATAAAAATAGCATTATCGGTGTAATCATATATTGTTTTTCTAGCCAATTAGTCACGTCAATCAACACAGCCAGCGAGTCAATAAACAATTGAGTGGAACACTAATATGACACATATCAACAATGAGAATAACTTCACAAATTTAAATATCACAAAGACTTAGTATCAAGTTACTGCTCCGATCCGCTTTAACAATTGACCAAATGATAACGACATTTATTGTCATTGCTAAAGGTGTATTCTCAAACCTAAGGATACTGCAATGAAAACTACCGACATCCGAATTGTTCCAGGTCTGATTTCAATTGCGATAATTATATTTCTTTGGTTCATCGTCCCCTCACCGGAAGGTGTGTCGGCCAATGCCTGGCATTTATTGGCTTTGTTTATTGGTACTATTGTCGCAATTATTGGTAAAGCGATGCCTATTGGGGCTATTGCCATATTAGCCATTACACTCGTTGCATTAACAGGCGTAACCAATGACAAGCCAGCTGATGCCATTAAGGATGCCTTAAGTGGATTTTCAAACTCACTGATTTGGTTAATTGGTATTGCGATTATCATCTCACGCGGATTAGCTAAAACAGGTTTAGGGAACCGTATTGGCTATTACTTTATTGCTTTTTTTGGGCGAAAAACCATTGGTATTGGCTATGCGTTAGCGTTATCAGAGCTGGTCATTGCACCTGTCACACCCAGTAATACGGCACGAGGCGGCGGAATTATTCACCCTATAATGAAGTCAATTGCAGCGAGTTTGGGCTCGTCTCCAGAAGAAGGAACATCACGCAAAATAGGCCATTATCTTGCCTTAGTGAATTATCATACCAACCCCATTACCTCGGCAATGTTCATTACCGCGACTGCACCTAACCCATTAATAGTCAAATTGATTGCTGATGCCACAGGTGCAGATATCAGTATTACTTGGGGCACATGGGCACTGGCAGCATTATTGCCAGGTTTGCTTTGTATTGCGCTGATGCCACTGGTTATCTATGCGGTTTACCCCCCAGAAATAAAGCGCACGCCAGACGCAACAGCTTACGCTAAGTCAAAGTTGGCTGACATGGGCCCTATGACTTTTGCTGAAAAAATCATGGTGAGTGTGTTCTCGCTATTACTGATCTTATGGGCAGGAGTACCTGCCATGATATTAGGGGCTGATTTTGCGGTTGATACCACTGCAGTCGCATTTTTAGGCTTATCCATTTTGTTAATTAGCGGGGTACTGAGTTGGGAAGATGTGCTTAAAGAAAAAACCGCTTGGGATACCGTGGTGTGGTTTTCAGCATTAGTCATGATGGCAACGTTCTTAAATAAGTTGGGATTAGTCGATTGGTTTTCTGGTGTGGTTGAAACCAATATCGCCCAAATTGGTGTCAGCTGGATGATTTCAGTGATCATATTGGTGGTGGTTTACTTTTATGCACACTACTTTTTTGCCAGCACCACTACGCACATTACCGCCATGTTTGCAGCATTCTTCGCCGCTGGTATCGCATTAGGTGCCCCACCTTTATACCTAGGTTTACTCCTTGCAGGCGCATCATCTTTAATGATGTCGCTCACGCATTATGCCACTGGCACCTCACCGATTATCTTTGGCTCCGGTTACGTATCAATGGAAGACTGGTGGGTAATGGGCATTATTATGAGTGTTGTCAATTTAACCATTTGGGGTGTTGTCGGCGGACTGTGGTGGAAAGTACTTGGTTATTGGTAAGGTTGAGATAGAAATAAAATCAGCCTGTGCTTAAGCCATATTGATAAAGCCAAAAGTTGATTGAACCTAAAATTGATAAAGCCAAAAGTTAACTAAACTCAAAATTGATTAAATTAACGCTGACAAATAACATGAGTGATTTGTCAGCGTTAATCTGTAACCCTTTCACAGAACGAATAACTATATTTCGGTCTTAAACTGCTTTACATTTAACTCTAAGCTTTTAGCAAGCTCTTCAAGTTGATAACTGGCCGCGGTAATTTTACCGGCTTCTTGCTGAGCCAATAATGCTGAATGAGTAATTTGAATAAAGTTTTGATTTATATCCGCAGCAACCACAGACTGTTGCTCTGCGGCTGTGGCAATTTGAATATTCATATCACTTATTTTAATTACCGATATATTGATAGCCTGTAATGATTCTCCAGCGTTTTTAGCTTGCTGAACACTACTATTGGCTTGCTCTTGACCTTCGTTCATAACAGTCACTGCTTTAACAGAACTGGCGCGCATGCTTTCAATTACAGCTTGGATTTGTCTTGTTGATTCTTGTGTACGCTGAGCAAGATTACGCACTTCATCAGCAACAACGGCAAAACCTCGGCCTTGTTCACCTGCACGTGCAGCTTCAATGGCCGCATTTAACGCCAACAAATTAGTTTGTTCAGCAATACCTTGAATCACATCTAACACAGATCCAATTTCTTTACTGTCTTGTGACAGTAAATCAATGATCTGTGCCGCTTCACTTACTTTAACGGCTAACGCATCAATATCAGTCTGTGTTTTAGTCACTTCAATCTGACCAGCATTAAACTCATTTGTGGCCGTTTGTGATAGTAGCGCAGCTTCGCTGGTATGGTTTGCCACTTCTGAAACGGTACTCGACATCTGGGTGATCGCTGCAGCACCATTATCGGTCGCTAATTTTTGATTATTGATGAGGTGTTCGTTTTGCTTTGCCGTTTGGTATAAATCTTTAGACGCCGCAAGTAACTTATTTGCGGCCAACATGGAATTTTGGGTTATGTCGGTCAGGTTAATGGTTAAATCCTGCACTGCACTTAATATACTCTGAGAAGAATTAACGGTTAATTTTACCGTGAGATCACCTGAAGCGATTTGTTGAATCACATTGGCAGCATATTCCGGCTCGCCGCCAATAATATTTTTTAAGCGCTTTACAGAAGTTAACGCCACCATACACCCAATAAATAGTGCAATGGCGGTTACAACGAGCATCACCGACTGAAAACTGGTTGTTTGCTCACGCGCTGCTGAAACTTGTTGTTGAATCTGCGCTTCTTGATAATCAATTAACTTATTAATTCTTTTTAGCCATTCGCTATATAAAGGTGAAACTACCACTAATAGGTGCTCTGTCGCAGCATCATTACGGCTCGAATTAACCATCTGTAACAAGGTTTCAGTAGCCGCTAGCGTGGTCACTTCAATGTCTTTAATCGCTTGCAGTAAGCTTAACTCTTCATTGCTGTGCTGCACGTTGGCATACATAGTATTAAGTGTTTTTGCAGCTGTGAGATAAAACTGTTTAAGACGATTAATGTCATTTTGATGCTGTTGTGACAGTGAAGCATTATTGACTAATACGGCATCTCGAATTGAAATGGCTCGATCATGCACACTGCCTCTAAAATTAATCGCTTGGCGCTGTTCAACTGCTGTCTGCTCTGACAATTTGGTTAAATTATTGTCTGCGATACTTATTTTGAGTAAACCAAACAAGGTTATACCAACCATAATGACCAGTAAACTTGCAAAGCCAAAGTAAAGACGGCTTATTATTCTCATTATTAAGACCTTTTGTGTAATTAAGTGTATTGGTACTTTTCGGTAAAATTTGAAGCGTAAAATTGAGTCAGTAAAATTAAAAACATGAATAACAAGCACTAAAGACAACGGCTATCGACAATTGACAATTGACAATTGACAATTGACACTTTGATTTTTAAGGTGATAACTAAAAATCAACTTCTATCATTAATGGTATAGTTGATGCTCAACAGTTTTCGGACTCCATGATGAATAAAGACCGGAGCATCGTTTCAATAATTTCAGCAAACCTTTTTTATGGCCTAATCTAAAGAGTGAGCGTATAAAAACCGCGAGCTCGATTGAATAAAGCTCTAAAATCAGCAAACTCAATACGCTTAGCGATGCTCCGTAGCTCACTTTTTATTAAAGCTTTTCGATCAATGTATTTAAAGTCATCAGATTCAAATCAATCAACAAGATGTCGTAAATAGAAATACCTGTTGTCAAAATGGCAACTCGTACCTACAAACCTTTCAATCTATTATCCTTGCAACATTAAGTGAGGGTTTTATGACTAGATTTATACTGTGTAGCTTCGCGCTGGTTCTGCTTTATCCCACTGCAATTGACCTTTATTTAGTTGGTTTACCACAAATCGCCAAAGACTTAGGTGCAAGTGAGTCACAACTCCATATCGCTTTTTCTGTGTATTTAGCGGGTATGGCCACAACGATGGTATTTGCCGGTAAATTATCAGACGTTATCGGCAGACGACCCATAGCAATTACTGGCGCTATTATTTTTACATTAGCTTCGTTCATGGCCAGTACAGTAGAAAACAGCCAATCTTTTTTAATCGTCCGCTTTATTCAAGGTATTGGCGCTGGCAGTTGTTACGTGGTCGCGTTTGCTATTTTACGTGACAAGCTGGACGATAAACGCAGAGCAAAAGTATTATCTATGGTCAATGGAATTACCTGCATCATGCCCGTTATCGCCCCGGTGATTGGTCATTTGATCATGCTTAGCCTTCCATGGCCAAGTCTGTTTATTACTATGGCAGCCATGGGTGGAGTGGTGTGTTTAATGTCAGTATTTGTTTTAAAAGAAACCAATACTACACGCCAATCATCACGAGCTAATGTAACAACAGTCGAAACAACTGATCCATCGACAGCCCACCCCTTCACTCAATCAACAACTCAACCCACAACTGCGACAGAATCCTTTTACCAACGATTCTTTTTAAGCCGACTACTCATTAGTGCCATTGCCGTTACAGCAATTCTTACGTTTGTAAATGTATCGCCAATGTTGATCATGAATATCATGGGCTTTAGTCGCGGCGAGTATTCAATTGCGATGGCATTAACGGCACTTGTTAGTATGCTCACCTCATTTGCTATGCCATTGGCGTTGTCATATATCAAGCAACGTAGCTTGATGCTGGTATCTCAATTATTATTTGTGTCTGCCGCAATCATCCTCGGGCAGACTCAACTCAGTGCCGATAGCCAATTTATCAGTCTATTTGGTCTTAGTCTTATCTGTGCAGGATTTTCAATTGGGTTTGGTGTGGTAATGAGCCAAGCGCTTAGCCCCTATCGTTATCGAGCGGGTGTCGCCAGTTCTATGCTCGGAGTGGCTCAAATTTGCAGTTCAGCTTTGTATATTTGGCTATTAGGCTTGCTTGGTATAAGTGCATTGAATATGCTGATATTAATATTGTTAATGGGTGGCTTTATCAGCGCTGTTTTAATAGTATTCATTCCCTCACCACTGCCGAGTATTTCCAATGAAGAAATCATTAGCACGCCTTGATCTAAACTTGCTGATCACTCTGCAATTGTTATTACAAGAATTAAGCGTCACTAAAACAGCAAAAAAACTGAACGTGACGCCGTCAACGGTGAGCAAATCACTCAGCAAATTACGAGAATGGTTTGACGACCCTTTGTTTATAAAAACACCTCATGGATTTAGCCCAACGTCACTCGCCATCAGTATGGAACAAGAGCTTGCTGACTGGTTACAAGTCAGCAGTCAAATACTCGCAAAACGCGGCGATGAGATCCCTAATGGTGTGCGCTTTAATCTTGCGATGGAATCTCCATTACTACTGACGATGTTTAATCAACTTACACAGCAAATTTTTCAGCAGTATCCAGATGCTAAAGTCAAAGTTCATAACTGGGACTATGACTCAATTGAGGCGATCATTCGAGGAGAAGTCGACATTGGTTTTACAGGCCGAGAGAGCCACCCAAGATCAAAAGAATCGATTAAACTTTTACCCTACTTTATCAATTACGAAGTATTATTTACCGACCTCCCCTTAGTGTATTTACATAAAGATCACCCAGCCTTAAAAGAAAATTGGAATATTGATACTTTTGTAAAATACCCACAAATTAACATCACATGGGAAAAGTCAGACACCTGGGCATTAGATGAAGTGTTAATAGAAATGGGCTTAAGCCGTAATATTGAATTAACCATGGCCACGTTCGAACAATCTTTGTTTATGGCAGCGCAGCCTGGTCACAACATGATTACCACTGCCCCACAATATTGTCAGCACTACTGTCGTAATATACACACAGATTTAGTGTGTTTACCTATTCCGGTAGATAAAGCATTACAAGATAAATTGATGATTCCCTTCACCATGATTTGGCATAAACGAAACAATCAAAATCCAAAAATAAAATGGTTAAGAGATGCGATAAAAGCCTTATACCATGACCTCAATAATACCCACTTGCGTTAGTGTAGAGATACAAGTGGCATAGTTATTTTGGCCACCTAAATAGAGGTGATATTATTATCTCGTACATGACTTTAGGTGAACACATAAGATCGATAACCTACTGCTTTATAAGCGCTGATGACGGTTACAGTTGTTGAAAAATAGCTTTCGTATGATTTTCACACAAAGATCAACACACTAAAGACTAACTCATAAAGCTCATTTACAAATCCAAGGAGGAGACGTATTCCATAAATTAATCCACTCAGGGATTGAGCTTGCTGGCATTGGCCTTGCTATACCGAAACCTTGTGCTAATTGACATCCCATTTTGAGTAATTGCCGACCATGCTCTTGGGTTTCAACCCCCTCTGCTATCACAGAACGACCGAAGGTCTTCGATAATTCAATGACACTTTTTACAATGGCTTGATCATCCATATCATCTAACATGTCAATGACAAAGGATTGATCTATTTTTATAATATCAGTCTTTAACTTTCTCAAATAGCTTAAAGATGAATACCCCGTACCAAAATCATCTAACGAAAAACGTATCCCTAACTGTTTACATTGACTAATAACCTCAGCGATGTGCTGAGTATCTTTAATAATACTGGATTCTAAAATTTCAAATTCAAGCTGACCCGCTTGAAAACTCGTGTTGAGAAATAAGATTTCATTTAATTGTTTAATGAAATCTTCATGCTGAAGTTGTAATGGACTGACATTGACACTGATAGGTATAACTATTCCTAAGCGTCGCCATTCATTATGCTGCTTTATTGCCTGGTCAATTACCCATTTACCTAACTCAATTGCTAGAGGCTCTTCTTCAATGTAGGGCAAAAAGCGAAATGGTGACAAAAGACCTTCTGTCGGATGTTGCCAACGAATAAGGGCCTCTAAACCTATAATATCATTAGTTTCCATATTAATTTTGGGTTGGTAGAATAACAAAAACTCATTGTTATTAAATCCATTGCTTATGTATTCTAACTCTCGATACTGGAGTTTTATCGCTACATCATTTTCAAAGTCAAATTCATGAATGCAATTCTTTCCCTGCTCTTTAGCCCTATACATAGCCTGATCAGCATGACGAATAAGTATGTCTGGGTAACTATTATCCTGTGGGAAAAATGTCACGCCAATACTCACAGTTATAGAAAGGCGCTTATTTTCAATAATAAATATTTCTGTAATTGAAGAAAGTATTCGCTGTAATATTTCTGTTGCCCCCTGTGTCAGGATCTGACTCTTATACACAAATAAATTAGGCTTCAATTGAACTTTATTTATATCAGTCGATCAGATCAGTTATAACGAAAACACCGATTGAATTTAATTATGATGCTGATAAAAGACACTGAAGAATGGGCTAGTCATTTGTTTAAACATGCTGAATTAGGTGATGTACGGCGCACTAAACGCCTGATAAAAATAAGTCATCAAATGGCGAGTAACATAGGAAGTTCTATTGTGAACGCGTCTGGCTCACAGGCCTCTATTGAAGGCGCATATCGCTTTCTTCGTAATGATAAAGTTGACGCTGATAACATCGCTACCGCCGGTTTGAATTCGCTGTTACCTGCACTAACACTGTCAAATACAATCCTTGCGCTAGAAGATACATCAACATTGTGTTACCGACACAATGTGACTAAAGAGCTCGGACATACTGGCGCATATAAACAAAGCTCTTCTAAAGGGATGTTAGCGCACACTGTCCTTATGGTCGATGCAGAAACAGAGCATACTATTGGCTTGGGTGCACAGCATCGTTGGTGCAGAAAAGATGAAAACTTTGGTACTGCTAACGACAGAAAACGCCGCAAGTACGAAACGAAAGAAAGTTATAAATGGCAACGCTCGTCGGAAGAAATGAGTACCCGATTTGCAGATGTGATGGATAATATCATAAGCGTTTGTGATCGAGAATCTGATATGTTTGAGTATATTGATTATAAAACAACAAATAATCAACGGTTTGTAGTGAGAGCCAAGCATGAGCGGGTTGTGAATACAGACGGCGATAAACTAAGTCCCTACATTGAAAATCAATCTAGTGAAGCTTCATATTCGGTTAAGATAAAGCAAAAAGGAGGCCGAAAAGCACGCATTGCAAAAGTAGCCGTACGTTATGCTTACATTACTATTTATCCGCCTAAAAAACACAAGAAACTTGGTGGTATGAATTTAACAGTGATAAGTTGCAACGAGATTGAACCACCAAGTGGAGCAAGTCCATTGTCGTGGAAATTGTATACAGGCGAACCAATAAATAGTGCTTCTGATGCACTAAGGATAGTTAGATTTTATGAACTAAGATGGCGAGTTGAAGAGTTCCATAAAGCGTGGAAGTCAGCGGGCACTCAAGTTGAGTCGTTTCGCATGCAAACGCGAAATAACCTAGAAAAGATCATTGTAATAACAGCATTTATTGCAGTGAGACTTCTCCAGTTACGCGAGCTTGTTGTCGATAAAGATAATGCAAAATCAATTGGTTGCGACAAATTTTTCAATCTTCTTGAATGGAAGTTGTTGTGGTCAAAGACTGAAACCAAAAAAGCACCTAACACAACACCTTCATTACATTGGGCTTATTATGCACTTGCCAAATTAGGCGGATGGCACGACAGTAAGCAAACTGGTGTTGTTGGTTGGGAAGCTCTATGGAAAGGTTGGTTTTCACTGAGCCAACTGCTAGAAGGTGCTCGATTTATGCAAGCGCAACAACAGGAGATGTGATCAAGAGACAGGTGTCAGGATTGTTGTCACCCCTTAAAATCATCCAATAATTAAATAGAGGGGGCGGTCAATGAGAGCTCAATGGCACGATATTCATCTGAACGTAAAGAAGCAGTTTTAAAGAAGTTATTGCCTCCCCACAATATGACCGTCATGGAAGTGGCACGTAGTGAAGGGATCGCCTACCAAACCCTGTATCATTGGCGCGATAAAGCTAAAAAAGAGGGTCGCCCAGTGCCAGGTAAAAAATTGACCAGTAATGATTGGTCGGCCGAAGCTAAGTTTGCCGTTCTCATTGAAACAGCGCCAATGTCTGAAGCTGAAGTAAGCCAATATTGCCGAGAAAATGGTTTGTTTCGAGAACAAGTTCAGCAGTGGAAACAAGATTGTTTAGGGGGCTTTACGACAAGTGAAGTTCAAGCCAAAACGATTAAGCAGCAAGCCAAATCAGACAAAGCAGAAATCAAATCCCTGCAACGAGAGCTACGCTACAAAGAGAAGGCGTTAGCAGAAACAGCGGCTTTACTGGTGCTTAGAAAAAAGCTCAATGCGCTTTGGGAGGACGACAACGAGGAGAGTTAACGCCTTTGCCTAAGCGCATAACATTGGTGAATTTAATACAAGAAGCGTATGCCCACGGTGCACGTCTTTACAAGGCTTGCGCTGAAGCAGAGCTAAGTAAGCGGACGTATCGGCGCTGGTATCGAGCAGGAAAAGTACAAGCTGATTTAAGGCCCTCGGCGGTAAGACAGGAGCCAGCCAACAAGCTTAGTGATGACGAGGAAAAGCTGATACTGGCAACCTCGAATGAGGCAAGGTTTGCGAGTCTACCTCCCTCACAAATCGTGCCGACGCTGCTTGATGAAGGGGTCTATATCGCTTCAGAGTCGAGTTTTTACCGAGTGTTAAAAGCCAATGCTCAATTAAATCGACGTGGACGAAGCCAAAGCATAACAAAAAGAAGTAAACCAGATGCTTATGTTGCAGATGAGCCGAACAAAGTGTGGTCTTGGGATATCACTTATTTAGCTTCGGTCATCAAAGGACGCTTTTATTATCTATATATGTTTGAGGATATTTATAGCCGTAAGGTTGTGGGTTATGAAGTCCATGAACGTGAATGTGGTGAGCTAGCGGCCGAGTTAATGCAACGCAATATGCTGCGTGAGCAATGCTTTAAGAAGCCACTGGTATTGCACTCAGATAATGGTGCTCCGATGAAGTCGTTAACAATGAAAGCCAAGCTTGAAGAGTTAGGCGTTACCGCGTCATTAAGCCGCCCGAGTGTCAGTAACGATAACCCTTACTCCGAGTCGCTGTTTAGAACATTAAAGTATCGGCCAGAATGGCCTAGCTCTGGCTTTAAAAGCATCACCGAAGCACGAGAATGGGTCGAAGTATTTGTGACTTGGTACAATACTAAGCATAAACACAGCAAGCTCAACTTTGTGTCACCGAGTGAGCGTCATGCGATGCAAGACAGGACTATTTTATCTAAGCGTAAGATAGTGCTAGAGGAAGCGAGGTCAAGAAATCCTAAACGCTGGCCAAACGGTATAAGGAATTGTGACGCTGTAGGTGAAGTCACACTGAACCCAGATAAGAAGTCTGAAACAGAAACAAGAAATGCAGCTTAAAATTTAAGTAAAGAGTGCCAACTACCTTGAAAAACACCGGTTGCTTGATGATGACAGTCTAAATCATCAAGAATCAAAACAAACTCATCGCCACCAAACCTGGCAAGAGTATCATCCTCTCGTATTGCAGTTTTAAACCTATTTGCAACAAGGCAAAGAAACTCATCTCCTATATCATGACCGTAAGCATCATTTACCTCTTTAAAGCCATCCAAGTCTAGGAAGGCTATAGCTATTTGTTTGCTATTACGCTGCGCTTTGATAAGCGCTTGCTGCATTCGATCAGCTAACAAATTTCTGTTTGGCAAATGTGTTAGTGGATCATAATTGGCTGCAAACTTTAACTTCTCATTTACTTCTTTTAATACCTGATTACTTTTTTCAAGTTTGCGTTGATTATTTTTTGCGTCGGTAATATCTTGAAATATACCACTTAATTTTTCAGCAACACCATCGACATACGTGATATGACAAGTAGTTCTAACGTCAATCTTTCGTCCTTTGGTGGTATAAGTTTCAAGCTCTAAGTCGTACTCTTCGCCAAGTTGAATCGCAGCATCAAGCGCTTCTTGGAATAATTTTTTGGAATCGGGTAATAAATAATTTACCCCCATTTCAACGGTAGGAATATATTCTTGCGGAGTTGTTTCATAAATTCGGTAAGTTTCATCTGTCCAAATCAAGTCACCGTTATGCAAGTTGAGTTGCCAGCCACCTAGCTTGCCTATCTCTTGAGATTCTCTCAATAACTCGGTTGTGGTTGCAAGTAGTTCTTCCTGCCGCTTACGAAAGGTTATTTCTTGGTGCATGCCAATCATTCGTGTCGGCTTGCCTTCAACATCCCATGCAATAGCTTTGCCTGTAGACAATACCCAAACATAATGACCGCTTTTGTGTTTCATACGAACTTCTAACTCACAAAGTTCGCTTTGGCCTTGACAATGATAGTCATAATTTTTAATTGCCCTAGGCAAATCATCTGGGTGCAATACATCTAGCCAAGTTTGGTAATCAACAGGCATTAACTCCGATAAGGTATATCCTATAATCTCAGCCCAACGTTCATTACAAACAAGACCATCATTTTCAACACGCCAATCCCAGACGCCAACATTAGTCGCATCTAAAACTAACTCATTAACCTCTTGGCTTATCGTATTCTTGTGCATGGCCTTTATACTGTTTGGGATAAAAAGTTATGGATTAATCAGCTTTTGTAAATAAGAACTTTTTGCCTTTTAATCAATCACAAAAGTCTACTTATTACTGTTTTTTAACTTCAATACTAAAACAGTTTTAACGAACAGATATTCTTTAATATAAGGTAAGCTTGATTAAGTATCAAAGCAAATCACTGAGTTAATGAGCGAAAAAAATATTAATAAAACGAAAAACAAAATGAGATTAGAGCTTCATTTTTTTACACTATATCCAAGACCTAAACGGTAGAACAAAACTGTGCCGCCCATCATCTGAACAAGTAACATAGCTCATTTCTATTGCTTTGGCGACAGCTCTGCTCGATGTACTCAATTCATCAACCTCAATCGACACATCAAAAAACTAGCTTTGAATTAGTGACTTATCGGTAACCCACGGAATTCAGCACAGCTGAGAAACTTGATAGCAATCAAATATGAGGATGTGTTGTGTTTTTTGGAGGGGATACTTAAGCGAACAGCCTGCGCTGGTAATTTGTGGTGCCTTGTCGTCGTTTTCGGTATCAATGCTCACAATATTCACTTAATGCAGGTAAAGCTCAAAATTGTTAATGAGGATGGATAGCTTGCTTTTCATAAAGAGGAGCCTTTGGGCTCAAAATCCTATCTTGCGCCCCAATAAATAAGCCTTATATTTGTCGGTTTGGCATTTGGTCTTGAATCTAAAAGAGGGATAGCTTGCTTTTAATAAAGAGGAACCCGGGGGTTCAGAGCCCTATCTTTCACCCAAATAAAAAGGCCTTATATTTGTCGGTTTGGCATTTGGTCTTGAATCTAGAAGAGGGATAGCTTGCTTTTAATAAAGAGGAACCCGGGGTTCAGAGGTATGCGTCCGGGCAAGTACGTCTTCAACTGCGCTCATCGAGCCTTTATCTTAACGACTGATAATGACATCAGGAGTTAACATGGCTACACGTTCACATCAAGATTGGGCTGTTTTGATACAACAGCAATCCGCTAGCGGCTTAACGATTTCAAATTTTTGTCGTGTGCATAAGCTTAGTCTTAGCGGGTTTTACGCCCGCAAAGCGGACATGGCTAAAACAAGCAGTCAACCGATAGCGCCGTTTGTTAAGGCCACCGTGACCTCGTCGACTGCTATAACAACCCAAACTCAACCTACCGCTTCAGCCCAGACTATCCATTTTCAGCATCATACAGGGCTATGGACTTTCCCCAGCACCTTGCCTGCACGATACCTGCTGGAGATTATAAAAGGCCTACAAGCATGTTGATGTTTCGTGAGCTTCCGTGTGTTTATCTGCACCGTGCACCGGTGGATTTTCGTAAATCGATAAATGGCTTAGCTGTTATCGTTGAGCAGCAATTATCCTTACAGGCCAGCGACGGCAGTGTGTTTGTCTTTTGTAATAAAGGCCGTGATAAATTAAAAATCCTCTACTGGGATAACACCGGCTTTGCACTTTGGTACAAACGCCTCGAGCAGGATAAGTTTAAGTGGCCGACGAAAAGTATTGATGAGTGCCTGAGTTTATCTGAGCAACAGTTTCATTGGCTGTTATCTGGCTTTGATGTGCTGGGTCATCAGCATGTGAACGGCTTGAATTACAGTTAATTGATCGCCATTGCGAAGGCTGTTTTCGATAATTAGATCACTGCTTTAGCCTTATCTAAGGGTATGTTTGGTATAATAATGCCATGAAACTAAACCCTGATAACTTACCCAATGACGTTGATTTACTTAAGCAATTATTGCTTGAGACGTTGGCGGCTAAAGACGCTGAAATCGCCGAACTTAAACACTCTGTGCAGCGTTTGCTTGAACAATTTCGCTTAGCCCAGCAACAACGTTTCGGCGCCAGCAGTGAAAGCCATGACTATCAAGGTGAGTTGTTTAACGAAGCAGAAGTGACGGTTGATGAGCCTGTTGAATTAACAGCAGATGCTGACGCGCCTGTGTCACCTAAACAGCGCGCCAAGCGTAAATTACTGCCTAAAGACCTGCCACGTGAAGTGATTATCCATGATATCAGTGATGAAGATAAGCAGTGTGAGTGCTGTGGTCATGAGCTGGCGTTAATGGGCCAAGACAGTAGTGAGAAGCTGAAGTTTATTCCGGCGAAAATCAGTGTGATTGAGCACGTTAGATTAAAATACAGCTGCAAGCATTGTGAGACTAAAGGACCCCAGGCCAATATCAAACAAGCGCCCGTGCCAGTCAGTCCTATCCCTAAAAGCGTGGCGACGCCAAGCTTGTTAAGCCAGCTCATTACCAGTAAATATCAGTACGCATTACCCCTTTACCGGCAAGAAACCTTATTCAAGCAACACGGTATCGCCTTAAGCAGGCAAACCATGGCGGATTGGATGATGAAATCTGCAGCGCTGTTCAAGCCCTTACATGATTTACTGCACCAACATCTATTAACACAAGATGTCATCCACGCCGATGAGACCACGCTCAAAGTGATTAACGATGAGCGAGTAAAATCCTATATGTGGGTGTATTGCGCTGGCGCGGATAAACCAAGCACTGAGCCTCGATATCAAGGTTTGCGCAATATAGTACTGTACGACTATCAAGACGGTAGCCGCGCGGGCACCTGCGTGAGCCGTTTTCTGGCTACCGAGCAAACGGTATTTAATGGTTATTTACAAGTCGATGGTTACGCGGCTTATCAGCAGGCAAACAATAAACTGGTCGGTTGTTGGGCTCATGCGCGGCGTAAATTCAAAGAAGCGCTAATAGCACAAGGCAAGCCCAAAGTAGGCAAAATCAGTAAAGCGGATATGGCATTGAGCATGATAGCCAAGCTGTACCGTATTGAAACCCAAATACAAGCACTGAGCCTGGAAGAGCGATTGTATTTTAGGCGCACCCACTCACGTGCTCAACTGGGGTTATTTAAGCAATGGTTGGATAAATCAGTGCAGCAAGTATCAAAGGAAAGTCCGCTAGGCAAAGCCATCCATTACAGCCTCAATCAATGGTCAAAGCTGAGTTGTTACACGCAAGACAGTCGCCTCAATATCGACAACAACCGCGCAGAGCGGGCAGTAAAACCGTTTGTGATAGGGCGTAAAAACTGGCTATTCAATCACAACCATCGCGGCGCTGAGGCGAGTGCAATTTTGTACAGCATCATAGAAACGGCTAAAGCGAATGGACTTATCCCGTTTGATTACATCGAACACTGCTTAGAACAATTATCCTACCCTGATTGTGACCTCAACAGTCTCTTACCCTGGCAGGTTAAGCTAGACAAGGCGTAGTTCGCCGGACGCTTACGTTCAGAGTCCTATCTTACGCCCAAATACATAGGCCTTATATTTGTCGGTTTGGCATTTGGTCTTGAATCTAGAAGAGGGATAGCTTGCTTTTAATAAAGAGGAACCCGGGGTTCAGAGTCCTATCTTACGCCCAAATAAAAAGGCCTTATCTTTCGATAAGGCCTTTTTATTTGAATGTGGCGGAGGGATAGGGATTTGAACCCAAGCAATCAGCCACAAAATAAAACTAAAATTCATAATAATCAATCACTAATCGAAAAGTCACATCTCAGTAAGTGAACATTCGTAGTCGATGTATGACATTTAAATATTTATCGGTTAGATTGTCAATGATTAACGCCTAATTAACAGGCTAAAAATTGTTGGCTAAAATAGTGAGCGCAGCGAACCTAGCCAACTGTTTTTAGTCCTTGTTGAATTTCTTGTTATGTGTTTTAGCTAAACAGCCAATTTAATGCGGTATAGCCACCCACTAACACTAAAGCAAGCAAACCAAAAAATACTACAGTAGTAACAGCCAAACCTATCTTTGTAGTTGGAGAGTCTTCAGGTTCGACAAACATGCTCGTTTCTAGTTTTTTAACACCAACATAATTTCCTAAACCATCACCATAAAACTCACCATCTTTGATAGCTGTTTCGCACGCAGAGATTAGATTCTTTAATCCTTGTTCATCCCCAACAATACAGTCTTCGTGCTCAATCCATTCTGTGCCATCAGTTAATTGGGGCGATTTAATATCCATATATTCTCCAACTTGAGAAACACATAACGCCTCAAGCAGGGGCGCCGCTTTGCGGCGTCCCTTGGCTTGAATTGTTAGATTTTAATTCTCGGGCAATGGTTTTAAACACGGAAACCCCAACAAGAGTTAACACATTATCGTTGCCAATTATTCCGACACTTCTTAACCCGGTCATGGCGCCACCATTAATAGGAATTTGCGGATGCGTCCCGTGTCGCTCAACCTCGTGATATAAGCCAGAAAATGCCTCAATAAGTTTTTCGGGTGTACTCCCGATAACGAAATCGACTCCTAAATGCTTACTGATTTCACCAACTATTTGCCTTCTCCCTGGCGAAACTTCAGCGTTTGCATAATGGAGAAATTGCATATATGGGTCTTGTATATCTCGAATTTTTGACTCTAATTGTTGATGCCGCTCTTCAAGAGCTGCGGCATGTTTCGTTACCGTGATTAGCTGGGTTACGAGTGCTTGCTTTTCAGCCTGTGTCTTCGAACCTGTTTGGGTGAGATCATTTTGTAACTGCTCAATCTGTTCTTTTAGCGGCGCCTTCTCATCCTCTGCCTTTTCTAGTTCATCTGTAAGTAACGCTGTTCGTTTTTCATAGCGTTGAAGAAGAATATCAGGGGAGGTTTCAGACAGGTCTTTCACCTTTGTTTCTAGGAATGATATTTGGGTCTTTAGAGTTTCTATTGTCCCGTCTTTAGACTGAACCAATATACGGTATAAGACAAAAACTGCCGCGATGAAAGCTAGCACACTTCCAATTTGCGTGTAGAAAACTGTCTCGATGGTCATAGCTTCCTCTTAAAATCTAACGCCCTGTTAAGAGGCAAAATTTAGTTGGCTAAAATGTTGAGGAACGAAAACAGCCAACTGAATTTTGTCCTTTTTAAACAGCTTGTTGAACGAAGCCGCTCTGCGGCAGAAAAGATAAAAACACATCTTTAGCCCCATCATAAATACTTACTAGACCCTGCCTACCTTGGCAGCTATCTAGGAGTATTACTATGAACGCTCACGAACAACAACGCTTTGATTGTCTTTATGAACAACATCTTACCAATTTAACGCTGCAAGGCAAGCGGCCTGCTACCATCGACGCTTATAGCCGCGCTGTCAGGCGTATTAGTGCTTATTTTGACTGTTGCCCTGATAACCTTTCAACCGATGATTTAAAACGCTACTTCGCTGATTTAATTGCCTCTCACTCCTGGAGCACCGTAAAACTCGACCGTAATGGATTACAGTTTTTCTATCGATATGTTCTTAACCAGCACTGGGAGTGGCTGAGTATTGTGAAGCCTCCGCAGGTTAAACGTTTACCCGATATATTGACCCCTGCCGAAGTATCCATCGTCATTAGCCTCACCCATAAGCTGCGATATCAAGTGTGCTTTTTAACCCTTTACAGTATGGGGTTGCGCCTCGGCGAAGCAATTTCATTGCAGGTTGGCGATATCGATTCCGCGTTGATGCAGGTGCATATTCGTGACGCCAAGGGCGGTAAAGACAGGCTGGTCCCTTTACCTCAACGCACATTACTTGCACTGCGATATTACTGGCAAACCCATCGCCATCCCCGGCATGTATTTCCCGGTAAAGATGGCAAGCCAGGTTCAATGATAGATAAAGGCGGTATTCAAAAAGCACTAAAGCGAGTGATTAACGACTGCAACATCCACAAATCCATCAGCCCACATAATTTACGTCACAGCTATGCGACTCATCTGCTCGAACAAGGGTTAGATTTACGCTCAGTACAGCACTTACTCGGCCACAACAGCCTTAACACTACCGCACGCTATACCCGCCTCACCACCATCACCCGCAAGAACACTGTCCTGTCAGTTAACCAGCTCACTGATAATTTGGTGCTTAAGTGGGAGTGTGACTCATGACATTCATCGATATTTTACGTGACCATCTTGATGCCTTTAATCAGGCTTATGATGGCCAAATTACCCCGTCAATGCGCCAAGCGATTAATGCCATGCTCAGTTGCCGCTCTCATTCCCAAAGAGCCAGCCACTGGGCTTGCCAGGGTTGCACGCATACCGCTGACTTTCCGCTGTCATGTGGTCATCGCAGCTGCCCGCAATGTCAGTACAACACCACGGCAGATTGGCTCACTAAGCAACAAGCCAAGTTACTGCCCGTCGACTATTTCATGGTGACTTTTACATTGCCATTTGAGCTGCGTGTTGTGGCTAAATATCACCCAGAAGCGCTCTATCCAGCCATGTTTGCCGTCGCTGCCAGTGTGCTCAAAGACTTTGCCCTTAACTCACCAAAGCTTGCCGGTGATATTGGTTTCACCGGCGTGCTGCATACTCACAGCCGGCGACGGGATTTACATCCGCATATTCACTTTATTATTCCTGCGGGCAGTTTTAACAAAACTCAACAGCACTGGAAAAAGAACAAAGGCAAATACCTGTTCAACGCCTTTAATATCGCCAATGTCTGGCGTGCACGCTTGCTGGAGTATTTGGCAAAGCTTAATCTCACACTGCCAACCTCACTGCCCAAAAAGTGGGTAGTAGACTGCCAACATGTGGGCAAAGGCTTGCCTGCACTGCAGTATTTATCACGCTATCTTTATCGCGGCGTACTGGCTGACAAAAATATCAAAAGTCATGTCGATGACAACGTGAGTTTCGAGTATGAAGACAGCCAAACAAAGTCGACAAAAGTACGCACCTTACCCGCCATAGAATTTCTCTGGTTAATACTGCAACACGTATTACCGAAGGGATTAAGGCGAGTGCGTGACTATGGATTACTCAGAGGTAACGCCAAAAAGCTCAGGCTACAAATACAGCTTATGCTGGCAGTTGCAGGGGCAACGTTTCCAATCATTCCTGAGATAAAGCGCAGATTAGCAACCCGCAGTTGCCCCTGTTGCCAGCAACCAATGCGCTTTATGGGCGTAGTGGCACGACCGACAAACTTAATGACCTCAACCTAATGTTGAAAATAATAAGAATAATGGTTTAACTGAATACCGTGGAGGATTAATTTAACGCACTGAAATTAATAGAGTTAAATAATTAGCAGAGGGGCTAAGGGTACTTGCTGACTACAAAAAACTAGCACGATAACCATCACATCAAACAGCGCGTTTTCTCGAGCTGTTATTTACATAATAAAGAGTCACTCTCGGTGTTCGGGCTTGTTCAACACTTGGGATAGGACGCGGCTTCGCGCGGCCTATCCTTATTTGTTATATGCAATTAACACTATCGCTAAGACAAACATTTACAGACTTACGAACGAAAGAGGAAGATTTCCCCTGCAATTGCATAAATTCCTTCATTTCGTTTAGTTGATCTTTGCCAAATGCTAATACACCAGCTTTTGAAGACGCTGGAATTCGTAGTTCACTAGTTACAACATATGCCGTTAAACCTTGAATAACTACACGTTGATCGGTGAAGGTACCGTACGATTGTCCATTTTGTTTTGCACACATAATACGGCCAACTGAAGTCAAATGGTCGCTAACATTGATTTCTTGAGGACCATTATAAAGGACATCAGAGCATGATTGCCTAGCTAAGCTAAACATACTCTTTTGAAATTTTTCAGCCGAAATTTTTGACTGTAAAGGTAACTTTTGTTCTGTAATTATCCAGTTTGTATCAAGTGGTGTTTTTCCACTTGGTACCCACTCTTTAATATATTGACC
Source organism: Shewanella sp. BF02_Schw (assembly GCF_014596695.2). Taxonomy (NCBI): domain Bacteria; kingdom Pseudomonadati; phylum Pseudomonadota; class Gammaproteobacteria; order Alteromonadales; family Shewanellaceae; genus Shewanella; species Shewanella sp. BF02_Schw. Next base: position 348,153 of record NZ_JABKAW020000003.1, read on the forward strand.
AGTTGCTTCCTTTTTTGTCACTTGTTCCCAATTGTCTTGAGGTAATTCTACTTCAATCCCTGTGATTTCTGTTTTAGGGCTTGTAGATGCACAAGCACCTAAAATTAATGACAAACTTAATATTGATACGACTTTATTCACCGCACGCTCCTTTGCATATAACGCCCTAATAATGGGCAAAAAATTGTTGGCTAAAATGTTGAGGAACGAAAACAGCCAACTATTTTTTGTCCTTATTTATTAGCTTGTTAGGCATTTTTTAGCCTTTTACTCTTTAATCTCGTAAGGAGCAGGCTCTAAAGATATTAAAACCTTTACAATACCTGCAATAATTAACAATTTAAGAGGGATAGCTATAAAACCAAAGTAGTACCTTGCAACAAATGTTGGTCCACCACCTTCAATGAAAGTACTTAAATACAGTGTTAATAGCCTTAGCGCTAATAGAGTGATGGATATGTATAAAAAGGTTACGCCCCAACTCTTTATAATTCGAGTGTTCAAATTTGACTTAATAAAAAATATTGTGCAGATAGCCATTGGAACTAGCCAATTAAATAAAAAATTAAGAGCCATGAACTCAATACCTGATAAATCCCTTCGGGGGTATCGATACAAGTCAATTGGTAGAATATTAAAGGGTTGCAGCAGCTGTGTTATTGGCAATAATTGATTAAGTATAAATGTAAAACTAAGAATTATGATGATATTTCTCATTGCGGCCTCCAATGCCTAACAGCTTATTGAAGGGCTTGCATTGTAAATGCCAGTCCCTTAACTTATTGATTAATAACATCCTACATTTGCTATCTTATTGAAGTAAAGCAATTAATTGTGCCTAACAGACAAAAACAAACAGAGCTTGCGCGTAAAGTAGAGTTTGTGGTCACCGCCAGAAAAATTAAAAGCATTAATATCAGACGATTACGATTTTTCTATTTTCAATACGATACAACTAAAGAACGATTCTTATTCGATTTTTAGCGTAAATCGATGAAACACCATTATAACTGTACATAAAAACAGTACGCACCACATAAAAGTGTGCATATTGATTTTATCTTTCACGCTTTTGATTTCTTCACATGCGCAGCATGTGGCTGTTGGGGTTAAGGGGTATCCCCTTGCCCGAGCTTGTATCCGACCTTTTTGGAACAAAAAGTGGGATACAAGCGTACCGGGTTTCGCTGTAGTCCCACTTTTAAAGTGGGCTGCTTTGGCTTCGCACTCACTGAGTGCGAAACGGTTTAAATTGCATTCTTTACGTGAAAAGTTTCGTGAAATTAACGCGGGAAAAGTAAAAATTCGATTTCTCAGCAAGATTTATTATCGATTTACGCCCGTAGGATTTGATAAGTGCGGCTGAGAAATGATGCTGCTGGTGCGTTTCATCATTTCTCAGGCTGGTTATTGGTTCTGTGAGAGCAAATTTTGTGTGTAAAAGCACTCAGGATTCACTGACTGTTATCATTTTTTCATCCTACGGTGACCCATTAAGACAAAAAATCGCTCATATAAATCAGTTTTCTTAATCCTACGAGCAAAAATTGGCGCAAAAAGTATCAAACAATACAGCTAGTGACCGACTAAGCCGTATGTCGTGCCTAATACCGCATCGGCAAGTGTTCCCCTTGACCCTTTTCAATCAAACGCTTTATATGGGTTTCAACAAATTCAGCGCGTACTCAACTTTATCCACCACTGGCTTGAGTGTTTTAACATCATATTGCTTACCGTATCGTCCATAGGTGATGTTGTGATAAACGTGTCCGACGATTTGTGCCACCATCGATTCTTCTATTTGCAGTTGTTTAAGCTCATCAATAAAGGTGTGACGGAATGAATAGGCTGTAGGTCGTTTACCTGCGATAAAGTGTAGTTGGTCGAGTAATTTGCCAAACTCACGGCAGAACTTGTGTGACCAAACACCATCGCTACTGGGTTGATAATGAAATAACGGACTGGTTTTTGATGTTCGGTCATTAATGGTTTGAACGAAATCAATAAAACCAAGATCAATGAGCTTTTGATGCAGCGGAACGGTTCGCTTTGACTGTGCGGTCTTGAGTTGTTGGCTCATGCCTTCATTGGTGACGTGTATGACGTTGATACCATCTATGGTGGTTATATCATTACTGTGTAGCTGACAGGCTTCTGAAGGCCGTAAACCGTGATAGAGCATCAATAGCGTTATCCATTTAAAGTCGGGATGCTTATCGATAAAGTCTTGTGATTGCAGTACGTGTTTTAGTTGCTTTGGTTGCCAGCGCTGACGCGCTAAATCATGCCCAGCTTGGTTACTTGGCTTGGACAGTTTCACTTCATCAAACGGGTTAGCGCTGGTGTAGCGCATCAGTTTGCACCACTTAAAGAACTGCGACACCGCCGCGAGGTAGTCTTTATTGCTTTTATGGCTTCGACCTTCTTCGAGCAAGCAATCCTTGTATTCCATTGCCTCAGCGCTGGTAATGTCGAATACATCATCTAGGTGGGTTCGCTCAATAAAGTGGCCTATACGTTGATTTAGCTGCTTTACCGTTAACACTGAGACAGACTGCTTTTGTTTAGACGCAATAAATTTAATTAGTGCATCCGTCAATGTGATGTTAGCGACTGAATTTGTTTGCTTTTTACTACCCGAACTATTTGACAATGCCAAGTTTGTTGATGAGGGATAATTGTCATATGTCGCACTATTATGGGCTAATTGCGTTGTTCGAGTGGGCATAAACTGGATGATTTCCCGCACTGGCTTGGCGTTTTCATCAAGCCTTCCTGTTGCCCCAACAAAGCCTACACGGGCATCATTAATCAATTGATTTACGTGTACTTTAAATGCATCTGGCTGTGATTTTGAGGTTAAGTTACTGATTAATGGTCGTAAGATACCCGCAACCACAAGGTTACGGCCTATCGCGATTGAGCGCTGTTTAGTGAGTAAGGATACTTTGATGTCGGCAGAGAAGCCTTTATCACGTAGAGAAGCAGGCAACACCATGCGGGTGTAATAGGTACAATTTGTGGCTCTGAATAGGTACATATGTCTCAGTCATCCGTTTTGGGTCTGAGAATATGATTTTTCAAATGCTAGAAAGCAAAAAAGCCATTGATTATCAATGGCTTTTTCACTTTAGAATGTGGCGGAGGGATAGGGATTTGAACCCATACTCTCTAATTAAATAGTTAAAATAGTCGTTTAAATTCATTTGGTTGCAGATTTTTACATCTTCAAATTCTGCAATTGCTAACTAAGATTGACTTTATTCCTGACGTTGAAAAAAGTCAATAATTATGAACTGATTTCATTTGGGGCGCAGCTTGGCTGTAAAGCCCATGTCTTTTAAAAAATCAGGTCTGTACAACCGCTTCTAGCGGTAAATGAGCACATCAAAAGCAACGATAAGAGTGAGAATGTTGTACAGAAAACTAGGGCAAAAAGCCTTTGGTGAGCAGAGTATAATATTGACTCACCGGGAGCGTCTTATATGGCCATGTTATTTATCAGCAATCTCGCCTCTTTAATTTAAAGCACCCTGAACAACAACTGAAAAGAAGGCCAACAATCCAAATAGAATTTGCCATCTCAATTTTCGTCTTAATTGTACAAGAACGATTTTGATTTTAATGTTCTGCTCTTCGTCTATTTTCTCTCCAGAGAAAACATCACTCATAAAGTTAAAGTCACTATATAACCCCAAATGACTACTATAGTATCTTCCAAAAATGTCTATTTTACTTGCTTGGCTCTCTTCGATTAATATTCTTAATCCTTGGTGATAACCTACAGCAAAATAAATTGCACTCGTTGTGAATATTATAAATAACAACATACTAACCACCATTCATTAAATAATTTGCAACATTTTGGCCGCTTGTTGTATAACCTGTACTTAAGGCTGCACCTACGGCGAGTGGATAAACTGCTTGTGCATTTACATTCCAATTACCTTGATAGTCCCATTGAGTATTAATACATACTTGAAAACAAGCTTCGAATTGCTGATACATACCATTTATATTACCTTGTTGATATAAGGGAGCTGAGCCAAACCCCCCTCCTTTTAGCATTAGACCTGTTTCATCAGCAATAGATACTGAAGTATCACCATTGAGTTTAAATGAAGAATTTGCAGAAAAACCTTTACCGAACGAACCTTTAAATGTTGTTCCTGCAGACATATCATTTTTCATATAAGAAGCCACTGCATCAGCAGATGTGGACAATGAAGTTCTTATTTCTGACAAGCTATTTTCAATACTTCCTCTAAATGCTGTTGCACCATCAGCAATATCTCTAAACCATTTGGCCAAAGGAGCGTATGGATCGCTAGGTGATTCACTTTGACTAGGGTGATTAGCATCATTATAGGCTTTCATAAATGCAGCGGTCATAGCACCATTAGCAAATTTCCCTCCCGTAAGTTGACTCACAGTACCACCTACTATTGCAGCGGAAACAACTCTCGCAACTGTATTTTTGAAAACTGCGTCGATTTTACCTCCAGCCATGCTAGTTACACCAGCAGCGGCAAAACCATGCCCAAATTTTCCACCAGATAATACACTGCTAATTCCCCCAGCTATACCTCGTATAGCGCCTTTAGCAAGTATATTTGATATTCCGTTATTGGCGATTATATCACCAGCCCCAAAAAAAATTGCGCCACTGAATGCTCCAACTAATGCCCCCTTTAGAGAGCCAGTTGCAACGTAACCAGATAGTGCACCACCTGCAATTGCCCAAGCTAATCCTGCTCCAGCAGTCATCACCGTAATACCAATTTGAACAATCGTTTTCCAATGCTTTTTCACAAATCCAAACAATGACTTAAAGAAATAACCACTCGGATCGGTCATCGACATCGGATTATTCAAAACATAGGCGTATCTGTTATAGCTTTGGCTATTCAACGGCGCCTGAATATTAGGATCTGCTTGTAAGAATCTACCCAAGGTTGAGTCGTAAATACGCCCACCCATATGAATAATATCTAAATCTTTGATGTGCTTATGGCCTGTATATCCTCTGTCTGTAGGTTCGCTGGTCGTAAAACTAGCCAACGAACTATGAAGATACACAGCGGTACGTTTACCCCATGGGTCATAAATCGCTTGCGAGACGACTGCGCCACTGCCATTGGTTGTGGCGATGACCGAGCCTTGATGGTCTTTGTGTAGATAAAAAGTATCAGTTGAACCATTGCTTCGCTGGGTATAAACAATGTCGCCAACATAAAACTTATGCTCGGTTAATGTACCTGCGCCACCAGTACGGTAGACCTTTTCATAATTACCTAAATAAGTTGTCTGATAAGTAACATTTTTACCATTTTCGACATACGAATCTGATTTTGAAACGAGTTCACGTTCAGACCCATATTTCATGGTAGAACTACTGCCAGCTTTCGTGATTAATGTTGGCTTGTCGTAACTGCCATAAGTAAAGGTGCGGGTGCCATCAGTTTTACTATTGCCGTTGGCATCGTAAAAAAACTTATATAATTGCGCTCCAGAGGCTGATTTGACCTCATTAAGCTGGTGCGGTTTAGTTGCATAGTAGGTGTAATTGCCCACACCCGTTTTAAATTTAATATTACCCCAGTCATCATAATTGAAATCTTGATACGTTTTAAAATTTGTTGGCAAGATACCACTACCAGTGGCAATACTAATCGAGCGATCTTCTAAACGGTTTGTCAGATAGTCATAACCATACGTTTCTGTAAAGTCGGTAATGCTTCCAGGAATTGAACCAAATTTAGTCCAGCGGCTGGTTACGAAATAATTGTGGGTGTCTTAATTATTGTAATTACGCATGATTGGTTCAGATTTCACTATTAAGCCCCGTCTTTATAAACATCAGGGCAGTATAGCCGCTTCTAGCAGTAAATAAGTCGCATCAAAAGCAATGATAAGACTGAGAATGTTGTACAGAAAACTAATGCCAAAAAGCCTTCGGTGAGCAGAGTATGATCTTGACTCACCGGAGGGGTACATACGGCCATGTTAAAGTACTTTATTTAATGCGATACTTTCCTACAACCTCGGTTAATATGACCTTCAGTTTTTCAAATTGGGCAACTCCCATGTCAGTCATTTTAAAATCTCCTACCTCAGAATAAGTTAACTTTGATTGCTGTTCATCTTCCCTGAACATAACTTCAACATATTGCCCTATCAATCCATTGCTAACACGCTTCATATCAATGTAATAACTGCCCACCATCCAGCATTTATTAGCACTTTCGTCTTCTTGTTCATAATTATCACTAACAAAGCCCAATGCTTTAAGATTAGTGCATAGGGCCATATATTGTTGTTCAATATTTAACTTGTCAGTATTGAAGCTAATTTCAACATCGGCCGTTGGCAGACATCCACTTAATGCCATTAAGATAGTTGAAAACATCAAAATCCTTAACATCCACTTATCCTCAAATCACTATAAGTTGTGGTAATAAAAGGTGTGCAATCGAATATAGGCTTTGAAGCCCTACCAGTTAATGAAAATAATCCCGCAGAAATCCCTTGAAGTGATAGATAATATGGTCCAAGCGCTTTTTGCTCGTAAAAATGTTTCCTCTCATGCTGATCTAAGATCATATTCTGTCCACGATATAAACTATTCGGTCCAGTAATCACATTCCCAATGGTAATCGCGTCACGTCCACCCTTATCATAATAATACATACCATTCCTAAATTTTGGTGCAAAAAACTCCCCTTTATTGTGGTAAGAAGCAGATATGCCAACCGCATGACCAATGCCATCATTTATCAAGCCAGCATTCAAGTTTTTTTGTGCGATTTTAGAGCCTCCAATAATATATCCTTGAGCATAATCAGCAACTCTATTTATTGCAAAATTTGCAAACTGATTTGTATGATATATATCAAGGCCTAAATCAACGTCTATCTGACCAGCTAAAAAACCTCTTGCAAATCCTTCAGCATCACCAGTTTCCATCAAACCATTTGTACCACTAGATAAACCTCGAGCAAAACGGGAATCCCCAAAAAAACTACCCATAAAACCTGCTGCAGCGCCAGCAATTGAACCAGATATTGCCCCTCGAAGTGCACCTTTAAGACTGCCGGATATCAAAGCTCCGCCAACAAATCCACCGGCTGCTCCAGCCATAGCTCCAACAGCCATTGTACCTGCAGTGGTCAATGTTGCTGCTGTAGCAGCTGTGGTCGCTGTAGCTGCTGTTGCAGCAGTACCCCACGTAGCGCCCCATGTAGATACCCAACTAGTTGCTGCTCCTGCAGTAAAATATATGGCTACAGCTGCTACTATTGGTTTCCAGTATTTCTTTATTTGATTACCTAACCACTTAAAAAAGTACCCACTCGGATCGGTCATCGACATCGGATTATTCAAAACATAGGCGTATCTGTTATAGCTTTGGCTATTCAACGGCGCCTGAATATTAGGATCTGCTTGTAAGAATCTACCCAAGGTTGAATCGTAAATACGCCCACCCATATGAATAATATCTAAATCTTTGATGTGCTTATGGCCTGTATATCCTCTGTCAGTCGGTTCGCTGGTCGTAAAACTAGCCAACGAACTATGAAGATACACAGCGGTACGTTTACCCCATGGGTCATAAATCGCTTGCGAGACGACTGCGCCACTGCCATTGGTTGTGGCGATGACCGAGCCTTGATGGTCTTTGTGTAGATAAAAAGTATCAGTTGAACCATTGCTTCGTTGGGTATAGACAATATCGCCGACATAAAACTTATGCTCGGTTAATGTACTTGCGCCACCCGTACGATATACCTTTTCATAATTACCTAAATAGGTTGTCTGATAAGTCACATTTTTGCCATTTTCGACATACGTATCAGATTTATAAATAAGCTCACGCTCAGGCCCATATTTCATGGTAGAACTACTGCCAGCTTTCGTGATTAATGTTGGCTTGTCGTAACTGCCATAAGTAAAAGTGCGGGTGCCATCAGTTTTACTATTGCCGTTGGCATCGTAAAAAAACTTATATAATTGCGCTCCAGAGGCTGATTTGACCTCATTAAGCTGGTGCGGTTTAGTTGCATAGTAGGTGTAATTGCCTACGCCCGTTTTAAATTTAATATTACCCCAATCATCATAATTGAAATCTTGATACGTTTTAAAGTGAGCTGGCAAAATAGTATCGCCAGTTGCAATACTAATCGTCCTATCTTCTAAACGGTTTGTCAGATAGTCATAACCATACGTTTCTGTAAAGTCGGTAATGTTTCCAGGGATTGAACCAAATTTAGTCCAGCGACTGGTTACGTTGCCGATATCATCATGCACGACATCAGTGTAAGCAAGCTGAGCACTACCATTTTTAACGTCAATACTTGATAACCAGCCAGTGTCATTTTCAAACACCGCTGTGCTCGATACATTATTACCGTAAGTGACTTTGTCGACTTGATTTCGTGCTGTCATTGAGTCAACACGTTTTAATAAAGCACTCGTTACATTATTACGTACTTCAGATAGATAACCAGAGGTTGTGTAGTTATTCTTAACTGAAAACGCCGCAGTACCAGTAGGGTATGTAGTAATACTTGGGCGACTGTAACTATCGTAAGTTTGACTTTGCGTGAACGTATTTCCATCTATTAAGGTTGTTGTGGTTTTAACTAATCCATCTGGGTAATAAGTAAAACTATTTTTATACGTTGGGCTACCAGTCGCACATGTAACATTTAAGGCATCATATTTTTCGGTAGACAGCAGTCTGCCTTTATCCGTTGCTGTACCATAATTCCAACAAAGCGTACCTTCTGATGGCTCATAGCTTTTTATTTTTCGGCCAAGTAAATCATATGTGAACGTAAAGGTATGGTCTCTTGCTGTCTTCTGGGTCATTAACTCACCAAAAGCATTATAGGTGTACTTCCATAGGCCTTTTGAAGGGTCGTTGGTGGAGAGTTTTCTGCCCCAGTCATCATATGTAACAGTGACAATGTAATTACTGCCTTCACCAGAGGTGTCTGTAGTCACAACATTGCCTTGAGCATCATAAGTAAAAGACACTGTATTACCGATAGCATCTTGAGTATAAGCAGTTTCACCAAAACCATTTTGATATGCGCTTGTCGTTATACCGACTTCATTAGTGGTTCGACTTTCAAAGCCAAATAACTCATTTGTGACTGTTGTGCCATTGGGCTTTGTAACGGTATTAGGTCGATTTAATTCATCGTATTCAAAAAGTGTAAAGTCAGTTGAGTTTGGCTCATACACCATTTTTTCTCGGCCTTGCTCATCGTACTCTTTGATGACTTTGTTCCAGCCACCGCTAAAGCTTGTGGTTTGAGCGATAACCTCGCGCCCCCATTTATCAAAATACACTTCCTGGGTGGGATTTCCGGTTACCGTTGTTCTAACGTAGTAATAGGCATTACTAGAACAGCTGCTGCAAAAAGCTTGAGTAACGGTCGTTGTTTTTGCGTCAGGATGGTCAATGGTTTTTAGTCGGCCTAAATCATCAAAATATTCTATTTTCGCGACATTATTGGCATCGGTAGTTTTTATTGAAGTGATGACACCGGTTACAGAGTCTGCATCAACATTGTTATACTTAAAACTGGCTCTAAAACCCATCGCATCATCTGTGTAACTCAGGTAACGCCCTTTAGCACCATAATTACTACTCGTACTACGAGTAATATTTGTGCCTGTTGCTGTGCTATAACCCGTTACTGCTTCAGAGGTTTTATGTCCCCAAGCATCATACCCATAAGTGGTTGTTAGTTTAGTGGCTGCTTGGTTAGGTGATAATGTGCTCGATTTCAACATCAAATTTGAATAGTAATCAAATGTTGTTTCTCGGACATGTGTTTTAGGGTCGCCTGTTCGTGTTTTTGTGACAACAGAAGAAGCTAAACGGCCATATCGTTCCCAGTCACCCGAACCATAGGTATTAACATTGTTGGTAGTGAGTACGTCATTAGAGTATTCATCAGAAATTTCAATGTTACTTTCAAGTAAGTTACCCCAGCCATCATATTGATTGGTCGTGAGTGTTACGCTTGACAATATGCTGCTAAGATTGCTGTCTAGTATGTAACTTTCTTCTTCTGAAGATGCAATATAAGGTGAAATACCACCATTAGCGGTTTGGATGACGTCTAGCGTGTTAGTCGCCCTTGAAAGTATTTGAGTGCCAAGCATTTGAATGGTTTCAATAGGCATGCCTGCATGGGCAAACGTTAATTCACCATGCTCTTGACTGTATTTGGTTTCGGTCACTACATGGGTTTGGTTATCGATGGTTTTTAACATCTGAAAGCCTAATGAACCACGGCCCTTTTTATGGATAAGAAAACCACCGTATTTATAGTTGACCGATATTTTATCATTAACACCAATATTGCTTTGCGTTTCTACTTTACTGACGAGTTGCATACCTGAGTGAGGTGAGAACGTATCTGTTGTTGTGTCTGCATCTGAGAAGTTTGTCACATACACAGATGAGTCTGTCATCGGTTTGTAGGTTACCGTTGTCGCAACACCAAAGCCATTGGTAATGGTATTGATGGCGAACTCTTTAACCCCTTTACGGTTATAGTATTTTTTCCAACTGCTGCCTGTTGAAGTCAGTAGGTTTAATTTACCATCGCCATCCGTATCACCAAAACGAACCGTAGCATTGGCGTCAAAAGCCATAGAACCACGGCTCTCAAATGAAATCCATTCACCAGAATCTGTGGGGCGAGAGAAGAAAATAGCCCAATTAGACGTTGAAGTTGCATGTAACACGTCCGCGCGGCCGTCATTGTTTAGGTCGACAAATTGATCAAGGTATTTTTTAGTACTCGATGTAGCTAACCCCGCGTCTCTAGACGCTAAGAATTCAATACCGTTAGAGAGTCGATACCACCATTTATCGCCACTGACAAATAACAAATCACTCAAGCCGTCACCATTTAAATCGGCTATACGGAAAGTGTCTTCATAGTTACCAAGGGTCTGCTGTAAGGTTAAGACCGGATTTGCCATGGTGCCTGATGCGACAAAAAGCATATGTTTTGTTGAAGTACTGCTGGTCCAGGTGCCACCTAAATCATTTCTACACTCATTTGCTGAGTTTACAAATCGATCGAAAACGCCTCGAACATAACAACCTGATATCGTTGACGTGACTTTCATTACAAGGTCTGAACGTCCATCGCCATTAATATCAACGGCACTGGCAGATTTCATATCAGCAGTTTGAGATTGTACTCCCATATTTAACTCAGCAGATGCAATAGTATCCGCAAAGGTATAGAGGGTTTTATTTGCACTAAAAGTACCATTGCCATTGTTAACATGGGCTTTAACAGTATTACCCGTTCGAAAAACAATATCTTCATTACCATCACCATTGACATCCATGACTTGCGCACCGTTTTCAAGTCCTGTAGCAACGACACCTAAATCTTTTAAAGTATAATCCAATAGCCTAGTACGCTCCTCACAAGGCTCTCCAGATGGGCAAACTTGATATGTACTCTGGCTTGCTTGATATGATAGGGCATGCCAATTTGTTGTTGCTGAGTTTGCAACAAGTAAATCTCTTACACCATCACCGTTATAATCAATATTAAGCGCATATTCCTTTTTTGAAGTACCAGTAGATGTCATCGTTTTAGTGGAAGTAAAGTAAGGGCCGAGCTTCACTGCCCACGAACTACCACTGACGTAAACAATATCTTGATACCCATCACCATTGACGTCAAAAATTTGAGATGTACTGACGTTAGCAGATCCACTCGCAACGGTAGTAAAGTTCTCAAATGGCTTAAAATTAGTAGATGTAGGTACATCATGACAAAAATCAGGTGAACCTGGCTCAGATTCACATAGATATTGCATGCTACTGCTAGATAGATTGGGGCGTTGCCAACCGAACGTTGTTTTAGGTAAGCAATTACTGAAGTTAGTATCATTATCGGGACATTCTTGAACGGATGTTAGTAAGGTGCGTTCTTCTATAAAGTTACTGGTCTCATAGTTCAAAAAGTAAGAGCGGTAGTTGCTACCGTCAACCGATGAGTCAATACGCTTTAGTATTTTGTTATGTTTTGCAATAGCCCCCGCTTGATAACCTAAAAAACCCTTACCGTAGTCTTCGTAAACAAATTTAACTTTATTGAAAGCTGTACTGTCGCCCAATTTTGCTGAGTACTGAATGCTATCAATGTAAAATGTCCCATTCGCTTTACTGTTGTTGTAATTAAACAGAATATAGTTGTCTTTGATATCTTTAATGACTTTAACAGCCCATGTTTTAGCTATTCCAGTCTTATTGCTTGGTTCAACAAATGCGTCCGCTTGATTTGTACTGACAAGACCCGTTAAAGCGGGATTACCATAATAATAAGTTTCACCGGCTTTCGTTTTAACTTCAAAATAACTAGGCCCATTAGCTTGGCTACCGCCCATAGCAGTAACAATTGAGAAGTCATCAACTTCTTTAATGTAAGTTGAATACGGTGCACCGTAGGTACCCGCAAGCAATATCAATCGTTGACCATCAAGACAAAACCTATCACTACTGGTAAAATTTACACCTGTTATCGCATTGTCATTAATTGGCGTTTGTGGACAACGCGAAACGGCTGAAATACCGCCAATACTCCAACCAATACCTACAGGGCCATCTTGAAGGTTATTACTTGAATAGTTTAACGACACTTGCGGCGTTACGCCTGCACGCCCTTCAGGTATAGTAATGGGTACTGAGTATGTGGCGGCACCACTCTCATCAACCCTAAACTCACTTGAAGACAACCCTACAACTTCGGCGCTCGAAGATGCACTTACTCCAAGAATAATGAGCATTATTGGAAGCAATAATTTATGGCGAGACATGAGGCATCCTTACTTTCACGTAATAATAAAGGTTGATAATTGGAATTTAAAAGGGGGTAAGGGCTACATCGATACGTTCAATGCACTCTTGTAGCTCAAAGACAAATACAGTACTGCCCGGACCGTGTTCAACATCTTTCTTTGTTAGCTCATAAGACCGACCTGAGTTAACAGCAGAAACAATTAACTGACCAACGTTCGATTCAACCAAATCATACTCAACAGAAATGGCGACTTCACCTGAATAAGCGCAGCCGTCATAACTGGTGTTGTTTAATACATCGAACGATACAGATTGATTAGCTGCAATAGAAGGTAATCCTACAAAATAAAAAAATACTAAACCTATGTTCAATCTTCTTAATGTAGGGGAAAACATCCTTTTGTGCATATATTGAAATCCATTTGCAAATTTAAAGTTGCTGATACTCGAATCCGAAGAAAATATGCTCAATTTTACATTCTGTCAACATAATAAAATCAACTTTTCGAAATTATTTTTTAACCACTAATCGAAGAGAAAATCGAAGCATTATCAATAATCGAGTTTTAGGAGATTCACCATTAGGTTTTGCAGTTTTACTATTGGTTATGATTAAATTTGATCGCCTCATGCTCATGCTTTCTCTAAGAAGTGTTGTCTTGATACCAGGGTAAAACAGAGGGATCATCAAATTGATTATTTTTCACTTCATTAGACCTAATTGTTACTCATAACCGATTAGGGTTATTGAAGCATTCCAACTAATTGAATGCTACTGTCTTTAGTTGGCTGTTGGGGTTCAAAGGGGTACCCCTTTGCCCGTAGCAACTATCCGATCTTTTGGGAACCAAAAGTGGGATAGTTGCGTACCGGGTTTCACTGTAATCCCATTAAACAAATGGGTTAATCTTGAAAGCTTTTCGTTGTTGTTATCAATACTCAAATAAAATACTGTCGGTGTGATAAATTAGCCGATTAGGGTAAAAATTAGCTCCTGTACGCACTTAATTGCATTTTTATGGGCATAAAAAAGCTAATAATTAAATACAGCAACTTTTTGTACGTTTTTTACTCTCCTAGAGAGCGAAAAATATTAGCCTCTAAAACCGCTCGCTCTCTGCTGTAGTGAAATATTTACAGTTTCTCGGGCCTCGTCCAGTGCTGACCGTCATTTTTGTTCTTGTTTTGCTTGTTTTACCAGCAACTGAGCCATATTTGGCAGTGCTCGTGCCAAGTGGGGCACAAGCACAGCCCAAATTGACCATACCAATATTTGTGGCGAAGCCCTAAATTATCAATATTAAATCAATCAAATGTGATCCCCCCATACATCATTTTTATACAGAACCAACTCGTTACTACTCCTCTATCTGCTCAACTGAACACGCAATCTCTCGAACTCATCCATATCCTCATCTCCATCAAACATTTCAATTGCCACCAATAAAAATCCGTTATCCCTCACCATAAAAATAACCCGTCTTGATTATCTTTAAACGTAAAAAAATCCACCTCAAAGGCGGACTTTTTAGTTGGCTTAAACCATAAACGCTGTTGTTCATTTAGAACAACTGAGATGGAGTTTATCTACATTGATAAGTCATCATCTTTCCTGTTTAATTCATCATGATTGTTTTCAGCCAATTTATTCACTAATTCCTTATCCTCAAGTACGGTGACAAGTCTCTGGAATGCGGGTTGTAAAAAAGCTGGCAGATATTCAGTAAATTTGTAGACGATAGGAGTAAAGAATTTCTTAGTTAATTCAGGCTGCTTTTGAGCCCTGAAAAAAGTTCTAGACGCAAGCCCTTCCAGCATCGAAAACATTATAGAGGCAACTTTTCTCTCTCTTCCCTCAATCTGAGCCAGCATGCCTTCCCTTTGAGCAATATTTTCATCCAATATGATTAACCTTGATTCTTTTTTTGCTAACTTGCGCTTTGTGTTAGCCAGTTGCTCATCTGCAATGGATTGCATCTGCTGTGTTTTTAATAAAGTAACTTCAGCTTCTTTGGCCTTCTCAATCACTTGGGTGGCAAATTGAAATTCTCTGGAAGATTTTGATTTCTTGCTTTCTTTCTTCATTCTTGCGAGCCGTTCATTATCAATTTGGGTCTTATCATTGAACTCTGCACGTAAACCGCAAGGTTCAAAAAGATGTTTATTGATATAATCATTAAACATTCTCTGCATATGATAAGTAATTTTTGAACTCTGCTTTTTTGTCATGCGCCCAGACTCATTTAGACACTCATCTGATTGACCATTCTCTCGCAGATAAACGTTAATGCGTTTAATTTGTGCAACCCTTAAATCATAGTTACCAGTGATAGAATTCATTCCAGAGATATATGCGTGAACATGACCGACATGATTTTCATTAGTGAGCCGTTCATCATCATGTAATATCATCATTTCTATAGGGTAGTCAGGGTAGTGAGATGAGATAAACTGCTTTAGCGCCCCCATCATATCAAGATGGCTTACCTGCTCTGCACTGATATTATTCACGGCTGGAATTTTAAATAAGACTTCTTGAAACTTAGTGGCATTGCGCGTTCGGGGCACTGGAATGAGTTTGTTATGCGTTTCTAAGTAATTAAACAGTTGCTTTACGCGCTGGTCTTTTCGCGTCATATCGAATGACTCAAAAGTATTTAGCGCCTGACAGATATCGATAGTGTCTTCGCTTGACAAAATTTGAACGATGAACTCAGCAGCCTCACCCAAAAGCGCACCACCCGTCACCCATTTGTTCAATTTATTTTTAGCTTTGGATTTTACTTTTCTGCGTTTATCATCAGCCCGGCCTTTCTCTGGCCCTAGTAATCGTTCTTTTAGACTGTGTTTTTGCTCATCTGACAAGCTATCTAAAGCAACGACATTGCCATCCGGCAATGCAATGAGATTGTTTTGAGTTAATTCCTCATTCCATTCCGGTAAATAATGACTATCTGAATGCGATATTTTTTCTAGCTCATTGAGATGTAGCACGTTACCTTTAGGTGCATTTATTCGCAGTGAATGAGCCAGGCTTGTATTACCCATCGCTCGGCCGTTTTTATTCATAGTACAATTAAAAATAGAGAAAAATACCGATATAAGACTCATCACATTCCCTCCCTGTCAGGCTGCCCAAGTAACTGGCTAATGCATTGCATCAATACTTGCGGGTGTTGCTGTAAAAAGGCTTTTAGCTGACTCGATGTGAGCGAAATGTCATTGTTGATAATGGTCGTTAGTGCTGATGTTTGAGCGCTGACCGAGGGAGGCACAGTATTTTGCTTTGGTGACAATTCCCCTTGATGAATTAATGTCGATGTAATATCTGCTTCTTGAGTATTAGCTTGAGTAAAAATGCCGCTAAACTGTTGCTCAACTCTATTAACAAAATCAGGTGCATCTGCACACATCCAGCGTGCATAGTGGATGTCAATCATTGCAGTGCTTTCGTGCCCTAGTTGTCGGGCTATCCACTCTTTTGAGACACCAGATGTCAGAGCTTGACTTGCAAAAGTGTGTCTAAGTTGTCCTGCGCCGCGGTGCTTCACCTCGGCCGATATTAAGAATGGTGTGAAAAACGTTTTATTAAATTGTTTCGCACTTAGAAAAGGCTGATTTGTCTGAGTGTTGTAGAAAACGAGTGATAAATTTTCTATTTTTTTCGTTTTATTGTCGCGTTGAAGCACTGATATTTTTCTAGCTTTTCGATGACCTGTAATCAATTTTTGTTGTGTTAATATACTAATAGCAGAAGCACATAACTCTACTGTACGTTGAGAACCTGGGGTTTTTGGAGTTTTATATTGTTTATCAACTAACGCAATTTTGACTTTGAGTTTTGCATTAATAAAGTCAATATCTTCCCAGCTTATTGCCAACAACTCACTTATACGAAGCCCCGTGAGCGCACATAACTGAAAAGCATTTTTCCCTGATAAACATCTAACGTTTGTTTGTGCTAACGCTGTTAATTCAGCTCGAGTGAAAGGATTTGGCTCAGCGTGACAAACACTTAAATTTTGAATGCCTTCCATTGGATTACGGGTTATCACGCCATCGCGAAACGCATTATTAAATATCGCACGCAGAATGATATAAAACTCATTAATTGATTTGTTTACATAGCTTTTATGTAATTTTTGACGCAACTGAATAATGTCACTGTGCGTGACAGAATCAATATAACGCTTCCCCATTATTTTAATGATTTTTGATGCTTTGCAGCGCTCAGAACGTAAAGTCGAAGGTGCCACTTCATATTTTCGAGAAGATAAATATTGTTGAACATAAAACTTGATACTCAAGTCTTGCATAACTAACCCTTTGCGACTCTGCGGTCGCTTTTCTTGCGGGTAGGTTAACATGTTTTTAAACACACACAACACATAAAACAAAAATAATGCTTATATTTCAATAATTTATATAACTTTAATATTTTAAAAAGTCAATATTACAACGTAATAAACAAAATAAAACATTACATAATCACAGTGTTAAATGTCATAGCGAACACGTTTAACATGACTGAAATCATCGTCAATAATTTATATTATGAGTAAATTATTTTTTGAATATGTAGAAAAAAGGCTGAGGGAGGAAGTATTAACGCTTCGTCATGACACAGTAATGTTACCGACATTGTTGAGCTGTCATAGCATGCAGTAACTTAGTCAACTTTACAGTCATCACTTTTAATACAAACAAAGTATCGCTAGATGAGATTGTATATTGATGGGCAAAAATTATATTTGGCAGCTTTACCCACCTTAGCCGTTTATCTTGTGCTTAAGTGGCTTTTGCAAGTTTGAATCATACATAAAAAGCATTGATACTCGTTATACCGCAAATACTGTCATAGAGTTGTTCTAGACGTGCTTCGATAAGATTATTCTCGTAACTGCATTACGCAGCATATCGTCTCTTCTAACGTTAAATAAACCTTCACTTTACTCAACAATCTTGTGTCTTAAGCTATTCAGCCTCAAGTAAAATCGCTTTCTCGTCTGGGATTAAATCATGCACTGAGCATTCAAGAATCGCTGCAATAACATACACTTTCTCTAAGCTGATGCTTTTCTCACCGCGCTCTACGATACCGATATAGTTGAGGCTAAAGCCGCATTGCTGTGACAGGTCTTTCTGAAGTATGTCTTTTTCTTTTCTTTTTTCTGCGAGTTTTTTTCCAAACTCAATCGCAATATTTTTTTTCATTCTTATCTTGTAGATTAAATTAAAACACACTATAGTGTGTTTTGTGGTGATTAATCACTTAGCTAATATCAGTTTGCCGCTGCCTTATTAGCTAAGCGCTCTCCCACGGATGCTAGCATCCGTGGGTTTATTTACTCACAACTCGAATCCTTCAAAATGACACAAGTTGATTTTATAGACATTATTAATAAACATTGCCCCGTCGTGTTTACTACTGAGTATTTGTTACAAGCCCTTATCTATACGTATGAGACTGAAGATGCCGCCATTCTTCGAAAATGCATGCATAACCACTTGTATCGATTAGAGAAACACCACTTTGTGAAACGGCTTTCTCCTAAAAGAAGTCGCAACGCACAATATGAACAACGGTTCAGTCTACAAGCCCCAATTCATATGCTATCCAAAAGACCAGACAGTACTTTACATAAGCACATTGATAATCAGAGCATGGTAAAAAACCACTATAATGTACTTCAGCAACATATCAAGCAGTTAACACATAAACTCAATGCTTTTAAATTGCTTAGTCATAAGTTTCATTTATATAGCCCCATCATCAATGGCAAAATCAAGGTGTTAGATACCGAGCTATATGCAAAAGGCATTGAGCTCAATGCTGTCAATGAATTGATAGATGAAATCAAAAAATCGAGCAGAGGTTGAGCGTAAGTTGGCAAAAGGAATTATTGACTAAGGCATACTATTCGCACCGTAGGGGAAATCGTCATTAGGCTAACGGCATTTGGCCGTTGAAAAAATGTTGATGGAATAGAGTTTGGTAATTAAAATTGTCGTCAACGCGCTGTAAATCCACTGAGGTTGTTACGCCGTCATGCCATAAGATAACTTAGTTATCGTCGCATTAACCATGTCAATACCAATGGTGGTATCTAATAGTGTTATCGGTTGTTGATTAGCAAACGCCTGGTTGGGTGTCTTTAGCCATAAAAGCATTTTATCTTGCGTACCAAAATATTCTGTTCCTGCTTGAATAGTACTGATGAGCATCAACACACGCTCGGTCGCGATGGCTGGCAACAGCTTATCGTGAAGTCTTAATTTTACCCCTAATACTGTTTCTAATTCACGCCTAGGTAAGCCAGTTAACGTCATCGCATTAGCTAGCATGTCAGCGGTTAACCCCTGCCGAATAAGCTCTATATCGCTATATGACTCATGATGAGGAGCATTGATGCATGTACCAACTAATGCTGAATGTGCTTCATTGAACATACAGGCCGACTCCAACAGAAAATGGTATTTGATAGCAGTATAATGCAATAAATGACTTATATAGGGCTGTACTATCCATTGTCAAATTAGGAAAAGAAGTGCTGAGAAGGCCAACGTACACCCTTAAAGCATAGACAATTTATTGGGCAATAAACGAATATATCAAAATGATTCATACCGTTGGCAGGACTAAATTATGAAAGGTTCAGACAGGTGGCTGCGTCGTAGCGTTTCACTAATCTATAAATGAGGCGGGTAACGCCTATACTGTATTTTTAAAATACCGAGGAACACTGTCGTCAATAAAATATAAAAAAATTTATTTTGCGCCTCTATTCTTTGATCTCAAAAAAGCTTTTTAAAGCTCTTTATTGATCTCAATGAAAGCTCTTTTTGCTTTACCAAATTCTAGCAAAAAACACTAGAATTTAATTAACCCAGACCCTGCATGGGGTCGGGTTAGCTCTTGGTATATATGTATATAACCAAGAAAGATCAAAAGAATTTTACAAATTTAATATTTCTTGTCAATAGTAAAAGAGGTTTATTTTCAGTATATTAATAAAGATTAATCCTTACACCTGGACATGTTAAATAATAGTTGTCTGTACAAAACTAAATCCGTATTTCGTAACCAAAAAGAATCAGATTTAACACTTACGAGACAATTATGTAGTAGCAAAAGTAAATCTAAATACTCACCAATATTTCATATGAAATTTGTATCTGTTAGCAAATATCCTGACACTGGGGGTAGTGGCAATGTAAAAATATGAAATCACTCTTTTTCTAAGCTGCCTGTGTGGCGGTGAACTTCCCTTGGGAGAACTTAAATATAGTTGAGTATTTCTAAGCTGCCTGTGTGGCGGTGAACTGGCTAAATTGCCGTTTCCCTTGTTTCTAAGCTGCCTGTGTGGCGGTGAACTCAAGTCAAGGCCGACCGCATAGCTTTTTGCGTTTCTAAGCTGCCTGTGTGGCGGTGAACACTCATGCGTCGTTTATTGTTTCGGGCTACATTTTCTAAGCTGCCTGTGTGGCGGTGAACCCGTTGCCATAATCCCGCCAATCATCATCTCTTTTCTAAGCTGCCTGTGTGGCGGTGAACCCAGCGAGGTCACTAAGCACTTGGCACTAGAATTTCTAAGCTGCCTGTGTGGCGGTGAACCAAGCTACCGATGTTAAATTCTATACATGCATTTTCTAAGCTGCCTGTGTGGCGGTGAACAACGCTATGATTACCGGATGACTCATGTTAAATTTCTAAGCTGCCTGTGTGGCGGTGAACCTTTTCCTCGCCACTTCACAATGACAGCTTATTTTCTAAGCTGCCTGTGTGGCGGTGAACTGAACCACTGCCCGCACCAAAATCAACATTGCTTTCTAAGCTGCCTGTGTGGCGGTGAACAGTGCTGTGACCGCAGATGCGTTGATTATATCTTTCTAAGCTGCCTGTGTGGCGGTGAACAATACATTATTGATGATTTTCAGTTATCTAATTTTCTAAGCTGCCTGTGTGGCGGTGAACTGCCCATTTGTTCTTGTTGCTGTGTTTTTAATTTTCTAAGCTGCCTGTGTGGCGGTGAACAATGGCACCATATCAGGAAGCACGGATGCTTTTTTCTAAGCTGCCTGTGTGGCGGTGAACTTCGCCAGGTTAAGCGCATGCCTGTGATGACTTTTCTAAGCTGCCTGTGTGGCGGTGAACTTAACCGCTTGGTGGTCTGGTTTGGTGCCAAATTTCTAAGCTGCCTGTGTGGCGGTGAACACCAGCTTTTGCATAAAGCGACATGCACGTTCTTTCTAAGCTGCCTGTGTGGCGGTGAACACCGAAAGCGCAATCTTTGCGCCTGTATTGGCTTTCTAAGCTGCCTGTGTGGCGGTGAACTCAGTATCGTATTGAGGTGTATATGTTCAGATTTTCTAAGCTGCCTGTGTGGCGGTGAACTTGCTCGCCTTGCGATGCGTACTCTATTGGTTTTTCTAAGCTGCCTGTGTGGCGGTGAACGAGGCTCTAAGACAAAATATCCAATGCTTACGTTTCTAAGCTGCCTGTGTGGCGGTGAACATCTGGAAAATTGCATTATGTATGCGCTGGCCTTTCTAAGCTGCCTGTGTGGCGGTGAACAAAGAGGGTAATGATCATGATTGATTTAAAAATTTCTAAGCTGCCTGTGTGGCGGTGAACTTGCTGACGTATTGCACGGCGTATTCCATTACTTTCTAAGCTGCCTGTGTGGCGGTGAACTATATCCCTTAATCCAATGCTCAATCTTTTTATTTCTAAGCTGCCTGTGTGGCGGTGAACTGCAGCTGGCAACACCAATCACTACATTGTCATTTCTAAGCTGCCTGTGTGGCGGTGAACGACACTTTGCAATGGTATAAAAACGGGTTGCTTTTCTAAGCTGCCTGTGTGGCGGTGAACAAAAATACCAATGTTTGTTTGAACTGTTGGCCTTTCTAAGCTGCCTGTGTGGCGGTGAACACGGTTCGAGCGGGTCAACAGATAGCGGTACATTTCTAAGCTGCCTGTGTGGCGGTGAACTACATGGCATCGTTGGCCATTTCGACCTTGGCTTTCTAAGCTGCCTGTGTGGCGGTGAACCTACTGCTATTGTAAAAGCAATGGTCTTATTGTTTCTAAGCTGCCTGTGTGGCGGTGAACCAAGCCGCGCCCCCGCCAATGGCTAGCCCGTTTTTCTAAGCTGCCTGTGTGGCGGTGAACGACGATTTACATTTACCGCAATCACCCAAGGCTTTCTAAGCTGCCTGTGTGGCGGTGAACATATTCAGCCAAGGTGAACGTGACGCGCCATTTTTCTAAGCTGCCTGTGTGGCGGTGAACTATTTTTACATGTTGCGCACATGCCACCTTTATTTCTAAGCTGCCTGTGTGGCGGTGAACGATTTAAGGCGAAGCCATACCTGTGCACAGCATTTCTAAGCTGCCTGTGTGGCGGTGAACCTTTGTGCGCTTGTTTACGGATTCTGCTGCGTTTTCTAAGCTGCCTGTGTGGCGGTGAACGTTTTTAAACCCTGACAACCTAGCTTGTCCAATTTCTAAGCTGCCTGTGTGGCGGTGAACTTGAAGATGGTAAGCCAGTATTTAATGAGCAATTTCTAAGCTGCCTGTGTGGCGGTGAACTATTTCCTGCAAAATACGTCCGTCAGCTATAATTTCTAAGCTGCCTGTGTGGCGGTGAACAAATGGCATGTTTTCCGTTGGCAACTCAGATATTTCTAAGCTGCCTGTGTGGCGGTGAACTTTGTTGTGGCTGTGGTGCTGGTCTTTTTTGCGTTTCTAAGCTGCCTGTGTGGCGGTGAACCAGCGGAAATAATCAATACTCAAATCCCTACATTTCTAAGCTGCCTGTGTGGCGGTGAACATAGACTAGAGCAAGGCGCATCGCTGTGGGACTTTCTAAGCTGCCTGTGTGGCGGTGAACCGGGAGGGGTTTTTTATGGTGGTACGTACTACTTTCTAAGCTGCCTGTGTGGCGGTGAACAGTGGCAGCCTATGAGAATATTCTCACCATCTTTTCTAAGCTGCCTGTGTGGCGGTGAACTGGTGCAGCTAGTGCCAATGCTTATTTTTGGATTTCTAAGCTGCCTGTGTGGCGGTGAACCTTTTTTGCATGATAGCGAACCTCCAGCTGGTTTTCTAAGCTGCCTGTGTGGCGGTGAACAGCTACCACCGCAGCCAAATAGCCATGTGTGCTTTCTAAGCTGCCTGTGTGGCGGTGAACAAAAGCCACGGGGCTGGGCGACATACATTGAATTTTCTAAGCTGCCTGTGTGGCGGTGAACTACGTTCAGACCCTCGTCTTGTTGTATTGGTATTTCTAAGCTGCCTGTGTGGCGGTGAACTATTTTTACATGTTGCGCACATTCCACCTTTATTTCTAAGCTGCCTGTGTGGCGGTGAACAATCAGAAAGCGTCTTTATGCGTTCCCTTGATTTTCTAAGCTGCCTGTGTGGCGGTGAACTCATCACTGCAAAGCAGCTCTTAATCTTTTAATTTCTAAGCTGCCTGTGTGGCGGTGAACGCAACCACTTTGGCAGTAACACGTCACGTTTATTTCTAAGCTGCCTGTGTGGCGGTGAACAATTTTTAAAACTTAATGAATTGAAAGTGGGCTTTCTAAGCTGCCTGTGTGGCGGTGAACAATCGCAGCAATATCACCTTGCCCTAGATTGATTTCTAAGCTGCCTGTGTGGCGGTGAACAATTAAAGGTGAAGGGGCGGTTCGACTAGTCTTTTCTAAGCTGCCTGTGTGGCGGTGAACTTAAATACTTATCGGCAAA
This sequence comes from Shewanella sp. BF02_Schw, assembly GCF_014596695.2. NCBI lineage: Bacteria > Pseudomonadati > Pseudomonadota > Gammaproteobacteria > Alteromonadales > Shewanellaceae > Shewanella > Shewanella sp. BF02_Schw. The sequence continues at coordinate 371,756 of NZ_JABKAW020000003.1, forward strand.
CCTAGCAATGAAATTTCTAAGCTGCCTGTGTGGCGGTGAACTACTGCGGGGCTTAATGTCGGTTAACGATGCATTTCTAAGCTGCCTGTGTGGCGGTGAACAATCACAGCTAAACGTACCAGTGTCATCATAATTTCTAAGCTGCCTGTGTGGCGGTGAACAGTGCCGTGAACGCAGATGCGTTGATTATATTTTTCTAAGCTGCCTGTGTGGCGGTGAACGGCACCTCAGTTTTTCTAATTCACTTTGAATGTTTCTAAGCTGCCTGTGTGGCGGTGAACGAAATGAACCATATCAGATAGTACCTCCTGATGTTTCTAAGCTGCCTGTGTGGCGGTGAACAAACGAATACTGATAGAATTTTTTGTTTGCCTTTTCTAAGCTGCCTGTGTGGCGGTGAACGCGGTTAAAGTTGCCGTGGAATGACCCAGTATTTTCTAAGCTGCCTGTGTGGCGGTGAACTTTCTTCTGTGATAGTAGCTCCTGCGGCCGCTTTTCTAAGCTGCCTGTGTGGCGGTGAACTTGATAAACGTTTGCGGGAATAACAGTTGATCTTTCTAAGCTGCCTGTGTGGCGGTGAACAAACCAATACGTGCTAGTTGTTCCGCCAGATGTTTCTAAGCTGCCTGTGTGGCGGTGAACATACCCGCACAGCTAAAGAGAAACTAGGCTTATTTCTAAGCTGCCTGTGTGGCGGTGAACCTTGTTCTCGCGTTTAGCTAGCCACTGGTGATTTTCTAAGCTGCCTGTGTGGCGGTGAACTTAACGAGGCTTTGCGGGCGTTCTATCTTGGCTTTCTAAGCTGCCTGTGTGGCGGTGAACTGCCATAAACACAGGGACAGGGTTTTTATCGTTTTCTAAGCTGCCTGTGTGGCGGTGAACTCAATAAGTTTTTTGAGGTTAAACGCAGCGAATTTCTAAGCTGCCTGTGTGGCGGTGAACATTCTATTGCATACCAACTGACTCACTGCGCATTTCTAAGCTGCCTGTGTGGCGGTGAACATAGAGTTTTTAACCATGGTTAATGAATTGCGTTTCTAAGCTGCCTGTGTGGCGGTGAACTTACCATTTTGTATAGTGGGGTTATCGTTGTCTTTCTAAGCTGCCTGTGTGGCGGTGAACTGAAGCGTGTCATTATTGACGCTCCAGTTGATTTTCTAAGCTGCCTGTGTGGCGGTGAACATCCTGCTCCGTCGGGCTCTTATACCATCCTTTTTCTAAGCTGCCTGTGTGGCGGTGAACAAAACCCGCACAATGGCGGGTTTTGTCTTGTCTTTCTAAGCTGCCTGTGTGGCGGTGAACTTATCCGCAAGCGCTTGGCTTTTTTCTGCTGCTTTCTAAGCTGCCTGTGTGGCGGTGAACTGAGCAAGGCTTTAGCCAATGGCAGTCTGAGATTTCTAAGCTGCCTGTGTGGCGGTGAACCTAACAGCATCATTTGCGGGTTAGCTGTTTTTTTTCTAAGCTGCCTGTGTGGCGGTGAACTAAATCATCAAGCATGGTGATGATCTCTTTGTTTTCTAAGCTGCCTGTGTGGCGGTGAACATTTTCTGCTGAACCGCCGATTGCATGTAAACTTTCTAAGCTGCCTGTGTGGCGGTGAACTTACTAATTTAATTAAAGCTGTAATGGCGTAATTTCTAAGCTGCCTGTGTGGCGGTGAACGCTTTGGTGATGTAGTCGATAGTTTTCAATCTTTTCTAAGCTGCCTGTGTGGCGGTGAACCAACAGGACTAAGTTTAACGCCTGTTGTTAATTTTCTAAGCTGCCTGTGTGGCGGTGAACTTGGCGTTCGTGAAGGAGCTGAAGTGTATAAATTTCTAAGCTGCCTGTGTGGCGGTGAACCCCAGCGTGATGCGATATTGCAAAGCCGGTGTTTTCTAAGCTGCCTGTGTGGCGGTGAACAAATAAAACCACCACTCGCGATTAACGGGTAATTTCTAAGCTGCCTGTGTGGCGGTGAACTCATGAACACCCCGTCAGCATCTAAGTATATATTTCTAAGCTGCCTGTGTGGCGGTGAACATATGGAGCTGAACTCTTCATGGGATCTTCTGTTTCTAAGCTGCCTGTGTGGCGGTGAACACGTAGTTAAGCAAATAGAATCGGCTAGAGAATTTCTAAGCTGCCTGTGTGGCGGTGAACACGGCGATAACATACTTGTAAATAATGAGACATTTCTAAGCTGCCTGTGTGGCGGTGAACACATTTGAACACACTAGGATTGCTCGTTGGTTTTTCTAAGCTGCCTGTGTGGCGGTGAACGCGCTTAACTGATTCCGCGCCGCTTTCATTAATTTCTAAGCTGCCTGTGTGGCGGTGAACTTTGGATATTTCAGGGTCGATTGATGGGGTCTTTTCTAAGCTGCCTGTGTGGCGGTGAACATCGCCGCTGTGAATGATGGTCATTTCGATTTTTTCTAAGCTGCCTGTGTGGCGGTGAACTCGCATCAATAGCGGTTACTTTGTGCCCTAATTTTCTAAGCTGCCTGTGTGGCGGTGAACGTGATGCAGATTTACAGATAGTTGAATTGGAATTTCTAAGCTGCCTGTGTGGCGGTGAACGCTTTGGTGATGTAGTCGATAGTTTTCAATCTTTTCTAAGCTGCCTGTGTGGCGGTGAACGTAAATCTAGCTATTTACAATTAGTGCTAGTATTTCTAAGCTGCCTGTGTGGCGGTGAACTGGACTCGACCCCAATCAATACGATTGCCTGTTTTCTAAGCTGCCTGTGTGGCGGTGAACGCACAATTATGTTAGTGAAAATTCATAGCAGATTTCTAAGCTGCCTGTGTGGCGGTGAACGGGAAATACTGCACCCCCTTGGGCTTGCTGCTTTTCTAAGCAGCCTGTGTGGCGGTGAACTCATCGTTAGTGACAAACATTTGCTTGGCCATTTTCTAAGCTGCCTGTGTGGCGGTGAACAAACCTGCAATAGCGGCAAGTGATGCCTTGTTTTTCTAAGCTGCCTGTGTGGCGGTGAACTTTGCCAACATACTATCATATTGGTTTATTGTTTTCTAAGCTGCCTGTGTGGCGGTGAACCCGATTCAACGATGTTACCGTCAGACACGATATTTCTAAGCTGCCTGTGTGGCGGTGAACTATGTGATGGTCGCAGCACCTCATTGTTGTATTTTCTAAGCTGCCTGTGTGGCGGTGAACCGGTCAAGATTAGGCTAACACTTGGCTGTATATTTCTAAGCTGCCTGTGTGGCGGTGAACACGCGATCCCAGTTTTTAATGGGCCATCAGAATTTCTAAGCTGCCTGTGTGGCGGTGAACATAAAAACGGGTCACCTGTAAGCGGTGCAACTTTTCTAAGCTGCCTGTGTGGCGGTGAACTATTGGGTTGTGGCTTGTTGATCACTCATTGGTTTCTAAGCTGCCTGTGTGGCGGTGAACAGCGTATTGGCTACAGGTTAAAACGGGGGGTCTTTCTAAGCTGCCTGTGTGGCGGTGAACACATTAATAAACCTCGCAGTCACTGCCGCCAATTTCTAAGCTGCCTGTGTGGCGGTGAACCTTTAAGGAGCTTAATAATAAATAGTGGTGTTTTTCTAAGCTGCCTGTGTGGCGGTGAACTGCGCTTAGGTTTGGGTTTAGGGCTACCTTTTTTTCTAAGCTGCCTGTGTGGCGGTGAACCAGGGGAGTACCACGGGGGTGAGTTCCGTATATTTCTAAGCTGCCTGTGTGGCGGTGAACATGTCGTAAAGCTCTTTGTCAAAAAACCTTAATTTCTAAGCTGCCTGTGTGGCGGTGAACGAAGCAGAGTATTTTTCAACAAATCACGATTGTTTCTAAGCTGCCTGTGTGGCGGTGAACGACGCTACATACACTAACGGCTTTTACTTAGATTTCTAAGCTGCCTGTGTGGCGGTGAACACTTAGTGGCTATCGTTTGGGTGCGAAATGATTTTCTAAGCTGCCTGTGTGGCGGTGAACTATCTCATAACTAGCCGATTCAATATTGTTGATTTCTAAGCTGCCTGTGTGGCGGTGAACTAAAGGGTCAACAAGGGTCAAGCTCTACGCAATTTCTAAGCTGCCTGTGTGGCGGTGAACTTGGGGAGGGACAACTAAACCTTTTTGGGCAATTTCTAAGCTGCCTGTGTGGCGGTGAACCTTACCATCCTAGCGAGAGTGTGTTGCTAACCTTTCTAAGCTGCCTGTGTGGCGGTGAACACAAAGAACAAATTTTGGTATCTGGACATGGATTTCTAAGCTGCCTGTGTGGCGGTGAACAACAGGTTGAAACAAATCTCACCTCGGTGTAATTTCTAAGCTGCCTGTGTGGCGGTGAACTTGCATTGTTGCTACATATCCGCAAACACGTTTTTCTAAGCTGCCTGTGTGGCGGTGAACATTAGTCTCCCTTGGATTAATGAATCCTCCTCTTTCTAAGCTGCCTGTGTGGCGGTGAACTTGAAAAATACTCTGCTTCGCTTTTTTCGCACTTTCTAAGCTGCCTGTGTGGCGGTGAACAGTAAAATCTACCGGCGATATACAAGGGGATGTTTCTAAGCTGCCTGTGTGGCGGTGAACAAAGCCGTTGATGCTGGTTGTTCGGTTGATGATTTCTAAGCTGCCTGTGTGGCGGTGAACGATGTGCTAACCGCCCAACAAAAAAGTTTGTTTTTCTAAGCTGCCTGTGTGGCGGTGAACAATAGAATATCATGCAAAAAATAAGTTACAACAAGCTGTTAAGGTAAAATATGAATTTTTACCTACTTTTCACAGCAAATTGTAACTTATTGTTTTAGTTTCTAATTTTTAAAGAACAAAAATAAAGGTTAAAACTGGGGAATACTTGCCAGGTTTTCTTTATTGCTTTGATTCGCACTTAAACCATAGCAATTAAACGTTCCAACTTGTTGCTCAGTAACCTCTACCTTTTTGATAAACAGTGGAAATTTACGACTATCCGATACATTACGCTGTTTAGTTTCTTGGCTTTCTAACCAAATAAAGGGTAATGAGTTATCTGCTTTGGGTTTACTTTTTTCAAGCTCAACTAAACAAGTGTCAATTGGTTGCCCTGATTTTTCTGCCCAACGCTCAGCCTTACTCAGCATGTCTTTTTCTATTCGAGATTCGCCTTTAACTTGCTGCCTGACAAAAGCAACTTGTGTTACCTTTTCTGGCACAGGCTTAATCGACTTTATATGAACGTAATCTTCAAAACGATTTAACCATTTAGCAATATTTAACTCTGTTAGCTGTGATTGTTCATTTGCTAGCAGCCTTAATTGGTTGCCTAACGGAAATGCGTGCTCACCACTTTTTTCAGTACTATAACGAGGAAAACTAACGGCAATAGCAGACTCATTGTCGCTCACTTTGTTATCAACCAAGGCAATATGCACTTGTTGGTAAACCTTTTGCCAAATGAAACCAAGGGTAATGTCGGCTTCTGGCAATAAAGTGATATCAAGATAATATTTCATTTTCTTTCCTTATGAAATAAAAGACTATTTATCGCTTTCACCAAACACGCCGCCGCGTACAAGGATCGCCATTACGTAATGTTCATCTTCAACTCGCTCTAATTTAGTACCACGCGCCCACTGGTCAAAAAATGTGTAGAAATCTTGTTTGTCTGATGGTGTTCTATAAGCTTTACCTAGATTGGTAACCGCTCCGTAGGGTTCTATTGCTATAGGTCCCGCTGTTTTTTCTAGGTCATCAAATTCAGGGTACCAAGTGTCAATACTACGCAGTGCATTACCCACTTTTTGTGAGTGCATTGCTGCAATGTCGTTTACTGAATAAAGAATTTTACTTTTTTTACCTTTACCTTTATCAAGTACTAATTCTTCACTTGGATAAACTTCTTGTGCTTTACCCACTTGTACAAAGCAATTAATCTCTAGCATTAAAAAATCATCTTCGCTAGATAATGCAGCCGCGATACGATCACCTAATTCAATAACTTGTTTGTCATCATTGTTAAAATGACGGGTGCTAAATTGTGTTGCGTCAAATACCCAGGATTGTTTGCTATTTTTATTTAATGCGCTTACTTGTACTTCTATATTTTCTGCGCCGACACGGTTACGCCATAAAAAACGCCCATTGGCTATATTAAGGGCATAGCGCTTACCTAGTTCTTTAAAGCCTTCTTTACTGATGTAATCTCGTACTGCACTACTGTAACTTTGCTTAAATAAAGCGTTATTACATGCTGAAGGGGTATGTACGCCACCCAGTACTTTGAGCGTAAAATGCAGCTTTAACGTATCTTGTTCTGGCGCAAGTGCACAGCTATCCACGGTTTGTAGGTTAGCATTTTCCACTTTTGCATTAAGTTTGACGGGGTCGCCTTTTGTCGCCTTATCCAAACGATTTGAAATAGTGCCGCGCACCGATTTTTCAATGAGCTGTAACGGTGTGTGATTATTACTTTTATTGCGTTCATCCCACTGTGTGCCGTACATATAACCATCTGACGGTACTAGTTTCTTTTCAAATGCTAATACTGATGCGGTATCTTGATTTTTAGCCATGTTAATTTTCCTTTTAATAAATTAAGTTATTCGTAATAAGCGTTTTCAATTTCTTGTTCGGTTTGAGTAATTTTTTGAATTTGGGCACAAAGGTACAAGTTATTGGTTTGGTCTGGTTGATAGCGCCACAATATTTCGTCGATTGATTTAATGTTATGAGGCATTTTAAATTCTCCTAGCGTTACAACACTTTCAGCAAAGCGGTGAGGCGTATTTGGATCTCGTTGATTTTTGGCTTCGCCTAAATCTGTTAAACCATGAAAACCTGTTGCAATAGGGACAATCCAACCTTTATGTTTACGTTTACTTGTCCATGTAACAACGTCATCACTATCATTCGATTCTTTGGTACATTGATGGTGAATAACCAGGTTATCTAATAAGGCATCCATTGCATCTTGCCCTGCTACCATGGCCTCAATCATTAAGTCGCGACGTTCAATTAAGGCATAACCGGGCATAAGTTTTCGTGTTAACGCACTAAGGTCTGTTGTGTTACCACTTTCAACTTTGAAAAACTGTGGTGCTTTAAACGTTAAAATATCACCGCCAGCTATTTTCATGTTGCAGTTAAGTAAATGGGTTATTTTTTCTTGCAACGTTGCTTCATCGTCTTTTTCAATACCTGTGTATTCAATGACTAATGACACTTCTAAATGACAACGCGCTTCTTCAATAAAAGCACTTCTTGCGCCAGTTTTATCTAATGGGTTACCTGTGCCAATAATTGAATGTACAAAGTCATCAACACCTTTATGGGTTTGTAAGTCACATTGATGGTTAACCACAGCAACGCTATTAAATTTAATATCACTATAACCTTGCGCATTTAACTTTCGTTGCAGTGCGTGTACCGCGCCTAGCCATGCCGTCATGGCAGGAAAGCCAATGGTAAACGGGCTAGAAAGTGCATTAGCGTTATGTACTTTTATATGAGGTAGTAGCAATAATCGTTTAAACTCGCTCATTTTAAAAACTCCTTGTTACGTTCAATCACATCTGCAAAGTGTAAACGTTCAGCTTCACCTAATTTGATTGCTTGCTTATCTAGCACCTTTTCGTAACTGCGCGTTAACCATGCAGATATTTCACTGATGAGTGAATTTAACCATTGCTCTGATGTTTCTCTTTCTTCAGTAAAATCATCATGTAGCCAAGTACGTTGAACACTTGATAGTGAAGAAGTGTCAGCGTGGTATTGCGCTTGTGAAACCGAACGAACTGACCACATTTTTTCAATGAGTAAGTCTATTATTTGTTGAAGGTAACGATCACGTGCATCACGAATGTTGATATTATTTCGCTTATCTAGAAACACGTTATGCAGTGCTTTGAATTGAGTAACATATTCATATTTTTTAAATGACTCGGTAAAAAAGTCACTTTTAGGAAAATGAACATTTCGCTTTTCAATACTCGGTGGCAATGAAGATAAAAGGTGCGCTTTACCGCCATTTTGATTGTTTAACACGCTTATATTTTGTGGCTTTGTACCGCCATAACCTATGGTGGTTAAGTCGTATATTTCACTATAACCTTGCTCGCTAAACTCGTTTTTACGCTTTTTGTCTCGAAGTGCTTTTACTTCATCTGAAAAACGTAACTTGTCTAATCGCGAGCGCAATTTGTAAACCATACCTGAATTGGTTAACAGTGAGAGTTGGTGATAATCATCATCAACGGGGAAATAGACTTGTTTAATTTTAGAGCTAGTAATACTTTCCGTTGTACCTTCAACCATGGCTAAAAAGCCATTTCTCAGCTCTTGATAATTAGCAGATTTAATTGCTAACAATGTTTGAGCTAAGTCGGTTTCTTGTTGAATGTGTGTTAATAAATTATCACCGTCTTGCATGGTTAAATTAAGAAATTTATCTACATCAAGCGCGGCAGCATCACCCAATGAATCCATGTCAGTTAAAACACTTCCACTTTTTAAAAAACCATCATTAACTTTTTCTGGGTTAGCTATAATTGGTGTTACATAAGTACCAATCTTTTTATTATTCTTACCTATACCTGTACTAGGGTGGCTAAATTTACTAGGGTGAGTTGAGAAAGCTCTACTACCCGCCCGTTTCGCTGCATTAGGTAACCATTCATTTAATGAGAATTGTTGTTCGCATAATTGCTCTAGTTCTTTTAACTCATATTCTTGCATAGCTGCTTTGGAATTCTTTTTTAGCCATGCCTCTTTCCGTTCAGAAAAGTAATTCTGTATTGCAGGATCTAACATTATTTACCTCCTTTTTTGTTCACTTTAACTAACCCAAACTGGTCGTTATATACTCAAGTGAATTCAAACTGCAGGTTTTAATTTCTGAAAGTTATCATTAATTGTATCACCGAGTGTATCGGCAATATCGGGGAGGGTGATGCTAAAAAAGTCAGTGATTTTTCGTCGGAATTCTTTTGTCGTTGCGAAGTATTGCCCATTCCTCGCATGCTTATTCATTACCTTCCACAATCGTTCTATTGGGTTTAAATTTGGACTATAAGGCGGCAGGTAATGCAATGTTATATTCAGATGTTCAGCCTCTTTAACTACTAAGGCATTTCGATGGTATCCAGCGCCATCAAGCACCAAATGGATAACACCACTTGTTGAGTAACGCGCTCTAATTTGGTTTAAAAAATCGATGATGGATGCACCGTTAACCGTTTTGCTATATTGCTCAATGACCGCTTCTGTTAAGTGACCAAGTCGGATTGCACCAACCACGTTAATACGGGTTCGGCTTCCCGTCGTTTCTATCGGTTTATCAACGCCTTTTTTTATCCAGCCTGCGGTGATTTTTGTGGCTTGGGTCGGATGAACCGCATCCATAAATAATAACGGTTCATCAGGGGTTAACGAGGATTTTAGTTGCTCATAATATTCAATGAAAGCCGTTTGTTTGTCTTCATCAAATTTGTGAGGAACCCCTTTAGGGTTTTTATAGCTGAACTGATGTTTATGCAGCCATTTATTGAGGCCTGACACTGTGTACTTAATCTGAAATTGTTCTGAGATATAAGCGACTATTTGATGGCTATGCAAGTAGGTCACCTCACACAGGTGTGCAATCAATAGTTCAGTTTGCTCTTGACTCAGATAACTTAAGGAGCCGCCACTATTACACGTGAGTTTTTGGTCGTGAGCATAGGCATCAATGTATCGAACTACGGTCGTTTCGTGAATACGTAACGCTTGGGCAATCATTGGCGTTGGCCAATTTTCATCGCGTAGTAAAATGGCTTTAATGCGATCACACTCACGCCTATCACTCGAGCTTTTATGTCGAGTTTCCAATGCTACTTTTTGTTCTGGCGAGAGTGTAATTTGTTTCATGGGGCTATGATGATCCCATTTGGGACAAAATCAAGCATTTTCAATGATCACGGGTATATTCGTATTGCGCATTCTCACGTTCCACCATATTTAACTCTCCGTATCGCAATGACACTCGCTTAGGTGTAACTAACCACGGCTCACTGATGTAATTTTCTAATAACTGTTGGTAATTTCGTTCAAGCCATAAATTTTTTTTATCTTTTGCCGTTAACGTTACTTGCTTGATATTGAGTATATTTTCTCGATTGATGGCTTGATAATTCATATCTAACAGAGGCTTACCAGATTGATCTTTTTCGGTGAAATAACAGGTATCTTCATTTTGGTTGTAAAATAAAAACAAATTAATGCTAGGTTCACTTTTTCTAAAAGGGGTTAATACTTGTGGTAAAGCCGTTAAGTACCAGGTTTCAGTTAAATAACCTTGCAGAGTGTTTGCACCAAATGTAGTAAAGTTTGTGAGTTGTTGCGCAGTGACTTGATGCTCCATAAACGCTAATAACTGCTTATCTGCTTGGGTAGGTATTTTTATCCTAGGAATGGCATTTAAGCTTTCGCTAATGCGTACTTCATTCACTAATTTATTAAGGTCATGGCTGTGTAATGTTTTATCCCAACCATCTTCATAACCGGGTTGAATAAAATACTTACCATCTTGTTTATCATTCGCTTTAAATGCTTTGAGGTTATATTGCATGATGCCAACATTCGGACACGCGACTTCATCATCTCGGTGTCGACGTACACGACCAGCTAGTTGCACAATTGAACGATAAGATGAGGGTTCGATAACTGCCCAATCAAAGTCATGATCTCGGCCTACTTCTTCAACAGGCGTTGCCACTAGAATAAACAGAATATTTTTAACATCGCTATTTTTTTGAGCACACAAGTCAAGGTGATTACGGATAATAGGGTTGGAAAATGCTTGTTGAGGTTCGCCAGCTTTTTCTTTGCGTTTCAGTACATCATCAAGGTGTTTTTCTTGTTCATGCCGTAATAACAAAACCTGTTGGCTATGATATGCCATTACTTTCACTTGGGTATTTTGTGGGTAATCGGCTTGTAATAAGTATTTGGTTAGATCAACACAGGGGGAAATATTGGCAACGCGAACAACACCAAATGAAACCTTTATTGCTGTTTTGGTATCAATACTATGATGTTGTTGATGCTTGGCTAAAGTAGCTTGTTTTACAGTTGAAAAATAATGAGCTTGCTTACTTTCTTCGGCTTCAATTTTTGAGGTTACTGCTTCCATCGAGAGTAATGGGCAAAGCACGATGTCGGCTTTACGTTTCGCGACTTGTATATTTAGGCTGTTAACACGTTTATCTATAAAGCTATTATGATTAGCTTGGTATTGTCCAAGGGCGCTATCGCTTTGTGTTACTTTTACGCTATGAACGTGTGTGGTAAATTCGTCTATCCATGCGCAACCTATTTCAGCTTTTGCTTGGTCTCGGCTAGTTGTGAAAATTTGCCAGCCTTTTTTGTAAGCATTGAAAAAACCTAATGCTAAATCAGGTGGAATAGTTGCCGATGAAATCATTACTTTTCTACCTAACATGCCTGCTAAATGAATAAGTCTGCCAATTGCGATTAAATCATCACCGGTAAAATCATCTATTTCATCAATTACTAAGTCAGACGACATTAACCGTAAACTAGGCAGAATATAACGCCCACCTCGTTTAGTTTCTGTTGCCGCCATTAAGTGATCAATGGTACACACCAAGATCGGCGCATATAAAAACTGTTTATCTTTAGTGCAAGTTAATACAGTGCTTAGTCCTTCTTCGGGTATTTCACAGTCATAATCAATAAATTCATCTAATAAGGCTTCTTGTGATTCTGAACCTAGAACCTCGTCAGTTACTTCATCTTGTTTAATTTCTCTTTGATTATGCAGTTCAGCAACTGCTCTTGAGCCTATTAATACCGCAAGGTCTGCATTGGTTAAACCTATCCGCTGCCGATATTCATCACCTGTTTGCAAAGTTAATGTACGTAACCCTAGAGCAAGAATATAACGTAAGCTTTTGCCGTCAGCCGATAGCGCACGCATAACCTTAGCGTTGGCGAAGGTTTTACCGCAACCTGTACTTGCCATGTTAACAGCGAAAAAACCTGTTACTTTCTTGTCTTGCTTTATTTTCCATTCATTAATTTTAGTTACGGCTTTGTCTTGCCATTTGAATGCAGCAGGACTCGCGTTTCTTAATACTTGAAGATCAGTTGCAGCTGGAGGCTCTTTTTCAAATGCAGGTAATAAATGTGCAGTGTCTAAAGCGTTTTTTGCCACGCCTACCAAATGCTCATCAAGCTTTTGCTTTAGTTCACTGGTATCTCGGTCAGTATTAGCGAATAACCCTGTGGTGTTTTTCCAATTTTTAGCAGCCGCTTGTGATGAATAAAAGTGATCGCCTAACATTAAACACAAACGCGCGTGGTGTAATATCAAACGATAACTACCGTCTTGCATAGCTGATTCAAGCAAAGGTAAATGACTTATTAAGCTAGTTGCCCAACGTTTTATTTTTTGAGCCCACTGTGTTGATTCAGATAACAAACCATTAGGAAACTCAAAACAATGTTTAACGCGTTTGTTGTATTCTGCGGGGTCTATTTTGTTTTCATAGCCCCATTCTTGGGTTATGCGTTTGAGCATAGCGGATATGTCAGGTGCTTTTTCATCACGCCAATCACCTTTTGTATAAGGTAATCGATGATGTGAAACAATCAACCAAGCCAATAATTTAGCACCATTTGGGAGCTTATCTAATGGTGTTGAATTTGGAATTCTAATTGTTTCTTTTAACTGTGCTTCAGTAAAACTGTTCTGCGATAAATCGGTTAACCATGTTTTATCATCTTTGTTATTTACTAAAGCATTAAGCAATAAAACAGAAATCCACTCATGCCTTAACGGATCGCCTTTAAATTTATTTTTACTATTAGGATTTAATTTTTCTTGAAATAAACGAGATGCTTTTCCCCAGTCATGAAGTAATGCTGAAAGTCCCGTAAGTGATTTAATTAACGGTAGATATTTCCAATCATTTTCTATTTCACTGTTTAACAAATTTTTTCTCGTACTGTTCACTGGCACTATGCCTTGCTCGTTGAATTTCAATTTATTACCCACAACCCAAAGCAATTGCACTCTTGAGCGTGAACGTATCCAGTGGCAACTCACCGCAGTGCTTTTACTGGCGGTTTGGCGGAGCATTTTTTTAACGGTGAGTAAGCCGTCTTCGGTGATGAGGGTTTGCCAGGTGTTATCACCTATGCGATCGGCGAAAGCGTCAAGTACGCGGCGGGTCTTTTTCAGGGCGTTTTTCTCGCACTGGCTCACAAAAGTAACCATCATGATGCGTCACCCTCTTCCGGTGACTGTTGTGTATTTTCTATTGTGGCATTTTCGATTAGTACATCACTTGGCTCACTAAATGACATTAGCGCAAGGTTTTTAACGGTATCAAATAAGTAATCTAAAGCTTTGTGGTCGGTGAATTTTTGCAGTACTTGCTGGCGAAACTCTTGTTCGGTGGCATTTTCTTTGGCGCTGATAAATGCCCACGGTAAAACGATGGCGTCTTTAATTAAATCGGCGACATCGAACACTAAAGCGCCACGTCTGGTTTTGCCGTGCATTACCGCAAAGCCATGGGGGATCCCAAGTACCCATAAAGTGCAAGCCGCTAATCCATAAGCTAAATAGTTACCGTGATTTAAAAAGTCATTGGCTTTGTCGATATTGTTTTTTGGGGTTTGATGTTGGCGGCTAAAGTCTGCTAAGCCGGTGTTGTTGGCGGCAAATTTGTATAGCACTTTAGTCAGTTGGGCTTCTGTTAATAATAATTCAGCTGATTTTTGTGCGGCACTGGTGCGCTGGGTAAATCGTTCTAGGGCGGTTTGAATGGTTGACGCGCTAAAAACAAATCCTTCGGCTATTAATTCTTTATCTTTAGACCAAACTTGCTGCAAGTAAGCAATGCGAGCTGTTTGCAAGTATTTTGCGGCTTGTAGGCGTTTATTATCATCAAACCAAAAACCTAACCAGCCTTGCACATATTCTGTTGGGCGATATTCACTTTGGGGCGTCATCCATTCAATATCATTACCCATGTATAAAGGTGTGCCACCGCCACCCGCAAAACCAATTAATACTCCAGCTTGGGCAAGCATTCTAACGGCGGCTTGGGTGATGGAGGTGCCATTACCAAGCAATAACACTGTGGTGTTGGCTATAGGAATATTGTAATACTGGTTTTCGTGCTTAGCCTCGGTCAGATATAACACGCGGCCATCTTTTTGCATCACGCGGCAATACTCTAAGTAGTACATATTGGCGCGTTTTGAGTGCAAAATTGTTTTTAAATCTGATGGGCTAAAGTCGTCCATATTCACCTCGTTGTGCTAAGTCCATGCACTGTATACCATTTATTATTTACTCATCTACCCTGGTTATTTACACAGGTAAAGTGAGTTGACTATTGGTTATTTTTCTACCGTTTTTTAGCACTTTTTTAGCTTATTTAGCCACCGGTATTAAAATAACCATTGTTTTATGTCATCTCGGTTTACAAGATTCCATTGCTGCGCTTCTGGTGTGCCATCTAACATTTTGGTGTTAATTTGCATTTCATGGAGCACATAATTGACTAAAGCGGCACGAGTACTGATGACAAGTAGACCATCAACCAGATCGTAATCATTTACCAATACGGCTTGTTGAGCTGACGATAAACGATAATCGGGTTTTAATACTATCGAGATAATCGTTTGCCATGCTTGGTCTAGGCAAATGGAGTGGTTTGAACGGTCGAGTAATTCGACCTGGTCTCGAAAGCGGCTAAGCACTAAATCACGGTATCCTTGAGATTTTTCACAATACCCTCTTACATGCCAGCGTAATCCGGTATTAACAAAGGTGTGCGGATGAAATATTCGGCCGTCATTTTCGGGGTGTGATAAAGACACATATTGAGTTTCAATACGTTTATATTGCTCAATGGCTGTGACTAAAGTTCGAATGACATCAACAGATACTATGCGCTGAGGAATAGACAGATGGGTGACGTGAGATGATTGCGCAGATTTGTCTAATATCGTTTCGGTTTCATACCAATGTAGAAATTGTGGCAGTTCACCTGAAATATAATAGGAATTAAAACATGTTGCGGGCTGATAACCTTGATCTGTCTTGATCAAGTTTTGCGGATGTTGAGCGCAATAGTTTTTGAAGTCGTTATAAGCTTGCTGACGGCTGATGCCAAATTGCTGCATAAGTTGTTTGTTACTTATGCAGCCTTGCCACCATGCCAGCAACTCTATGAATAGAAACCTTTTATAAGACAGATCCTTTGCCATTATTAATTTTTCATTTTTAAAAGCAATGATTAATGTTATAAATCGCTAGCTACTCAAGGTCAAGAACTTAAATTAAATTTTGTAAACTATTAGCAGTTGATCTTTGTTCTTTTTTTATTCGCTGAAGTAAATTTGTACAATTTTATTTAAGTGAATACTTGTATAACGAGCTATTTCTCCCATTTTAATCGGTATTTAAAGGTTATTTTGATTAAAAACTAGTTTTGTATGAATTTCATACAAAGGTCAACACGCCCTAGCCTTCTAAGCTAATATCTTCCAACAAAGAAAAAAATGCTTTGGCCTAACCCTTCGGGCAACGTTAGTAGCCGCTTTCTACTACCTTAAGGCTGTGAAATTTCGGTCGAGGTAAGAATGACCATTACACTTAACTGCAAGGTAAACTTGTCCATAAACTCTTTGATATTATATTCCTTAACTATATATACAGTGATTGCTATCAACCAACGCTATGGGATTACCTTAGTCGGTGGAATTGGCTGGTTTTATGCAGAATCCCTATATATCCTTAATAAAGTTCCAGTTAAAACCACTACTCACTCTTTTTTACAAACAAATTTCGCTCTCAGTGAGAGCGAAAAGATTTATTTCGCACTACCCTGTAGCTGATGCGTGCTGGGTTGCAGAGCATTTAAGACAATTTATTAAAAAATCAATGTTTGAAACGCTTGTTTGATTTACAATTTTTTTTTCGCACTCACTGACTGCGAGCCATTTTCAATACCATTAAATTTCGCTCTCTGCTGTAGCGAAATAATGACAGCTTTGGCAGTGTTTGTGCCTCATTGGGCGCTGTTACTGCCAATTGCGTCTGGATATTTTTCGAGGTTTAATGCTTATCGATTAACCACACCCGATCATCAAATGTCATATTCAATTCTCTCAATATCCTTAAGCAATGCTGCAACGTTTACATCCTTGCCGTAACGGCTATATGTTATGTTGGGATTAGCGTGGCCAACGATTTGCGCCACGATATGCTCGCTGATATCCAGTTGCTTCATTTCATCGATAAACGTGTGTCTGAGGCCGTAGGCGGTTGGACGCTGATTCGCTTGCATGCCAATTTCGGTTTGAAGCTTAGCGAGCTGTTTGCAGTAAGTTTTTGACCAATCTTCGTTTATACCAACGGGTTTATAATCAAACAGCTGGGTATGAGTTGATTTTCTTTGCTCAACAAACGCAATAAAACCTAGCTCAAGCAAGTATTTGTGAATGGGCACATAACGTTTGGCATTGAGGTTCTTTAATCGTTGTACAGCACCACTATCATCAACGCTAATGCAGTGTATGCCATCAATTAACTTGATATCTCCAGGTTTGAGCTGGCAGGCTTCTGAAGGCCTTAAACCGCCATAAAGCATCAAACGGGTGACCCACTTAAAATCAGCTGTTGAGTCGTTGAATGCTGTCGAGCGGATTAATCTTTTTAACTCAGGTGCTGTCCAGCGGTCTCTAGCTTGATTCGGTTTAGCTTTTGGTTTTTGACCGACAGTAACGCTTTCAAAGGGGTTACTGGTGCAGTAATTCATTAATTGGCACCACTTGAAGAACTGGAATGTTGCTGCTAAGTACTCTTTATTGCTTTTGTAGCTTCGGCCTTGAGTCAGTAACTCATCGCGATAGGTCATCGCATCAGCACTGGTGATGTCATGCACACATTTATCATCAGTTTTAAGCTTGGTTTTAAGAGTGGATTTTGATTTATATTTTGATGGTACGGTATCAATAAAATGCCGAGTACGCTGCTCAAGCTGCTTAATAGAGAGAGGCCTGATGGCTGATTTTTGTTTTGAGATAATAAATGCGCTTAATGCTTCGTTTAACCCAATTACAGGCTTTGCTTGCGCCACAGCGGTAGTTTCACGATGCTGAGACAATTTAGTCTCTCTATTGGGGATAGCATGAGGTTTTTGCGTGATGTTGAACGTAATATCAGAATCAGCTGCATCAAACTGAGCTCTGAGATGGTTAATGACCTCATCAACGTAGCGAATAAAGTCATTAATACGGGTTTGATGGTCAATAGACTTGATGATTTTTTTGAGTGCTCCGGCAACATCAATGTTACGGATGACTGCTTCTGCTCTGTCACGAGTTAGTAAGGAAACTTTTACGTCAAAGGGAAAGCCCTTGTCGCGTAAATATTTGGCTAAGCAGATACGTGTGAAGTATACGTTGTTGGGTGCTCGATAAAGATACATTGTCTGAGTCAATCCTTATGGAGAGCCCCTCAAACGCCAAAAACAAAAAAAGCCGTTGATAATCAACGGCTTTTCTCGTATTTAATGTGGCGGAGGGATAGGGATTTGAACCCTAGAACGGGATAAACCGTTGCCGGTTTTCAAGACCGGTGCATTCGACCACTCTGCCATCCCTCCGAACGGGCTGAATAATATAAGTAACTCGTTTGCTTGTAAACCATAAAGTTAAAAAAAACACCTGAGTGCATAGCATTTAATCAGCATGCTCATATTTTTGTCATCATCGAGACTTTTTTAATCAACACAAAACTCGTTGGTGACTCTTTTATGGACTTGAATCACTTCAACAACACCAGGTAAGCTAGAAGAGTTGAATCTGCTAAGGCTTTTGTGGTGCTTTATGCTAATATCATCTCATTATTTTTCGTTGTCGCAGCTAAATTACCACTATATGAATTCAACGCTACTGCCTAGTGCCAAACTCGCTCCTCAATATCATTTACCTGATGCATCGACTTCAGTTTCTTTTCCAAGTCATATACTGCTTGGTCAAGAACGAGTGGTTGAAACATTCAAATTAATGAGCAAAACAAATTCGCAACATTTATTTCTTGCTGATTTTTTAGGGGTAGATAGATCACTATTTATTGATGCGTTGGTAACTCAAGCTAACACGCCTTCAAATCATTACCTTGTTGCGACAAAAAAACAGCAAGAAGATGCAGATATTCAGTTTAAGTGGCAACAAACACTCCCTCCTGAACATGTCGGCATTATCGCTAAGCAAGAATCATTGTCCTGCTATTTACAAGGGACTATTCGCCGTGCTGATTTGCTCGGTAGAATGCTTAAAACGGATAAATCCAGTGTTTATAAACCTGGTGCACTAGCCAAAAATCATTTCGTGTTTATTTGCTTAGCATCATTATGGCAGCGCGAGAGTTTGTGGGATTTGTTGATGCAAATTATCCACGATGGCTTTTATCGTATTAATAATGAGTTAACGCCTATTCCACTGAATTGTAAAATTGTACTTGTGGGCTCTGGTTTATCGTATAGCCAGCTTAGAGTTGAAGACCGAAATTTTAATCACCATTTTCCATTGCTGGCTGAAATGAGTAATGAAGTTGATCTAACACAGCATCCTGAATCGTCTTATGTGCAATGGTTGAACGTGCTTGCCCAAGCAGAATCTGTTGAATTAGAACCATCAAGTTTGTTACCGTTATTTTGGTATAGCTCTCGTTTGGTTGAACATCAACAACGCTTAAGTTTAAGTATGTTGGAGTTTAGGCAACTATTAGGTCAAGCAAAAGTATATTCAGGTCAAGCTACATTGAATGCTGCAGCTATAGCTAAAGCACTGGAAAAATTAAAATTCCGTCACAATAGCTCTGAAATATATTCTGCTCAAAGTTTTGATGATAATTTTATAAATCTGCCAACTAAAGGCGCTATGGTAGGTCAGATTAATGCCCTTACGGTTATTGATACTGGCGATTATACCTATGGTGAGCCTGCCCGTATTACCTCATCAGTGCATTATGGTGATGGCGAAGTGGCAGATATTGAACGAAAATCAGAGTTGGGTGGCAATATTCATGCAAAAGGCATGATGATCCTATCTGCTTGCTTGTACCGTATTTTTGGTCGTGACGCGCCTCTTCATTTGAATGCAAATATTGTATTTGAACAGTCTTACCAAGAAATTGATGGTGATAGCGCTTCACTAGCTGAGTATTGCTGTTTAATGTCTGCGATAGCTGAACAACCGATTATCCAAAGTTTAGCGGTTACAGGCGCATTAGATCAGTTTGGCAATGTACAAGCGATTGGTGGTGTGAATGAAAAAATTGAAGGTTTCTTTAATTTATGTCAACGCCGCGGTTTAACGGGCGAACAAGGTGTTATTATGCCTAAGGCCAATGTATTACAGCTAAATCTTGAACCTGCTGTGATTGAAGCTATTGATAAAGGATTATTTCATATCCATGCAATTGAGCATATGGATCAAGCAGTTGAACTGCTGATGCAAATGCCTGCTGGAGTCGCGAATGAAGATAACGACTTTGCACCTGACACGCTTTACGGATTAGTACAACAACGTTTAGATAAATTAGCCGGACAAGATGATGACGACGTGGAACTGAACTTTTTTGCTAAATTGTTAGCTAGATTGCACATTATTTAGTGATCGGAGTTGTTTAGCTTACACGTGTTCGCTATCTTGTTAGTATTATCAGTCAATTAAGTGGTATCGATTTAAATGGAAAAAGCTAATAGTTTCACTAAAGAGCAACTTGTCGCATGTGGTCATGGCAATCTTTTAGGCCCAAATAGACCGCGCTTACCTGTCGACAATATGTTGATGATTGACCGTATCATTACCATAAATGAGGATGGTGGTGCATTTGGTAAAGGTGAAATAATTGCCGAACTCGATATCACACCCGATCTATGGTTTTTTGATTGCCACTTTATCAGTGACCCAGTAATGCCTGGTTGTTTAGGTTTGGATGCTATGTGGCAACTTGTTGGTTTCTTCCTAGGCTGGGAAGGCGCTGAAGGTAAAGGTCGAGCATTAGGCGTGGGTGAAGTGAAATTTACCGGCCAAGTATTACCTGATGCAAAGAAAGTGACTTACAAGCTTAATATTAAACGCAAAATTCACCGAAAATTGGTTATGGGTATAGCTGATGCCACGATGGAAGTTGATGGTCGTCAAATCTACTCAGCAACTGATTTAAAAGTAGGTATTTTCAGCGATACATCGACGTTCTAATTAACTCTACTGTAAGCGTCCGGCGAACTACGCCTTGTCTAGCTTAACCTGCCAGGGTAAGAGACTGTTGAGGTCACAATCAGGGTAGGATAATTGTTCTAAGCAGTGTTCGATGTAATCAAACGGGATAAGTCCATTCGCTTTAGCCGTTTCTATGATGCTGTACAAAATTGCACTCGCCTCAGCGCCGCGATGGTTGTGATTGAATAGCCAGTTTTTACGCCCTATCACAAACGGTTTTACTGCCCGCTCTGCGCGGTTGTTGTCGATATTGAGGCGACTGTCTTGCGTGTAACAACTCAGCTTTGACCATTGATTGAGGCTGTAATGGATGGCTTTGCCTAGCGGACTTTCCTTTGATACTTGCAGCACTGATTTATCCAACCATTGCTTAAATAACCCCAGCTGAGGACGTGAGTGGGTGCGCCTAAAATACAATCGCTCTTCCAGGCTCAGTGCTTGTATTTGGGTTTCAATACGGTACAGCTTGGCTATCATGCTCAATGCCATATCCGCTTTACTGATTTTGCCTACTTTGGGCTTGCCTTGTGCTATTAGCGCTTCTTTGAATTTACGCCGCGCATGAGCCCAACAACCGACCAGTTTATTGTTTGCTTGCTGATAAGCCGCGTAGCCATCGACTTGTAAATAACCATTAAATACCGTTTGCTCGGTGGCCAGAAAACGGCTCACGCAGGTGCCCGCGCGGCTACCGTCTTGATAGTCGTACAGTACTATATTGCGCAAACCTTGATATCGAGGCTCAGTGCTTGGTTTATCCGCGCCAGCGCAATACACCCACATGTAGGATTTCACCCGCTCATCGTTAATCACTTTGAGCGTGGTCTCATCGGCGTGGATGACATCTTGTGTTAATAAATGGTGGTGGAGTAAATCATATAAGGGCTTGAACAGCGCTGCAGATTTCATTATCCAATCCGCCATGGTTTGCCTGCTTAAGGCGATACCGTGTTGCTTGAATAAGGTTTCTTGCCGGTAAAGGGGTAATGCGTACTGATATTTACTGGTAATGAGCTGGCTTAACAAGCTTGACGTCGCCACGCTTTTAGGGATAGGACTGACTGGCACGGGCGCTTGTTTGATATTGGCCTGGGTTCCTTTGGTTTCACAATGCTTGCAGCTGTATTTTAATCTAACGTGCTCAATCACACTGATTTTCGCCGGAATAAACTTCAGCTTCTCACTACTGTCCTGGCCCATTAACGCCAGCTCATGACCACAGCACTCACACTGCTTATCTTCATCACTGATATCATGGATAATCACTTCACGTGGCAGGTCTTTAGGCAGTAATTTACGCTTGGCGCGCTGTTTAGGTGACACAGGCGCGTCAGCATCTGCTGTTAATTCAACAGGCTCATCAACCGTCACTTCTGCTTCGTTAAACAACTCACCTTGATAGTCATGGCTTTCACTGCTGGCGCCGAAACGTTGTTGCTGGGCTAAGCGAAATTGTTCAAGCAAACGCTGCACAGAGTGTTTAAGTTCGGCGATTTCAGCGTCTTTAGCCGCCAACGTCTCAAGCAATAATTGCTTAAGTAAATCAACGTCATTGGGTAAGTTATCAGGGTTTAGTTTCATGGCATTATTATACCAAACATACCCTTAGATAAGGCTAAAGCAGTGATCTAATTATCGAAAACAGCCTTCGCAATGGCGATCAATTAACTGTAATTCAAGCCGTTCACATGCTGATGACCCAGCACATCAAAGCCAGATAACAGCCAATGAAACTGTTGCTCAGATAAACTCAGGCACTCATCCATACTTTTCGTCGGCCACTTAAACTTATCCTGCTCGAGGCGTTTGTACCACAGTGCAAAGCCGGTGTTATCCCAGTAGAGGATTTTTAATTTATCACGGCCTTTATTACAAAAGACAAACACACTGCCGTCAGTGGCCAGTAAGGATAATTGCTGCTCAACGATGAGGGCTAAACCATTTATCGATTTACGAAAATCCACCGGTGCACGGTGCAGATAAACACACGGAAGCTCACGAAACATCAACATGCTTGTAGGCCTTTTATAATCTCCAGCAGGTATCGTGCAGGCAAGGTGCTGGGGAAAGTCCATAGCCCTGTATGATGCTGAAAATGGATAGTCTGGGCTGAAGCGGTAGGTTGAGTTTGGGTTGTTATAGCCGTCGACGAGGTCACGGTGGCCTTAACAAACGGCGCTATCGGTTGACTGCTTGTTTTAGCCATATCCGCTTTGCGGGCGTAAAACCCGCTAAGACTAAGCTTATGCACACGACAAAAATTTGAAATCGTTAAGCCGCTAGCGGATTGCTGTTGTATCAAAACAGCCCAATCTTGATGTGAACGTGTAGCCATGTTAACTCCTGATGTCATTATCAGTCGTTAAGATAAAGGCTCGATGAGCGCAGTTGAAGACGTACTTGCCCGGACGCATACACTCTACTTTACCTCGAAATACGTTGAACATATTGCTTAGTGCCCTCCGATATACATCGCGAGGGCATTTTATTAACTGTTACTTATTAAGTACTACTTGTTAAATAGGCCATTAAGACGACCGTCAATACCTTCACGCCATCCGCCTAACCATTGAGACCGTGAATCCAGATTCGAATGGGGACAAACCTCCTTAGAACGCCCTCCTACTCCGGCTTGAAATCCTTTTGAAAATGCTCTGTCTAAACGATCTCTTTTCTGTCTTTTCATGCATGAGTCCTCTTCAGTAACAGGCTTCTGTTTGACATGATAAAGCTGAAGCCTTGCATATAGAGATAGATCGTTTTTTAACCAAAATCAACCAAAAAAACCATCATTTTAATGATCTTTTATTAAGGTATTGAGAATTAGGTTAAAAAAAATCGAGGAATATTTCCTCGATTTTTTTATGGTTCTAGACTACCCCCTGTTTGAGGTGCTAGATGACGGTGACTACACTGAGTCTATGATGACAGTTAAGCCTATTTTTTTACTCTGCGACGCAACCATAATAATGGCAGAGTGAATAACCAAGCAAAACTGGCTGCACCTTGACGCACATAAGCCACTTCTTCAACTGTGTCTGAAGTCGTACATGCTTCACCAGAGGTTGGTTTCAAAATAACCATTCGCGGTAAATATGCTGTTACTGGAGCACCGTTCCCATCTAATTCAAATAGCGGTAGGTTATTTTCACCGACAAGCACATTACCAGTAGTTGCATCGGTTTGATATTGTGGTTTACGAATAAACGCAGTCCCTACAATAGTGCCGTCTTCATTGATGCTATTGGCTTCTACAACTTGAATATCGGTGTTATAAGTTAATATTTCACCAGTACCATCTTGAATACTCACTTGATGACGAGCCCACTCTCCATCAGTATTCTGTACATAGCCTTTAGAACCACAGGTAAGGAGATCGTTTAAATTAGAAAATTCGCTAGTACTATTTTCAAATAAGAAACCCACTTTTGGACGAGGCTTTTCTTTGTCGTAAGTTGATTCAACATAACCGACAACTTGTCCTTTATTGTTGATATCTTTAGGTTTGCTACTTAAATCTGACAATGTGGTTTGGAAGTCATTCGGCGTAACAATCCCTTGTTCTGGATTGTTAGTGTCTAATGTGAAGAATTTATCACGTAAATAACCACCAATATATTTACGATAACTGCCGACTAAAATACCATTATCATTAATATCATATGCGATAGAGCTTGTGACTTCATTCTCCATATCTACCCAATTATATTGATATTCACCATTGGCATTCTTTTTCCAGTAAGCAGCATCAAAATATAATTTATCGGTGTCGCCATTACGATAAACATGTGAGCGGCCAGCAACATCATCATCGCTGTTAACACCTAATGCTTGGGCGGTGTAAATTAGCGTTGAGTCCGTTGCAGGGGTTAAGCCTAACGGTAATTCAGTACGCTCAGGTACACCGGCATCGTCTATGTTATTTAAATCCCATACTAAAGCGCGTGTTTGATAAATAATATAACGACGGCTGTTAGTGTCTGGATACTGAGAATCTTGAACACAAATAGCGAGCGGCGTAGGATTATCTGCATCGGTGTCTTCTGCACTTGTAATACAGCTATCTACACGGTCAACACTTGATGAAGCCAATGCGGTACTACCATAACCAACAACAAGATTATTTTCATTTACATCGGCTGCAACAGACGAACCACCTAACTCAACGGTAGCTGCACTAGTGTCAGCATCTTGTTCACGAACATAGGTTGTGTAAGGAGGTAGTAATGAAAATTCAACATCATCTTTTACTGCAATGGCACGAAGTTCAAAGTCACGATAATACCAAAGCTCTTGTGTTGTGCTTGTACCTTCATAAGCCAAGGTCTTTTGCTCACCAGTATAAGCACCCACTTTGGTGCCATTACTGTTAAGACCATAGAAGAAGGTATCAATTGAATTAACAACGAGTTCACCATCACTGTCTACGTCAGTAGGATTAGTCGTACCAGCTAGGCTATAAAATGAAGGCTTCCAAGCGCCTTCAGCGGCATTTGCACTGGTAGTGACGGTGAAGTTATTTGCCTCTATTGGTGTTAATACTGAATAGGTAATCTCTTCTGCATCAGAAATACCATCTTCAACATCAATGATGCCGCCTTCAATGTCTTCGGTACTAAGTTTCTTTTTACCTTTTGAAATACCGACAACTTCATCTTGACTGTTCACCGCCATGGCATAGCCATTACGTGTACCGTCAATAGTGCCATTTAGGTCGAAATCTTCAATATTAACAATTTCATATACTGGCGCAGCTTGAACTGTTCCAATCACACTTAATACACCTATCGCAACAAGGGATAAGGCTTTATCAAACTTTAACTTCATGTAACTATTCCTGTTTTATTATGCTTTACTTCAGTGACTCAAGCTCTTCCCATCGCTCGAAGCAAACTTCTAAATTCTGTTCTTTTTCTGCCAACAATTGCAATGCTTTATTGACTAAATCCTGCGGTTGATTATAAAAATCAGCACCCGCTATGGTTTGCTGCAATTGGGCAATATCTTGCTCGAGCTGTTCCATTTGGCTCGGAAGCGTATCTAATTCTTTTTGCAATTTGTAAGACAGTTTTTTGACTGCTTTCTCAGGGATACTGACAGGCTTTGTTTCAACCACTGCGGTAGGTTGGACAACATTAGTTGCAACAGGTTCCTCAGAATAAAACTTTGCACCTTGAGCAACAGCATCTTGGTAACCACCAACATACTCAGCCCATTGTCCATTGCCCGCAAACCACCAACTGCTGGTAACGGTATTGTCGATAAATGCTCTATCGTGGCTCACGATAAGTAATGTACCAGCAAAATCAGCAAGCAGTGACTCTAACAATTCTAACGTCTCAATATCAAGATCGTTTGTTGGTTCATCGAGAATAATTAAATTGGCAGGGCGTAATAATAATCTCGCCAATAACAAACGGTTCTTCTCGCCACCAGAAAGTGCTTTTACCGGAGTACGAGCACGCATTGGCGAGAATAAGAAATCTTGTAGATAACTAAGAATATGGCGATCTTGGCCATTAATTGTGACGGTACTTTTACCCTCACCAACGTTTTCTTCTACTGTTTTTTCTGGATCAAGCGCTTCACGATACTGGTCAAAATAGGCAACGTCTAGCTTAGTACCGACTTTAATTTCGCCAGATTGAGGCTGCAGCTTTTCAATTAACAGTTTGATTAGCGTTGATTTACCGCAACCATTTGGGCCAATTAACGCGATACGGTCACCACGTATGACAGTAGTACTGAAATCTTTAACTAAATTTTTATCAGGCAAATTATAGTTAACATTTTTAATATCAAATACTAACTTACCAGAGCGTTCGTTATCAGATACCGACATTTTGGCGTTACCTTGACGGTTTAAGCGTTCACTACGTTCGGTACGTAGTGCTTTTAACGCTCGAACACGACCTTCATTTCGAGTACGTCGCGCTTTAACACCTTGGCGGATCCAGGTTTCTTCGTCGGCAAGTTTTTTATCAAAATGAGCGTTTTTCTCAGCTTCAACTCGTAACCATTCTTGCTTACCATCTAAATAAACTTGATAGTTACCTGGAAATGAGACCACTACACCACGATCTAAATCGACGATACGCGTTGCCATTCTTTGAATAAAACCACGGTCATGGCTTACAAATACGATAGCGCCTTTAAAGCTTAATAAAAATTGCTCTAACCATTCAATGGTATCGATATCTAAATGGTTGGTAGGTTCGTCAAGCAGTAATAAATCAGGATTAACAACAAGGGCACGAGCTAACGCCACTTTACGCTGCCAACCACCAGACAATTCATTTAATGGCTTATCCGGATCTAGACCTAACAACTGACAGTTTTGGATAATGCGTGAATCTAATTGCCAGCCGTCATTGTGATCTAACACTTCCTGAAGACGTTGCATTTGATTCAGCATACGGTCCATCTGCTCAGGATTAGCATCTGCAACATCGTGTGATAATTGATGATACTGTTCTAACGCTTCACCAATTTCTTTCAAACCCGCTGCTATATAAGAGTAAACCGATCCGGTTTCTGCTTTAGGAGGGTCTTGCTGTAAACGACTAACGTTAACGTCATTTGCAATATTAAACTCAC
This sequence comes from Shewanella sp. BF02_Schw, assembly GCF_014596695.2. Taxonomy (NCBI): domain Bacteria; kingdom Pseudomonadati; phylum Pseudomonadota; class Gammaproteobacteria; order Alteromonadales; family Shewanellaceae; genus Shewanella; species Shewanella sp. BF02_Schw. The sequence goes on from NZ_JABKAW020000003.1 coordinate 398,594, forward strand.
CATCATCAAGTAATACATCACCTGATAATACTTTCATTAAACTTGATTTACCGGCGCCATTACGCCCAACAATACACACGCGCTCACCAGGTTCAATGGTAAAATCTGCATTTAGCAGCAAAGGAATGTAACCGTAGGCTAACGAGCCATTATTAATGCGTACCAGACTCAATCTAAACTCCTAAAAATTCTTGTAATTGTGCGGCATCGAAAGGCCAGAATAAATCACGTTCGCCCTGTACAAATACAGGAATGCTCATGCCATAACGCTCTGCAAGTGATGCGTTATCACAAATATCGATGTGCTGATAATGTATTGCGGTTTGATCAACCAATTTTTGAGCTATTTCACACAGATGACAACCCTCGGTGTGAAATAGCACATAAGCGACTGAACTATTTTTTAGCATGAGTCAGTAGCCAAACATTATGGATATGTGGATTACGTTTATAATCCAGCGGTAAACATAAATGGTCGATATTAGTCACGTCGATACCTGCTTGGTTCAACGCCTCGATATCCATCTTAAATTTACGTTTGTTGTTTGAGAAAATAAGCTCGCCATTTGGAGAAAGCAGCTTAATCAAGCCACCTAACATCTCTGCATGATCGCGTTGCACATCCCAACTGTCTTCCATACGTTTTGAATTTGAAAACGTCGGTGGGTCGATAAAAATGAGTTCATATTTCTGATGGCTATTATCTTTTATCCACTGCAAACAGTCTGCTTGAATAAAGTCGTATTTAGCGCCAGACAAACCATTTAAGGCAAAGTTTTCTTTGGCCCAATTGATGTAGGTATTAGACATGTCGATGGTGGTAACTGATTTAGCTCCGCCGATCGCAGCATGTACTGATGCAGAGCCTGTGTAAGCGAATAAATTAAGGACATTTTTGCCTTTTGCTTTATCACCAACCAGTTTACGTGTAACTCGGTGATCAAGGAACAAACCCGTATCGAGATAACCGGTTAAGTTAAGTTTAAATTTAGCACCATATTCTTCAGTGATAACTTCAACTTTACGTTCGTCAATTTTTTGATATTGGTTAGCACCCTTCTGACGTTCACGAGTTTTCAAGGTGATACGATCAGGATGAATCCCTAACGCCCCAGGCAAGGCTAATAGCACATCACTAATACGGCGTTTAGTCACCGCTTCAGGAATAGTTGCTGGAGCTGAATATTCTTGAATAACAACATAATCCACGTATCTATCAATGGCGACGTTGTATTCAGGTAAATCAGCATCATATAAACGATAACTGTCTATGCGCTCTTTTTTAGCCCATTTTTCAAACTGTTTAACATTCTTTTTAATACGATTCGCAAATGCTGGCGCAATGTCGATAATATCAACACCTTCAGGCAATTCAGGCACGTCGCGGCGGGTACTGTTGGCGTGTAAGGTATAAATGTTAAAAGCACATTCTAATGCGCCGTTGAACATTTTCATCTGCTTGTCAGCTTTTAGTTTAAGCGATGATATAAGTTCAACATCACTGCACAACATAGCAATTTTCCAGCCACCGAACTCTTTTTTAAACTTATCACCGAGTTGGTAATAAAGTTGTAAAAGCTCAGTAACATTACCCAAACGCTCACCGTAAGGCGGGTTAGAAATCAAAAAGCCTTCACTTACAGGAGGTGTTACATCGAGCGCATCTGACACGCTAAATTCAATTAATTCAGCTACACCAGCATTCTCAGCATTGCGCTTAGCGATAGAAATCAGGTGAGGTTCTATGTCTGAACCGTAAAATTTAAGCTTACAACGAGTTTTGCCCAAGGTTGCACGCGCTTGAGCTTCGTCAAAAATAACCTGCCACATTGCTTTATTGTGACTTTGCCAATTTTCGAAACCAAATTTCTCACGTTTTAGTCCAGGCGCAATATCAGCAGCCATTAATGCCGCTTCTATTAATACCGTGCCACTGCCACAAAATGGGTCAAGCACAGTAATAGGATTAGCTTGCCAACCACTGCGTACCAACATATTGGCAGCGAGGTTTTCTTTTAATGGTGCTTCACCCGTAGTTGAACGGTATCCGCGTTGGTGTAAAGAAGCGCCTGAGAAATTCATTGAAATAGTCAGTTGACCATTACGATAATGGGCATCAATTTTAAAATCTGGATTGACACGTTCTACATCGGGACGAGGAGTACCATCATCACGAAAACGGTCAACTACAGCATCTTTAATTTTCAGCGCACCAAATTGAGTGTTATTAATGAAACCACCCGTGCCGTGAAAATCAATACTGAAGGTTTTTTTATGGGAAAAATGCGATGGCCAATCAATGCAGTATGCTGCGTTATAAAGTTGCTCTGCAGAATCACAAGCTCCTTTATAGATGACTAATACGATACGGCTCGCTAAACGAGTCCATAATGTAATGCGATAAGCCAGCTCTAATGAAGCAGAAAAATATACTCCAGCAACACTTTCTTTAACGTCGGTTGCTCCGAACTCTTTAAGTTCAGAAGCAAGGCTATATTCGAAACCCTTTGGGGCTGCAGCAAAAAAATTAAACATGTATTAGTCAGTCATCGGTTACGCAAAATTCAGTGCAGCATTATACCTGCTCAAACACATAACCCCAACGACTTATCGAAATGGACGGTTAAAATCCCTTATTTTTGGGTTAATTTGGCAATATCGTACGATAAAGCAGTGACTCGCTTATTTTACCAGCAAACAAATAGCTATCGCCTAGATTTTACTTGCAAATATAAACGGGGATCGCTATAGTTCGCCCCGCTTTGAAGCAGACCGTTAAACACGCTAACTAGCCAGTTTAATAAGATGAATTAAAGCAGCGTCAATCGGACGCGGGATGGAGCAGTTGGTAGCTCGTCGGGCTCATAACCCGAAGGTCGTAGGTTCAAGTCCTACTCCCGCAACCATTTCTTTAGTCAATAGAATTAAAATAATTGATAGCGTTTATCGGACGCGGGATGGAGCAGTTGGTAGCTCGTCGGGCTCAGCTTTTTATTAATAAAGAGTCGAAGGTCGTAGTTTTTATCAAGTCCTACTCCCACAACCATTTCTTTAGTCAATAGAATTAAAATAATTGATAGCGTTTATCGGACGCGGGATGGAGCAGTTGGTAGCTCGTCGGGCTCATAACCCGAAGGTCGTAGGTTCAAGTCCTACTCCCGCAACCATTTCTTTAGTCAATAGAATTAAAATAATTGATAGCGTTTATCGGACGCGGGATGGAGCAGTTGGTAGCTCGTCGGGCTCATAACCCGAAGGTCGTAGGTTCAAGTCCTACTCCCGCAACCATTTCTTTAGTCAATAGAATTAAAATAATTGATAGCGTTTATCGGACGCGGGATGGAGCAGTTGGTAGCTCGTCGGGCTCATAACCCGAAGGTCGTAGGTTCAAGTCCTACTCCCGCAACCATTTCTTTAGTCAATAGAATTAAAATAATTGATAGCGTTTATCGGACGCGGGATGGAGCAGTTGGTAGCTCGTCGGGCTCATAACCCGAAGGTCGTAGGTTCAAGTCCTACTCCCGCAACCATTTTCTATTAGTAATTTTCTCATTTCAATTAATTCCTTTTTAAACCCTTAAAATCCCATTGTGCAATTAGTTCCTGTCGTCATGCTCAGCTTTTTATAAACAAAGAGTCGAAGGTCTTAGATTTTTATCAAGTCCTACTCCCGCAACCATTTTCTATTGTTATACCTTTCCTTATAATTTCCCTGCTTTAATTATCTGCAATCAGAGCTATATCTTTATCGTGCCCCTATTTTTATATTTTAATCTCAATCTCACATGTTAATTAATCTGTATAGCTCGTCCAGAGAGTATGAAATGATTAGTGTCACTCGCCGGACTCAAAAAATAAAAACTGTTATGAGCCCAGACGACATTTATACCCCCTGAACCAAAAATATTAACTTCATCAGTTGAGTATCTTTTCTAGTGTGTTATTTCGATGTTGGTAGCGATAATTTCCACCAGCTCAACATCCCACCTTTAAGTTGATATACATCAGTAAATCCAAACTGTTTAAGTTTTCTAACCCCAGGGATACTGCGATGGGCAGAGAGACATATCACGACAGTTGTTACCTCTGGTGATAATTCAAGCTGTTTTATCGAATCAATAGAAAGCGACGTGATAGGCAGGTTTTTAGAGCCTTCAATATGCGACTTGTGCCATTCCATTTTTGAGCGAACATCTACAATCTGAAAATCATTCTTCTGAAGTCGTTTATGTACTTCTTGGGCGCTCATTTCGGGTACTTTTCCAAACGGTAGCCACTGACACAGTTTCTTTAATATCGACATCTATGCATTCCTAATATTGATTTCTAATATTGATTTCTAATGTGTATGCTTAACTAAAGCCGAATTCAGAGGCATTCATTACCAAGCCATCAAGCTAAATAGTGACAAGTTAACTTTATGGAAAACATCTTCATGAATGGCGATTGCCTTTCCTATGTCTAATCTCTAATCTCTACCACATAAGTCGCTTCATCAAGCTTTGAACCACTGATGTTTAATATTTATATCACTGATTTGATATCTAACATTAAACAACAACCATGATATCGAGCTTCTATTTGAAATGTTTATGCTCTGGGTTAGATGATACAACAGTAATATATTGACCATTCAATCATACAACACTGGTTTTTCTATTGACGAGTATTACTGTCGGCGATTGTGCGCAACAACGCGTAAACAAAAATGCCGAATGATTTCTCATTCGGCATTATCTAAAGTGCAATACGGTTATTTCATCAAAGTGACTTCAACCAGTGTTTCACTTTGGTGCGATTATTATTGTCACGACTTTGCTTAATTAATTCATCATCAGCTTTAATTTGACTCATTTTAGCCAAACGGTCATAGAGCAAAACATTCACAGATGCAGCTAAATTCATACACCCTACAGTCGGTACATACACAACATCATCAGCAGCATCAATTAATTGCTGTGGAATAGTGCCGTCTTCCGGACCGAATATATAAAAGGCATTATCTGGATGAGAGAATAAAGGCAACGGAGTCGCCCCAACGACAAGATCGACACAGACTATGGTTGCGCCATCAGGCACACTATCAAGTAATGACTCGACACCAGTTAAAGGAATACGCTTGGCAGCATCTTTAGTGTCAACATCGTATTGAGCATCACCCGACTTAGCCGCCAATTCATAACGTTTTCCGGTATAGCAAACGTTATCAACACCGTAGCAACCAGCTGCTCGCATAATGCCGCCAACATTGACCGGCGTTTTGGGATTAACTAAACCTATAGTGACTTGTTGCAATGAGGAATTTACCATAAAAGCTGTTTATCTATTCCGGGTTATGCCGCTTGAGCGACAATACGTTGACGTAACTGCTGCCATGCAGCTTCCACTAATGAAAAATCATGTTCATCTAATTCTTCATTTGCCAACGCAAGACATTTAACCAACTTTTGATCAAGCGCAGGTAAATCTTGTTCAGGTTCGACTTCTAATTCAGCTAATACAACGGCGACGTGGCCTTGTAAATAACCACAAGCAAATAACGCATCGTCATCGCTGTGGCTAACACTGTCTTCAATCCAAGACTCTAATGCTGCATCGTACTGTTCTAACATGTTCTAGTTCTCCACTAAATCTGGGTTGGCTACTTGATACATTACGTAATCATGGTAACCCGTGACTATTTTGTAATAGCCAGTGAGTGCTTTATCTAATTCAGGGTCGCCACTATCCACAATTAATGGCCTACCTTCAAGTGCTTTTAGCTTAGTTTTTGTGGCCAGGATTAAAATATTGTCTTTTTCTAGTTGCCGGATCAGTTCCGGTGACAACTGCTGATTGCCACGACCCAATATATGCCCTTGCCCACCGATTAATGTAATCACTAGCTTGACGCTAGAATACCTTTTTTTATCGGCAATCAACGCGAGTAATTGTTGCGCGGTAACATCCTTAGCAATCACGCTTTTATGCTGAATAACATCAACACCAAGCAAAGTATTTTCTAAACCAAGGTCTTCCATGACTGCCGCTACGGTGCTGCCTGAACCCATGATATAAAGCTCATCGTCCATTGATTCAATCACATCGGCGGCAATATCGGCCAACACTAATTCATCAACTTCTTTACCGCCCATTTTCACGGCTTGTATATATCGTGGCGCAGCAGGAACCGTCATTTCACCAAATCGTTTCGCTTTTACAATCCCCTGCCTAAACGCAGTCTCATCAATATCCATGACATCAGCAGACATTAAGCTCACTAGCTCACCTTTAAATAACATGCTGACAACAAGCCCAGAAGCATGCGGGGTAATACCGTATACACCGGAGTGAATTTTAACACCCGCTGGTACACCTAACACCGGAAATGCGTCATCAACTACAGCATAAATATCACGGGCAGTACCGTCTCCGCCAGCAAATAGCAACAAATCTAATTGATGATCAAGTAAGCATTTAACCGCTTGTTGGGTATCTATTGCAGACGTTTTTTCAATTGAGGTTGTTTCTAACGCGGTATATACATCTTGAGTCGAAAAACCCATTTGACGACATAAGCTCCCGCCCATATCACCAGATGCAGTAATAATATCGATTTGTTTAACGAAAGGTAAAATGACATCCAGAGCTTGTTGCATGCGTTGTTGTGCTTTGGGAATAGCACCTTTGGCAATAGCTTCTACGGCAACGCCGTCAGAGCCTTTTAAACCGACACTGCCTCCAAGGCCAGCTAATGGATTAATGATTACCCCTAAGCGAAAACGTTTCACACTGACTCCTTGCTGATTACATAACTTCTGTGTCTAAAAATGAAGAGTAAATGAATGACCTAGTTAACCAATTATGTATTAGTCGCTGGTTGGCCATTAATATTGGGGATAAGCAATACCGCTATCATTGATAAAAATGCACAAGCTGCCGCAAATACCCAAACCCACATAGTGCTACTACCATCACCCCAAATCATGCCACTTATCCACGTGCCTAATGCGCCACCCACACCAAAACTGACACTGGCATATAACGCTTGGCCAGTACTTCGATGACTGATGGAAAAATGACGGTGAATGAAATGGATTGAAGCGGCATGGACTAAACCAAAAGTGAAAGCATGTAATAGTTGGCTGATGACCAATAATGAAACGTGTTCAACACCAAATGCCAACAATAACCAACGAATGGCAGTTAACAGAATGCTCACCACAAGCAATACTCGAATACCGTATTGGCGAATAAGACGGGATGAATAAAAGAAAATAACAATTTCAGCTAGCACGCCCAAGGCAACTAGCATTCCAGCGATGGTCTCAGAGTAGCCAACCTGCTTTAGATATAATACAAAAAAACCATAAAATGGTCCGACACTCATCTGCAATAACATTGCAGATAGCATAAACCACACTAATGATTTATCAAATGTAAGTTTAGGACGCTCAGATTTATTGACTACAACACTACGGTTAGCGGGTAAAGGCAATGAGCAAGCAAACAAACCTAAAAACAGTATCATCCCCATATAAGGCAACACTTCGGGGCCCCAGTGATCAATCGCTAATCCACCACTTATCACCAAAATAATATAACCAACACTGCCCCAACTTCGAATGGCACCATAACGTTCAGCTTTATCACCAAGCGTTTCTAACGTAATCACTTCTAACTGAGCAAGAATGGAATTCCAAAAGAAAGTGTATATGGCTAAACTAACCGCAAGATACATGAAGCTGCCGTCGAAGAAAAAACTGGTATAGGTAATCGCTGCAGCAAAGGAGCCAAGCTTTATCAATTCTGCTCGCATACCAGTGCGATCGGCTACAGCCGCCCATACGTTAGGCGCGACAATTCGAGTGGCCATTAAAATGGCCAACAAAAAACCTATCTCTTGGGCATTGAAACCTCGGCTATCAAAGAAAACCCCCAAATAGGGAACCATGATGCCAAGAATAGAAAAGAAAAAGAAATAACAAGCTCTGAGCCAGCGTAAATCTGGTTCAGCGGGTTTCAATGAGGACATTATCGCATTCCGATAACGGGTGTTTGACTAGTAACATCTTGGTTTTGCGCACGATGTCTTAACAAGTGATCCATCAATACAATCGCGAGCATCGCTTCAGCAATAGGCACGGCGCGAATACCCACACAAGGATCATGACGACCTTTGGTGATCATATCGATTGTTTCGCCCTGCACTGTCATGCTTTGACCTGGTACGCTAATGCTCGAGGTAGGTTTTAGCGCAATATGAGCCACAACAGGTTGGCCAGATGAAATGCCGCCCAATACGCCACCTGCATGGTTAGATGCAAAACCTTGTGGTGACATTAAATCACGACCTTCTGAACCTTTTTGAGTAACAACACCAAAGCCATCACCAATTTCAACACCTTTAACGGCATTAATGCCCATTAACGCATGCGCGATATCAGCATCAAGGCGATCAAATACGGGTTCGCCTAATCCCACAGGAACACCAGTGGCTGCAACAGTAATTTTGGCGCCTATTGAATCACCAGATTTACGTAAGCCACGCATGTACTCATCTAACGCTTCTAATTTACTGGCATCAGGGAAGAAAAATGCATTTTGCTCAATTTGAGTCAAATCAATAGTGTCAGCGCTAATAGGTCCTAGTTGAGCAAGATAGCCATGAATTTCAATGCCGTGCACTTGCTTGAGGTATTTTTTTGCTACCGCACCTGCGGCAACTCGCATTGCCGTTTCGCGTGCAGACGAGCGCCCGCCGCCACGGTAATCACGCATGCCATACTTTTGTTGGTAGGTATAATCTGCATGACCAGGACGAAACGTGTCTTTAATATCTGAATAGTCTTGGCTACGTTGATCGGTATTCTCAATCAACAAACCAATAGAGGTGCCAGTGGTTTTACCTTCAAACACTCCTGACAAAATTCTTACTTCATCAGCTTCACGGCGTGCCGTTGTATAACGTGACGTGCCAGGACGACGACGGTCTAAATCATGTTGCATATCTTCAACGGTTAACTCCAGTCCTGGAGGGCAGCCATCAATGATACAACCTAAAGCAACACCATGGCTTTCACCAAATGTTGTAACAACAAAGTTTTGACCAATACTATTTCCTGACATGCGCGTTAACTACCTCTATTAATTATTCACTTCATTGAGTGCGATTCTTGTCGCTATTATTCACTATCTTTATAGATGGCGAAAAGTGATTCATTTTCAACTAGCTGATCACGGGTTAATACAAACACGCCATCACCGCCAAATTCAAAATCAACCCAAGCAAATGGCATATCAGGATATTGCTCAATCAAATGCACCATTGAATTACCGACTTCAACGACTAGCAAACCCGTTTCTGTTAAATAATCTGCCGCATTAGCTAAGATACGCTTGGTTAAATCTAAGCCATCATTGCCAGACGCTAACCCAATAGCAGGTTCGTGATGATACTCTTCAGGCATATCACCAATATCTTGTGCATCTACATATGGAGGGTTAGACACAATTAAGTCGTAATGCTGGCCTTTTGGAATCGCTGAGAATAAATCGGATTGCATCGGGAAAACACGATCCAACACGCCCAAAGATTCAATATTAATTTGGGCAACTTCAAGTGCGTCTTCGCTAATATCTAATGCGTCAACTTCAGCATCTTCAAACGCATAGGCACAAGCAATGGCAATACAAGCACTGCCAGTACATAAATCCATAATGCGATTAACCGGTTTGTTATATAACCATGGGCTAAAATGATGATTGATCATTTCGGCAATCGGCGAACGCGGAACCAGTACGCGTTCATCAACATAAAATTCAAGACCCGCAAATTTGGCTTTATTGGTCAAATACGGTACCGGTAAACGTTCACGTACACGGCGAATAATTAATTCAACGATTTTGTGTTTTTCACTACTGGTCAGGTTACTTAAAATAACCTGCTGGCCGATATCTTCTGGTAAGTGTAGAGCATCAAAAACCAATGCAATGGCTTCGTCCCAAGCATTATCCGTTCCGTGACCATAATAAATATTGGCATCATTAAAACGGCTGACAGCCCAACGTAACATATCAGCGATAGTACGTAACTCAGTGACAGCTTCATCTACAAAGATCTTATCCAAAACACACTCCTTAAAAATTGTTCTGCGCTATTGTAACTGATGTCTATTAAGATGACCTAGAATTCAATACAATACGCCCATGAAAGACGATAATTATCCAGACTTATCGCTGTTTAGTGCATTAATCGAGGGTATCAAACCGCTAAGGCAAGATACTCACCACTTTAAACAGCCTGTCAAAGCCAAACAACAGTTCGAAATAAAAGAACAGCAGATTCATGCTGATAGCTATTTTTCGGATACATATCAGCCGCTTCTGCCGGTAGATGGCCCTATGCGTTGGATTAATACCAGCACAGATAAGCATGAATTAAAACGCTTAAGGCGTGGTGACTATTCTCCGGACCTGTTGCTTGATTTGCATGGCATGCGTCAAGCAGAAGCCAAACTTGAATTAGCCGCACTTATCCAAGCATGTGTTAAGCAAAACACGATTTGTTGCTGCGTAATGCACGGCTATGGAATGGGTATTTTAAAACAGCAAACACCAATGTGGTTAGCACAACACCCAAACGTAAAAGCGTTTCACCAAGCACCCAAAGAATGGGGTGGCGATGCCGCGTTATTGGTATTAATTGATATTGGTGAACAGCCTCACCGACGTTAATACGAAGAAATAAGCGCGAACATAAAAAAGGTAAGTAATCACTTACCTTTTTTTATTCAGATGTGATTCAAAACGTTATTGTCATTACACAACAACTTGATGTGGTGCTGTCATTGCGACAAAACTCGCGTTATGCGTATGTTTGTCTATGTGAGCCACCGCGGATGTAGCAAACAAAGGTGGCTCAACCCCCGCCACAAGCTCGCTGACCATAAATCCTAAAATTGGCATATGTGCTATAACCAATACATTATCGGCTTTATATTGCTCGGCATAAGCCAACACAACATCTATCGCCACTTTAGCATCGCCAGAGGGAGTCACATCATCAAGTACTAACCACTTACGGGGTTCAGCTAAGTGTTTACTGACTTCTTGCCACGTTTGCTGCGCACGTAAATAAGGGCTCACAATCACCAAATCAAAATGGCTGACCTGTTTTGCTAACCAATTAGCCATATAGCCAGTTTGAATACGGCCTGTTTCAGTTAATTTTCGTTCCCTATCGGACAGAGCATCAAAACTCGCTTCACCATGGCGCATCAAAAATAGCTGCATACTTCTCTCGTGATGTTTTTATTATCATTCTTAACCAATTGTAGCGTTAATCAGCGCAACAACAAACCTAGAATTGAGCATATTTAGATAAACTTTAGTCGATAATTGAATAAAACTGACCAAGGTAATTTGCTAAAAAGTAATAACAAGATCAATATATAACAAGTTATCTTTTCTGGAGTCTCCTCTTGCCTGAATTTCCAGCAGTTTATAAAAGCCAAAATGATCATCGACAATACCAATATCGAGTGTTGAACAACCAACTTCGAGTGTTATTGGTTGAAGACATGCAATCAAATCAAGCAGCCGCATCTATGGCGGTTAGTGTTGGTCATTTTGACGATCCTGTTGACCGACCAGGTATGGCGCATTTCCTTGAGCACATGTTATTTTTAGGCACCGAGAAATATCCAGATTCAGGAGAATACCACGCTTATATTAATCAACATGGTGGCAGTAATAATGCTTGGACAGGCACAGAACAAACTAACTTTTTCTATAGCATTAATGCCGAAGCCTTAGAAGGTTCATTAGACCGATTCAGTCAATTTTTTATTGCCCCAAAGTTTGACTTAGAGTTAGTGGATCGTGAAAGGCAGGCAATCGAATCTGAATTTAGCTTAAAATTAAAGGATGATATTCGCCGAGTTTACCAAGTTCAAAAAGAAACCGTTAATCCAAAACATCCATTTTCAAAATTCTCTGTCGGTAACCAAACAACTTTAGCGGGTAAACAAGCAGACATTCGGGATGAATTGCTCGCTTTTTATCAACAACATTACAGTGCTAATATTATGACATTGTGCATTGTCGCTCCACGCCCTATTGCAGAGCTAGACACCATCGTTAAAAAATACTTCTCAAACATTATCAATAGAAATGTAAGTAAACACTATCCATCTGAAGCAATGATAACGAAGGACCAACGTCAAAAACATATACAAATTGTACCGTTGAAAGATCAAAAACGAGTCAGTATTAGTTTTTCACTGCCAGAGATAGACCAATTTTATAAGCGAAAACCACTCACCTTTATCAGCCATTTACTCGGTAATGAAAGCCCAGGGAGTTTACTGTCCTATTTAAAAGTACAGGGGTTAGCCAATAACTTATCTGCTGGCGGTGGGGTTAATGGTTACAACTTCAAAGATTATTCAATCAGCATACAATTAACCGACAAGGGATTTGCAGAGATTGATGAAGTGGTAACTTGTGTATTTGAATACATTGAATTGATTAAGCTGCAAGGTGTACAAGCATGGCGTTACCAAGAGCGAGCCAATTTACTTAACACTGCGTTTCGATTCCAAGAACAGATCAAAACCTTGGATTTAGCAAGCCATCTCAGTATCAACATGCACCATTATGATATTGAAGACATTATTTATGGCGACTATCGCATGGATGAAATGCTAGAGGATGAAACAACACAACTGCTGTCTATGATGTCGGCAGCTAATATGCGCTTACTTACGGTTGCAAAAGAATCACAGGTCGATAATCAAGCAAAATGGTACGACACTCCGTACCAAGTGAGATCATTACAACCCCAACAAATAGCAAAATGGTCTTCCGTTACGGTAAGAGAGTCACTTAAACTTCCGGAAAGAAATCCGTTTATTGTCGCCAACCCGCAAGCTAGGGCAGACAAAAGCGATACTCCAGTACCCACTATTGTTGCAGAAGGCGAAGGTTACCGTATTTGGCATAAAAAAGATGATGAATTCAATGTTCCTAAAGGGCATTTATACTTATCGTTAGACTCAGATCAAGCGAGCTCAACCCCAAGACAAGCAGCATTAACAAGACTATACGTTGAAATGCTTATCGATTATCTGACTGAACCAACATACCAAGCAGAGGTTGCTGGCCTTAACTACAATATTTACCCTCACCAAGGCGGCATTACCCTGCATTTAACCGGTTTTACGGGTAACCAAGAAAAGCTCCTCACTCTAATCATCAACAAAGCCCGCGAGCGTAACTTTACCGAACAACGCTTTAGTATGATTAAAAATCAGATATTACGCAGCTGGAATAATGTTGCTCAAGCTAAGCCAATATCTCAATTATTTACCAGCTTAACCGTGTCGCTACAAAAAAGAAGTTTTGAACCCGCAAGAATGGCTGAAGAACTCACGCTACTGACACTTGATGATTTACACAATCATGTCAGCGCATTTTACAAAAAAGTTTATCTTGAAGGTTTGGTATACGGGGATTGGCTGGTTGAAGAAGCACAGCAACTCGGCAAGCGTTTGCAACATCTATTGTCTTTAGTCACGAAACCAAGCGCAGAGTCTTCACGCGAACTTATCAACCTAGATAAAAGAGGTTCATTACTTCGCGAAAAAACCATTTCCCATCAAGATAGTGCGATTATTGTTTACTACCAGTCTCGGATGGCGACACCAGAACGTGTGGCGTTATTCAGTCTACTAAACCATACAATGTCATCTACCTTTTTTCATGAGTTACGCACTAAACAACAATTAGGCTACATGGTTGGGACAGGTTACTTACCGTTAAACCGACATCCAGGGATGATTTTTTATGTGCAGTCCCCTACTACAGGTCCAAGACAACTTCTCGAAGCAATCGACGAATTCATCGCCGACTTTAATTATGCCGTTATGCAAATAACCAATGAACAATGGGAAAGCACAAAACAAGGTATGATAAGTCAAATAATGGAACACGATACCAACCTAAAGACACGCAGCCAACGCTATTGGGTGAGCTTAGGTAACCGCGATTATGGATTTAATCAACGTGAAATGGTCGTCGCGGAAGTCGAAAAGCTCACCAGAGCTCACTTGATCAAGTTTATGGTGGCTCACATGCGCAGTAGAGATTGTGACCGTTTAGTCTTGTTTAACAGTGGTGAACAACATCACAGCCAAACAAGCCTTCGTTCAGATAATATGATTGTCGACTTAAAAACATTCAAACATCAAGCAGATAAATTTCAGTTTTAACCAGCATCGACGTTTAAAGGTCTAAAAAATATAAAGCTAGATGAATCGAAATTAGGTTAACAAAATGTCTCAATCATTGTTAACAGTACAAGCGACCAAATAAAACCTTAGTATTACATAACTAATTGATTAAAAAATAACTATAAACAAATTTTACAGCGATAATTGCGTAATATTCTATCAATCACACCTTTTTTGTTAACATGCTTTTGACAAAGGGCCTGCTTTCTGAAAAAGTAGACAATTCATGAACTTCTTTGCGGCATCAAAAGAGAATAAGTATAAATCTATGCCTAAAATTTTACTCTTTATCTGTGTTTATTTTATTTTCAGCTTTGGCGCAGCAGCCATTGAAGCTGATGACACAGAATCAAATTTCGATCTACTACTAAACTACACTAATTATGGTGTTGCGGATGGTTTGTCTCAGGACACAGTAACGGCCATCTTAGAAGATCCAGAGGGTTACGTTTGGGTTGGTACTATCAATGGATTAAATCGTTTCGACGGCAATGAATTTAAGCAATTCTATGCAGAAGATAATGCAAATTCTCTACCCAGTTCTTTTATTCGTAATTTACTTATCGATGACAATGGTGTTCTGCAAATCGGAACAGATAAAGGTCTCGTTCAATTTGATAAAGATACTGAGTCATTCACCAGAAACAGTATCTCAACTCAAATTGGTAAACAAGCCATTTGGTCAATATCAAAACAAGATGGTGAAGTTTTTATTGGTTTGAATGGTAAGTTTTTATCTTATTTTAGTGAAAACTTAAAAGTTAATTATTCCTTTAATGATAACATGTTAAGTGAAATTAAAAATGTAATTAGCTTTAACAATGAAATATATTTAAGAAACTATGAAGGAATATTGTTTTTTATTAAAAATGGGATTCTAAAAAAAATAACATCAAATACAAATGATATTTCGTTAATAAATGGCAAATTAATTACGACAACAAACGATGGTGTTTTTAATGTTACAAATAATCTAATAAAAATATCTAATCTAAAGCTCACAAGTATTGACTCATACATAAAAAATGAATCAATATCTATAAGCGAAAACGAAATATACATACTGAATTATGACGATGAATTTACAGCAAAAAAGATTGGTGAACTAAAAATAGAAAAGCAAAAGTTAAAGAAAACATTTATAAAACAGAGCAAAAAAAACATTTACATTTCAAATTACAACGATGGTTTTATAAAAATAACACGTGACAAAAATTTTATTAAAAAAATTAATATAGAAAAAAATAATGTATGGTCAATCACTTCTGACGATAAAAATATATACTTAATAGGTGATGATAGCTTTTTAAACATTTACGATAAAGATTTAAAACTCGTACAAAAGAAAAAAATCAATGTTCCTCACGGACCAAAATCAATATTAGTAGAGCAAGAGAATCTTTTTGTTGGAACCTCATCAGGATTATACCAAGTAAACTTAAACACTGGGATTGAAAAGAAATTAATTAATGAAACCGTATTTAATATAAAAAGATTTACGGATTTCTTATACGTTTCTACATTCACAGGAAAAATATATCAAATGAAGCTTAATGGTGAGCTTCATGACGTAATAAATACGCAATCTGGCTACCCAGTTTATGATACTTTAGTTGTAAATGATTCTCTATGGATAGCGTCCCAAACAGGTTTACTTAGATATAAAAACAATGAAATAAAATCATTTTTTGATGGTGATTTTGTTTTTAACCTTCTTAAAGATGATGATGGATTATATTTTGGTACAAGAAATTCAGTGTACTTCTTGAAGGATGACACTAACTTTAAAGTATCAAAAATCCTTGATAGAAACAAAATAATATACTCACTAACAAAAATAGATAATAAAATAATTGTTGCATCTAATAGAGAAGTTAATATTATCGATCTTGATGATAAAGTTAATTATACTCTCGGCACACACAATGGTTCATCTGAAGACTATAATACTCAAGCATCACTAGCTTTAGAAGGTAAGTTATTGCTAGGTAGCAATGAAGGGGTTAGTTTAATCAACCCCAATGAAATAATTAAAGAATTGAACTCTGAACAAAAAAAAGAAATTACCTTTCAAGAATTACTGCTTTTCAACTCTCCGGTTGAAATTGGAAATGGTATATTAAAAAAACCTTTAAATGAACAAGGGGGAATAACTTTAAAATACTCAGACTATCCCTTCACAATAAAATTTAATATATTAGGTGATCTAAATAATAATTATGATTTTTTTTATTACTTAGAGGATTTAGAGAAAAACTGGTTATCTACTAAAGGAAATAACACCGTAACATATACCAATTTATCAGCTGGAGAATACACATTCAAAGTTTATGCTATAGATATATTATCTGGCAGAAAATCAGATATTAGAAATTTATCAGTTTATATCACACCACCTTGGTGGTTATCTCAGCATGCTAAATTAATATATGCTTTATTTTCTTTAATTATAATTTACTTATCTGTCACAGCAATTAATCGTCGTCGACAAATTCAGAAACAAATAGCTCAGAGTGAAGAGCGTTTAAAATTATCATTGTGGGGCAGTGGTGATGAAATGTGGGACTGGGATATTGAGAGTGGCAAAATTTACCGTTCTAATATTTGGGGCTCTTTAGACTTCCCTCAAGACGGTCGTCGCTCGGGTAACCCTGATGAAGAAAGCAATATTCACCCTCTCGATAGAGAACGAGTGACGAGGGCGTTAAATGATCATTTTAATGCCCTAACCGATCACTTCGAAATTGCTTATCGCGTCAAAGCACGTAACCAAGAGTGGATTTGGATTTTAGACAGAGCCAAGATAGTTGAACGTGATCAGAAAGATATGCCCCTTCGAATGACTGGCACCATTAAAGACATCAATAATATTAAGCAAGCAGAAGAACAACTTCGTTTATTCGCTAGAGCAATTGAAAATATTTCTGAAGGGATGTTTATTCTTAACGAAAAATATCAATTTGTTGAAGTCAATAATGCCTGTTGTGAACTGGCAGCTTCGACAAAGGAAAAATTTACTCATGAAATACTCAACTTCACTCGTTATCCAGCCAGTTATTCAGAGCAAATAAGAAACTTACTTAAGCAACAAGGTCGTTGGAGCGGCGAAATTGAAGCAAGCAAAGGTAAAGACAATTATTTCTTAATGGAACTGACCATTGACACTATATACAATGAACAAGGCGAAACAAGTCATTATGTTGGCGTATTTTCCGATATAACCCGTCGTAAGCAACAAGAAGAAGAGCTCAGAAAGCTAACCAATAATGATTTGCTTACCGGTCTGCCCAATCGGTCTAGTTTGCAAGTGACACTCAGTAACTTAGTTAAAAAGGATGTTCATCACACCCTAATGGTGCTTGATTTAGATAATTTTAAACGTATTAATGACTCATTAGGTCATCAAATTGGTGATGACCTATTAATTGGGGTTGCTGAACGTATTAAGTTAGCCATCCCAAAACATGCCAGTTTATACCGTCTAGGCGGTGATGAATTTGCTTTATTAGTCGATCAACACCCTGATATCGGATCATGTGCCGCCATTGCAACGCAAGTGATAAATTGTCTAAAGCCAGCTTTCACTCTTAATAATGACTCGCTGGTACTAGGCATTAGTATCGGGATTGTACTTTATCCTGAAGATGAACAGAACGAGCAAGCATTGTTACGTAAAGCAGATATCGCCATGTATCACGCTAAGTCTGGTGGTGGCAACCGCTATCAATTCTATTCTGAGTCATTAAATCAAAATGCTTTACGTCAGCTTGAAATCGAAAGTTTAATCAGAGAAGCACTCAAAGATGATTTGTTTGAAGTATATTACCAACCAAAAATCGACGTTAAGAAAGATCGTCTTAACGGAATGGAAGCATTAGTGAGATTAAATCATCCTAAATTAGGCCTGATTGGACCGAATGAATTTATCCCCCTTGCCGAAGAAAATGGTTTAATCGTTGAAATTGGTGATGTCGTATTGCGAAAAGCGTGTTTTGCTGCGCAGAAATGGCTCGAACTAGGGTTGTTTAGTGGTCGTGTTGCTGTCAATTTATCGTCAAGACAATTTGCTCTGCCCGATTTACAGCAACGAATAGAGTCAATTTTACGACTCACAAAATTACCCGCTAAACACTTAGAGCTTGAAATCACTGAAGGAACTGTCATTAAAGATCCCGAACAAGCAATTAAAGTGATGCAGCAATTGGCTAAAATGGGTGTCAGCCTTGCTCTTGACGACTTTGGGACAGGTTATTCCTCTTTGTCTTATCTAAAGCGATTTCCTATTAATTGCTTGAAGATCGATAAAACCTTTGTTGATGACATAGATAAATCAGACCGAGATCTCAAGATGGTCGATTCAATTATTACTATTGCCCACAATATGGGACTGACCGTGGTAGGTGAAGGGGTTGAACAAACCGCACAACTCAATATATTAAAAGCACTTAATTGCGAAGAGATTCAAGGCTATATCTATAGTAAGCCTATTAAAGAAGCTGACTTTGAGCTTATGCTTACTGCAGACAAACTCAAATTTGAAGCATTAAACGGTACCTTAGTGAAAAAATAAATATTTACCTCTTATATTTGGCATGACAAATGCTAATACAAGTTCAGTTGTCAAAATAATATTGTTATTTAACCCTGAGCTTGAATTACTAAATATAAGAGAGATTAAAATGATTAAAGGAATGATTACAGTAGCAGTTTTATCAACATTTGCTTTTGCAAGTATAGCTAAGCCTAGTGAGTTTGATAATGCTGCAACTCAAGCTATACCTGTAAAAATAGCACATAAGCTTAATGCTGCCCAAACTGCTGGCATTCCATACATCAAAGTCCTTGATACTCAAACTGCTGGCATTCCATACATCAAAGTCCTTGATACTCAAACAGCTGGTATTCCTTACATCAAAGTCCTTGATACTCAAACAGCTGGTATTCCATACATCAAAGTCATTGAGACCCAAACAGCTGGTATTCCATACATCAAAGTCCTTGAGACCCAAACAGCTGGTATTCCATACATCAAAGTCCTTGAGACCCAAACAGCTGGTATTCCTTACATCAAAGTCATTGATACTCAAACAGCTGGAATTCCATACATTAAAGTCCTTGATACTCAAACAGCTGGAATTCCATACATTAAAGTCCTTGAGACCCAAATTACTGGTATTCCATACATCAAAGTCCTTGAGACCCAAATTGCTGGTATTCCGTACATCAAAGTCCTTGAGACCCAAATTGCTGGTATTCCATACATCAAAGTCTTAGATACCCAAACAGCTTAAGGAGAACCCTATGTTTACTTCTCTAAAAATAGCACTTGGTTTAGCAAAACCAGCTCGTAAAAAAGTAAAATTGCCTGAAGGTTTAAATCACCTTGAAGTCATCCAAGCTAGAGCTTGGTGGAAGTAATTAGTGAGATACTGATGATTAACCATCAGTCATAAAAAAAAGGAGCATAAGCTCCTTTTTTGTTGTTATGAATTTGAATTTTTTGATAGCAAACTAAAATGAATTTAACCTTCTATTCTATAGCGGCCATGTCGCCAAACCTTCATATCAGCCAAGCGTTTGTGGGTGCTAAACAATGGGTAAGTGAGTGGCCCTAATATACAACCTACACATCCCCATCGCTTTACGGCTAAACCATGCTGATAAGCTGCAAAACCAAATAAAAAACCACTACTAATACTCACTAAAATAAGCATGAATAACCAACTAAACTGCATTATCGCTGACTCCAAATAACTCAGTTAACTTAATCCCTACTTATACAACATTACGATTCATCTTTGACTCGCAAGCAATCATGTTAACGCCATTATATCGAGGCGATTACAGCTTAATGGCGAAATATCATTCGTATGATCGTTTACGCTATCATACTTAACTTATCATACTAAACTACGGGTATTATACCGTAAAGAAGTATCTGATTGATTAAAAATAAGGCAAAGGTATGCCTTTGTTACATAAAAAAGCGGCAATTCACTGCCGCTTTTTTTACAATTTGATAACTAAATATTATCAATAACAATCACTCGGTTTACTTTTTATAAAATTGGCTGCCATCACTAGCCATTTTTACTAACGTATCACACGGTGCGAAACGGTCACCGTACAGTGATTGATAACCTTGTAAAGTTGCCACTAAATTACTTGCACCTAAGGTGTCGATATAACGGAACGGGCCGCCCAAGAATGGCGGGAAGCCAATACCGAATATAGCACCGATGTCACCATCTCTTGCAGAGGCAATAATCCCTTCTTCAAGACAACGAACAGCTTCATTGAGCATTTGAATAGTACAACGCTCTGCCACATCTTTTGCTTCTTTATCCGAAGCGATTAAGATATCGAGCACTTTGTAAACGGATTCATCAACCAATTTGGCTTTTTTAGCTTTAGGTCCGTATTGATAGAAACCTTTACCATTTTTACGACCCTTACGGTCATCGGCTAATAACTTATCAAATGCTGCAGGCGCTTTAAAACGATCGCCGAGCTCTTTTTCTAAAATTGGCGAAATTTTAGCACCTACGTCAATGCCCACTTCATCAAGCAAAGTCATCGGTCCCACAGGGAAACCAAACTTCACTAACGCGCGATCTAGGTGTTCAACACGTTGACCTTCAAGTAATAACTGCGCAGCTTCGTTCATATACAGGGCAAGAATACGGTTAACATAAAAACCAGCACCGTCTTGAACCACAATAGGTGTCTTACCTTGCTTGCGTGCAAACGCCACTGTGGTAGCAATCGTTTCTGGTGATGTGGTTTTATGGGCAATCACTTCAACTAACGGCATTTTTTCTACCGGAGAGAAGTAATGTAGGCCAATCACATTTTCAGGACGACTTGCCGCTGCAGCAATCTGACCAATAGGTAATGAAGACGTATTAGAAGCAAAAATGGTGTTTTCACCACATTCACGCTCAACGTCTTGAACCATTTTATGTTTAAGTGCTAAATCTTCAAATACCGCTTCAACAACGATATCGGCATCTTTAATACCTGTATATTCAGTCGTCGTTGTCATTAATGCCATGATATTGTCACGCGCTATAGGTGTCATATGACGACGCTTAACGCCTTTATCTAGCAGTTTGTAAGCATATGATAGTGCGTTACTTAATCCCTGCTCTGAAATGTCTTTGACACGCGCTGGAATTTTAGCTTTAGTGGTTGTTACAGACGCAATACCACCGCCCATTAAGCCACCGCCTAATACCATTACTTTTTTAACTTTACGTGGCACAGCACCTTCAGCACCGGTTTCTTTTTTCATTTCCGTGGTGGCAAAGAACAAGCTACGTAATGCTGCCGACTCTTTCGACATCACTAAATTAGCAAAATGAGTTGCTTCAACCTCAAGCCCTTTCACCATACCTTTATTCATACCTTGACGAACACAATCGATGATTTTAGCTGGCGCAGGATAATTCCCCTGAGTTTTCTTCATTACCTGTTTGCGAGCTTGATCAAACATAATATCGCGAGTGAATGAAGATGATTCTAAAAACTGATTAATTTTAGATTGCACCACAGGTTTTGCAGCTTGTTTACCTTTTTTTGCTAGCTCTATCGCGGTTTCAAGCAAAATAGAGTTAGGCACAACATCATTCACTAACCCCATTTTTAATGCTTGTTTAGGACGAATTTGCTTGCCAGTAAGCATCATATCTAACGCAGTTGCAATTCCGACTAGTCGAGGTAAACGCTGAGTACCGCCGCCGCCGGGCAACAAACCCAGTTGCACTTCAGGCACCCCTAGCATGGTTTTTTTATCGTCACTGCATACGCGTAAATGACACGCTAGCGCTAATTCTAAGCCACCACCTAAACAAGCACCATTGATAGCAGCAACAACAGGAATTGATAATCCTTCAAGCTCAGAAAAAACCACATGACCTTGTTGTGACAATGCCTTAGCATCAGCTTCACTCTTGCAAGCTGCTAACATGGTAATATCGGCACCGGCAACAAACGAATCAGCCTTACCAGATATAACAACCAAGCCTTTAATGCTGTTATCAGCTTTGATTTCAGTTAATATTTCACTAATTTCAGGACCAAATTGTTCTTTTAAGGTGTTCATGGTTTCGCCAGGAACGTCCATTGTTAAAATGGCAATACCATCGTCACGACGAGCTAAATTAAATGTTTTTTCCATGCTCATTACTCCACCTCCAAAATCATTGCCACACCTAAACCGCCAGCAGCACAAGCAGTTGCTAAACCAGTACCACCACCACGACGCTTAAGTTCATTACACACTTGGGTAATCAAACGCGTACCGGTTGCCGCAAAAGGATGACCATAGGCTAATGAACCGCCTAATACGTTAAACTTACTCATGTCTATTTCGCCTATCGCGCGATTGCGACCCAGCTTCTCTGCTGCAAACTTTTTAGAACCGAACATCTGCATATTGGCCAATGTTTGTGCCGCAAATGCTTCGTGCATTTCGATCAGCGTTAGATCTTCTAATTCCATTCCAGCACGTTTTAACGCTAATGGCGTCGCGTACGAAGGACCCATTAACATGTCTTGCCATACATCGATGGCCGTAAACGCATAACTCTTAATATAACCAATAGGTTGATAACCTAAGGCTTTAGCACGACCTTCACTCATTAAAATAATGGCCGATGCACCATCGGTTAATGGCGTGCTGTTGGCGGCAGTAACGGTACCGTGCTTACGATCAAATGCGGGACGCAATTTGGCGTAAGACTCTAATACAGAGTTTTCACGAATATTATTATCACGATCAATAAACTGTTTGTAAGGTGGAATATGAGCTGTCATCACTTCTTGTTGAAGCACGCCAGAATTCCACGTTTCAGTAGCCAATGTATGTGAACGATGCGCTAATGCATCTTGATCTGCACGGCTGATGTTGTAAGTCTTAGCCATTTGTTCTGCGGTTTGCCCCATAGACAAACCCGTTGAATACTCAGCAACCGCTGGCGGTACCGGCATCAGGTCTTTCAAGCCTAAACGACGTGCAATCGCAAATTTCTGCTTAAAAGTACGCGCTTTATTTAAATCGACTAAAGCATGAGCAAGCTTTTTTGAAACACCAATCGGTAATACTGAAGACGAGTCAGACCCACCAGCTAAGCCGATTTCAATATTGCCGGTCATAATTGATTCAGCTACGTTAACCGCCGACTGAAAACTGGTTGCACAAGCTCGGGTGACAGAGTAAGCATCTGTTGACACATTCATGCCAGTACCTAGTACAATTTCACGAGCAATATTGGGTGCTGCAGGCATTTGCACAACTTGACCATAGACAAGCTGCTCAATTAACTGAGGGTCGATTTCAGAGCGAGACAGCAACTCATTAACCACCATTTTGCCCATATCTAGCGCTGATACGCCATGAAAGGCGGTTGCTTGCTTTGCAAATGGTGTTCTTAAACCGGCAACAATCGCAATGCGCTCACCCCGGGAATTTGTTACTTGTTGTCTATCACTCATGTGTCACCCTCTATTATTGTTAGCTTATCTCGGCTCTGCCGGTAAATTTTTATTTTGCCAGATAATCTGGTCAGACCATCAAAGTGTGACCTGATTCTAACTTTTTATTGAATAGTTTTAAACAGGCGTTTACAACTATCTACTTCATAAAGAGTTAAATTGTGTTAATCCTACTAGCCAAAAACCAATAGAATTCATAACATAGGGTGTAATAATCCCAATGCCAACTAAATAAATTGAGTACAGCTATGCCGTTAAGTCGTTTCCACTCACTACGCACCTATTTAGATAATGTTGTCTTAGGTCAACCCGTATTAACTGAGAACTTGCTGATAGCACTTATCGCAAACGGACATTTATTAGTTGAAGGT
The DNA here is from genome assembly GCF_014596695.2 of Shewanella sp. BF02_Schw. Taxonomy (NCBI): domain Bacteria; kingdom Pseudomonadati; phylum Pseudomonadota; class Gammaproteobacteria; order Alteromonadales; family Shewanellaceae; genus Shewanella; species Shewanella sp. BF02_Schw. The sequence goes on from NZ_JABKAW020000003.1 coordinate 422,733, forward strand.
CCTCCTGGCTTAGCCAAAACTCGTGCAGTAAAAGCATTATGTGATGGAGTAGAAGGCGAGTTTCATCGTATTCAGTTCACTCCCGATTTATTGCCTGCCGATTTAACTGGCACTGATATTTATCGTCAGCAAACAGGGACATTCGAATTTGAAGCGGGGCCAATTTTCCATAATCTAATCCTAGCAGATGAAATTAATCGTGCCCCAGCTAAAGTTCAGTCAGCGCTATTAGAAGCCATGGCTGAAGGCCAGGTTACCGTTGGTAAAAATAGTTATCCTTTACCACCACTATTTTTAGTGATGGCTACACAGAATCCGCTAGAAAACGAAGGTACTTATCCGCTGCCAGAAGCGCAATTAGATCGTTTTTTAATGCACTTAAATCTCGATTATCCTAGCGCAGAAACCGAAGTCGAAATCTTACGCCAATCGCGTAAAGAGGCCAAAACACATCAGTTGCCTACGATAGACCCCGTCGCACAAGCCGATGTGTTTGCTGCAAGAGATCAGGCATTAGATATTTACTTAGCTGAACCGTTAGAGAAATACATCGTTGAAATTGTGATGGCGACTCGACAACCTGCGCGCTACAGTGCTGATTTAGCTAAATGGCTTGAATATGGTGTCAGTCCTCGCGCCACAATTTCACTGGAACGTTGCGCCAGAGCGCGTGCTTGGTTACATGAACGAGACTTTGTTTCACCAGAAGACATTCAAGCTGTTGCGCCTAATGTGTTACGTCACCGTTTGTTACTCAGTTATCAAGCGCAAGCGGAAGGCGTTACGGCAGATCAGGTGATTGATCACATTCTTAGTCAAGTTGCCGTACCGTAAATGTTGCAGCACGAGCACCTATTATTAAGCATGATTAGATTATGATGAACCCAACTAATTCATTACCACTTTACAGTGATGGTGTGAGCTTAAATGAGCAAGAGCTTATTGCTTGTCAAAGCTTATCCCGCGCCATACCCGATCGCCAATCGCGGGCGAAAGCGGCATTGTCTGGTCACCGAAGCAGCCAAATAAAAGGCCGCGGTATGGAGTTTGCTGAAGTACGTCATTACCAAAATGGAGATGACGTTCGTACTATAGACTGGCGAGTCACTGCACGAACAGGTGTTGCGCATACTAAGTTGTTTGTTGAAGAACGCGAACGCCCTATCCTGCTATTGATAGACTTGAGCCACAGCTTATACTTTGGCTCCCAGCTACTATTACAATCGGTACAAGTGGCTCATTTAGCCACAACGTTAGGTTGGAATGCCATTAACCATGGCGATAGACTCGGGGCATTAATTGCCAGTGAAAGTAATCACTTAGAGCTAAAGCCACGTAGTCGCCGTCAAGGTATTTTACAGTTAACCTCAGGGTTAATTGATGTCCATCAACAGCAATTAAACCAAATAAATCAATTATCACCCGATCCCGGCCATATGTTTAAAGCCTGCCAACGGCTACAGCGCATTGCTAAGCCTGGGTCACTTATTTGGATTATTACTGACGGCCAACATATCAACCAGCAATGTTTAGCGCCTTTAACAGAGTTGTCGCGTCACTGTGATATTGGTGCCTTTGTGGTAACCGATCCATTAAGACAGGGAACCTTAGCGTTACCCAAACAATTTTCTTTACCCGTACGAGATGGCCAACAACAACTGACCCTAACACGTCAAAGTTATGAAGCCTGGTTAAGAACTCAGCAACAGCAGTTACAGCAATTCGTCTCATTAATGAATATGATAAAAGTACAACCTAAATTCATCGATGCCGCTAAACCGCTCAGTGCACAATTGGATATTTTACGTTAAATGACCACTGCTAACTTACCAACACAGCCATTGCCGATTGACGCCAAAGCCTCCGCTTTAGCGCAAATGCAAGATATTGTATTACCAGAGCCAATTAGTGCAGTGCCTATCGCACCTGGATATTGGATAATTGCAGCAATATTAATAACCTTAGCAATCTGGTTAGTTAAGCGTTTATATAAACAACATCAATATCATGCACCACGAAAAATAGCGCTGACGTTACTAGATAGCTATGATATTGAAGATGATACCTTTGCAGCACAGGTTAACAGCTTACTCAAACGCACCGCACTTACCTATTTACCGCGTGAACACCTCGCTAAACTCAACGGTCAGCCTTGGTTTGATTGGTTAGATACTCGCCTCGCCTCTGGCCAGCAACATAAAATTGGTCAACTATTAGTTAAGCGACATCAAGCAAGTGGTTTAGATCAAACCGAAAAAGCCCAATTAAAATCTTTAGCAAAAACCTGGCTAAGCAATAAACGTCCTTTTAGTGATACAACGTTATCATCCAACAATTCACATCTGGAGGCCAAATGCTAGCATTTTACTGGCCATGGTTATTAATCTTACTGCCGCTTCCGTTGTTGATAAAACGCATCAACATACATAATGTCGGCGGACATTTACAGCTACCCGGCATCGCTACAACGGTTACAGTGTCCAGCTCAGTAAACCGAAAAAGCAGCAGAAAACGTTACTGGCTAATGTGGATATTGTTGTTGTTAGCAATAGCTCGACCACAGTGGCTTGGCGATCCCATAGAATTACCGGCAAAAGGCCGTGATTTAATGATTGCGGTGGATTTATCCGGCAGTATGCAAATTGAAGACATGGTAATAAATGGACAAACTGTTAACAGGTTTACCCTAATACAACATGTACTTAGTGACTTTATCGAACGACGTAAAGGTGACAGACTCGGACTTATTTTATTTGCTGATCATGCTTATTTACAAGCTCCACTCACCTTAGACCGCCGCTCTGTTGCTACATTTTTAGATGATGCGCAGATAGGTTTAGTCGGCAAGCAAACCGCTATCGGTGAAGCCATTGCCCTTGCGGTTAAGCGCTTTGATAAAGTTGACGAAAGTAATCGAGTGCTCATTCTGTTAACGGATGGTTCTAATAATGCAGGTAATATTGAACCAGAAGTCGCCGCACAAATTGCGGCTAAACGTAACATCACTATTTATACTATCGGGGTTGGCGCAGAAATATTAGAACGCCGAACTATTTTTGGTAAAGAGCGCATTAATCCATCAATGGACTTAGACGAAGGCCAACTCAAAAAATTAGCTGCCATGACTAAGGGGCGTTATTTTAGAGCCCGAAACAGTGAAGAGTTAGCCAGCATTTATCAAGAAATAGACAAGTTAGAACCGGTGAGTCGTGATCAATTGAGTTATCGTCCCAAAAGTGAGTTATTTTATTGGCCGTTATTAATGTCATTACTGATTAGTTTTTTAATCAGTTTGCAGCAACAATGGCCAGCTCAGTTATTGGCTAAAACCAACCAGACTAAAACTAACCAAACCAAAGAGGCGAATCAATAATGATCCATTTCATTCGCCCTGAATGGCTATTAGGGTTCATCCCGATATTAATATTAAGTGCATTATTTTGGCGTAAACATAGCCAGCAATCAGCATGGAAACAATATATCGCCCCACATTTAAGTCAGTTGCTTATCAGCCAAACGGTTGAGAAAAGTCATCAGCCCAAATGGCTATTAATTGCCAGTTGGATCATCGCCGTTATTGCGCTTTCAGGGCCGGCATTAAACAAACAAAATCTGCCAGTATTTGCAACCGAACAAGGTCGAGTGCTCATTATGGATATGTCTCAGTCCATGTATGCCACCGACTTAAGTCCAAATCGCTTGTCCTACGCTAAATTTAGAGCGACCGACTTATTAAATGAATTAAAAGAAGGCGAAACAGGGTTGATTGCCTATGCTGGTGATGCTTATACCATTAGCCCGTTAACCCGCGACCGTGACACTATTTTAAACTTACTGCCAACATTATCACCCGATATTATGCCCACTAAAGGATCTAACTTAACAGCGGCGTTATCTCTAGCAGAAAAACTATTGGCTCAAGGTGGTCATGTCAGTGGCGATATTATTGTCATGACCGATGGCATTTCTGCACAACAATTTAATCAAACAAGCAGCGCACTTAACAGCCGTTATCGTTTATCGATCATGGCTTTTGGCAGTAAACAAGGTGCACCCATTCGTTTAGCTGATGGTCAATTATTGCGTGATAATAGTAATGAAATCGTCGTAGCTAAAACCGATTACGGTCTATTACAGAAACTTGTCCAACAACACCAAGGGATCCTTGTGCCAGCTCAAACAGATGGTAGCGATATCTCCACCCTCACCCACTGGCTGGCAACTGATGGCAAGGTAACCGAAACGGATCTTGCTGGCGAAACTTGGCAAGATCTGGGTCCATATTTAGCTATGTTATTAATCATCCCGATGTTAATGAGTTTTAGGCAAGGATTATTAACCCTCATGCTTAGCCCTAGCTTGCTATTCGCTACGGCAATGACATTTAGTCTAGCCAACAGTCAACCAGCACAAGCCTCTGTGTGGCAGGACTTATGGAAAACTAAAGACCAACAAGCACAGTCTGCATTTGAACAAGGTGAATTTACCCAAGCAGCGGAAACATTCGAAAACCAACAATGGCAAGCCTCTGCGCAATACAAAGCCGGTAATTACCAACAAGCGCTAGAAGGCTATGAACAAGACAGCAGCGCCCAAGGTTTATATAACCAAGGTAATGCCCTAATGCAGCTTAAAGATTATCAAGAGGCCATTAAGCGTTATCAACAAGCTATTGCGGCTCAATCACCGTTTACTGAAGCAAAACAGAATTTGACCTTAGCCCAGCAATTGCTTGAACAACAAAAAGAGTCATCCGATCAGCAATCTGATAAATCAGAGCAAGATCCATCTAACTCAAATGATGACAACTCTACATCAGAGCAATCTTCTGATAACAATGAATCTCAACAAGCAGATTCCGACGAATCACAGTCTGGTGAACAGAAAAACCAACAAGGTCAACAAGACCAATCTGGCCAACAAAACCAACAACAGAACGCTGAAAACCAATCTGACAATAAAAATGATCGTTCATCTGATAATAATAAACCGCAATCACAAAGTGATCAGCCATCAGATCGCGATGAACAACAAGATGATAAACAATCCGAATCGTCACAAAACGAAGCACAACAGCAAAATGGTCAGCAACAAAATGGTTCGGATCAACAATCATCAACCTCTGAAGATAACAACACTTCACAGCAAGATGATTCAACGCAAGATTCTCCCGCTAGTAACGAATCTAGCATGCAGGCCAGTACGACTAAAAATGGAGACCAACAAGATGATGGCAACCAAAAAATGGGGACTGCACAGTCTTCAACAGAACCAAGTGCAGAAGACATAAAAGATGGCAAACCATCAGAAATGATCTCGGCTTCACAAATTAATCAAGATGATTTGCCTGCAGATATGCAACGTGCCCTTCGCGCCATAAACGAAGATCCACAAGTGTTAATCCGCAATAAAATGCAGCTTGAATATCTAAAACGTCGTCAAAATAGTCAACCGCCTAAGGAAAATGAACAGTGGTAATCAGAACTTTTTTTAGCCTATTGCTATTCATCATTGCTGCACCGGTATTTGCACTTAGCCAAGTACAAGCAACCATAGACCGAAATCCAATTGTTACCGGTGAGTATTTCGTACTCGATATTATTGCCGATGATGATCTAAATGCGGGGGTATTAGATACCTCAGTATTGCTCGATGACTTTATTGTTGGAAGAACTAGCGTTGGCCGCAGCACTAAAATGGTTAACTTTGACACCACCAAAGAAACTCGCTGGCAGGTATTATTGTCACCTAAGTCAGTGGGCAATGTCACCATACCGGCGTTTAACATCAAAGGAATTAGCTCAAACCCAATTACCTTAAAAGTTATTCCACAAGGTTCAACTGCCGACGAAGTACAAAACGTATTTATTAACATCAACACTAGTGCCTCAGAAGCTTATGTCGGCCAATTAATCACTTATAAAGTAAAACTATACCTTGCAGTAGAATTACAACGAGGAGTATTAAGTGCTCCCGTTATTGAAGGCGCGCAAATCAAGCAAATAGGTGAAGACAAAGATGGCAGTGAGATCATTGATGGCCGTCGCTTTAGAGTAATTGAACGCACTTACGGTATTATTGCCGATCTGCCAGGGGAGTTAGTTATCAACGGCGCCAGTTTCTCAGGCGATGTACTTGTTGAAGCCCCTAGACGCGGAGGTATGTTTGGCTTTAATGAAAGTCGGCCAATGCAAACAGAAGCGGAAAGAGAAGTCATTCAAATTAATCCAACACCGCCAAGCTACCAAGGAAAATGGTTAGTCAGCGATATTGCGGTATTAAAAGAGACGTGGCCAGACGATATCAGCGAATTTGAAGTTGGCAGCCCAATTACCCGCACAATTAGTTTAATTGCATCTAATACCGATGACACTAGTTTACCCGACATCGATATTCCACTGGCCGACGGCTTAAAATCCTATCCAGAAAAACCGTTAAGACAAACTTTTGTCCGCGATAATCAAGTGGTATCACAGTACAGTATCACGACTGCTATTGTGCCAACAAAACCAGGCAATTACACTCTACCAGAGATAAATGTACCTTGGTGGAACCCACATCTTAAAAAGCAACAATTTGCCACATTGCCAGCCCGTACGATTAACGTGATAGGCAGCACAACGGCTACGACAGATATTCCACCAGCGGATAGTTTTAGCGCAGTTCAAGCCAGCGGATATTGGCCGTTACTGAGTGCTGTTCTGGCGGTATTATGGCTCATCACTTTAGTATTATGGCGTAAAGCAGCATCGGTAAACCGCACGTTGCCACAATTTAATCAAGACAATAAAAACCTCAAAATACCTAGAAAAACAGCAACGACTGGACTCAATGCAATTATTCATGCATGCGACCGTAACGACAGCAGTGCGGCGATTATTGCGGTACAAGCCTACTTTAGCGAACGTTTAGGTAAATTGATGACTTTGACTCAAATCAGCGGTTTATCAGAACAATTAGCATTAGCAATGAATAAGCTACAAGCAGACAAATACAGCAATAAACCACAAGCGATTGATAAAAAATCGTTAATGGATGCCATTTTGGCTTATCAACAACCCCCTCTCGCCAATAAAAAATCAATAATAGCAGAGCTAAATCCATAACATTAAAAAGCTAAATAGTAGCTAGATGCTGCTATTTAGCTTGCTATTAATCCTCCTCCTTTTTAAGCTGTTACATATTATTAACTCAAAAAAGTTAAAAAATGTTTGATTCATTGCGAAAGAAAAAGTCCGAACCTGCGGTCTTATCTGAGATGCTAACAAAACAACGACGATACGATAGCCTTGTCAGGGCTCTTCACACCGACATATTTCGCTACGCCTTTTGGTTGTGTGGTGATAAACATGTTGCTGAAGATATTACTCAAGAAACGTTCTTAAGGGCGTGGCGTTCTTTGGACTCATTAAATGACGAAAAAGCGGCTAAAGCCTGGCTAATTACCATTTTAAGACGGGAAAATGCCAGACGTTTTGAGCGTAAACAATTTGACTACAGCGACGTAGAACAAGATTTACTTGAAGATGTACTATCGACAAGTCATGAAGAAGATACCGAGCAGTATTGGTTACGTCGTCAAATAGGTAAACTCGATATCGAATATCGAGAGCCGTTGTTATTGCAGCTGATTGGCGGGTTTAGTGGTGAAGAGATTGCCACCATGCTAGAACTCAATCGAAATACGGTAATGACCCGTTTATTTAGAGCCAGAAACCAGTTAAAAGACGCTCTCGAAGCACCAGAGGTAAGAGGTCAATCAAATGGATGATCTACAGTTTCGTCGCCATGCATACGGTGACCCCAATAATCAAGCCGACGATTTTTTAGCTCATTTAGCTGAAAATGAAGACGATGCTAAATTTGTCAAAGATCTACAAGCATTTGATCATAGACTCACTCAAGCACTCAATATTAGTGTGCCTGATGGGCTTGCTGATAAGTTAATTTTACGACAGCAATTGAGTCAGCATCAAAAAAACAAAAAACAGACCCGTTACTTAATGGCAATGGCTGCTTCAGTTGCCTTTATTGTGGGAGTTAGCTTTAGTTTATTACGCTTCACGCCAGTAAACTTAGGGGAAAACTCGTTGGCTCATGTTCATCATGAAACCAAAGCATTAGTGATGGAACAGGATATTGGTTTTAATGACGTAAACTTTAAACTAGCCAGTTTAGAAGGATTAAGTGATTCGAAATTTATCCAACAACCAGGCCGTGTTTTTTACACCTCTTATTGCGACTTCCAAGGTGTTAAATCATTGCATTTAGTGATGGCTGACGAGAACGGAAACAAAGTCACTTTGTTTATTGTGCCCGTCGAAAGCCGTATTGTCTTAGAAGAAGCATTTGCAGATAATCAATACAAAGGCCAAAGCTTTCAAACAGCCGACGCCTACATGGTGTTAGTGGGCGAGCCCGCTTCTGACCTTGAGTTTGTCAAAAAAGAAGTTGCAAACACCTTTATTTAATTTATAAATTAATGATTTAAAATCCGCTACTTCATTGGAATAGCGGATTTTTTTTCATCTTAAAAAATCAAAGTGTGAACTAGATCAAACTTCTGCTAGCATGTCGACCATAAAAATAATCACCTGGAAGCAATATGGAAATTCAAACACCAATCATCATTACCTTTATCGGATATCTTGCCTTAATGATGGGTATCGGTTACTGGGCTTATCGTAAAACAGACACTGTTGATGATTACATTCTCGGTGGTCGCAAAATGGGGCCCGCAGTAACAGCGTTAAGTGTTGGCGCATCAGATATGTCTGGTTGGTTGTTATTAGGCTTACCTGGCGCGGTGTATTTAAGTGGTTTAGGTGAAGCCTGGATTGGATTTGGGTTAGTGTTTGGTGCGTGGCTTAATTGGTTATTTGTTGCAAAACGACTGCGAATTTATACCCAAGTTGCCAATAATTCTTTGACGTTACCCGATTTTTTTGAAAACCGTTTTAATGACTCTCATGGACTATTGAAATTGGTTTCGGCATTAACGATCCTGATCTTTTTCACTTTCTATGCTTCTTCAGGCATGGTGGGCGGTGCGATATTATTTGAAAAAGTATTCGGCCTCGATTATAACCTCGCCTTACTGATCGGTTCATTCATCATTGTGTCTTATACTTTCGTAGGTGGATTTTTTGCCGTCAGCTGGACTGACCTCTTTCAAGGCTGCTTAATGTTAATTGCATTATTAATTGTACCCATTGCAATTTTCAGCCAACCCGATACTCAAGCAAGTTTTGAACAAATCGATCCTGCTATGTTGTCGTTTATTAACGAAAACACCACCGTCATTGGACTCGTGTCGCTATTAGCGTGGGGATTAGGTTATTTCGGCCAACCGCATATTTTGTCTCGTTTTATGGCTATCGGCAGTCCAAAAGATTTAGTGTTATCTCGTCGTATCGCCATGAGCTGGATGTTAGTGTCGTTAGTTGGTGCCTTAGCAACGGGTATTGCCGGTAGTCTTTATTTTGCTGCAGAGCCACTTGAGAACTCAGAAACAGTATTTATTCATTTAGCCCATGCCGCTTTTAATCCATGGATTGGCGGCTTGCTGATTGCCGCTATTTTGTCTGCCATTATGAGTACTATTGACTCACAATTACTGGTTTGCTCTAGTGTCATCACAGAAGACTTTTACCTTAAATGGTTACGTCCACAAGCCAGCAGTAAAGAGTTAATGTTAGTAGGCCGTATTGGCGTTATTGCCATTGCATTAGTAGCCGGCGTTGTTGCACTTAATCCTGAAAGCAGCGTATTAGGACTCGTCAGTTACGCATGGGCTGGGTTTGGAGCTGCATTTGGTCCCGTGGTGTTATTATCACTCTTTTGGCAAGGTTATAGCCGTAATGGTGCGATATCAACCATTCTAGTGGGTGCTCTTACCGTTGTCGTGTGGAAACAACTGACTGGCGGTATTTTTGAGTTGTATGAAATCGTCCCTGGATTTATTTTCGCAATGTTAGTGGGGGTAATCGTCAGTAAAATGTCACCACCAACACCGAAAACTATCGCCGACTTTGCCGATTTTCGAGAATCTTTAAAAACACAATAAACTCCAATAAAAGGCTGTATTAGTCATTTTAATAGCTCAACCGCTGTAATTGCAGAGGTTGAGCTACTAATCTTATAATCGAGTGTCAATACCAACGAATGACCTAACAAGCTTCGATAAATCTCATCTGATTAGTCTCTAAAATCCACTATGAATAAACTTTAACTTAAACTAACTGCACAGTAATGGTTATCTAAAACTGCTGATAAATTTACATATACTGCCATGCTATCAAACACCTACTTCACCATTAAAAACCAGAATTAACTTAATATTAACAACAACTAACATCTGGTCGGAGTTGTTACATTAGTCACACTTACCTAATATGCCTAAAATTTTGGCCGTCAAATGCTTGAAGTGAATGAACTTTGTGCAAAACGGTAATAATAAATGGGACATAATAATGAATAAATTCCACAAGACCCTCATTGCTACCGCGGTAGGCTTACTCAGTGCACAAGCATCCGCTGCCGGTTTTCAGTTAAACAGCCAATCTGCTACTGGTATTGGTCGTGCAATGGCGGGTGATGCCGTTATTGCTGACAATGCATCGGTTCTATCTCGTAATCCTGCAGCCATGGCTCTTTTTGATGAAACAGCGCTATCTTTAGGTGTTGTTTATGCAGACATTGATGTATCAGTATCTGATGCACAAGGCAGTTTTGCCGGACAAGACGTTGCTTTTGGTAGTGAGCATAATGCTGCAGAAGCAAAAGTTATCCCCAATTTTTATTACATCAATCCAATTAATGACAAAATGGCGTTTGGCGTTGCGGTATTCAGTAACTACGGCACTGGCACCGATTTAGGTGACTTGGCAAACAGAACCCCTACCATTAGCGGCAATGCAGTACCACTGCCACCTCCAGTAGACTTACTCGGTAATACAGAAGTGGTTACTATTAACTTCAACACCAGTATGTCTTATCGCATTAATGATGAGTTCAGTTTTGGTTTTGGTGTTGATGCCGTTTACGGCAGCGGAACCTTAACTCGTACTAGCGAAAACCCACAGATTGGCAGTCTAGTCGATGTCGATGCAGATGGTTGGGCATTAGGTGGGATTGTTGGTGTTGTGTATGAAGTTAATCCAGATAATCGCTTTGGTTTAAGTTATCGTATTAGCCCAAAACTTACCGCCAAAGGTGATGTAAATTATCTTTACACTGAATACAATGAAATTGATATTCCTATCGCTGACATTGCTCAGTTTGCCGGTTTCCACCAGCTAACGGATAAATTTGCCGTGCATTACACTGCACAGTGGACCAATTGGAGTGCATTCGACAAAATCGTGGTTAAAGATGGTGCCAATGGTGTCGACCAAGCAGATTTAAAAGAATACCACTGGAAAGATTCGTGGTTCTTAAGCCTAGGCGCGACTTATAACCTCACTCAAGACTGGACTTTACGCGCAGGTGTCGCAACCGATCAGGGCGTAGTTAATCAGCATTCATCATTATCAATACCTGATTCTGATCGAACTTGGTACACCGCGGGTGTGAGTTACGATTTAAATGCAAAATCAAGCGTTGATTTAGGTATCGCTTTTGTACGCGGAGAAGATGTTACTGTACTAGAAAATAGTAACCTTCTTGCTCAAGTGCCTGGCTACAACAGTGAGATTTCAGCACAAACGCGTTCAAATGCGGTTTACTACTCAGTACAATATAACTACAGTTTTTAATTAGCAGTATTTACCCTTTTTTAGTCCGCTCACCGCGGGCTAGAAGTTTCCAACCAAGCCGCCTTTTATTGTTAATTGGCGGTTTTTTTATGCCATTTATATCATAGGGTTCTAATCTATACGATTTTACAATATATAGGTTGCTTAACGGTGCAAAGTCCATTAGAATTTTCTTATAGACTTCACATTAGGCTATCACTATGTCTCGCTTATCTAATAATTTATTCCTCGGCACAATTCTCGCAACAACGGTACTAGCCACAATAGTATCCTATACAGTGCAAGCCTCTGATGTTGCTACATTAAAGCTAGAGTATTCAGAACAATATCAACCCCGTATTTATGATGCAAAAATTGAAGCAATTAAAGCGGCAACGATTTCTGCACAAACCTCTGGGCGGATTATTAATATTCATTTTGATGTGAATGATCTCGTCCCACAAGGCGCTGCATTATTAGAAATTACCAATAAAGAGCAAGGCGCAGGATACGCGGGGGCAGAAGCGGATCTAGCTAAAGCAGAAGCGCTAAACAGTGAGGCCCAAGCACAATATCTTCGTTATAAAACATTGTTTCCCAAGGGCGCCATATCAAAAGGTGCCATGGATGAAGCCACTGCCAAAGCAAAATCCAGCAAACAAGCCGTCAGTGCTGCTCAAGCACAGTTAATAAAGGCCAAAGAGAGTTTAAATTACACTGTCGTGAGTGCGCCTTTTAGTGGCCGAATGACCCATCGATTTATCGAACAAGGTGAAACCATATCTTACGGCCAAGCGTTGTTCTCTGGCTACGATACTCAACACCTTAGAGCTGTATTTCAAATTCCACAGCAAGACGTTGCTCAGGTGCAACAACAGGAGCAAGTGAGTGTTCAATTGTTCAACGGCGATGAAATCATTTCAAATGATATTAACGTCTATCAATTTGCCGATCCGTTAACTCATCAGCATCAAGTCAGAGTCAATATTGATGCCAGTAACATGGAAGACGTCATTGTAGGTCAGTGGATTAAGGTAGTCGTTAACTTCCCTAGTCGAACGAGTTTAATGATCCCATTATCGGCCATACATCAAGTCAGTGACTTAACGTCAGTGTATCGTAAACATTCAGACAAGATTGTGCTTAACCAAGTGCGTATCGGCCGAGTAGACCATCAGAATAATACTGCTGAAGTATTATCAGGGTTAATGGAAGGCGATGAAATTGTTATCGATGCTGGACGATATTTAATTATGTCCTCAGCAGCGAAAGGTCAGGAGTAAACCTGATGACAACACCTAATGAATCGATAAAACTTGGCCTTTCAGGCTCAATAGCAAAAGCATTTCAACACAGTGCCATTACCCCATTACTGGCTATTCTAGGTTTATTACTCGGCCTTTTTGCGGTGATTATTACCCCCAAAGAAGAAGAACCTCAAATTGATGTGACTTTTGCTGATGTGTTTATCCCCTACCCTGGAGCCACACCGACGGAGGTTGAAAATCAGGTCACCTTACCTGCAGAACGGATAATTTCTCAAATAAAAGGCATTGATACCCTGTACTCATTTTCCCAGCCCGATGGCGCGCTCATTATCGCTATTTTTGACGTCGGCGTTCCACGAGATGAAGCTGTGGTTAATTTGTACAATCAACTGTATTCAAACAGCGATAAGTTTAACCATGCAGCAGGCATTGGTGAGCCGTTAATCAAACCTAGAGGTATTGACGACGTACCTATAGTGGGGTTAACGCTCTGGTCTCAAGATCCAAACATCACTGCAGAGCAGCTTACCTTGGTCGCATCGGGCCTAGAAACAGAGCTAAAACGGATACCGGGTACTCGAGAGATTTATAGCCAAGGTGGCCACGAGATGGTGTTAAATGTGCGTATTGATCCTGTCAAGATGAACAGTTTCGGCGTAACGTTCAACGATATTAGTGCCACATTACAAGATAATAACCAACTGTCTACAGTCGGCTCTATGACACAGTTTAATCAAGAAATAAAACTGCAAGCGGGGCAGTTTTTACGCACGCCAGATGATGTTAATAATCTGCTGATTAAAGTTAATCAACCCGAATCTATAACGGAGAAAAGTCCATTTCCTCGTGCAGTTTATTTATCTGATATCGCCGATGTGAGCCTTAAAAGTGATATTCCTAAACAACATGTTTGGCACGTAACAGATAAGGGGACCTACCCGGCTATAACCATCGCGATTGGTAAACAGGCGGGGCAAAATGCCGTCGACATTGCAGATGCCGTATTAGCTAAAATCGATGCTGTCGATAACGTATTAATTCCCAATAATGTCAATGTCGCTATCTCTCGCAACTACGGTAAAACCGCTGGAGATAAATCTAATACACTTATTTTCAAATTGATTTTTGCCACATCTGCGGTAGTACTACTGGTATTTTTCACCATGGGACTTCGTGAGTCTGCCGTCGTTGGTGTAGCCATTATCATTACTCTCGCCATAACCTTATTTGCATCTTGGGCATGGGGATTCACCCTAAACCGAATTTCATTGTTCGCACTTATATTCTCCATTGGTATCTTGGTCGATGACGCCATCGTGGTGGTAGAGAATATTCATCGGCATATGGCAATGAGTGATAAACCCATAAGCGAGCTCATCCCTCATGCCGTTGATGAAGTCGGTGGGCCAACGATATTAGCTACCTTCACCGTTATCGCCGCCCTATTACCAATGGCATTCGTATCCGGACTAATGGGTCCATACATGAGCCCAATTCCGATTAATGCCAGTATGGGAATGATTATTTCGCTATTAATCGCGTTTATTATGACCCCTTGGTTAAGCCGCATATTGTTAAAACCTCACAAAAAGATACATAGTTCAAACAATAAAGCGCCTGACACAGGTATCCCAGTAGAAGAAGACAATCGATTAACGCGTCTATTTACGCGAATAATGAGTCCTTTTTTACTCGGCGAACATGCGCCAAAAGCGCGAAAAGGCTTGGCTTTAGGGATCGTATTATTGATTGCCTTCGCTATCGCCTTACCTGTAATGCAAGCTGTAGTACTAAAAATGCTGCCTTTTGATAATAAATCTGAGTTTCAGGTAATGGTTGATATGCCTGAAGGCACCCCTGTGGAACAAACTCAAAGAGTATTACAAGATCTCAGTCAATATCTCAGCAGTGTAGAAGAAGTTGAGCATTTACAGTTGTATGCGGGCACCCATGCACCTATGAATTTTAATGGCTTAGTACGACATTATTTTTTACGCAGTAGCCAAGAGCTCGGTGAAATTCAGGTCAATCTAGTGGATAAAAAACATCGAGACCGCGACAGTCATACCATTGCATCATCTGTACGCGAGCCGTTGCAAAAAATTGGTCTACGTTATCAAGCCAATATCAAAATTGTTGAGGTACCACCAGGGCCACCGGTTTGGTCACCTATAGTTGCTGAGGTTTATGCGCCTAACACCGAATTACGTGAACAAGCAGCCAATGACTTATTGCAACGTTTCAGAGATACCGAATACGTTGTTGATATGGATATATATTTGCCAGCGCAACAACAAAAGTGGCAAGTCATCATTGATCGAAATAAAGCCAGCTTAATGGGCGTTTCTTACGCCAGTATTGTGGATACGATCAGCACAGCTGTTGATGGTAAGGATGTCAGTTACTTGCATCAAGCACAGTTAGCTCATCCCACGCCGATTAGATTACAGCTTGATGAAGCCGCTAAAGTAGATCTAAAGCAAGTCTTGTTATTACGCCTACCGACTCAATCAGGTGAAACAGTACCGCTAACTGAATTAGTTAAGGTGCAACAACAAGTGATTAATGCACCCATTATCCATAAAAATATGGTGCCTATGATAATGGTTATTGCCGATATGGCAGGGCCAACGGGTAGCCCACTTTATGGCATGTTCGATATGGTCAGCCAGATTAATCAGCAAAATGAACAAGGTGACACTAGTTATCCAATTCAACAAAATTTGGTTAATCAGCCTGATGGATTAACCGATGTGTCGATTCTATGGGATGGTGAATGGAAAATAACATATGAAACCTTCCGCGATATGGGCATTGCTTATGCCGTTGGTATGATAGCTATTTACTTACTTGTTGTGGGCCAATTTAAATCTTATATCGTGCCGTTAATCATCATGGCGCCCATTCCATTGACCATCATAGGTGTTATGCCTGGACACGCTTTATTAGGCGCTCAATTCACGGCTCCTTCTATGATAGGCATGATAGCGCTAGCAGGCATTATTGTCCGAAACTCAATTTTGCTGGTTGATTTCATTAATCAACAAACTGCCGCAGGCGTTCCGTTAGAACAAGCGGTTATCCACTCTGGCGCGGTAAGGGCAAAGCCCATTATGTTGACAGCATTAGCAGCAATAATTGGGGCATTATTTATTATTGATGACCCTATTTTTAACGGTTTAGCCATTAGTTTAATATTTGGGATTTTTATCTCAACTATTTTAACCTTGGTGGTGATTCCAGTGTTGTATTTTTCAGTAATGAAACATAAGCATGTGTAACAAAATTATATTATTCACTGGGCATCGCCCAATAAGGAGCTAAACATGTCATTAGAACGAAATATTATGGCCTTTGCCGGCTTTATGGTTTTATTATCTCTTGTGTTAACCGCAACGGTTAGCCCACATTTTGTCTGGCTTACAGTATTTGTCGGCGCTAATCTATTTCAGAGTGCTTTTACAGGCTTTTGTCCTGCTGCGATGATAATGAAAAAGTTCGGCGTCAAAACTGCAGCTGAAATAGCCTTAAATAAATAACAAGGAAATTATCGTGCTTAAAAAATCTATGCTGCTGTCTATTCAATCTATCTTAGCGATGTTGGTCTTATTAGCGGCATCGCTTATGCCTACTTGGGCTGCAGAGCAAGAGCCTAGCGTTGCTTGGGAAAAAATAGACCGCGGTGTAACGTTAATTGATGTGCGCACTGCTGAAGAGTTTGCTGCTGGACATATTGACGGTGCGATTAATATTCCATTTGAGATTATCGTCCCAGAGTTGGCAAAGCTCAATATCGATACAGACGCCGAAGTGGTTCTTTACTGCCGCAGCGGCAACCGTAGTGGTATTGCACAGGAATCATTAGTTAAACAGGGTTACACCAATACCTATAATGCGGGTGGTTTTGATAGCTTAATATCAGCACGATAACCTCACTAACAATCTAAAGTCACACATTTACAACTGTGGTTTTATTAAGCAAATACAATGGTTTATCGTATTGATATTCTCTTCATATCAATACGATAAACCTTACTGCTTTCACTCCTTATATTTTTCATGTAAAAAAATATTTACACTTAATATTAGATAATTATTTATTAGCATAAAACGGATCCGTTTATGCACTTTCTAGTTAAGCGCTTTCATAAAGTTAACTCCATTAACGCTCGAAAGATAACATTCTATCAACTCGAGCTCTAAGTGAATGTTAAGTCGTTTTTGATGAATAAAAACTCAAATAAATCCGTTCTATAACACCAGTTACTTGACAACAAACATTAACAACTTGTTTACACCAGGCAAAAATGTGGTTACCTTTTAGACAGATAGGCAAAATAGCTTATCTGTAAAACATAATTATAAAAGACATTACGTCCCACCCTGATTAACATGGAAGATAATATGAAAAAGCATAAAAACCCAACGGTCGTGCTTAGCATGACAGCACTCGCTTTGGCTATTTCAACTCAAGTAAACGCAGCACCAACCCCGTCACAACTCTCTGCAACGAATCAACAGATTGAACAACAATCACCTTTACCTAAACGATATATCGTCAAGTTCAGAAATGATAATGCTGCTCAGACTCTTAATGGCAATGCCGCTGTGCAAAATGTGAATGTTGAAGCCGACAACAGCATGGATTACGAGCCTCGTTCTAACGAAGTATTTACCCAGTTTAGAGCTTTGAACAGCGTAAAGGCACGAGAAATGAAGCGTGTAGGTCGTAGTAATAGCTACTCAGTTAAACTCGATTCTCCCTCTCTTAAAGCATTACGTTTGCGTCAAGATGTTGAATACGTGGAAGAGGATTTACCCCGTAGACTGCTTGCGGAGACAACACCTTGGGGACAAACCTTTGTTGGTGCGACCGTGTTAAGCGACAGCCAAGCAGGTAATCGTACTATCTGTATTATTGATTCTGGTTATGACCGTAGCCACAATGATTTAAGTGGTAACAATGCAACCGGGACCAATAACTCAGGTACAGGTAACTGGTATCAACCAGGTAATAATAATGCCCATGGTACTCACGTAGCTGGTACCATTGCCGCAATAGCGAACAATGAAGGTGTGGTCGGGGTTATGCCTAACCAGAATGCCAATATTCATGTTGTAAAAGTGTTTAACGAAGCCGGATGGGGCTACTCATCGTCTTTAGTCGCTGCTATTGATACCTGTGTTACTTCAGGTGGTGCAAACGTAGTCACAATGAGTTTAGGTGGCAGTGGTTCAACCACAACTGAGCGTAATGCATTAAATGCTCATTATAACAATGGGGTGTTATTAATTGCAGCGGCAGGTAATGCTGGCGACAGTAGTTATAGCTACCCAGCATCTTATGATAGCGTAATGTCTGTTGCAGCGGTTGACAGCAATCTTGATCATGCCGCTTTTTCACAATATACAGACCAAGTTGAAATTTCAGGTCCTGGCGAAGCAATTCTATCAACGGTTACCGTTGGCGAAGGTCGTTTAGCCGATATAACTATTGGCGGTCAGTCATACTTTAACAATGGTGTAGTGCCGCACAACCGTTTAACCCCGTCAGGTACTAGCTACACTTCGGCACCAATTAACGCAAGTGCAACAGGAACCTTAGCGGAATGTACTGTAAATGGAACCAGTTTTAATTGCGGTAGCATGACCAATAAAATCTGTCTTGTTGAGCGTGTAGGCAACCAGGGCTCAAGTTACCCTGAAATAAACTCGGTTAAAGCCTGTAAAACAGCCGGTGCCAAAGGTGTCATTGTTTACAGTAACACTGCACTACCAGGGTTACAAAATCCTTTCCTAGTGGACGCTAATAGTGAAGTTCTGATTCCGTCGATGTCTGTTGATCGGGCTACGGGGCTTGCACTTAAAGCCAAGTTGGGTCAGTCAGCCACTGTGAGTAATCAAGGCAATCGAGATTATGAATATTACAATGGCACCTCAATGGCAACACCGCATGTGTCAGGCGTAGCAACATTAGTGTGGAGTTACCACCCAGAGTGTAGCGCCAGCCAAGTGCGTGCGGCATTAAATGCCACAGCAGATGACTTAAGCGTTGCCGGTCGTGATAACCAAACTGGTTACGGGATGGTTAATGCAACAGCAGCAAAGGCTTACCTAGACGAATCATGTAATGGTCCAACCGATCCAGGTACAGGCTCTGGTGACAGCGTACTTGAAAAAGGCGTGGTAAAAACAGGCTTAGCTGGCGCTAAAAACGATGAATTATATTTCTCGTTAGACGTTCCTGCAGGCGCGACAGACTTAAGCTTCACTATGAGTGGTGGCACTGGCGATGCTGACTTATATGTGCAGTATGGTGCATCACCTACCAGCAGCAGTTACGACTGTCGTCCATGGAAAGGTGGTAATGCAGAGTCTTGCCCAATTACGACGCCTCAATCTGGTACTTATTATGTAATGCTACAAGGTTATAGTGCATTTAGTGGTGTAAGTTTAGTGGCTAACTACACCGCAGGTAGCACTGGTGGCAGCAACACAGGCGGTCCAGCAAGCTACAACAATACCGGAAATTATACGATTCCAGACAACAACACTAGCGGTATCACTAGCCCTATTACTGTTAGCCGCACTGGCGATTCAGGAACGGTATCAGTGTCTATTGGAATTATTCATACTTATATTGGTGATTTAAAAATCCAGTTAGTTAGCCCAACAGGCCAAACGGTTGTACTGCATAACAACACTGGTGGTGGTACCGATAATCTAACCCAGACTTACACCGCTAATATGGCAGGTGTCGAATCAAGTGGTGTATGGACATTAAAAGCAGTTGATAATGCGAGACAAGATACTGGATATATTGATACTTGGAGCTTAAGCTTCCAGTAATATTATTTCGTTGATTACAAAAATAGCTACATTATGTGGCTATTTTTATTTCTGATGGATTAACTTTTTAACAGTTAGCAGACTAATAATTAAAAGTCTAATAGTGAGGTTGTGTTGTTTGCAACACGGCAGGCTGCTGAATATTGGCAATCACTTCAAATATAGATGCAAATGAGTTTGGTGTACTCACATCGACAGCAAGCTTTAATCGACGAGCAATATCATTAGCAGATAGCACACCACGAATAGCATGATTAGATCGGTCAACCACTAAACAATGTTGCTGTCCTGCTGACTGTAATGTCTCAATAACATCACCAATACGAGCATAACTTAAATCTTCAAAATCAATCGCTTTCAGATCTTCTTTAGGGATCATAAAATCTGCAACACTTAAATGCTCACGCTGATGACCAGCTGCAACACGTTTTAATATTTCTTGATTATGTAAAGACTCAAAGCTGATTAGGCCAATAAACTTATCTTTATCATCTATGACTAATTTAAGACGTACATGCGACTTCTGCATTAAGTGCTCGACCTTAACCGCCGACGTGCTCGATTCTATCACCATAGGCGTCACTTTCTTAAAATCAGTAAACACATTTAACGCTGAAGATAGTACTGAGATATCTTCATGGGCTTCTGGTGAAGTTAATTCATCAATTTTTTCTACTGGGTATAGGGCTAATTTCTTCACAATAACATCCTTAATCAACAACCATCGCGAAACGTGAAACATCATATTTATTAATGATTTATAATTTATTGTGATGTTCACTGCATGATTTGATTATCTGCCTGTGATTTTATTAGTACAAGACCCATTTGATTAAATTTAATTAATTTTTGATAAATTAAGGTTAAATTCACTTTACTGTGATCGTAAGTATGATAGCAAAATGTGATAGCGAATGTGATAGCAACCCAAATCACGTAAATACCACTACTTTAACGTTTCAGGCTCTATTAACACGCTATTATTTGCATCCGACAACCACACTTGCCCTTCGCTAAGACTAACTTGTAACGCCATATTTCGATTAACAAATACATCCATTTGTTTCACCGCATCTTCTGGAAAATTAATCACAGTTAAATTATCGTAGCGAGCAAACGCTTGCTGGTTCTGCTGCCACCAAATAGGCACACTTCGGCCACCATAAGTATAAAGAATAACCTGTTTTGACCGACCACAGGCTTTTCTCAGCCATTTCTCATCAGCTTGACCAAACTCAACCCAAAGATCGATTTCACCACTCAGATTTTTATCCCAAAGTTCAGCTTCATCATCAACACATAACCCTTTACTAAACACTAAAGTTTCGGATGCATTAATGGCAAATGCCAGTAAACGCACCATCATGCGCGTATCGGTTTCGGACGGATGTTGGGCTAAGGTAAACTGATGATCGGCATAATAATGACGGTCCATATCTGCAATCTGCAGCGAGACTTTAAAAACGGTAGCTTTAGCAGCCATAAAAGGTTCCAACAAGTATAAAAAAACCGAGTCTACTACAAAGTAGACTCGGCATAATAGGACATCGTACTTATCCGGTTAAATAGCGCCAGGGCGTAGATGTTTAGCCATTGGAAAATGCGCACTTAACTGGGCGACTTTTGCAACAGAAGACACTATCAACATACGAGATCCATGTTCATATTGATGAGTGATATCACTTAACAATGGCACCGCTTCTCTGCTTGCGTCTCGCCTTAATAATTCATTAATCTCACTATCAAGCGCACTATCACTGTAAACCACGTCTAATGTCTGTAATAGCGGCATTGCTGCAATAGGGAGTAAATGTGCCGGCGTATCCTCGGTTAACAAAAGAATCTCACCTTTAACACTAAAGTCTTCAAAAGACTCAAGGTAACGTTGTTCTGTTAATGCATCGAATTTATCTTGGTTAGTGGTAAAAAAACGTTCCCAAAATAAACGTCTATCTTTGCCGGCTAATAATTTATGTTGTACTTCCTCGCGCTTGCTGGCAACAAAATCAAATAAAGGCGCTAATGATGACGGTAGCATAGTTTCGAGGCGTGAACGGATGGTTCGAGCGAAAACAGGTGCGGCACCAGCTGTACTTATCGCAACCACTAACCGGCCTCTATCCACTATCGAAGGCGTAATAAATCGACAAAATTTAGGATTATCGACCACATTCACCCAAATCCCCCGCTCTGTGGCCAACTGCGCAAAATCCATATTCAATTGCTCATCGGCAGTAGCAAGGTAAATGATATCCACATTGGCAATATCATCAGCACATACTTCACGACGAGACAGCTGGATCCGCCCCTGCGTATAATAGTTTTCAATATCATTGGCAACTGTCGGCGCTATGACATGAATATGAGCATCCGTACGAGACAACAAATCGAGTTTACGTGTGGCAACTTCACCTGCACCAACCAATAAGACCTTCAAACCTTGAGTATCGACAAACAAAGGGAAATATTGCATTAATCTACTCAGTCTTCAACGATAGGGAATTGATGTTGTATCCAAGCACGGTAGCCACCAACCATTGAGGCGACTTGCGTATAACCCATAAGTTGTAAATTATAGGCAGATAATGCTGCACGCTGGCCGGCGCCACAATAAAGTAATATTGGAGTATTTTTATCAGGAAAACGATGCTCTATATCACGTTCAATAATGCCACGACTGAGGTGTTTTGCATTAGGTAAATGCCCTTGTAACCATTCGTTATCTTCTCGCACATCAATTAATTGCCATTGATCTTGTTGTTGATATTGCTCAATGGTTAACAAGTTAACATGTGGCATAACAGAATCGACCAAACTGGCGAATGCTGGAGAGGGTTGCATAGCGTTTCCTTAAGTTAGTTAAATCACTCATTTGTGACAAATTAGCACTACATACGTCATAAACCTAAAAGTAGTTTAATCATTAGAGTCTATTGGATTTTTGAAAGCAATTTTGCTGCAGTTAGTGGCAATTTACTATAACGAGGAGTTTATGATGGTGTCATTTACATGAATAAGCGCTAATTGCGCCAAAATAAGCCACATATGCAATCCTAGTGGCTCAACTAAACGGGCGCATATTTATAAACTAGGCTCTTTATTACTAAACGTAAATTGACTTAGACACTTTTCGTCTAATATTTACGTCGCGATTAAACCCCGTTTATGTTGAATAATATGTGGTCATGAAAGATGGCTTTCAACGTTAAAAAACCATCATACGGGTTTATTCGTTATGCATTTCACTTCTTTGCGAACTACATTGCCAACACAATTCAAAACTGCCTTCGTTTATTTCATGGCATTGGACACATTGCCATTGAGGCTGTTCAATATCGAGTGAATCGAGTAAGGTTTGCGCAGTGACAAGTTGATTGTCTGCTACCCATAATTCTACCGTTTGCATTTCAATCGGTAAACCGCCTACACCACCAATGAGTGCTTCACCTTTAAGATCAACTTCAATTCCACTGGTTTCCAGTAGCCCTTTCCATGTGTGAGCCTGCAGTAAATTACCACCGGCTAATAATACTTTTCGTTGTTCCATGCGTTATCCTACTGCATTGCTCTTGCTGGCAAATTTGTTTCATCCTACTGCCTCTACCAAAATCTGTCGAGTGTTGTTTATAAATTGGACATTTGTCATAGACAATGATTATGTTAACTTTATATGAACTCTTCGCATTTAATAACATCATAAGCAGGGCTCTACATGACAAAAATAGTCTTAAAAGGTGTATTTCAAATCACCGCTTGGAATGAATCGGCATATGCTGAACACGACAATAACAGCAAACAAACCATTGCCGAAATTACCCAAACGTATTCTGGTGATATCAATGGTTCTGCTCAAATTCGCTATGTAATGTCATATCAAAATGGGGAGGCAGCGGTATTTGTCGGAATGGAGCACTTAACCATAAACACGCCAGAAATATCTGGCACCATAGTGTTACAACATAATGGGGTATTTTCGCAAGGTGTTGCACAAAGCCAATTCAATGTAATAGCTGACTCGGGTACCGATAACTTGCATCAATTTATCGGCCACGGTGAGTTTACCTCAACCGAAAACGGCCAAGCAGATTACCTCATCACTTTGCATCATGACTAAAATAACCATTTCTCGTTTAGAGACTAATATCGGTACATTTAGAGTATCTGGGAAGATGATGGTAACTTCACTGATGTTTCTCAGTGTTGATATACTCGGCAGTGATGGGTGGGAAGCGCTGATAATCGACCCACAAACTCAATGGCACAAAACCTTGATGGCTGCCTGTGAAGTGCATTTAACAGAACAACAGAACAACAGAACATAACTTAGCCATAAAAAGAAACCCCAGCAAGCTGGGGTTTCTTTTTAGCGATAAAGATTAATAATACTTATTAAGGCATCATTGAAGGTTGATCAGCACCTTCTTTCTCAATCTCTACCGGTAACATATGCTCACGGTTGATACCCAATTTAATGGCTAAATAACTTGCCACGTAAATCGATGAGTATGTACCAACAAAAATACCGAGTAGCAATGCAGTCGCAAAACCATGGATCATTGTGCCGCCTTTTAAAAACAGCGCAATAACGGTAATTAATGTAGTACCTGTAGTAATAACAGTACGACTCATGGTCTGAGTGATTGAGGTATTCACAATCTCTACAGGGGTGCCTTTACGCATTTTAAGGAAGTTTTCACGGATACGGTCATACACTACGATGGTATCGTTAAGTGAGTAACCTACAACTGTTAATAAACCTGCCAATACGGTCAAGTCAAACTCAAGCTGTAATACCGAAAATACCCCTAAGGTCACAATAACGTCATGGGCTAGCGCCGCTACAGAACCTGCAGCTAAACGCCATTCAAAACGAAATGATACATAGATAAGAATACAGATTAAAGCAACAATAACGGCTAAGCCCCCCTGCTCCGCTAATTCCTTACCTACTTGTGGCCCAACAAACTCAACACGCTTTTGAATCACGCCTGAATCAATTGACTGCGCAGCAGTTAATACTGCTGCAACCTGGACATCACTTTTTAACTCATTTCTTACCGGTAAACGCACCAATATATCGCGGCTTGAACCAAAGTTCTGTACTACCGCACCTTCAGCTTCAGCTGTGGTCATGGTCGCACGTAAAGCATTCAAGTCAACAGGTGCTGAAAACTCCATTTCAACAACCGTACCGCCGGTAAAGTCTAAGCCCCAGTTAATGCCTTGTACGCCTAGCGATACAAAAGAAGCAATAACTAAGATCAACGACATTACACTAATAGGAAGTGCATGACGAAGGAAGTCGACTGTTTTCTTTACTGAAAATATTTGCAACATATTCAACTTCTCCCTTAGATAGACAATGACTTAACGCGCTTACCACCCCAAACCGCATTCACGATTGAGCGTGTGCCAACGATGGCTGTAAACATCGAAGTCGCGATACCTATCATTAAGGTAACAGCAAAGCCTTTAACCGCACCGGTACCGACAGCAAACAAGATTAACGCTGTCATAAAGGTGGTGATGTTAGCATCTGCAATGGTTGAAAAAGCATTACCATAACCTTCATGGATAGCTTGTTGTACGCTGCGACCGCCAAGAAGTTCTTCACGGATACGTTCAAAAATAAGTACGTTACCGTCAACCGCCATGCCCACTGTTAATACCATGCCCGCAATACCTGGCAAGGTTAATACCGCACCCGGGATCATAGACATCACACCAACAACCATAATTAAGTTTGCCATCAATGCAAGGTTGGCAATAAAACCAAATGCACGGTAGTAAACCATCATAAATACAAGAACAACAACCATGCCCCAAATCATCGCTTGAACACCGTTTTGGATGTTTTCAGCACCTAAGCTTGGGCCAATAGTTCTTTCTTCCACAATGGTCACTGGCGCGATCAACGCTCCTGCACGTAATAATAACGCTAGGCTTTGTGCTTCAGTATGCTCAAGACCGGTAATGACAAAATTACGACCTAAACGAGCCTGAATCGTCGCAACTGAAATAACCTCTTCAATACGAGTCATTTTCACTGTGCCATCAGGATTACGTGTACCACTGTCTTTATATTCGATAAACAATGTTGCCATTGGTTTACCGATATTATCTTTGGTGACGTTAGAGAAAATCGAGCCGCCTTTCGCGTCAAGATTAATCGCTACCTGTGGACGGCTGTATTCATCAAAAGTAGGTTGTGCACCAGTGATATGATCACCCGTTAGCATCACTTCTTTTTTCAATACGGCAATCCCGCCTTCACGGCGTTGGTACACTTCTGCACCTGCTGGAACACGACCATTTGCTGCTGCACTTACGTCGGCTTTATCGTCAACCATACGAAATTCAATCGATGCCGTAGCACCTAAAATTTCTTTTGCACGAGCAGTGTCTTGTACACCAGGCAGTTCAACAATAATGCGCTCAGCGCCTTGACGTTGTACTACAGGCTCAGCAACACCCAACTCGTTAACACGGTTACGAATAGTGGTAATGTTTTGCTGTAATGCTTCTTCCTTAATTTGCTTAAGGTAAGCATCACTCATGGTAGCAAGAAGCATAAACTCATTACCGCTACTCGCGTCGGTATAGGTCATGTCATTGCTGCGAGTTTTTAAATAAGTCTCAGCTTGGTCAACAGTTTCAGCATCTCGAAACTTAATCGCAATTCCTTTAGGGGTTTTACGAATACCAGCATAACGAATTTTTTCTTCACGAAGCTGGCTACGGAAATCAGCTATCTTAGCTTCTTCCATTTTACGAATAGCTTCGCCCATATCCACTTCCATTAAGAAGTGAACACCACCACGTAAATCTAAACCTAATTTCATCGGCGACCCACCAACAGCTTCAAGCCATTCAGGGGTTGCCGGAGCTAAGTTTAACGCAACGGTATATTTCTGACCAAGCAGCTCAGCGATAGCTTCTTTAGCCACCAACTGCTGCTCAGGATTTTGCACTCGGACCAATAACTGACCATTTTCAAGCTCGGCACGCTTTACGGCAATACCCTGACTATCTAATAAATCAACCACAGTCGTTTGTGTCGATGCAGTCACTTCTGCGCCGCGAGTTGCGACAATCTGCACTGCATGATCTTCACCAAACAAATTTGGTATTGCATAAAAACTACCAATGGCGATGACAAGCATCACCATGATGTTTTTCCACATTGGGTATTTATTTAACACACCATAGCCCTCTTGGCTTTATAACGACTGGATAGAACCTTTAGGCAATACCGCTGCGATGTAATCCTTTTTAATCGTGATTTGGTTGTTATCATTAATCGCTAATAACACATAATCACTTTCTTCACCGATTTTGGTCACTTTACCGAGAATGCCACCACTGGTTAACACTTCATCACCTTTTGAAATCGACGCCATTAGGTTTTTGTGCTCTTTTACACGCTTTGACTGTGGACGGAAAATCATGAAGTAAAAGATTAATCCAAACATGACTAGCATGAAAATTAACTGCATGGTTTCGCCACCGGCTACACCACTGATTGGGCTTGCATATGCATTTGAAATAAACATAGTTCTCTCTTCTTATTAGCTAAAATTAAACGATTAACTCAGGTACTTCACGACCAAAACTGGTATAGAACTCCTTAACAAAGGCGTCTAATGTACCTGTCTCAATTGCGCCGCGCAAACCTTCCATCAACATTTGGTAATAACGTAAATTATGGATGGTGTTTAAACGCGCACCTAGAATTTCATTACAACGATCTAAATGGTATAAATAAGCACGTGAATAGTTTTTACAAGTGTAACAATCACACTTAGGATCTAATGTTGCTGTGTCATCACGGTGACGTGCATTACGAATTTTAATCACACCTTCACTGGTAAATAAATGGCCATTACGGGCATTACGTGTTGGCATTACACAGTCAAACATATCCACACCACGACGAACACCTTCGACTAAATCTTCAGGTTTGCCTACGCCCATTAAATAGCGCGGCTTGTCAGCAGGAATTTGCGGACAAACATGCTCTAAAATACGGTGCATGTCTGCTTTAGGCTCGCCAACAGCTAAACCACCTACGGCATAACCATCAAAACCTATGTCTAAAAGACCCTTTACGCTCTCGTCACGTAAATCTTCAAATACGCCACCTTGAATAATGCCAAACAAAGAGTTGGGGTTTTCTAAACGGTCAAACTCATCACGTGAGCGCTTAGCCCAACGCAGTGACATTTGCATCGACTTACGTGCTTCGTCATGTGTCGCTGGATACGGTGTACATTCATCAAAAATCATCACCACGTCAGATCCTAAAGAATCCTGAATTTGCATTGATTTTTCTGGGTCTAAGAAAATCTTTTCACCATTGATCGGTGAACGGAAATGCACACCCTCTTCAGTAATTTTACGAATGTCACCTAAACTAAACACTTGGAATCCACCCGAGTCCGTTAGAATAGGGCGTTGCCAATTCATAAAATCGTGCAAATCACCGTGT
Organism: Shewanella sp. BF02_Schw; assembly: GCF_014596695.2. Lineage (NCBI taxonomy): Bacteria > Pseudomonadati > Pseudomonadota > Gammaproteobacteria > Alteromonadales > Shewanellaceae > Shewanella > Shewanella sp. BF02_Schw. The sequence continues at coordinate 451,073 of NZ_JABKAW020000003.1, forward strand.
TTACGCATGATCTCTTCGCCAGGACGTAACCATAAATGGAAGGTGTTGCCCAATAAAATGTCGGCTCCAGTAGCGCGCACTTCTTCAGGCGTCATACCTTTTACCGTACCGTAAGTTCCAACAGGCATAAATGCTGGTGTTTCTACAGTACCGCGATCAAAAATAAGACGTCCGCGACGTGCACGACCATCAGTTGTATCTAATTCAAATTTCATAAATCACCTTGCCAGATAAACAGTCTGACTCGTTTAGTTTCTATAGTAATGAGGGCAAATTTTAATGCTTCAAGGTTACTGACACATTAAATCAAAAAAACGCCCACTATTGTGGGCGAGTATTTTAAATCAAATTCATTGCCTACGGGGCTTTTTTCGTCACAAACATCGCATCGCCATAGCTAAAAAAGCGATATTTTTGCGTAATCGCATGTTGATAAGCATTCATGACCGCTTCATAACCTGCAAAAGCACTCAACAGCATGATTAATGTTGATTCTGGTAAATGAAAATTAGTGACCATGGCATCAACAACTTTAAATTGAAAACCTGGGTAAATAAAGATATCGGTATCACCACTAAAGGCTTCAAGCGGACCTTCTCCACTCGCGCGTGCTGCGCTTTCTAATGAACGAACTGAGGTTGTGCCGACGGCAACAACACGATTTCCAGCCGCTTTAGTAAGCGCAATTAGGTCAACAACCTCTTGTGGCACATTAGCCCATTCTGAATGCATCTTGTGCTCAAGCACATTATCTACTCGTACAGGCTGGAATGTACCGGCACCGACATGCAAAGTCACAAAGGCAATATTAACCCCTTTGGCTTTTAAATCGGCTAGCATGGCATCATCAAAGTGTAAGCCTGCTGTAGGTGCTGCTACTGCGCCTGGCGTTTGGTTGTACACTGTTTGATAACGTTCTTTATCAGCATCTTCATCTGGACGATCAATGTAAGGAGGCAGTGGCATATGGCCAACGTCTTCAAGGACTTCTAATATGGTTTTATCGGACAGTAACTCAAGCTCAAACAAAGCATCGTGACGAACCAACATTTTCATTTGGTAGCCGCCGTCTAAGTCGATAATCGTATCCACTTTAGGCGATTTTGAACTGCGAACATGGGCTAGAATACGTTTATCGTCGAGCATACGTTCAACGAGAATCTCAAGCTTACCGCCAGTCGACTTTTGACCAAATAAACGCGCAGGTATGACTCGGGTATTATTAAACACCATCAAGTCTCCAGGATTGACCAGATTGAATAAATCAGTAAACTTTTTGTCGGCAAGCTCACCGTTTTCGCCACTTAATGTGAGTAAACGCGAAGCATTGCGTTGTGCTGTCGGATAGCGAGCAATCAGCTCATCAGGTAGGTCGAATGAAAAATCTGCAACACGCATAGTATGATCTCAACAGTAAAAACGGCCGCTAGTCTATGGCGACTGCGGGTTAAGATCAAGTTTGGTGATTATTTTGTCGGCTTTTGTTCTATCGACTCGGTGTCGATATCGTCCAGTTCAATAGTATCTGACTTGGCAGAGTCAAAGGTTTGGTCCGATTTATATGAATGTTCTTCATAACGCATGTCGATGTGTACTTTATTTCTTTTTGGTGCAGCTGGCTTACCCAATAACTTTTTAATCCAGTCTTTCATCATCCTTGATCCCTAAATTAATCCTATAACCTTTAAAAAGCAGTTACATATACGCATCACAATGATACGAAGCTCAATACTCCATGACATTTATCTATAAAACGTTATGATTAACACCACTCACTCGCCACTTTGTAAAGCTTTGTTACAAACGGCTTGTATCATACTGTAAAATAATAAAATTAGAAGTACAATTTATGAACTTTTTAGCTCACTTACATTTAGCCGACATCAGCGATACTCACCTAGTAGCTAATTTGTCGGGTGATTTCGCGAAAGGTAACATAGAGCAACATCCAAAACATCTGCAACAAGGGATATGGCTTCATCGACAAATAGACCAAATTACTGATAGTCATGAAATTATTATCGACCTGCTCAAGCTGTTTCCTAAAACCTCACGTCGTGTTGCACCGATATTAGTAGACTTAGTATTTGATCATTACTTAGCATTTTATTGGGAAGAGTATCATCATCAGCCATTAGATGAATTTTGCCAAAAAGCATACCACCAGCTTAGTACTACACTTGAACTACCTCCGACGTTACAGGCCATTGCGCCACAAATTATCCAGCAAGATTGGCTTAGTAGTTACCAAACAAGGCAAGGATTAGATCAAGCGATTAAAGGCGTCAGTCGTCGTTTATCAAAACCAGAACTTTTTGACCATGCCATTAAAGATATCGATAAGATTTATATTGATATCGAGATTGCATTTAGAACCTTTTATCCACAGTTAATGGCCTATAGCAGGCTTTATAGTCGTAAGACTCCGGCAGCATATTTACCTTAGTACAGGGTATTTATAGGAATTAATCTCGTATGCCGTCATGGTTACTTAATCTAAAATACACACTCAAAACCAAACTGTTTTGGCTAACGAGTCTACGCGATATAATCGTTATTGCGGTGGTGTTGTTCGCTATCGCGAGTTATCTACAGCGAGATATGCGAACAGGCATAGCGATGCCAATTAACGCATATACTATCGCCAATAAACCAATATCATTATTTACTTCAGCATCAATTGACGCCCAGCAGCATATCAGAGAGAACAGTACCCAAAATAAACCCACCTTGGTCTATTTTTGGGGCACTTGGTGTCCGGTGTGTAAAGTGACCTCTCCTATGGTGAATTCGGTTAATCTTAATCCAGATTATCAGGTTGTTTCCATTGCAGTAGCTTCAGGTTCTGACGACGACATCAGCACCTTTATGCAACATCATCATTATCATTTTGATGTCATCAATCAGCATCAAACAATGCAATTAAGCCAACAATGGGGCGCCATGGCATTGCCTGCTATTTATATCGTTGATACTGAAAACAATATTCGCTTTGTTACCTCTGGCGTAACAAGCAGTTGGGGAATGTCATTGCGGTTATGGTTAGCGACCTGGTAAAGCAGCCATAACCAAACAGCATTATCCAGTCGAATAATTGGTTTTTGGTTATCAGTAAAACTTTGTTAGTATCCGCAACATGAGTACTCGCGAGATTAACATTTCGCCACATCAATACCTGAATCAGACACAATTAGAGAGACAATTTATAATGCACATCTTTACTTATCAACCACCCTCAATTCCGTGGTTGGACATACGCTATAAAGACCGTGACATTATCGTCATCAATAAGCCTTCAGGCCTATTATCAAATCCAGGGCGTTCACCTGACACACACGATACGGCCATAACCCGTTTGCAACGATGCTATCCTGAAGCGATTTTGATCCATCGTTTAGATTGTGATACTTCTGGGATCATGATTTTTGCTCGTACTAAAAAAGCGGAATCACATTTAAAAATTCAGTTTCAAAATCGCCAGGCCAAAAAAGTGTACATTGCTGAAGTGATTGGCCACGTGGGTGAACAACAAGGTAAAGTGAACTTTGCGCTAGGACCTAATCCAGATTCACCACCATTCCAAATGCTTACAGATTCAGGCAAAGCTGCGTTAACCTACTTCCAGGTACTTGAACATAGGACGCAGTCAACCCTGATGGAACTTAAACCCCACACGGGTCGCACTCATCAGCTTAGGGTTCATATGTTGGCGCTTGGCCATGCCATTTTAGGCGATGAGTTTTATGGCGATACCGAAACAATTAGTGCCAGTAAACGGTTAAACCTGCATGCGCAATCGCTCACAATTACCCATCCTTATAGCCAAATCGAGATGACGTTTTTTAGTCAGCATCCATTTTAATATCTTAACCAAAGCTTGGGATAAGAGATGAGAATGTAGTCAGAAGGATTAAAAGCTTAGCGATTAATCACTATCAATATTATTATTTGTCTTAGGGGCTGTTGATCTTTGTTTGAATTTTGTGCGAAGAAGGTAATCTCGTATAATTCACTTCGCCAAAAACAAATACAACGAGATTACCATGCCCCGATTAATGCTCACTGATGAGATGTGGTCGAAGCTAAAAGCTATTCTGCTTGATGATAGAGTTTATAACAAGCAAGAGCATCGATTTACGATGGAAGGTATCCTTTACCGATTGCGTGTTGGCTGCCCTTGGCGAGATTTACCTGAATATTTTGGCTTATGGAATACCATTTACCGTCGATTTTTACTGTGGTCAAGAAAAGGTATTTTACTTAGGCTGTTCAAAACATTATCGACTAATAGTGATACTGAATGGGAATTTATTGATGGAAGTTATGTAAAAGCCCATCAACACAGTTCAGGTGCATCATCTGATGAAAATCAAGCAATTGGGTTAAGTCGTGGTGGTAATACAAGCAAAATCCATCTCGCGGTAGATAGCTATGGTTTACCGATAGAATTCATTGTTACAGGTGGAGAAGTTCATGATAGCAAAGCAGCTAATGCCCTTATTGAATTATTGCCACAAAGTCATTTTATTATTGCAGACAAAGGCTACGACAGTGAAGCGATTAGAGATAAAGTGCGTGAATGTGGTTCAAAGCCAGTGATCCCTAGAAGACAAAATTCGAAGCAAGGAAATGGCGATATCGATTGGTGTTTATACAAATATCGGCATTTAGTTGAAAATGCTTTTGCTCGGCTCAAGCATTTTAGAGCGATAGCTACCCGCTATGATAAATTGAAAATTAATTTTGAAAGCCTGCTGGCTCTAGCTTGCTCTATAATTTGGCTGCCAATGTGAAAGATCAACAGCCCCTAGTAACAAGACGAATCGACGCGTCAATATCTAGCCTATTGCAAGTCTTCTTGTGTAAAGAATAACGCAGGTATCAAGACAAGGAACTGTTTGAGAGGCGTTAATTATCTTCACATCAGGTTACCTTGGCCATTCAAACAAAAAAATGCCGACGCTATCGCGTCGGCATTTATCAATAAGGACTTTTTCACGATATTAACGCGCTTGAGCTGTCTCTTTCGCTTCAGCAGCTTCACATGCTGCAGCAGTAAAGATCACATCTGTAGAGCTATTTAATGCAGTTTCAGCTGAGTCTTGAATCACACCAATAATAAAACCAACAGCCACAACTTGCATAGCAACATCATTAGAAATGCCAAACAAACTACACGCTAATGGGATTAATAATAGTGAACCACCGGCAACACCTGAAGCACCACAAGCAGAAACGGACGCTATCACGCTCAATAACAGAGCTGTCATAAAGTCCACTTGAATACCCAAAGTATGAGCTGCTGCTAATGTTAATACCGTAATGGTAATCGCAGCACCGCCCATATTAATGGTGGCACCTAATGGAATAGACACAGAATAGGTGTCTTTATGCAATTTTAGCTCTTCACACAATGCCATGTTGACCGGAATATTGGCCGCACTTGAACGGGTGAAAAAGGCTGTTACACCACTTTCACGTAAACATTTAAATACTAATGGATATGGGTTACGTTTAATTTTGACATAAACGATAATAGGGTTAATCACCAAAGCAATGAATAACATGGATCCCACAAGTACCATCAATAATTGGCCGTAACCCGCAAGAGCGTCGAAACCTGTTTCAGCAAATGTAGCCGCAACTAAACCAAAAATACCAATTGGTGCTAAACGAATTACAAAGCGGACTATATTTGACACCGCATCACTGACATCAGAGAGCATTTGCTTAGTACTGTCACTGGCATGATGCATGGTTATCCCAAGACCTGCCCCCCACACCAAAATACCGATGTAATTGCCCGTTAATAATGCGTTCACCGGATTATCAACAATTTTGAACAATAAGGTATTGATTACTTCGCTAATCCCCTGAGGAGGATTTGAGCCCTCTATCCCGGCAGTAAGTAGTAAAGTCGTTGGAAAAGCAAAACTGAATAATACTGCTGTTAATGCCGCTGCAAACGTTCCGAAAAGATATAGCCCAATGATAGGACGCATATTGGTTTGACTATTTTTCTTTTGATTGGCAATCGATGATGCAACCAAAACAAAAACCAGTATTGGCGCAATGGCTTTTAAAGCACCCACAAAAAGTGAGCCCAAAAAAGCCACATTATTGGCACCTGTGGTTGAAATACTTGCCAGAATCACGCCCAAAATGATTCCGCTGATGATTTGTAGCACGAGGCTACCGTTAGCGATACGAGCTAACAGTGATGTTTTTTGATTCATTGCTTAACCTATGATTATTATATTTATGACTTTTTATGATCAAGGTTTTGCTTATCTTTAGAAAAGGAAACATCATAATACTCGTCGTATCCACGTATTCATCACCTTGCAACTTACAGCGATATAATACTTAGGTTACGATACTCATGACATCTCGATAATATCAATGCTATTACTGAAAACACCCTACTCTCTTACTCATTGAGGGAGATTAACTCACCACACTCAATTAGCACACTTCAATCAATCCGTTTTCAGGGATAGCACTCCCTCATTAAAGTTAAGCATTACCTTGTGCCCAGCGAATATACTGAACACTATAAAAGCCTTGTAGCTATATATCAGGATGCCATGTAATAAGTCTAGTGTTGATACCAAATGAGTAAAAAAATTCAATCATCGGTCATAAAGAAAGCACTAATTTGACGGTTACAGGTTACTTGCTGTTAAATTGTTAACCATGTTACAGGCTGAAAATACCAAAAATAAAACAATGACAATCATCCAGCAGGCTGCAATGCTTGAGCACCTCTAAGCATCGCTTCAATCAACTCTTTAGCATCAAACTTAGTTAACGCCTCATTGGCTCCGACTTGTTTGGCTTGGCTGACACTGATTTCGCTGGATAATGACGTATGTAAAATAATGTACGCATGTTCAATTGCTGGATTATTTTTAACCTCAAAGGCTAATTCGTATCCATCAAGTCCTGGCATTTCAATATCACTCACCAGTAAATCAATAGGCTTTCGTTCTTCCGCGGCTTGTTGCATCATCTGCAGAGCGTCGCGACCATCTGCCGTCACCTGATAAGCAATGTTAATAGAGTCTAATGCATCAGATAATTGTTTACGGGCAACTTTTGAGTCATCCACCAGTAAAATACGTAACGGTGTTAATTTCTCACGTTGTACATCGGTTAATATCGCTCGATTATTAATCGGATCATCCGGAAATATTTTCGACAGTAATAACTCGACATCTAATAACTGAACGAGCTGATCATTAAAACGGGTTACACCTGTTAAAAAGGCATTTTTGCCTAAGTTACCTGAAGGTGCTTCGATATTACGCCAATTACATTCAATGATTTTATCGATTGAGCGCACAAGAAAACCTATCACCATTCGCTGACAATCAGTAATGATGATATAGCTATCTTTAAGCTCTGCTTCGGTAACGGGTCTATAGCCAATACCTGCAGCCATATCGATAATCGGAATAGTCATACCCCGAATGGTTGCTGCACCAAGAATAGCCGAGTGAGAGTGTGGGATTTTAGTTAAAGGAGTAAACGGCACGAGTTCACGAATTTTTAAAGTACCTAAAGCAAACACTTGTGTTTGATTTAATTTAAAAAGCAATAAACCCTGCGATTGATTCGCTTTGCTCATTTTCGGACTCATCATTACCCCTTCATCTGAAGACTGAAATCTACTTCACTATAGCATTTATCGTCAGTCTTTAGACTAGCTTAAGTGGCCTATTTTATCTGCAAAGATCATTACAAATCACAAAATTAGCTATTCATCCGATAATAGCCAACTCGATAAATCATTACGATACAATTACGGTTCTATAAATAATGAGTATTTGAGGCGGAGACTTTGGTTGATAACCAGAAATAGCAAACTACATTAGTACTATTTCCGCAACAAGTTGTCGATATGTCGTGCAAAAAAGTTCAACGATTGAATTGTTGTGAACCTTCTTATGTAATTTATCAAAGCCGGGAAAAAACTTAATCGGCTATATACACATATAAGCTAGAACAAAGTGCAAGTTAGCACCGAATATTGCCTAATAAAAACAACAAAGGGAAACAACGATAATTAAATCAGCCACTGATTTAATTATCGTTGTTTCCCTCATTATTATGATGCTTTAAATTGACATTAATCAGTTCGAAGCAGATTGCAGCTCGTAAAGCACATCATAAACAAATTGATCCCACCCCTCAGCATCGAACGCTAAGCCACTGGCATTACGAACTTGACTAACCGCATGCAAAGGCGCTGCACCGTTCTCCATCATATAATAAGCCATCACCATTTCTGTACGATTGATCCCAGAGCGACAATGGAGTAACACTGGTAACTGATCAGTTTCACATTCACGAATAAATGTTAATACCTGGGGGAGTATTTCAGCACAAATAGCTAAATCATGCGGCTTAGGTGGAATATTATCAGGTAAATTAAATACTTTATGACGAAGACCTAATTCAGCCATAGCGTCGATATCGCAACCTTCACCATTATTTAAGGATGCAATTGCACCGAAACCGGCTTGCTTTAACTCAGCTAAGTCCCACGCATCTTTGTTTGGACCGCTACGGCCTGCAACTTGTCCATCAACTAACCAAAAAATATGTTTCATATTACCTACTACTAATCTGGTTTTTTAGCCCAAATATCAACATTAACTGAGGACAACTTTTTACGTTTTTTCTTACCGCTACCTTCTGGCTTCGCCATTGGCTTAGGTTGTTCCAGTACGCTTTCAGGCACTACATCATCAGCCTCAAATCCGTTAACTTGTTCACGTTCAAGGCGAATTTGATTCTTTTTCTCGATAACAGAGAAGTGATGATACTCATCATGCGACATCAAGGTCAACGCTAAACCGACCTCTCCCGCACGTCCGCTGCGACCAATTCGATGCATATAATCTGCTGGACTGCGCGGTAAGTCAAAATTTATTACCACTGGTAATTTTTCAATATCAAGGCCACGAGCAGCAATGTCAGTCGCTATGAGCACTTGAATATCTCCAGCCTTAAAACCTTCCAATACACGACTTCTCGCGCCTTGGGCTTTATCACCGTGAAACACCTCTGCAGTGATACCACGTTTAGCCAGTTTTTGAGCTAAATGATTGCAACTATTTTTGGCATTAACAAAAATCAATACTTGGCGCCATTGATGTTGTTGTAGCAAGTGCGCAAGTAATGCGGTCTTTTTTTCACGATTAACCGTCATTACCCGTTGTACTAATGTACTCGCTTCAGCGCTTTGTAATTGTATCTCAAGCGGATTAACGAGCAGCGCTTGCGTTAGTTGGCGTACTTCATCTGGAAAAGTAGCTGAAAACAATAACGTTTGTTTTTGCTTAGGAAGTAAATTGAGTACTTGAGTCAATTCTTCAGTAAAACCAAGGCTTAACATTCGGTCAGCTTCATCAAGTACTAACGTTGTCACTTGGGACAACTTTAGTGCATTTGACGATACTAAATCGAGTAAACGACCTGGCGTCGCGACCACCACATCGGCACCACCACGCAATGCTAACATCTGAGTATTAACAGATACACCGCCAAATGCAGCAACCACTTTAATGTCGCCATTTAAATGAACCGCATAGGATTTAAAGCTGTCGGCAACTTGCTTAGCGAGTTCTCGCGTTGGAACCAAGACTAACGCACTGACAAAATTACCTTTGGCAGATGTTGTTGCCCGACGACTCACCAATTGATGTAAAATCGGCAATGCAAAAGCCGCTGTTTTACCTGAGCCGGTATTGGCACCTGCCAGTAAGTCTTTACCGGTTAGTGTGCTAGGAATGGTTTCTGCTTGGATTGGTGTAGGCTGCAGGTATTTAAGCTCAGCTAATCTGGCCAACAATGGAGTATGCAGGCCAAATTCAGCGAAAGTCGTAGCTAAAGAAGCTTGGGTCATGTATCAAATGCGCTCAAAATAATGGATATCAATCGCACATTTTAACGTACTTTGGCACAGCAGTCAGATAAATTAGTTAATTTCTTCAATCCCTTCTAAGTCTAGTAGCCACTGCTTCATATCGAGCCCATAAGCATAACCGGTTAACTTACCGCCTTTGCCTATCACCCGATGACAAGGAACGATAATGGCTATTGGGTTTGCACCATTTGCAGCCCCGACCGCTCTGACAGCTTTAGGTCGCCCAATAGTATTAGCGATATCACTGTAACTGCAGCGGTGGCCGAATGTTAATTGACTCAGAGCATGCCAAACCTCATGTTGAAACACGGTACCTTTAGGCGCTAGTGGAACACTGAAATGCTGCCTTTGATTAGCGAAGTACTCTGTTAATTGAATGACGGTTGTATCAATGTGTTGTTGGGCTTGTATCAATAAATCTTGAGTAGTCTCAGTATTGCTTTGTTGGAGTATAAACTGAGTTTGAATCTCTACGAGCAAGCTCGTTTGGGCAAGATCTTCAACCTGTAGATGGGTTAATCCATACTCAGATGCTTTAAGCGAGAGTAAACCAACAGGACTTGTGACTAAAGCATGACACTTCGGCGAAGTAAAATGGGTCATAATATTATCCGTTTTTTGCAGCGACAGGATCATTATCCCAAAGCTGGAAGGTTAAGTAACTGCCCCAAGGTGATGCTTGTTTTGCAATGTCGGCAGCAATGCTTAAGTACGATTTAGGGTTTTCAATGGGCTTACCCGATTGCTCATATAACGCATGAAGACGATTTTTGATGACTAAATCAGAACTCAAAAACACATCAGGATCACTCAAACCTCGCATATTTGCATAAGCAACAGTCCATGGGCCGATACCTTTTACGGACAACCAATCGTCAGGTGTTGAGTCAGCATGCTGATGTACAAATTGCCCCAAGGCATTTAATGCTAATTTTCGAGCACCTGGCATGTTAAGTTCATCTAATGAAGCGCTAGCAATAGCTTGTGCCGTCGGAAATAACCGCCAAGCCTTACCATCGATGAACAGTGTTTCACCATAAGATTCAACCAATAAATTTAATAGTTTAGTGGCTTGCACCACACTCACTTGTTGCCCTAATACGGCACGGCAAGCGGCCTCAAATACACTACCTGCCGCGGGAATACGCAAACCACTATCAATTTTGGCGCCTAATTCTATAATAGGAGATAATGCCTGCTGGATTACCGCCATGTCAGCATCTAAATCAAACATACGCCGTAATTGCAGAGTAATATAATGCAAGGATTTAATATCATTGGCATCGGCTAAGTAAATACTCACATCAAGTTGAGGTTTATCGGCATTCAGTAAAATGTAAAAAAAGCCTTCTACACCATTAAATGAGAAGGTTCGGCCATAACGTCCCGAAATATCATCAATGACCTCCATATTATCAACTTGACGAAAGGCATAAAAAGCCAACATCTTCGCCCAATTTAGGGGTGGCCGATAAGATAGTGCTAATGTTATTGGTTTAATGTTAATACTCACTTGGTTTTTTTTATAAGGATGAGTTTCATCAGTTGAACGTCGGCTCTTTCGGCGTAAATCACTCGGTGTTAATAGTAGTTCTTGTTTAAAAATTTCATTAAAGCGCCTGATGCTATTAAAACCAGCGGCCATGGCGATGTCTGTCATTGATAATTGAGTTTGGTGTAATAGCTGCTTAGCAAACATCAACTGCTGATATAACGCAAAACGTTTAGGTGAAGTCCCCAAACCTTGGTTAAAGAGTTTATTTAAATATCGACTGGTAATACCTAATTTATTAGCCAACTTGACGATCGTTCCTGCATCTTCACCATTTAAAAAGCCTTGTTCGATTAACGTGATAGCACGCATTAACGTTGTTTGAGTACCTAACCACGCAAATGAACTTGGCGCACTATCGGGCCGGCATCGCAGACAAGGCCTAAGTCCAGCATTAGCCGCTTTTATCGCAGAATCAAAGTAACGGACATTTTTTTCATAGGGTGCAGGAGCGGGACAAATTGATCGGCAATAAATGCCAGTAGTGATAACTCCGGTAAAAAATTGACCATCAAAGCGAGTATCACGACTAAGCCTTGCTTGCTGGCAGATCTGTGCTGCAATATAACAATCACTGTTAATCTGGACCATTTGTCTATTTAGCCTTATATCACTCAATGGAAAACTGAACCATTTTCTACTCATAGCGTATCTAAGAAAATACTTTACCGAAATACAACAACCACGACTAGCGGAAAACGGAACTCAATCGTTTCGTATATGGTAACAATTTAACCCATTACATTTGGTCTTTTTGCGTTATCCTAGTCAGCAGAATTTTCACCATTAAGTTAGAGCATTAGATGTTTAAATTTTTTGAATCATTGACCCAAGCATTGCCACAAGAAGAACCAACTCAGCCACCCAATACCCTGTACGCATTTTGTCGTCATTATACCCGCGGGTTTGGTTTACCTTTAATTATCATGTCAGTACTGACAGCCATAATGGCAATGTTGGAAGTGTCACTGTTTGGTTTTATGGGGCAACTGGTAGATTGGTTAGTCACCAAAAATCCGCAAACATTGTGGCAAGATGAAAGTACAACGTTAATTACCATGTCAGTAATTGTCTTAGTCGTCATCCCTCTGGTTGTCTGGTTGCATGCTTCTATCGTGCACCAAACGCTTTTGGGTAACTACCCCATGGCTATTCGTTGGCAAGCACATCGCTATTTACTCAAGCAGAGTATTTCATTTTATCAAGATGATTTTGCAGGACGAATCGCCACAAAGGTAATGCAAACTTCGCTTGCTGTACGTGAAACGGTCATGAAACTACTGGATGTACTGATGTACATTTTGGTGTATTTCACCTCGATGTTGGTCATGATTGCCACTGCTGACGTTCGTTTAATGTTACCCATGCTCGTTTGGTTAGCGGCTTACGTGTTGATTCAATGGAAACTCGTTCCAAAGCTGAAAGCAATATCGACAGAACAAGCCGATGCTCGTTCAACAATGACCGGCCGTATTGTCGATAGTTATACCAACATATCAACCGTAAAGCTGTTCTCGCATACGACTCAAGAAGCTGACTACGCCCAAGATAGTATGACGCGTTTCTTAAAAACCGTTTATGGCCAAATGCGTCTGGTAACGATCATTAATGTTTTAGTACAAATCATTAATTACATATTAGCGTTCACCATTGCGGCTGTATCTATTTGGTTATGGGCAGACAATGCGATTACGGTTGGTGCCATTGCGATTGCGGTGAGTTTAGCGTTACGCTTGAATGGAATGTCACAATGGATTATGTGGGAAATCAGTTCGCTATTTGAAAATATTGGTACCGTTACCGATGGTATGAATACCTTATCAAAACCCATTGCTATCCAAGATAAAATCGATGCAAAAGACATTGTTGTTGACCACGGTAAAATCGACTTCAATCAGGTTTGCTTTCATTATGGTGAAAAAACCGGCGTCATTGAGCAACTAAATCTGAATATTAAAGCGGGCGAGAAAGTCGGTCTTGTAGGACGTTCTGGTGCAGGAAAATCGACCTTAGTCAACTTATTGATGCGTTTTCATGATGTTGAAAAAGGCCAAATATTGATTGATGATCAACCTATAACGGATATAACCCAAGACTCATTACGGGCAAATATTGGTATGGTGACTCAGGATACGTCGTTATTACATCGTTCGATCCGTGAAAACATTCTGTACGGTGATCCACATGCCAGTGATGAAAAATTAATAGCGGCGATAACTCAAGCACAAGCTGCAGAGTTTATTGACAATTTAACGGATCCCTTTGGTAACAAAGGGCTTGATGCCCAAGTGGGTGAGCGCGGCGTTAAGCTGTCTGGTGGACAACGTCAACGGATCGCCATTGCAAGAGTATTACTTAAGAATGCGCCAATTCTATTGCTTGATGAAGCCACTTCAGCATTAGATTCTGAAGTCGAAGCAGCGATTCAAGAGTCGTTGTATGAATTGATGGAAGGTAAAACAGTGATTGCGATAGCACATCGACTTTCAACGATTGCAGCTATGGATAGACTCATTGTATTAGATAAAGGCTGTGTTGTTGAACAAGGTACTCATCAAGAACTGATTAATGCCAAAGGGATATACGCACAACTGTGGGCCCATCAAACTGGCGGATTTTTAGGGTTAGATTAATCGAAAGTTGAGTGTATGCGTCCGGGCAAGTACGTCTTCAACTGCACTCATCTAGCCTTTATCTTAACGACTGATAATGACATCAGGAGTTAACATGGCTACACGTTCACATCAAGATTGGGCTGCTTTGATACAACAGCAATCCGCTAGCGGCTTAACGATTTCAAATTTTTGTCGTGTGCACAAGCTTAGTCTTAGTGGGTTTTACGCCCGCAAAGCGGACATGGCTAAAACGGGCACCCAACAGATAGCGCCGTTTGTTAAGGCTACCGTGACATCGCCGACAGCGATGACAACCCAAGCTCAACCTTCCGCTTCAGGGCAGGCTATCCATTTTCAGCATCAAACCGGTTTATGGACTTTCCCCAGCACCTTGCCTGCACGATACCTGCTGGAGATTATAAAAGGCCTACAAGCATGTTGATGTTTCGTGAGCTTCCGTGTGTTTATCTGCACCGTGCACCGGTGGATTTTCGTAAATCGATAAATGGCTTAGCTGTTATCGTTGAGCAGCAATTATCCTTACAGGCCAGCGACGGCAGTGTGTTTGTCTTTTGTAATAAAGGCCGTGATAAATTAAAAATCCTCTACTGGGATAACACCGGCTTTGCACTTTGGTACAAACGCCTCGAGCAGGATAAGTTTAAGTGGCCGACGAAAAGTATTGATGAGTGCCTGAGTTTATCTGAGCAACAGTTTCATTGGCTGTTATCTGGCTTTGATGTATTGGGTCATCAGCATGTGAACGGCTTGAATTACAGTTAATTGATCGCCATTGCGAAGGCTGTTTTCGATAATTAGATCACTGCTTTAGCCTTATTTAATGGGATATTTGATATAATAACACCATGAAATTAAGCCCTGATAACTTACCCAACGACGTTGATTTACTTAAGCAATTATTGCTTGAGACGCTGGCGGCTAAAGATAATGTTATCGAGTTGAAAGACGCTGAAATCGCCGAACTTAAACACTCTGTGCAGCGTTTGCTTGAACAATTCCGCCTCGCACAGCAACAACGTTTTGGCGCCAGCAGTGAAAGCCATGACTATCAAGGTGAGTTGTTTAACGAAGCAGAAGTGACGGTTGATGAGCCTGTTGAATTAACAGCAGATGCTGACGCGCCAGTGTCACCTAAACAGCGCGCCAAGCGTAAATTACTGCCTAAAGACCTGCCACGTGAAGTGATTATCCATGATATTAGTGATGAAGATAAGCAGTGTGAGTGCTGTGGTCATGAGCTGGCGTTAATGGGCCAAGACAGTAGTGAGAAGCTGAAGTTTATTCCGGCGCAAATCAGTGTGATTGAGCACGTTAGATTAAAATACAGCTGCAAGCATTGTGAGACTAAAGGAACCCAGGCCAATATCAAACAAGCGCCCGTGCCAGTCAGTCCTATCCCTAAAAGCGTGGCGACGCCAAGCTTGTTAAGCCAGCTCATTACCAGTAAATATCAGTACGCATTACCCCTTTACCGGCAAGAAACACTGTTCAAGCAACATGGTATCGCCTTAAGCCGGCAAACCATGGCGGATTGGATGATGAAATCTGCAGCGCTGTTCAAGCCCTTATATGATTTACTCCACCACCATTTATTAACACAAGATGTCATCCACGCCGATGAGACCACGCTCAAAGTGATTAACGATGAGCGGGTGAAATCCTACATGTGGGTGTATTGCGCTGGCGCGGATAAACCAAGCACTGAGCCTCGATATCAAGGTTTGCGCAATATAGTACTGTACGACTATCAAGACGGTAGCCGCGCGGGCACCTGCGTGAGCCGTTTTCTTGCCACTGAGCAAACGGTATTTAATGGTTATTTACAAGTCGATGGTTACGCGGCTTATCAGCAGGCAAACAATAAACTGGTCGGTTGTTGGGCTCATGCGCGGCGTAAATTCAAAGAAGCGCTAATAGCACAAGGCAAGCCCAAAGTAGGCAAAATCAGTAAAGCGGATATGGCGCTGAGCATGATAGCCAAGCTGTACCGTATTGAAACCCAAATACAAGCACTGAGCCTGGAAGAGCGATTGTATTTTAGGCGCACCCACTCACGTGCTCAGCTGGGGTTATTTAGGCAATGGTTGGATAAATCAGTGCTGCAAGTATCAAAGGAAAGTCCGCTAGGCAAAGCCATCCATTACAGCCTCAATCAATGGTCAAAGCTGAGTTGTTACACGCAAGACAGTCGCCTCAATATCGACAACAACCGTGCAGAGCGGGCAGTAAAACCGTTTGTGATAGGGCGTAAAAACTGGCTATTCAATCACAACCATCGCGGCGCTGAGGCGAGTGCAATTTTGTACAGCATCATAGAAACGGCTAAAGCGAATGGACTCATCCCGTTCGATTACATCGAACACTGCTTAGAACAATTATCCTACCCTGATTGTGACCTCAACAGTCTCTTACCCTGGCAGGTTAGGCTAGACAAGACGTAGTTCGCCGGACGCTTACAGTTGAGTAATGAGCATTAGCCACTCAAATTTGAGTGGCTTTTTTATGCATAGGAATAAAAACAGGCACAAAAAACTGAGAGTAGCACATTAAATGGTTTGGAATGTTTGGATTGTTTGGATTGCTTGGATTGCTTGGATTGCTTGGATTGCTTGGATTGCTTGGATTGCTTGGATTGCTTGGATTGCTTGGATTGCTTGGATTGCTTGGATTGCTTGGATTGCTTGGATTGCTTGGTAAAACTTTGAGGCATATCAAGGGATAATACAGAAATAAAATATGGTGGTCGCTACTGGGCTCGAACCAGTGACCCCCTCCTTGTAAGGGAGGTGCTCTCCCAGCTGAGCTAAGCGACCTGGGAATATCAATTCTTTTAACATTGTAAAATATGGTGGTCGCTACTGGGCTCGAACCAGTGACCCCCTCCTTGTAAGGGAGGTGCTCTCCCAGCTGAGCTAAGCGACCTGGGATATTTTACTTTGAGTCCACCAATCTATTAGAGAAATGGTGGTCGCTACTGGGCTCGAACCAGTGACCCCCTCCTTGTAAGGGAGGTGCTCTCCCAGCTGAGCTAAGCGACCTGGGACTCTACACAATAGTTTAGTTAATTATATGGTGGTCGCTACTGGGCTCGAACCAGTGACCCCCTCCTTGTAAGGGAGGTGCTCTCCCAGCTGAGCTAAGCGACCTGGGATATAATTAACAGTTATAATCCATAAATAAAATATGGTGGTCGATACTGGGCTCGAACCAGTGACCCCCTCCTTGTAAGGGAGGTGCTCTCCCAGCTGAGCTAATCGACCTCGCTGTGTGGGGCCGTATTATAGGGGGCAAGCAAAACCTGTCAACGCTTTTTATTTAAAATAATGTCAGTCGGACTAAAATTGTTCGCTTTGATGCTTTGTTGAACAAGGGATTGTGATCAAAAATAAAGAAAATCCAAAAACCTCCCGAGGTTTGAAAGTCCGCCATTTCAACTGCTGGGTTTGACTGTTAGAATAGCGGCACATTTTTTTGTTTGTCTTCTTTAGACGTTTATAAATAGGTTAGTGTCCGATTATGACTACTAAGACGCGTTTTGCTCCAAGTCCAACTGGTTTTCTTCATGTAGGTGGTGCTCGTACAGCACTTTATTCATGGTTGCACGCACGTGCTAACAACGGTGAATTTGTACTTCGTATTGAAGACACTGATATTGAACGTTCAACTCAAGAAGCATGTGATGCCATTCTTGACGGTATGAACTGGTTAGGTTTGACTTGGGATGAAGGTCCTTATTACCAAACTAAACGTTTTGATCGTTACAATGAAATTATTGCGCAAATGCTAGACAAAGGCACTGCATACAAATGCTATTGCTCGCGTGAACGCATTGAGAGCATGCGTGAAGACCAAGCGGCGCAAGGTTTGCAACAGAAATACGACGGTTGTTGTCGTAACCTCTCACCTCGTGATACTGATGAGCCTTTTGTTGTTCGCTTTAAAAACCCAATTGAAGGCAGTGTGATATTTGATGATCACGTTCGTGGTCGAATCGAAATTTCTAACGACATGCTTGATGATTTAATCATTAAGCGTACTGATGGCGTACCAACCTATAATTTCTGTGTTGTAGTCGATGACTGGGACATGGGTATTACCTGCGTTGTACGAGGTGAAGATCATATCAATAACACGCCACGCCAAATCAACATCCTTAAAGCATTAGGCGCACCGATCCCTGAATATGCACATGTGTCGATGATTCTAGGTGACGATGGCGCTAAGCTATCTAAACGTCATGGTGCTGTGGGCGTTATGCAATACCGTGATGACGGGTATCTACCAGAAGCACTATTAAACTATCTTGTTCGCTTAGGTTGGTCTCATGGCGATCAAGAAATATTTTCAATGGACGAGTTGAAAACGCTGTTTAAGTTAGATGATATCAATAAGGCTGCTTCAGCTTTTAATACTGATAAGCTCATTTGGTTAAACCAACATTATATCAAGTCTCTCGATCCTGTTTATGTCGCATCACATTTACAATGGCATATGGATGATCAGAAAATTGATACTAGTAATGGTCCAGCGTTAACTGAAATTGTTACAGCATTATCTGAACGTGCGAAAACATTAAAAGAATTAGCTGCTTCAAGTCGTTACTTCTATGAAGACTTTGCTGATTTTGATGAAGCCCAAGCTAAGAAGCATTTACGTGGCGTGGCACTAGAGCCTTTAACATTGTTCAATCAAAAGTTATCTGAACTAAATGATTGGAGCGTAGAGAATATTCACAACGTTATTGAAGCGACAGCGACAGAACTTGATGTCGGCATGGGTAAAGTAGGTATGCCTTTACGCGTTGCGGTTACTGGCGCAGGACAGTCTCCTGCATTAGATTTAACCTTGTTCTTAATCGGAAAAGAAAGATCTGCACAAAGAATATCCAAAGCGATTGAATTTGTAGCAGATAGAATAAATTCCTAAAAAACGAGTTGACACTTTTGGGTATGCTGCATAGAATGCGCCTCGCAGTTGAGACATGATGTTAGTTTTTTCTAGTAGCATATCCAAAAGCATTAAGTAAGAGGGGTTATAGCTCAGCTGGGAGAGCGCTTCGCTGGCAGTGAAGAGGTCCACGGTTCGATCCCGTGTAGCTCCACCACTTACTTAACAGTCTTTAAGTAGATAATTAGCATTGATGTTTAGCCTACAGACACCAATGAGTATTCACTCGATGCAGAGTATAACGTATCAAATGTGTCCCATTCGTCTAGAGGCCTAGGACACCGCCCTTTCACGGCGGTAACAGGGGTTCGAATCCCCTATGGGATACCATATTTTTCAAATTTTAGTTTTAGTCAGCTAGAATTTGGGGCTATAGCTCAGCTGGGAGAGCGCTTCGCTGGCAGTGAAGAGGTCCACGGTTCGATCCCGTGTAGCTCCACCAATTATTTGGTATTTAATGCATATATTGCATTCACAAATTAACCACCGAAAGGTGGTTTTTTTATGTCTAATTTTTATTTCTTTCTTGTTTTAATTAAGTCCATGTAAACTATTATTACTCTGCTAGTCATAAATACTCTCTTCACATCACGATCAATGACAATGTGCGACATTCCACCCATTACCCCTTTTCTACTGTGTGACAATCCACACATAAAATCGCTCTCCGGTTTCCTTATTAAATTAAAGTTAATATATTTCATTGAGTTACAAATAAATAACATTCTGGCCTAATGCTTGCTATGTTTGATCTATCCTCATAAAGCGTTTATGGCGTACTTGTTCTGGGACAAGTCACCACCTTGAGGAAAATATAACACTAAAAAAAGGAAGTTAATTATTATGAAAAAATCCACCAGTACCTTTACACGCCCACTCAAATCAATTGCTAAACTAGCAACAATTGCTACTATTCTGGCAGCGAGTTTTAATGTCTTTGCTGAACCTGTAGAAATTAAATTTTCGCATGTTGTTGCAGAAAACACACCAAAAGGACAAATGGCACTTAAGTTTAAAGAATTAATAGAGCAGCGTTTACCTGGTGAATACGTTGTTAACGTATTTCCTAACTCACAGTTATTTGGGGATAACAATGAGCTAGCAGCACTACTCCTAAACGATGTGCAATTTGTAGCACCATCATTATCTAAGTTTGAGCGTTTTACCAAAAAACTACAGATTTTCGATTTACCTTTCTTATTTGAAGATATGGCAGCAGTTGATCGTTTTCAGCAGTCAGATTCAGGCCAAAAATTATTAAACGCAATGAACCGTAAAGGCCTTGTTGGTCTAGGTTATCTTCACAACGGCATGAAGCAATTCTCAGCGAACGATCCATTGGCATTACCAAAAGATGCTAACGGCAAAAAGTTCCGTATTATGGCATCTGATGTGATTGCAGCTCAATTTGATGCAGTTGGCGCGATTCCTGTTAAAAAGCCATTTTCAGAAGTGTTTACTCTGCTACAAACACGCGCCATTGATGGTCAAGAAAACACTTGGTCAAATACCTACTCAATGAAATTCTATGAAGTACAAAGTCACATAACAGAAAGTAATCATGGCGTTTTAGATTACATGGTAGTGACCTCAAATACCTTCTGGAAAGGTCTACCCGCCGATAAACGAGCTATTTTTAAGTCATCACTAGACGAAGCTATCGCACTTGGTAACAAAATTGCGGCTGAAAAAGATAATCAAGATAGACAAGCCATTATTGATTCTAAGCGCTCTGAATTAGTCACGTTAGCGCCTGCTGCACGCCAGCAATGGGTTAACGCTATGAAACCAGTTTGGGCTAAGTTTGAAGATCAAATTGGTAAAGACATGATTGATGCCGCTCAAGCTGCAAATACTAAATAGTCTCCGTACTTGACGTGGTACTGAACGCATTCTTGCATCAGTACCACCTTTTTTTATTCAAGGAGTATGACCGTGATTTCAAGACTATTTGGTTATTTTGAAGAAGGGTTCCTTAATTTATTAATTACATTAATGACGTTGCTGGTTTTTGGCGAAGTTATTGCCCGTTTCTTTTTTAATACCGGTTTTTTATGGATCCAAGAACTGACCCTTACTCTTTGTGGTTGGTTTGTACTATTTGGCATGTCCTATGGCGTGAAAGTAGGAGCACATATTGGTGTTGATGCGTTTGTGTCTAAGCTATCTGGTAAGCCACAGAAAGCGGTCGCTATCTTTGCGTGCCTGTGTTGCATTATTTACTGCGGAATGTTTTTAAAAGGAGCTTGGGACTACCTAAGCCAAATGTACCAAATTGGTATTCCAATGGAAGACATCGACTTTCCTGCGTGGTTTATTCATCAATTAGATCCAGATTTTGCTTGGGAAACATTGCGCATCGATATAGAAGATGGCGCTGTTCCTATTTGGTTATCTCAAAGTATTTTAATTATCGGATTTTCAATGCTCACATGGCGTTTTATAGAATTATTTATCGCTATTTTGCGCAATAAAGCTGTTGGTTTCCAACTGGCCGATGAAGCTAAAGACAGCATGCATTTAATCGATGAATCTGCGCTATCCACATCATCAGAACAACAAAATGATAAGGACGCGAAATAATGACTATAGCAACACTATTTATTGCTTTGTTTATTTGCATGATGATTGGTATGCCTATTGCCATTGCTTTAGGCTTTTCAAGCATGCTGACTATTTTGTTATTTTCAAATGATTCGCTCGCTTCGATTGTTTTAAAACTGTATGAGTCGACTTCAGAACACTACACTTTATTGGCAATCCCATTCTTTATTCTATCATCGGCATTTTTGTCTACTGGTGGCGTAGCAAGACGTATTATTGACTTTGCGATGGACAGCGTAGGTCATATCCGCGGTGGTCTTGCCATGGCATCAGTGATGGCTTGTATGCTATTTGCAGCGGTATCGGGTTCATCACCAGCTACTGTAGCGGCTATTGGCTCTATTGTTATTGTTGGTATGGTGCGTGCAGGTTATCCAGAAAAATTTGCAGCAGGCGTTATCACTACGTCGGGTACATTAGGCATTTTAATTCCACCATCGATTGTAATGCTGGTTTATGCAGCCGCGACAGAAGTGTCTGCAGCTAGAATGTTTATGGCCGGTTTAATACCAGGCTTAATGATGGGTTGTATTTTAATGCTGGCCATCTATATCGTTGCTCGGATTAAAAAGCTGCCTTCACGTCCTTTTCCTGGCGTTAAAGCATTAGCGATATCAAGTGCTAAAGCGATGGGTGGTTTAGCACTCATTCTGATTGTGCTAGGTTCTATTTACGGTGGTGTAGCAAGCCCAACTGAAGCTGCGGCAGTAGCTTGTGTATATGCTTACTTTATTGCTGTATTTGGTTATCGTGATATTGGCCCTCTTAAAAATGTCGCTTGGCGAAATAAACATGAGTCTTTAGTGGGAGCCTCATTACGTAACATAGGGCACATGTTACTTGGCGTTATTAAAACACCTACCGACAAAGAAATCCGTCATGTAGTACGTGATGGCGCTAAAGTCAGTATTATGCTGCTGTTCATTATTGCTAATGCCATGCTGTTTGCCCATGTATTAACCACCGAACGTATTCCGCACATTATCGCCGAAACGATTGTCGGATTTGGATTACCCGCATGGGGCTTTTTGATTATCGTCAACTTACTGTTATTAGCTGCGGGTAACTTTATGGAGCCTTCAGCTATTCTGTTGATTATGGCGCCAATCTTGTTCCCTATCGCAACCCAGTTAGGTATCGATCCTATTCACTTAGGCATCATTATGGTGGTCAATATGGAGATAGGCATGCTCACACCGCCTGTAGGGCTCAATCTGTTTGTCACCGCAGGGATAACAGGAAAAAGTATGGGGTGGGTAATTCAATCGTGCCTTCCTTGGTTAGTGTTGTTACTCGGTTTCTTGATGTTGATTACCTATATTCCACAAATTTCTCTATTTTTACCCGAATACATAGACAAATTAAACGGCTATTAACTTGATAATTCGCGTATTATAGACGAGCCTTAATTTATTAAGGCTCGTTTTTTTACTTATGCTCAATAATCATCATAATCATTATCGATTGGGAATATGCATGCTTTCATTCTCGACTACCAAAAAACGAAATGTTGTAATGAGCATGATGCTCATTATCGGGTTATTACTGACCCTTAGAGTTACATATTGGTATTTACTTGAACAAGGCACAACGTCCATTGCTGAGCAATCTGAAAAGCAAATTAATGAACTGGTAATTTTTATTGATAACGCCCTTTCACACTACGAAAATATTCCTGCAGTACTTGCACAAAACCCCATCTTAGAACAAGGGTTACTTGATCAACGCAATCCTCAAACAATCGAAAAGCTCAACGCTTATTTATCTGAATTACAGCAAGTCACTGAGTCGTCAGACATTTACCTCACCGATGCGCTTGGCGTGGCTATTGCCGCCAGTAATTGGGATGTACCAAACTCTTTTATTAATCATGATTATTCATTTAGGCCTTACTTTATCGATGCGATATCAGGGAAGTCTGGACGATATTATGCAGTTGGTACCTCATCAAATAAGCGCGGATTCTACTTTGCTAATCCGGTATATCATAGAGGCGTGGTATTGGGTGTAGTGGTTGTAAAAGTTGATATAAGTTTGATTGAACAACAAAGTAGTGGTATTGCCATCGCAAGCCAATATGAGTTTATGATCAGCGATCCAGACAATATAGTGTTTCTTTCAAGCATTAATAGTTGGCGATTTAATTCATTAACACCACTGACACAGGCTAAACGTTTTGCTCTAAATTCATCAAAACGCTATGCCAACCGGCCCATTGGTGAGCTTAGTGTAAGCCCTCTTTTTATGCTCGGCAATTCCGATACTAAACAGGTATATAAAATATCATCAGCTGAAGGCCACGCAAAATACCTTGAACGTCACCAATTGATGCCCAATGCTAATTGGAACGTTCATATTCTTACTCCAATGAAGCCCTTATATGAATCGTTACCGCCAATAATGCTATTGGCGGCCACACTCTATTTATTATTAACACTTTTTATACTTTACAGCATTGAGCGCCGTAAAAATTTACGCAGAATGCACCAAGCTCAAAATCTACTCGAACAACGAGTAAAAGAGCGTACATTGGATCTTGAACAAGCCAACACCCAATTAAAAGACACTCAAGACGAACTAATCCAAGCGGCAAAGCTTACGGTCATAGGTAGCCTGTCAGCCAGCATTAACCACGAGCTCAATCAACCGCTGGCAGCACTGCGCAGTTACGCACAAAACACTCAAACCTTCATTGGCCGTAATATGATTGAAGATGCCAGCAGCAATATCAAAATCATGATAGAGCTAACCGATAGGCTTGCAGATATTATTGGTCAGTTTAAAAGCTTTACACGTAAATCTCAGGGTAAAGACAACGCCACCGAAATTAATCAATCAATTGAGCAAGCACTTACCATTGTTCAACCTGAAATGGACAAACAAGGTGTTAAATTGTCGCTGAAATTATTAACGGGCAAATGCCAAATATGGGGCGACAGCGTCAGATTACAACAAGTACTGGTTAACCTTATTAGTAATGCTATCGTCGCAATGCAGCAATCTACAGAGCGACAATTACAAATCGAAGTTTATTGCGACAGCAAGGTCAATATAAGCATTCAAGACAGTGGCCCAGGCGTGAGAGAAAGCCAAATGAATAAAATTTTTGAACCTTACTACACCACCAGTGAGCGCCAAGGACTAGGCTTAGGATTGTCCATCTCGCAGCGAATTATCGAATCTATGCAAGGTTCTATTACTGTCGAGAATGCCATACACGGTGGGGCTATTTTCCATATTATTTTGCCACTTTATTTACGTGAGGAAGTGTAAACGTGACTCAAATTCAAGACATCAATAATTATCAAGTTATTATTGTTGATGATGAACCTCATATCGGTATCGTGTTACAGCAGTTATTTAAACTAGAGAATATCAACGCGTTGGCGATTACGAATCCGCAAGCTATCTCCAGCCATATTACCGCTAACTGGCCAGGCATAGTGATTTCTGATGTCAATATGCCGCAACTCGATGGCTTAAGTTTATTGCAACAACTGAAACAACAAGACAGTGACTTACCTGTAGTACTATTAACGGGTTTTGGTGACATCGCCATGGCGGTAGACGCTCTCAAGAAAGGTGCTTACGACTTTATCGAAAAACCATTTAACAACGAACATATACTCGATGTGACTAAACGCGCGTTAGATAAGCGTGCGCTAACACTAGAAAACCGTAAACTTAAACGCGAACTTGAATCGCATATAGCACCTGGTCCACGTATTTTAGGCAGTAGTCCTGGTGTGATGAAAATGCGCCATCTTATTGACCAAGTGCTCGACACACCTGCAGATATCATGATTGAAGGTGAAACCGGTGCAGGTAAAGAGCTTGTCGCCCGATATCTGCATGACCATAGTTATCGTAACAAAGCTAATTTTGTCGCCATTAATTGTGGTGCAATCCCTGAAAATCTCATTGAAAGTGAACTCTTTGGTGCAGAATCTGGCGCTTTCACTGGCATAGACAAACGCCGCATCGGTAAGTTTGAATATGCTAATGGTGGCACGCTACTGCTAGATGAAATAGAAAGCACTCCTATGGCCTTACAGGTTAAATTATTGCGTGTATTGGAAGATCGTAAAGTCGAACGATTAGGATCAAATACGCCGATTAATTTGGACATCAGGGTTATTGCGGCAACAAAATTAAACTTGCAGCAACTGTGCGAAGAAGGGAAATTCAGACAAGATTTATTGTATCGTCTTAACCTAGTGACCATTGTAATTCCTCCACTACGAGATCGCCGAGAGGACATTCCATTGCTGTTTTTACATTTTGCCAGAATTGCTTCGGCTCGTTACCATAAAGCACTCATAGCATTAAATCCCCAGCAAACGATGGTGCTAACCTCTCACGACTGGCCAGGCAATGTACGCGAGTTGCGCAACTTAGCAGAGCGTTATGTGTTACTTGGTGCAGAAGCCGCTTTTGCTGGTAATTTAGATAACCACACCACTATGCACACCAGCATGTCGCTTCAGCAAAGAGTGGAGTTCTTTGAGAGAATGTTAATTGAAGAAGCATTAAGCCACAACAAAGGCAGCATCAAATTAACCATGGAACAACTCGAATTACCCCGTAAAACCTTGTACGACAAAATGCGTAAGTTTGAACTAGACCGTAAACAATTTATCGAGAGTTAATCGGGTACGGGAACATCAATAACCTGTTGTTGATGTATCCCTAAACGCCAGACCGCCACGAAAAGCAGCGCCAAAAGGCTCATAGACCCCGCAACCACACCATTCCATTCAGCTTCGTGCCAAAACATCATTAAATAAGGTCCGCCCAGGGATGCGCCAAGATAATAGCAACATAAATAGAGCGACGTTGCCTTAGCGCGATGACTGGTGGCACGGATAGCAACAAACGAATTACAACAGCTGTGAGTTAAGAAAAATCCGCAAGCACTGATCAGAAAACCCACCACAATGGCAGTCAATGTATCCACCAAAGTCAACAACGTGCCAGCAACCATTAAGCATAAAGCCACTCTAAATAATGGCATCGAGCCATAGCGCATAATCCATTTTGCCGACAAATAAGAAGCAAATGTGCCACTTGAATAACAGAGAAAAATCAAGGTCGCATTAAAGCGACTCAAACCATATGGTTCAGCCATAATATGCAATTGAATAAAGCTAAACTGATTGACCATCATCATAAATGCTAAGCCACCAATGGCATAAGCTAGGCGCATCTGCGAGTCAGACAAATGGAACATAAAGCCATCTATATCTTGCTTTACCTTGTGTCGCAAAGAGACTTTTTGCTTAACTACTGGGGATTTAATTTCTTTACGCGGCAATAAATACGTTACCAATGCCACCCCCATTAACGTGACCAAAAACACCAACCCCATTGACGACTGCCACGACAAATTTTGTGCCATTAATCCGCCAAAAATTCGTCCTGCGATACCGCCCATACTGTTGGCCATAATGTATACGGCAGCAGCTTTGAGCATAAAAGAGGGAGCTAATTGTTCTTTAAAATAGGCCATCGAAATCGCGGGCACAGCGGCCAACAAAATGCCCTGCAGTAAGCGCACCCATAATAAGTCATCGAATGTTTGGGCAAACACTAATAAAATATTCGACCCTGCGAGCAGCCATAAACTCACCACAATAGGAGCCAACCGTCCTATCCTGTCAGATAAAACTGCATAAAAAAGCAATGAAAAAGCTAAGGTAAAACTGGTAACAGATAACACCAAAGTAGCTTGTGCGCCAGACACATCAAAATGTTCCGCAATAGACGGCAGCATGCCTTGTACTGTGTACAAATTAATGTAAATCACCATAGAAGCGATGCACAAAGCCCAAATTAAACGAGTTTGCGCATGCGAGCGATAAGTCTGAGATAACTCTGTCATAAACAACCTAAACAGCACATTAGGGTAGAAAACAGATTATTACCCGCCAAATAAATAGATCAATGACGGGCATAAGAGTTTGTGAACTAGATTACGAAGTGGCTATTTAACGCGTTTCATTAACACTTGAGTGGTAAATTGACCGTTACTGATCACACGGAACTTATCATACGTTTGAAAAATAGCATTACCTTGATAAGTGATCATTGCCACAACACCGTAATCAACACCGCTTTTGACTAACTCAGCAGGTAAGGTGAATTTAAATGGAACGGGTGCTCTGGCTATATCAAAGTTTTTTTGAGAGATAATCGCACCCGGAGTATTAAAATCAATTAATGCAATGTTAATTTTACACCCTTGTGGCAAGGCAATTTTCTCTGCATAACCTGCATAGCCATTTACAATGACTGGCTTTTCAGGCTCAATCGTCACACAACCATTGAGCATTATGGCAATCAAAGTGACAACCGCGAATTGTATCCCTTTCTTAATTATTAACATGTTAGCATCCTACTTGGTCATTCTGATTAAACCTTCCTGTGTGGCAGAAGCCACAAGACGTCCTTGCTGATCAAAAAACTGCCCTTTCACAAATCCACGTCCACCGCCTGCATTGGGACTATCAATACAGTACAAGAGCCATTCTCCCATATTAAATGGGCGATGAAACCACATGGCATGATCAATAGTGGCCATGCGCATACCTGGAGTTAAAAAAGACACACCATGGGGCTGAGTTGCTGTGGCTAAAAAATTAAAATCCGATGCGTAAGCGAGTAAATACTCTTGAATACTGTGGTCCGATGGTACTTGCCCATTGGCACGTAGCCATACATACCCTTTTGCCTCTGTTGTGTTAGGGGCGATAGGATGAACCGGGTTAACTAAACGCATTTCAATCGGAGAGTCTGCCATAAATTTTTCGAGCATTTTCGCTGGTACTTTATCACGCATAGTCACTGCAAGTTCTTGCTGATTCAATAAACCTTCAGGTCCTGGCACATCGGGCATGACATCTTGATGATTAAAGCCTTCTTCAACCGTTTGGAACGAACAAGTCATATAAAAAATAGGTCGACCTTTCTGAATCGCTTTCACTCTACGCGCACTAAAACTTCCTCCATCACGCATATTTTCAACATCGTAAATAATCGGTAATTTTTCATCACCCGCACGTAAAAAGTATGAATGTAAAGAATGTACATGACGGTCTTCACTAACCGTTTGTTTTGCAGCACTTAACGCTTGTCCCATCACCTGGCCACCAAACACGTGTCCGAAGCCTAAATCTTGACTCTGGCCGCGAAACAGACCTAACTCAATTTTCTCAAGTGACAACAATGACAATAAATCGTTTAATACCTGACTCATAACACCTTCTCTACAACTTGGATTAACGTTAAGGTTACCTTAGTTAAGCTGATGTTTTCTAGCTTATTCTATGGTAATTGTTGAATTTAAGTCATCTCGTGACAAATCACGAAATAGTGATGCAACGCAAATATTCATATCTGCAGCTTAATTGAATATTTGGTATGCTATTAGACATGACTAATCAACAGTGCGTCTCACAATATTATGCAACCTAGCTCAATGCAATCATGGTTTATGGCTATCCGTCCTCGCACGTTACCGGCGGCTATCGGTCCATTATTAATCGGAAATATGCTAGCGATTGGGCTCGAACAATTTAGCTTACTCATCGCCTTTACCTCAATGCTATGTGCAGTATTATTGCAAATTTCAGTTAATCTCGCTAATGACTACTTTGACTTTAAGAATGGTATCGACACCGAAGAGCGGATCGGTCCAATAAGAGTCACTCAAAGCGGTATTCTTGCTCCGTCATCTGTACGAAATGCCATGATTGGTTGCCTAGTCATATCATTGTTAGTAGGTTCATTGCTAATCGTTCACGGTGGCTGGCCAATAGCCATTCTTGCTACAGCCTCTATATTAGGCGCGTTATGTTATAGCGGAGGTCCCTACCCACTGGCATCACATGGATTAGGCGAAATTGCTGCATTTGTATTTTTCGGCTTAGTGGCCGTTGTTGGCAGTTACTATTTACAAGCAGGCACCACCACCATGACAGCATGGTTACTTGGCTGTGCTATTGGTTTTTTTAATGCTGCCATTATGCTGGTCAATAACACTAGAGATATCTCTACCGACACAAAAGCAGGTAAAAATACTCTTGCGGTAAGAATTGGTGAAGCACAAGCAAAAGTGCTATATCAAAGTTTTGTCTACTTACCATTTGGTATCATTATCGCGGGATTCTTGCTCGGGTCGCTCGATGGGTTACCCGTATTATTAGCAGGTGTATCATTAGTAATCGCACGTAACCTGAGTCGCGAATTTCATAATAATACTGGTGAAGCATTAAATCCTATCCTTGGGCAAACAGCTAAATTGACGATGATTTTTAGCGTCTTATTTAGCATTGGATTGTACTTTTCGTTAACCTAACAATTTTCCTTAGCTAAATAAAAAGACGCTTCATTTTACAATGAAGCGCCTTTTTATAATGTAAGACTAATTACACCTTAGCTAAAGTACGCTGCTTCGCACTCCAGTCTAAGTGGTATTTCTCACCAGCGGGTTTATCGGTGCGTTCAAAAGTATGTGAACCGAAAAAGTCGCGCTGACCTTGTAACAAGTTAGCGGGTAATGTCTCACAGCGGTAGCTGTCGTAATAGGCAATAGCCGAACTAATACATGGAGCAGGAATGCCCTGCATAACAGAAGCTGCGACCGTTTTACGCCAGTTAAGGTGTTTTTGCGATAATGTTTGACTAAAAGTGTCAGCCATTAATAAGTTCGTAAGGTTTGCATCTTCTTGATAAGCCTTAGTAATTGACTGTAGGAACGTAGCACGGATAATACAACCCGCTCGCCAAATTTTAGCAATTTCAGCAAAATCTAAAGACCAATTCTGCTCTTTAGCATTCATCGCCATTAACTGAAAACCTTGCGCATAACAGCACACTTTAGCGCAGTATAATGCATCTTCAAGATTAGCAATAAATGCCACTTTTTCAGCATCACTAAAACTGACTGGTGCAGGTCCTGCTAACTTCGAGCTTAACTGCATACGCAAGTTTTTCTGAGTGCTCACAGCGCGTGCATAAACGGCTTCAGCAATCGTTGGCGCAGGGCAACCAATTTGCAAGCTGCTCACTGCAGTCCATAAACCAGTGCCTTTTTGGCCTGCTTTATCTAAAATCATTTCAACTAATGGCTTACCGGTTAATGGATCGTCTTGTTGTAAGACTTCAGCACTAATCCCCATAAGGTAACTGTTAAGAATGCCTTTATTCCAACCATTGAACACGTCACCAATGTCATGAGCAGACATGCCTAAGCCGTCACTGAGCAATTGATACGCTTCGCAAATAAGTTGCATATCAGCATATTCAATACCGTTATGAACCATTTTAACGTAATGACCAGAACCAGCAGGACCAATATAAGTCGTACACGGCTCACCTTCGGTTACCGGATTGCCTGGCTCAAAACGCTCTATCGGTAAACCCGTTGCTGAATCCACTTTAGCAGCAATAGCTTTCCAAATTGGCTCAACATAACGCCATGCCTTTTCATCACCACTAGGCATGAGAGATGGGCCAAAACGTGCACCTACTTCGCCACCAGACACTGCAGAGCTAAAGAAAACAAACTGATCTTTATAACGTGCTTCGCGTTCTACCGTGTCGGTCCAAAGGCTGTTACCCGTATCAATAACGATATCGTTGGCTTCAATACCAGCTTCAATTAACGATTTACATACACCGTCAACAGGCGCACCAGCAGGCACAGATAATACAATAACTCGAGGCTCAACTAATTTAGCCAGCATTTCTGTAAGATTATTACATGACTGCATGCGCGGTGCCGTACCGGCTTTACGCTCACTTTCTTCTTGAGCCACAGCAGCGTTGACTTTTGGAGTATCTAAATCGAAAACTGCAACATGGTAGCCGTTGTCAGCAATGTTTAATGCGAGGTTCTTGCCCATAACACCAAGGCCGATAACGCCGACGTGAGATTGTTGGGTGTGGTTATTCATAGTGTATGTTTCCACAGGTCACAGAGATTAATCGCGTAGTGCGAATCCATTTGGGTGGCAATTATAGCGATTCTTGTAACTAAATTACCAGTAACAAAACGCGGAAACGCTGTTTTTTACAATGTATGCCCAATCTGTTTATTAGGAGATAACATCGTGTCACAATAGAAAAAACCATAAAAACACTGGTTTTTTATGGTTTCGATTTAAAATCACCTTATCATTTGGCATGGCTAAATATTGAAGAGTAACATCATGTTATCTCAGTAGTTAGTGCATTAGCATAACCCATTTTAGTCAACGCATTCCGGACAATATCTAAGGTTTGTGGGTCTTCAATCGTTGCTGGCATGGTGTACTCTTGATTGTCTGCAATTTTACGCATTGTGGCGCGTAATATTTTTCCAGAGCGGGTTTTAGGCAACTTTTGCACAGCACTTACCAGCCGAAATGAAGCCACTGGGCCAATTTCATGACGTACCAAGGCAAGTAACTCTTTATAAAGAGCTTCATCTGACAAGGTAACGCCATTTTTAAGGACTACTAATCCAAGAGGCACCTGGCCTTTTAGTTTATCTTGCACACCAATTACCGCAGCCTCGGCCACCGCTTCATGCTGACATAAAACTTCTTCAAATCGACCCGTAGATAAACGGTGTCCGGCAACATTTATGATGTCGTCAATTCGGCTCATAATGTATAAATAACCATCTTCATCGACATAACCTGCATCTCCAGTTAAGTAATAACCAGGATACATAGACAAGTAACTGTCGATATAGCGTTTATCATTTTGCCACAAGGTCGTTAATGTGCCTGGAGGTAAAGGTTGCTTTATCACCACATTACCACTTTCATTAGGAGCCACTTGTTGCCCCATCGCATCAAGAATCTCCACTTGGTATCCAGGTACTGCTCGCGCAGGCGATCCGGCTTTAATCTCTATCGGATCGGTGCCCATCAAGTTTGCCGCGACAGGCCAACCAGTTTCAGTTTGCCACCAATGATCAATCACTGGTTTACCTAACTGCTGCTGACTCCAGTTTAAGGTGTCAGGATCGCAACGCTCCCCCGCTAAATACATTTGCTTAAGGCAAGTTAAATCAAATTGTTTAATAAACTCGCCTTCTGGATCTTCTCGTTTTATAGCCCGAATAGCTGTAGGTGCGGTAAAAAAACTACGAACATTTTTTTGTTCGATAATACGCCAAAATGCACCCGCATCAGGGGTACCAATAGGTTTACCTTCGTACATTATGGTCGTCGCACCCACCAGCAATGGCCCATAAACAATATATGAATGCCCTACCACCCAGCCCACATCAGATGCAGCCCAAAAAACATCACCGACCCCAATGTCATAAATGTGTTTCATCGACCATGCTAATGCGACTGCATGGCCACCATTATCACGTACTACACCTTTAGGTTGGCCAGTGGTACCAGAGGTATATAAAACATATAAAGGATCGGTCGCATCGAGCGACACGCAATCAGCGTCAGGCGCACCCACCAGTGAATTGTACCAATCCAGATCTCTTGGTGACTGTAGTTGTGCTTGATATTCTGTACGATTTAAAATAATGCAATGATCTACTTGATGTTGCGCTTGAGATAATGCGTCATCGAGTAAAGGTTTGTACGGTACGACACCAGAAGGTTCAATGCCGCATGAAGCAGACAGAATTAACTTAGGTTTCGCATCATTGATACGCGTAGAAAGCTCATTGGCAGCAAAACCACCAAACACCACAGAATGAATCGCACCAATCCGTGCACATGCCAGCATGGCATAAGCTGTTTCTGGCACCATTGGCATGTAAATAACCACTCGGTCGCCTTTTTCAACACCAAGTGACACCATCAATCCAGCCAAGCGTTTTACCTGAGCCAACACAGATTGATAACTAATTGAGTATTCGTTGTGCGTCACAGGGCTAATATAATGAATAGCGGTTTGCTCACCTCTTCCCGCCAATACGTGGCGGTCTACGGCATTAAAACAAGTATTCATCTTGCCATCAGCAAACCAACGGTAAAAAGGCTTATTGCTATCATCAAGTACAGTTTGGGGCGCAAGATCCCAGCTAATAGCTTCAGCGGCTTGCTGCCAAAACACTTCGGGATCGGCTATCGATTGTGCGTGCATTGATAGTCCTACATCAGCCATATTGTTCTCCGTTAATCAACTTTTATTACAGTGATTATGAGCAGAATTCATTAAATACCCCTATTAGACAAAGGGATAACAACCACTAAAACCAACAAAAAAACCTTTAGTTTCAATCGAGTGTTTAACTTGTGCAGGTCAAATACTATCAATAATAAAATACACTAAATAACAATATGTTAATGTATAATTAGTGTTTGAGTGGCAAGCAAAATTAACACGCATTAAACTGAAAACCATCTAGCAAACTTTACCTTTACGTAAACTTCATATATCTTGCATCAAAAGAAACACTTTTGGTGACATGATGAGCACAACCCACATTCCTCAATCAACATATTCAATCAGTGACTTATCAAAAGAATTTGATATCACCACCCGCAGTATTCGTTTTTACGAAGACCAAGGCTTGATTAAACCTAAGCGTCGCGGACAAACCCGTATATACAGCCTGAAAGACAGAGTGCGCTTAAAACTTATTTTACGCGGTAAACGTCTTGGATTTTCGTTAGCTGAAACTCGTCGATTATTTGAGCTTTACGATGCTGATAAAAGTAGCTCAACACAGCTCAATACCATGCTGGATTTGGTCAATGAAAAAAAATCAGCTCTACAGCAGCAAATGGACGACATTAAAGTGGTGTTAATGGAACTTAATTCAGCCGAACAACAGTGCAAAGCAGCACTAGCCGACAACTCGGCTAAAAAAGCCAAATAAAACTCAATAAAAAAATAGCTAACTCAATTAAGCCAAACAAGTTTTATCCAACTGCCAAAAACGTGCAAAAAAAGCGTTGGCAGCAAATGTTTTGCCAGACGATAATAAAAATTCAACAGGACACATGCAAATGAGCGATTTATATACCAGCTTAAACTTCGGTTTAGGTGAAGATGTTGACATGTTACGCGACGCCGTTCGCGGTTTTGCCGCCAACGAAATTGCACCTATGGCCGCCCAAGTCGATATCGACAATGAGTTCCCTAATCAATTATGGCCAGTACTTGGTGATATGGGGCTATTAGGCGTAACCGTTGATGAGCAATATGGCGGCGCTAACATGGGCTACCTTGCGCACGTGGTGGCAATGGAAGAAATTTCCCGTGCTTCAGCATCTATAGGGTTAAGTTATGGCGCCCACTCAAACTTATGTGTGAACCAAATTAATCGTAATGGTAATGACGCTCAAAAAGCCAAATACTTACCTAAACTCGTCAGTGGCGAGCACATTGGTGCACTTGCCATGAGCGAACCCAATGCCGGTTCAGATGTAGTGTCAATGAAACTGCATGCTCGCAAAGAAGGTGACCGCTACATCCTTAACGGCAATAAAATGTGGATCACTAACGGTCCAGATGCCCATACCTATGTTATTTACGCCAAGACTGACCTAGAAAAAGGTGCACATGGTATTACCGCATTTATCGTTGAACGAGGATCTAAAGGGTTTAGCCAAGCCCAAAAACTCGACAAGTTAGGTATGCGCGGTTCAAACACCTGTGAACTTGTATTTGAAGACTGTGAAGTGCCAGAAGAAAACATCTTAGGCGGCCTCAATAATGGCGTAAAAGTGCTTATGAGCGGCCTTGATTACGAACGAGTAGTGTTGTCTGGTGGCCCATTAGGCATTATGTCTGCTTGCATGGACATCGTAGTGCCATACATTCATGAGCGTGAACAATTTGGCAAATCGATTGGTCAATTCCAATTGGTACAAGGTAAATTAGCCGATATGTACACGGGTATGAATGCTGCACGCGCTTATGTTTACAGTGTGGCTAAATCATGTGACCGCGGTGAAACTACCCGTAAAGACGCCGCTGGTGCGATTTTATACAGCGCTGAGCTTGCCACTAAAATGGCCTTAGATGCCATTCAATTACTGGGCGGCAATGGCTATGTCAACGAGTACGCAACAGGTCGTTTATTACGTGATGCTAAGCTTTACGAAATTGGTGCAGGCACCTCTGAAATTCGCCGCATGTTAATTGGTCGCGAATTGTTTAACGAGTCAAAATAACCAGTTTTTGCAGTACGAAGGCGACATATCAAGCGTGCTATGTCGCCTTAATCAAGCCCCCCTTATTTTTTGCTTCATTAAGGATATAGAAATGACGCAACTGAGCAGCCGTATCAATCCTCGCAGTGACGAATTTAAAGCCAAGTCAGACAGCATGGCGTTATTGGTCGATGATCTTCAACAAAAACTAAAAAAAATCGAACAAGGCGGCGGCCCTGTTGCCTTAGAACGCCATTTATCTCGTGGTAAGTTATTGCCGCGCCAGCGCGTTGAAAAGCTGCTCGATCCAGGTTCACCTTTCTTAGAAATATCGCAATTTGCCGCTTACGAAGTCTATGACGAAGAAGTCCCAGCGGCAGGCGTTATTGCTGGTATCGGTCGTGTCAGTGGTATTGAGTGCATGATTATCGCCAACGATGCCACGGTCAAAGGCGGCACTTACTACCCGATTACCGTTAAAAAGCATTTACGCGCGCAAGACATCGCCAGCCGTTGTCACTTACCGTGCATCTACTTAGTCGATTCTGGTGGCGCGAATTTACCTCGCCAAGATGAAGTATTTCCAGATCGCGATCATTTCGGCAGAATTTTTTATAACCAAGCACAAATGTCAGCCAAAGGTATTCCGCAAATTGCTGTCGTCATGGGCTTGTGTACCGCAGGCGGTGCTTATGTTCCTGCAATGGCCGATGAGTCTATTATTGTTAAAGATCAAGGCACCATCTTTTTAGCCGGGCCTCCATTAGTGAAAGCGGCTACCGGTGAAGAAGTCAGCGCAGAAGAGCTTGGCGGCGCAGAAGTTCATACTAAAATATCGGGTGTTGCCGATCATTTAGCGCAAAATGACGACCACGCGCTTGAACTCGCTCGCCGTGCAGTACTGCGACTTAATCATCAAAAAGAAATCAAAAGCTTATTAAGTCCAGTCAAACCACCACAATTCGATATCCATGAATTGTACGGCATTGTTGGTACTGATCTTAAAAAGCCGTTTGATGTAAAAGAAGTCATTGCCCGTGTGGTTGATGACTCTGACTTTGACGAATTTAAAGCTAACTATGGTGCAACCCTAGTGTGTGGTTTTGCCCGTATTCATGGTTATCCTGTCGGTATTGTAGCCAATAATGGCATTTTATTTTCTGAATCGGCGCAAAAAGGCGCTCACTTCATTGAACTGTGTTGCCAACGTAAAATTCCGCTGTTATTCCTGCAAAATATTACCGGCTTTATGGTGGGTAAAAAGTACGAACACGAAGGCATTGCTAAACATGGTGCCAAAATGGTGACCGCAGTGTCTTGCGCTAACGTGCCTAAATTTACCGTGATTATCGGTGGCAGTTATGGCGCGGGTAACTACGGCATGTGTGGTCGCGCATTTGAACCGACCATGATGTGGATGTGGCCAAACGCCCGTATTTCGGTAATGGGTGGCGAACAAGCTGCTGGTGTATTAGCCACAGTGCGCCGCGATGGTTTAGCGCGTAAAGGCGTTGAATGGTCGGCAGAAGACGAGCAAGCCTTCCGTAAACCAATTGTTGAACAATACGAAAAAGAAGGTCATCCGTATCATGCCAGTGCCCGACTTTGGGATGATGGCATTATCGACCCTGCACAAACGCGTGATGTGGTCGGCTTAGCCTTATCGGCAGCATTAAATGCTCCTATTGAAGACACCCGCTTTGGGGTGTTCCGCATGTAATTGTGCGGTTAATTCAGCTAATAAGGAGTAATAAATAATGTTATCAAACCAATATAAGTTCATTGAATGCCGTCTAGACAAAGGGGTGGCAGAGCTCATTTTAAACCGCGTTGAAGTGCATAATGCCTTTGATGAAGTGATGATTAGCGAGATGATCCAGGCTATCGAAAGCTTTGCCAGTAACAATCAATGCAATATGTTGATTTTGCGTGCTAATGGTAAAAACTTCAGTGCTGGCGCCGACCTCAATTGGATGCGCAAACAAGCAAAAATGGACTTTGAACAAAATCTGACTGATGCCCATGAGCTTGCCAAGCTGATGCACGTGTTAGACAAGTTTCCAAAACCCACTATTGCCTTAGTACAAGGCGCGGCCTTTGGTGGCGCTTTAGGACTAATTTGTTGTTGCGATATTGCCATTGCCAACACCCGTTCAAGCTTTTGCTTAAGCGAAGTCAAGCTGGGGCTTATCCCTGCTGTGATAAGTCCGTATGTGGTTCGTGCTATGGGTAATCGCCAATCGCGTCGCTTTATGCTGACCGCTGAACGCTTTAGTGCTGATGTTGCCTTAACCCATCAAGTCATTCATGAAGTTAACGACGACTTAGATGCAGCGGCGGTCCCTTTTATCACCGCATTTAATGCCAACAGTCCTCAGGGCATGGCATGGGCAAAAAATCTCGTATCGCATTTAGAAAACGGCGTGATTGACGACGCTACGCTCAATTTTACCAGCGAGCAAATTGCTCGGATTCGTGTATCAGATGAAGGTCAAGAAGGCCTTAATGCTTTCTTTGAAAAACGTACGCCAACATGGCAAACCGCTAAATCTGATCCACAAGGAGCCCAATAATGTTTACCAAATTACTGATTGCTAACCGTGGTGAAATTGCTTGCCGTATTATTAAAACGGCTCAAACCATGGGTGTTCGCACCATAGCCCTTTATTCCGATGCAGACAAAGATGCCCGCCATGTAGCCATGGCAGATGAATCGTTTTATCTAGGTGGCAGCGCCCCAGCGGACTCATATTTAAAAGCTGATTTAATTATCGAGATAGCTAAAAAATCGGGCGCGGAAGCCATTCACCCTGGTTATGGTTTTTTGTCTGAAAATGCTGAGTTTGCTCGTAAATGTGAGCAAAATGGTATCGCCTTTATCGGCCCTGGCAGTGATGCTATCGATTCGATGGGCAGCAAAAGTGCCGCCAAAAAAATCATGTCAAAAGCCAATGTGCCCTTAGTGCCGGGTTATCATGGCGACGATCAAACGGATGCCACGTTAATAACAGAAGCCAAAGCTGTTGGCTTCCCGTTACTGATTAAAGCGGCCTATGGTGGTGGCGGTAAAGGGATGCGTATCGTAGAAAACGAAGGCGAAACCCTTGAAGCGGTTAAATCAGCACGCCGTGAAGCCAGCTCGTCATTTGGCAATGACAAACTGTTAATGGAACGCTACTTACGTCAACCACGTCATGTTGAAGTACAAGTATTTGCCGACACTCATGGCAATGCGATTTATTTATCGGATCGTGACTGCTCTATTCAACGTCGCCATCAAAAAGTGGTTGAAGAAGCACCTGCTCCAGGTTTGTCAGACGAACTACGAGCTCAGATGGGGAACGCAGCCGTTGCAGCCGCCAAAGCCATTGATTATGTTGGTGCGGGTACCGTTGAATTTTTACTGGATACTGATAACAGCTTCTACTTCATGGAAATGAATACCCGTTTGCAAGTGGAGCATCCTGTTACTGAAATGGTCACAGGCCAAGACTTAGTCAAATGGCAATTACTGGTCGCCAGTGGTGCTGAATTACCGCTGCGCCAAGATGAAGTGCGTATTCATGGTCACTCATTTGAAGTGCGAATTTACGCTGAAGATCCGCAAAACGAATTTCTACCGGCCAGTGGCAAGCTCAATTTTTTACGTGAACCAGAACAAAATCGTCACGTGCGTATCGATTCTGGTATTCGTGAAAACGATGTCATCAGTAACTTTTATGACCCGATGATCGCCAAGCTGATTGTATGGGATGAGTCGCGCCCTCGCGCACTACAACGTTTAGTACACGCACTTGAGTCATACCAAATCAGTGGCCTTAAACATAACATCGAGTTTTTAGCCAACATTGCTGAACACCCAGCCTTTGCTGCGGCAGACTTCTGTACTGACTTTATTGAGCGTTATGGCGACACCTTAATTGGTGACGCAGCTATTGAAGCAGATACTGCGTTAGCACTAGCAGGACTTTTTCAGGTATTGTCACGTAAGCAAGCGGCAAAAGCGCTGGCCATTAACAGTGCTGATCCGTATTCACCTTGGGGCCTAGTGAGCGGCTTTAGACTAAACAGTTCAAGCGTGCATCGTGTGTCGTTATTAACTGACGTATCCGCCGAAGTGCAACAGCATGACTTGTTGCTTACCGCCGTTGGCGAGCAATATCAATTGTGTTTACACGACCAAGTATTGACGTTAGCGGGTGAGCTGAAAGCTGACTTACTCTTAGCCGAAATTAATGGCCATAAGAGCAAAATTCCTGTTAGCCATCAAGGCGATGACTTTACGCTATTTTTACCATCTGGCAGTTATCACTTTAAAGCCATATTGGCTCAAGTGATTGAAGAAGTGATTAACCATGCTGATAAGCTTAAAGCACCAATGAATGGCACTGTTGTGACTCATTTAGTGGAAGTGGGCGAACAAGTCAAAGCGGGCCAAGGCTTATTAGTGATGGAAGCCATGAAAATGGAATACACCATCGAAGCGCCGTTTGATGGCGTGGTGAGTGAGTTTTATTTCCAAAGCGGTGAGCTTGTCAGTGACGGTGCACAACTATTAAACGTTGAACCATTAGCCTCTGAAGCTAACATCGAGGAAGCGTAAATGTTACCGACTAAAGTGAGCATTTTTGAGGTCGGCGCGCGTGACGGTTTACAAAACGAAGTGCCGGTGACCACTGCAGACAAACTCACGCTAATCACTCAACTTGGTGATGCAGGTATTAAGCGTATTGAAGCAGGCAGCTTTGTGTCACCTAAGTGGGTGCCACAAATGGCCGATTCTGATGCTGTATTGCAGCAACTCAAACGACAAGCTGGTGTAGTTTACAGTGCATTAACGCCTAACCTAAAAGGCTTTGAATTAGCCCTTGCTGCAGGTGCGGATGAAGTGGCTATTTTTGGCGCGGCATCAGAAAGTTTCAGTCAAAAAAACATTAATTGCTCAATCAATGAGTCAATCGAGCGCTTTATTCCGTTAATGGAAGCCGCCAAAAAACATGGGATTGCAGT
This sequence comes from Shewanella sp. BF02_Schw, assembly GCF_014596695.2. NCBI lineage: Bacteria > Pseudomonadati > Pseudomonadota > Gammaproteobacteria > Alteromonadales > Shewanellaceae > Shewanella > Shewanella sp. BF02_Schw. The sequence continues at coordinate 491,879 of NZ_JABKAW020000003.1, forward strand.
GCGTGGCTACGTGTCTTGTGTGCTGGGTTGTCCGTACGAAGGCGACATTGCAGTGAGTGAAGTCGCGAGAGTATCTGAGATCCTTTATAAAATGGGGTGTTACGAAATCTCATTAGGCGACACCATCGGTGTTGGCACTCCCAATAAAGCGCGGCAAATGGTTGAAGCTGTCGCCAAAGTGGTTCCGGTTGATAAGTTAGCCTTGCATTTTCATGACACATACGGTCAAGCATTAGCCAATATTCTGGCCTGTCTCGACACTGGTGTCAGCGTGTTTGATGCATCAGTCGCCGGTCTTGGTGGTTGCCCATATGCAAAAGGCGCTTCCGGTAATATCGCCACTGAAGATCTGGTCTACATGATCCATGGCATGGGAATAGATACCGGCATTGACTTAGCTAAGCTTGCATTTGCTGGCGACAACATAAGTCGCGCATTAGGCCGAAGCAATGGGTCTAAAGTGGCAAATGCAATCAGAACGTAATCACATATACTAAAAATGGTTAACGTAGCATACCGCTAACCGTTGATATCAATATAACGATAAGGACAACAAGATGGCAGGATTCAATAAAGTCGTCCACAGCTATGAAGAAGCACTGGCAGGACTGAATGACGACATGACCATTATGGTCGGCGGGTTTGGTTTGTGTGGTATTCCTGAAGGCTTAATAAACCACATGGTTAAATTGGGTGTTAAAGGCTTAACTGCTATTTCAAACAACGCTGGTGTTGATGATTTTGGTTTAGGCTTGTTACTTAAACAACATCAAATTTCAACCATGATAGCCTCTTATGTTGGCGAAAATGCCACCTTTGAACAACAAATGTTGTCTGGTGAGCTTAATGTGATACTCACGCCACAAGGCACATTGGCTGAAAAAATTCGTGCTGGTGGTGCGGGTATTCCGGCATTTTTCACCGCAACAGGTTACGGCACGCCGATTGCTGACGGTAAAGAAACGCGCGAAATTAAAGGTCGTCACTACGTATTAGAAGAATCATTGACGGCAGACTTTGCTTTAGTTCGTGCATGGAAAGCCGACACCATGGGTAATTTGGTATTTCGAAAAACCGCCGCTAACTTCAATCCAATGATGGCCACCGCAGGTAAAATTACCGTGGTTGAGGCTGAAGAAATTGTTGAACCGGGTGAGTTAGATCCAGACCACATTCATACACCAGGTATTTATGTTGATCGCATTATCAAAGCCAGCTTTGAGAAACGTATCGAACAACGTACCGTCAAAGCTGCGAAATAAGGGAGACAACACCATGGCACTGACCAGAGAACAACTCGCCCAGCGCGTAGCAAAAGAATTACAAGACGGTTTTTACGTTAATTTAGGTATTGGTATCCCTACTCTTGTGGCTAACTATATTCCACAAGGCATGCAAGTGATGCTGCAATCTGAAAACGGTCTACTCGGCATGGGCGAGTTTCCAACCGAAGAAACCATAGACGCTGATCTCATCAACGCCGGCAAACAAACAGTTACCGCAGTTGCTGGGGCGTCATTCTTTTCATCGGCAGAGAGCTTTGCGATGATACGTGGCGGCCACGTAGACCTAACCGTATTAGGCGCTTTCGAAGTTGATGTTAACGGCTCTATCGCCTCATGGATGATCCCAGGCAAGCTGATTAAAGGCATGGGCGGCGCAATGGACTTAGTGGCTGGTGCTGACAACATTATTGTCACCATGATGCATGCAGACAAATACGGCAACTCAAAGTTATTGTCAAAATGCGAACTGCCATTGACGGGCTATGGTTGCATTAAACGCGTAATGACAGATTTGGCCTTTATGGAAATTAAAGATGGCGCTTTCCATTTACTTGAACGTGCCCCTGGCGTGTCTGTTGAAGAAATCGTCACAAAAACAGCTGGTAAGTTAGTGGTACCAGACCATGTGCCAGAAATGACTTTTTAATTAATCTTAAATGGTTAATATAACAAAGCCCGCCACTCTGGATATACTCAGTAATGCGGGCTTTTTTGTATTTTTTAAAATGACAACTAACTAAAAATACCTAACGGTTCCTTGATGTGACCGTTAATTTGCAGAAAAACTACCAGGTTAAAGGCGCAAGCAATTGATCATCTGCTGGAATAATCAATACGTTACTGCGCATCCGCTCTAAAACTAACTCAGCAGTATTACCTATAATCCGTCCTAATAATCCTTCTCGTTGCCGAGCACCAATCACAAAATATTCACTCTTCAATCTGCAGGCTAGCTCAAACAAGCACAGCTCAGGCTCACCAGCAATAATGTGGATACATTCGGGATCCATATTAAATTGAGCAATCTGTTTTTGATGATCTTTATATGCCTTTTTAACAAGAGCATGGGTATCAATCAAATCCATATCTCGTAATATTTTGGGTACCCTAAGCACAAACGCTAAATGTAATTTGGTCCCTGTAGCTTCTGCAAGTTGCTTACCATATGCCACTACAACGCTATTGAGCTGTTGTTTAATAGGATCATGAGTAGCAAGATCGACAGCCATCAACGTTGCGTTGCCTTTAGTGAGTGGATTACTGGTTAATAATAATAACGGGATCCGAGTATGGCGTATCAACTGCCAGTCAGTGGATAAATAATGGTCTGCATGATGTACAGCCTTCACCATAAGGTCAAATCCATGACGAATAGAATGATGACAGGCATGTTCAAATAAATATTTGCTCCACACCATGTGTACCGGAATATCTTCACCTTTAAGATCCACGAGATGCTGCTTTAATTCAGCTTCTCGTTGATCCATTAACTGCTTTTGAGCAACGCTGACTAAACGAGGGTTATAACTTTCAGGACCACTAAAATAAGCATAAGAATAAGCAAAAACTTCCGCATTTTTGTTCAATTGCTTAGCTAACAGCAAACCGCTCGCTATCGCATCGGTGTGTGCTTGTTCCATTTGCGCGATAATAAACACCTTATCCATTTCCTTCTCCTTAAGTCTGCCAATTTTTTGATGTACAGCTACTGAAATAGTGATGTCCTGATTAGTTGTGCTATATAACAATCTTCATTGCTGGGGACTTGAACTAAAAACCCCATCAGCTGAGCTTTATAGGCAAATGTCACCGTTAAAAACAGTCGTCCAAATAACCAACTCACCTAGCTCAAATAGTAAATAATTGAAAGTTCCAACTAAATATTTTTTCCGTTAAAACACAGTAAATCATGTCTTATTAGCTATCATTAGTTTAGTCAATAGAGTACGTTTGTGTTTAATAATTAATCAGTAAGTTGATCGTAATCAACTTTCTGAGATCAAATCGAATCAAGGGATATAGCGCAAACTAAGGCAGACAAAATGACAATAGATAGTTTTGTAATGTCATTATTCTTTATTCTAGTGGTAGGTAGAATACTCGGTGAACTGAGCGACCAACTTGGGTGTCCAAGCGTGGTGGGTGAAGTTATTGCAGGGATATTACTGGGGCCATCAATTCTCAATTGGGTAGAACCGAATAGCACATTAGCTATTATCGCAGAACTTGGGGTTATCCTATTACTTTTTGATATTGGGTGCGAAACCTCAATTAAACGGCTCGTCAATGCAGGAGGTCAAGCTGTTCGGGTCGCATTATTAGGGATTGCTTTACCCATATTAACAACAGGACTTGCCAGTCTTTATTGGTTGTCCCTAGCACCTTTTACAGCCTTATTTTTTGGTTGTGCCCTCACCGCCACCAGCATTGGTATATCAATGCGCGTGTTAACACTATACAAACAGACCCAAAGTTCAGCTGGACATATTATTCTTGGAGCCGCGGTAATTGATGATATTGTCGGAGTGATACTGCTTAGTTTGTTGTTTCATTTTGCTTCCTCAGGTGAATTGGCATTAAGCTCAACACTGATGTTGTTTATCACGATAACCAATTTATCGTTTTCAGCCCCCCACTTGTTAGAGCTATCATTTATTTTACCCGCTGGTTACGTCCCAAAACGAATATCCCGGGTTATGAAGTGTTTGTGGTAATGTCACTGATTAGCATGTTTGCGTGGCTGGCACACTGGTTTGGCACACCAGCAATATTAGGTGGGTTTGCAGTTGGCATGGGTATATCGCGGCAGTTTACTTCGCCATTAAATAAATTTTTGAAAAATCCCTTTCCTTACACTTATAAACTAGAACTGTCCTCTCGCCCGCTGGTGCAAATATTCAGCCCGATATTTTTTGTTTATGTCGGAATTAGCCTCGATCTCAGCCAGCTAGATTCAAGTTTTACAGGTTTAGTCATTCTAGGATGGTTAGCGTTTATTGCTGTATTAAGTAAGTTCGTGGCAGGTTTAATAGCAGGTCAGAACTGGCAAGAAAAATGTATCATTGGTGCCGCGATGGTACCTCGTGGAGAGGTTGGGCTAGTTTTCGCGGAAATGGGCCGTCAACTTGGGGTGATACCAGCTAAAGAGTTTGCAATATTAGTTATGATTATCGCCCTAACGACCCTAATAGGGCCGCTTATTTTGAAATATACGTTAAGTAAGCAGCATTAACCGCTTAAGTCATTTCGACTGAAATATCAGTACTGAGTAACATAATGATCAGTCTACTAAAAACTGCAGCGCTTTTTCTAAATTAGGATCGTCAGGATTAGATGTATTTGTCACCCACGCAATATGGCCAGTGCGGTCAATAAATACTGTTGTCGGTGTGCCTCTTACGCCATACAACTTAGCAACCTCATCTCCTAAAACCAACGTTTTCATCTTTACCCCTCGTTCTAGCAAGCTTTGTCCGGGAGTTGCGCCGACATCTTCTTTAAAACTAATACCAATCATTTGTAAGTCTGTATGTTGATATTTAAGCCGCAGCTTTTCTAAGCCGGGTTGAAGTTTTTTACAATATGGACACCATGTAGCCCAAAAATGCAAAATGACTGGTTTTCCCGCGTAGTCATGTAGATTAAATGGCTGACCATCAGCATGAGTTAACTCAAAGTTAGGAGCAACGGATTCTTCCATCTTCGACGCCGCATCAGCTATGTGTAACGGCATGAAAGACAAAAAGAACAATGCCAATATACTTATTCCAAACCAAACTAATTTCATCACTAGCCCCTTTTTGATGGCGTATTCTTTTGATAGATAATTTTGGATAGATAATTTTTGTAGATAACTCATAGACCGGACAAAAACGATTCTGTATTCGTTTGCAGAGCAAAAAAAATGGTTCATCAGTACTGAACTTTCTATAGGTGATTACGGTATTAATAAAGAGGCTAACAATACGCATATTTCAGAGTAAATAAATCGGTACATTAAACGTATAAAATTAAGTTTACGTTTACGTAAAAATAATACTGAGTTTTTACTCGAAATTGGGTATGGTTAGATAAATCAACTATCTGATTGGACCAGTAACTAACTACATTTTGTTGCCGAGACCCAACTAAAATACAACATAACCAAGGAATGATCTTATGCCAATTTACCAAGCTCCTCTTCGCGATTATCAATTCATTCTATCTGAACTGCTTAATGTCTATCAACAAACTGATTTACGTGGTTTTGATGAGTTAGATGCTGAGCTAACTGATGCGATTTTACAAGGTGTTGCCGATTTCAGCACTGACATCATGTTGCCACTCAATGCCAGTGGAGACTTAGAAGGTTGTAAACTGGTTGATGGTAAGGTCATTACCCCTACAGGGTTCAAGCAAGCTTATAAACAATACGTACAAGATGGTTGGGCAACATTAACTTGCGATCCTGAATTTGGTGGCCAAGGTTTACCCGAAGTTATCGGTACATTTGCAACCGAAATGAAAACAGCCACTAATATGGCGTTTGCCATGTATCCAGGCTTAACCCATGGCGCTTATTCAGCGATTCACGTTCACGGCAGCGATGCGCTAAAGCAAAAATATTTAGCCAAACTGGTCAGTGGTGAATGGACCGGCACCATGAACTTAACAGAGTCTCATGCGGGTACAGATTTAGCCTTACTGCGCACTAAAGCGGTTCCTGCTGGTGATGAACTGTTTGCTATTAGCGGTGAGAAAATTTTCATTTCGTCTGGCGATCACGACTTAGCCGACAACATCATTCATTTAGTATTAGCGCGTTTACCAGATGCACCGGACGGTGTTAAAGGTATTTCATTATTTGCTGTACCTAAGTTTTTAGTGAATGCCGATGGTAGCTTAGGCGAAGCTAACAAGCTTAGCGCAACAGGTCTTGAGCATAAAATGGGCATTCATGGTAACTCAACATGTGTGATGCATTTTGACGGCGCAATAGGTGAACTTGTTGGTGCAGCACATCAAGGTTTAAAAGCCATGTTTACCATGATGAACCAAGCACGTTTAGGTGTCGGTATTCAAGGTTTAGGCGTATCAGATATTGCTTATCAAAATGCTCTCGTTTATGCCAAAGAGCGTATTCAAGGCCGTGCATTAAGTGGTGTTAAGCAGCCAGAGCAAGCTGCAGACTCATTATTAGTCCATGGCGACGTGCGTCGTATGTTGTTATCACAAAAGTCGTTCAACGAAGGTACACGTGCGCTAATGGGTCAACAAGCGCTGTGGCTTGACCAAGTAGAACGTCATACCGATCCAGAAAAAGCCAAACAAGCTAATGCACTTGCTGCGTTATTTACACCGATTGTTAAAGGCTTTGTCACCGACCAAGGCTTTAAAGCTTGTGTCGATGCCCAGCAAGTCTATGGCGGCCATGGTTATATTAATGAATGGGGTATGGAGCAGTTTGTGCGTGATATCCGTATTGCAATGATTTACGAGGGCACAAATGGGGTACAAGCACTCGATTTAGTCGGCCGTAAATTACTTGCCGACAAAGGTGCAGCATTAACTTTGTGGTCAGGTATGGTGAAGGAATTAATTCAGCAAAACGCGGCTAATGACGCAATGAAACCTTATCTTGCAGGCTTAATGGATGCCGCAGGCGATCTTGAAAAAGCGACCGGTTTTATTGTGCAGTCAGCCAGTAAGAATCCTGATCTTATTGGTGCAGCGTCAATGGCCTATATGCAGTTGTTTGGAATTACCGCACTAGCATGGATGTGGACTCGCGTTGCTGTAACGTCATTAGCCGCATTAGAAGCGGGTACTGAAGAGACGGGTTTTTACCAAGCTAAACTTAAAACCGCACAATTCTTTATGAGCTATTGGGGCAGCCAAACCCGCAGCTTACGCAAACAAATTGAATCGAGTAGTGCAGATATTGTCGATTTCGCAGAAGCCGATTTTTAATAAATAGTGACACGCAAAAAAGCCGCATCAATTAACTTGAAGCGGCTTTTTTATTCAGTTAAGTTGGGTTTGACTTAATCCCACAAAAACTCACGAAAATGCTTTCGACAAACCGACTCGTAACTTTCATTACCGCCAATGGCAACCTGCTCGCCTTCGCGCATCGGTTTACCGTCATGATCAAGACGCACGACCATGTTAGCTTTACGGCCACAATGACAGATAGTTTTAAGCTCAACCAACTTGTCAGCCCAGGCTAATAAATATTGGCTGCCTGGAAATAGTTCGCCTTGAAAATCATTGCGAAGACCATAGCACAATACTGGAATATCAAGATTATCAACAACATGAGTAATCTGTCTAACTTGTTCTTTACTTAAAAACTGACTTTCATCAATCAATACGCAATGAATTTTTTGCTCATCATTCGACGTCGAAATTAACTCAATTAAATTATCAGTGCTACCGAACACCTGCGCTTCGGTTTCGATGCCGATACGTGATGACACTTTGCCGACACCATAACGATTGTCTATCGATGCCGTCATCACTAAAGTGTGCATACCGCGCTCACGATAATTATAAGAAGACTGCAGTAATGATGTTGATTTACCGGCATTCATCGCCGAATAATAAAAGTACAGTTGCGCCAAAATGAAGCGTCCTAATGTTTAGCTAGTGAATGTCGTTCATATTACCTTTTCCAACATCGTAATAACAAATAAAAATGCCGTATTCATAACGAATACGGCATTTTTATTACAGCTTAAATTGGACATCTACCTACATACAGTAGGGCTTAGTTCAAAAAATTACTTCTTAGCCCAAAAGTGTAATATCACAATGCTGATGACAAACAACACGCTACAGCAAACTAACCCTGCGATTAATGAGCCAGTAAAACCTAATACGGTGTAACCGACTAAACTGATGAAAGCGGCAATTAAGGCATACGGCAGTTGAGTAACCACGTGATCAATATGATGACAACTGGCACCGGTTGACGACAATATAGTGGTGTCAGAAATGGGCGAACAATGATCGCCAAATACCGCACCAGACAATACTGCGGCCAACATTGGCAACATCATAGTACTATCACTTCCCATAGCCATATCTGCTGCAATAGGCAACATAATCCCAAACGTGCCCCAACTTGTTCCTGTCGCAAATGCGGTAATACCCGCTAATAGGAATAACACTGCAGGTAACATCGCAAACGGAATATTGTCAGTGGCTAAACTTGCCATGTACTTACCGGTTTCAAGCTGTCCAATCACACTCGAAATTGTCCATGCAAAAAGTAATATGTAAATGGCTGGCAACATCGAGCGCGCGCCAACCGACATGCCTTTGAGTAACATAGACAAGTCAACTTTTTGCTGAATAGCAAGAATGAGCGTCGCAATAAGACCAACTACAGAGCCAAAAAATAGTGACGAGCTAACATCGGTATTCTCAAATGCCCCAAGTACATTAAACGGTAAGCCTTTTGCTGCTAACACATCGGCGCCACTTGAAACCATAAAATACACTGTCGCAAACACCAATACCGCGATAGGTAAAAATAAGCCCATCACTTTACCGGTATCGGCTTCAGGTAAATCTGTAACAGCGCCAGGGGGTTGGCCTTTTGACTCATCAAACAAGTTACCCCGCAGTGCGTTTAATTCATGCTGGCGCATTGGGCCAACATCTAAGCTAAACGTTGCAACACACAGTAATAATAATAACGAAAAAATGGCATAAAAGTTCATTGGGATCATTTGAATAAAGACGCTCAAATGACCAGAATCTGTAAATCCATGAGCCGTTAAAATACCGCCAATTAAGGCGATAATGTATGCACCCCAGCTAGATACGGGAGAAATAACACACACCGGCGCAGCGGTGGAATCAAGAATATAAGCTAATTTGGCACGCGAAATATGGTAGCGATCTGTGATTGGACGTGAAATCGAGCCGACGACTAAACTATTAAAGTAATCATCAATAAACACTACACAGCCTAAAAACATGGTCATTAACTTGGCATCACGTTTATTGCGAATACGCAATTTAGCCCAATCAGCAAAAGCACGTGCAGAGCCACTGACAGTGATCAATGCTGTGATCATACCCAGCACAATCAAAAAGCCTAAAATGTACACATTCCAACTGTTCAGTCCGGCGTCTTTCCAAACTAACTGGCTGGCTGTATTTAAGATATATTCGCCACTGCCAACCAATGAGAAATCGGTTAGTAATAAGGCGCCGAAAACAATGCCAACCCCTAAAGATAGCAATACTTTACGAGTTAAAATAGCCAGAGTAATAGCCACAAGTGGTGGCAAAACAGAAAGTGCCGAATCGGCATAACTTATTATCATAATTTAATTATTTCTTCGTTGGATACGAATGGAGAAAAACTAGAAATAAGGCTAAACATACACAGGAAGTGTATGCGTTAACTTAACTAGTAGCACTCCACAGTAATATCCATTTAATATGAATATCATTCTTTTTATCAAGTCGATAAAAAGACTATGACAGTGCAGTCCCTTTCGAGAACTGCCCCAACAAATGCGGCTGATAACCCCATTTATTTCGGCATTGCACCCTTTTATGTCGAATTATTGGCATCACCCAATTCAACATGACTTTTATGCAACGCACCTCTACTTTTGTTGTTTGTAGTTAAAGCTCATTACACACAACGCGAACATACAATCATAAATTACATATTCTGCGCCAGTAAAAAGCACTAAACAGCACGACAAATAACAACAACATCAATTTAAACCACAATTGCATAGCATTAGTTTAACGTTTTTAAATCAAATGCACACTAGTGTAATGGGCACAAAAACAGCAACCGCATCAAACCCTGGATATTTGAACTGAATTTTTAAAAATCAACACCTAAACCAGTACTAAATCTAAGAGAAATCCAAGAGTAGCCCAATAAAAAAGGTTTCTACCTTATGAGTAGAAACCTTTTTAATCGTACAACAGAACGTTTAATAGCGCGTCAAAGTCGGCTGAACAACACGAGCTTAATCAACTCCTCCGTTTAGCGACTTAACATCTGATTAAACGAGGTTGTTCAATGCCGGTACCGCTTCAAATAAGTCGGCAACCAAACCATAATCCGCCACTTGAAAAATAGGGGCTTCAGGGTCTTTGTTAATGGCCACAATTACTTTTGAGTCTTTCATGCCAGCAAGATGTTGAATCGCGCCAGAAATACCCACTGCAATGTACAAGTTAGGGGCGACAATCTTACCCGTTTGGCCAACTTGCAAGTCGTTAGGTACAAAGCCTGCGTCAACAGCTGCACGTGATGCACCTACTGCTGCGCCTAACTTATCGGCGAGTTGTTCTAAAATAGCAAAGTTTTCACCGCTGCCCATACCACGGCCGCCAGACACAATAATGCCAGCATTACCGAGTTCAGGACGGGCAGATTCAGTGAGTGACTGAGAAACAAACTCAGTTTTTGAATCTATTGCTTGGCTTAAGTTGACGACTTCAGCACTGCCTGTTGATGCTACAACATCAAATGCACTAGAGCGTACTGTCATGACTTTTTTAGCATCTAAGCTTTGCACCGTCGCAAGTGCATTACCCGCATAAATAGGGCGTACAAAAGTGTCACTGCTTACAACTTCAATCACTTCAGAAATCTGGGCAACGTCTAATAATGCTGCTACGCGAGGCAATGTATCTTTACCTATACTGGTTGCTGCAGCCAGAATATGTTCATAGTCTCCGGCAATATCAACAACCAATTTTGATACATTTTCAGCTAGTTGAGCACCATATTGAGCGGCATCTGCCACTAAAACTTTACTCACACCCGCTAGACTTTGTGCTGCACTTACCGCGGCAGAACAATCAGCGCCAGCAACCAGTACATGAATATCACCACCAATGGCTGCTGCAGCGCTAACTACTTTCGCCGTGTCAGTTTTCAGGCTGACATTATCGTGTTCTGCTAATACTAAAATGGTCATATTAGATCACCTTCGCTTCATTTTTTAACTTATCAACTAACTCTTCAACAGAAGACACCATGATGCCCGCTTTACGCTCAACAGGAGGTGTGACGCTAAGTACTGTTTGATGTGCTCTTAAGCTCACACCAAGATCAGCCACAGCCATAATCTCTAATGGTTTGCGTTTAGCTTTCATAATATTAGGTAATGAAGCATAACGAGGTTCGTTCAAACGTAAGTCTACCGTCACAATCGCAGGCAAAGGCATTTTCAGCGTTTGTAGTCCGCCATCGATTTCACGAGTAACCGTAATCATGTCACCATCAATTTTGACTTCTGATGCAAATGTCGCTTGTGGCATATCAGTTAATGCTGCGAGCATTTGACCCGTTTGGTTATTGTCGCCGTCAATTGACTGCTTACCAAAAATAACGAGTTGTGCTTGCTCTTTTTCTTGCACGGCCTTTAACAGCTTAGCAATCGAAAGAGGCACTAACTCTTCATCGGTCTCAATATGAATCGCCCGGTCGGCACCCAGTGCCATTGCGGTTCTTAATTGTTCTTGCACCGCTTTAGGGCCAACACTTACCACTACAACTTCAGTGGCAATGCCAGCTTCTTTGAGGCGAACAGCTTCTTCTACCGCTATTTCGCAAAATGGGTTTAACGCCATTTTAAGGTTGGTCGTATCAACATTTGTGTTATCAGCTTTTACCCTGACTTTCACATTGGCATCAACTACGCGTTTAACAGGCACCAATACTTTCATAGGTTTTCCTTCCTACACCTTCAATGTATATGGACAACACACTGGCGTTCGCCAATGCAAGATGGGTTAACTTTACGTCCTGTTAACGTTAACGTCAATCAAAGTCAAACGACTGTTTACATATTTTTTGTTATTGTGGTGGCAATCAAACTAAACAAGTAGTGGATCATTAATTACTTAATGGGAATGCTTAATTAAAATTAATTGCATAATTAGATGATTTTATTTGATTCAATGCCAAATAGTTTCTATTATTACAGCTATATTCAGTATTGATTAAGCTGTATTAGTAATAATCAGAGAATTAATCTGACTTATATTAATAATAACGACCCAAATAAACAATATGAAGTACTGAAACTTACACGGAACGTTGATACTTTTTATCTATTATAACTTTTATTTTATAAATAAATCATTAGGAAACTATACAACATGAGTGACTTTTTAGACATATTAACCCACGGCCGTCGTTTTAAAGCTGCAGTAAAAGAATTGTCTCTTGATGATTTACGTGAAACAGCGGCGAAATTAGAAAAAATCATTACCGAACGTCAAGAAGAAGAGAAATTAGAACTTGAAGCTAATGCAGAGCGTAACGCTCGTATTGCTGAAATTCTTGCTCAAATTGAAAACAGTGGTTTATCAATTGAAGATTTAGGTGATGTGACCTCTTCTGTTAAAACAGCTAAACCTAAACGTGCACCGCGCCCACCAAAATATCAAATCACTGTTGATGGTGAATTAATTCAATGGACTGGCCAAGGTCGTATGCCTACCGTATTCAAACAACAAGTTGATAGCGGCAAAAATATGAGCGAATTCTTAATTCCTGGTATGGAATAATTATTCTGATTAAGGGTTAACCACACCGTTATCCTTTAAAATAAAAAAAGAGCTTACTTCGGTAAGCTCTTTTTTTTATAGCATTTGAGCGCTTTATCATCGCCATGAGAAAAGGTAAACTAACCATCGTTGATCCATTCCCCATTAATAGAAGGCTACGGCTATGACTTTTCCTCTTAAATATGCATTTATTGCCTCAGGTATAGCACTATTATTGAGCGCTTGTGCGAGTGATTATACGTTCAAAAGTAATTTAGACAGTAAAGCGATCAATGATTATTTTAAAGTCGGTGATGTTCAGTTATATGAAGGAAACGATCAACCTAAAGGAACATTTGAAACTTTAGGTTTAGTGGAAGGCGAAGCCTGCCAAGAAAGCAAACAAGATGCACCACCGCAAATGGCCGTAGCACGAAGCAATGCCAGAAGATCTGCTGCAGATATGGGCGCAAATGGTTTTGTAGTTAAAAGCTGTTTTATGATTACTGAAGCGGATAATAGTTGTTTTAGCCGTGCACTTTGTGTCGGTCAAGCCATTAAAACTCCTACAGAAAAATAACAACTCAATATATTATATTGGCTGCCCATAAATGATGAGTGCTCATATAACACTCATCAACATTTTTTATATTTGATTTATAACTCCCTTTGTTTGCTTAATTCAGGTATCGCATGACACAAAGCAACGATCGACACAGTCAAACAGATCTAATGAATCATAAATCTAGCGTTCCGTTTAGCAGCCAATTAAATGCTGTTGCAATATGCAGAACACCTTACAAACAAAAGTTTGGTATTCCTCGTCAGCCAGGTTTAGTCAATGCGGTAGGTTATATAGAGTTTGAACCCGCGTTTAATCATATTGATGCAGTAAGAGGAATAGAGCAATATTCACACTTATGGTTATTATTCTGTTTCCATGAAAATCTGGCTCAAGGTTGGAAAACCACCGTTCGCCCTCCTCGTTTAGGCGGCAATGAAAAACTGGGCGTTTTTGCTACACGCTCCACATTTCGTCCAAATGGTATTGGCCAATCAGTGGTAAAACTCCATGGAGTTATCCAACGTAAAGGAAAAGTGTGCTTAGTAATATCTGGAATGGATTTATTAGACGGCACGCCAATTGTCGATATTAAACCTTATATTCCTTTTTCTGATGCTATTTTAGACGCTAAAGGCGGCATAGCCCAAGAAGCACCAATCCTCATCCCACTGACTTATACATCGTTAGCGACAGAGCAAATAGATCACTACAGCAAACAAGAGCAGTACCAAGATTTAGCCGCGCTTATTGAAGGGGTATTGTCACAAGATCCTCGTCCTGCATACAAAAAAGCCAAAAATGATCCCAAACTTTATCAAGTGGCTTTATACGACTTAGATATCTTTTGGCATATCACAGCTCAAGGTATTGAAGTGTTAGAACTCAAACCGACAAAAGTTGAACTGCTGAAGGATTAAATCAATGGCAGACATAGATTACCAAGCTCAACATAAAAAACGCTTATCATGGATGCCATGGCTGTATTTTTCACTTAAACCAAAACATTTAACATGGGCAAAACCTTGGCAAGATGACATTCAACAACGGCTATGTCAGCTTGAAACCATTCATGTAGGTGAACAATGTTTTATTGCCCCACAAGCTCAGCTTTTTGCCGAACCGGGTCGTGATATCTCTATAGGTAATCAATGTATGATTGCCGCTGATGTGTTTATGCATGGCCCAATTACCCTAGGCAATGAAGTGGCCATTAACCATGGCTGCAGCTTAGATGGGGGCCGTAACGGTATAAAAATTGGCAGCCAAACACGTATTGCTAACAACGTCACGATTTATGCTTTTAACCATGGTATGTCACCCAGCGCACCCATTTATAAACAACCCGCGACATCAAAAGGTGTAGTGATAGGCCAAGATGTATGGATTGGCGCTCAGGCAGGCATTGTTGACGGTGTCACCATTGGGGATTGTGCGGTGATTGGCATGGGCTGCATTGTTACAAAAGATGTACCCGATTTTGCCATTGTTGCTGGAAATCCTGCCCGAGTTATTGGCGACCGACGCGATAAATAACCTCAGATACGTTGAATAGATAGGGTTATTCAATAAAGACAAATTAGTGGCGACTCATCGATATCAAACTTGCCATTGTTGTTGCTATCTAAGCACATTGACGCGACTATTGTGTTCTTATAACAAGTCAATACAACACTGGATAGAGGGATAGAAAGCTATTTAATATGCATTTATTATCCCGATGTGAAGTTTAATAACGGTCACTTGCGGTTAAAGTATAACAAAGGCTACTTTTGAGTCGAATTAGCAGGTGACATCATTGTTGCAGGTGCTAAAATGATGCTAATTCATAGCAACTATTTTGGACATTGGGAATGCGAGTTAGCAAGTACCTGCTTTCAACACAAAAAGAAACCCCTGCTAATGCAGAGGTGATTAGTCATCAGTTAATGTTACGTGCCGGTATGATCCGTCGTAATGCTTCAGGTCTCTACACTTGGCTTCCATCAGGTTTACGTGTTTTACGTAAAGTTGAAGCCATTGTTCGTGAAGAAATGAATAAAACAGGCGCTATCGAAATATTAATGCCGTTAGTTCAGCCTGCTGATTTATGGGTTGAAACGGGCCGTTGGGACAAGTTTGGTCCTGAATTATTACGTTTCCAAGACCGTAATAATCGTGACTTCGTATTGGGGCCAACCCATGAAGAAGTGATCACTGATTTAGTCCGTAAAGAATTAAGTTCTTACAAGCAACTGCCGTTAACACTTTACCAAGTACAAACTAAGTTCCGTGATGAAGTTCGTCCCCGCTTTGGTGTGATGCGCGCGCGTGAATTCTTGATGAAAGATGCCTATTCTTTCCATTTAGATCAAGAAACCATGGATAACACTTACCACGCTATGCATACCGCATACAGCAATATTCTGACTCGTATGGGCTTATCATTCCGTCCAGTACTGGCTGATACTGGTTCTATCGGTGGTAGCATGTCGCATGAATTCCATGTGCTGGCTAACAGTGGTGAAGACTTAATCGCTTATTCAACGGGTAGCGATTATGCCGCTAACATTGAAAAAGCCGAATCACCAATGCCAACCGACACTCTTGCCACGCCGACTGAAGCGATGACGTTAGTGGATACGCCTAACGCCAAAACGATTGCTGAGTTAGTTGAGCAATTTAATTTAGTCATCACTAAAACGGTTAAAACCTTAATCGTAAAAGGTGCTACTGACGAAGCGCCATTAGTTGCCTTAGTTATCCGTGGCGATCACGAACTTAACGAAATTAAAGCCGACAAACTTGAATTAGTCGCGTCTCCATTTGAATTTGCTTCAGAAGCAGAAATTCGTGCAGCAGTGGGTGCAGGTCCTGGTTCTATAGGACCTGTTGGCTTAACGATGCCAATTATTGTTGATCATAGTGTGACTGTGATGAGCGATTTTGCCGCGGGTGCCAACACTGAAGCTAAGCATTATTTTGGTATTAACTGGGAGCGCGATTTGCCTCTAGCGACTGCAGCGGATATCCGTAATGTGGTCGAAGGTGAACCAACGCCTGATGGCTTAGGTACGTATGCCATGGCTCGTGGTATTGAAGTCGGCCATATCTTCCAGTTGGGAACAAGTTATTCTAAATCAATGAATGCCACCGTGTTAGACGAAAACGGTAAAGCCCAAGTGTTATTGATGGGTTGTTACGGCGTAGGTGTGAGTCGTATTGTGGCTGCTGCTATTGAGCAAAACAACGATGACCGTGGCATTACCTGGCCTGAAGCGATTGCACCGTTTACTGTAGGCATTTTGCCAATGAATATGCATAAGTCACATCGTGTAGCTGACATTGCCGAAAAACTTTACCAAGACCTGGCTGATGCTGGTGTTGAAGTATTGATGGATGATCGTAAAGAGCGTCCTGGGGTTATGTTTGCCGACATGGAACTCATTGGCTTACCGCATGTTGTGGTGATTGGCGATCGCAATATTGATGCGGGTGTATTTGAATATAAAAACCGTCGTACGGGTGAGAAACAAGATATTCCATTCGATGAGATTGTGGCGTTTTTAACAAATGCAGCTAAAGGCTAGTTATTAACAATATAACCTGTTAAAAACGCACTTTAGGGTGCGTTTTTTTATCGCTGCAAAACACTTTTATGTAATATTTTTGATATAAATATCGATTTCAAGGCCTTGATTCAACTCTGAAATAATCTCAAGCCTACCGCCTAATTTTTGCGTTACTAGATTATACACAATAGACATGCCTAACCCTGTGCCACCAATATTGCGTGCGGTAGTAAAAAAAGGTTCAAATATTCTCCGCTTTACTTCAGGGCTCAAACCTTTGCCATTATCTTTGTAAAACATCTTTATTTCATCACCACAGTAATTAGCGCCTAATATAATTCGCTTTTGACCTACATAATCGACAGGAAATGCATGCCGAAAGCAATTGGACACTAGATTAGTAAAGATTTGTGCTATAGCACCAGGATAAGATTCAACAACCAAGTCTGGTTCTATTTGAATATCAAGCTCGATACCTTGCTTACGGGTTAATGGCCTAAGAGGGGAAGATATTTGCTCCAAATATTCAGTTAAATTAACCTGCTCTTTTTCTAAAATAAGCTGGTCAGCGGCGGTGCGTTTAAAGTTATGAACTAACTCAGCGGCACGCGATAAATTGCGTTCAATTAAATGTAATCCGTCAGTAAGTGTATGGATAAACTCTTCAAAGTCTTGTTGTTCTAATTCACCCGCAGCGAACAAAGTTTTGAGTTTAGTTAACTCATCGATGCAGTGGCTTGTTGATGTCACCGAAATACCTAATGGAGTATTAACTTCATGTGCAACACCAGCAACAAGATTACCTAAGGCGGCAAGCTTTTCGCTCTCTATTAAACTGGTTTGCGTTACTTGTAGGTTATTAATCGCATTTTTTAACTCTGCGGTTCGCTTTTCAACTTCTGCTTCTAAGGCTAAATTATTCAATTCAAGTTCATTTTGGTAAGCCTTGACCTTTTTAGCGTTAACAGCTCTACCATACAAATCAGCCAAAGAGCTCACAAATGATTGCTCATCACGGCTCCAATGCCTAACGCCTCCCTTATGCTCACAACAGATAATGCCGATCATTTTACCAGCATGCCTTATTGGGCTGTCTAACATGGCTGTGATTGCATTGGGGCGCAAATAAATGTCTTTAAATTCACAGGTTGCTGGATCTGTCATAGCATCACTGGCAGCAATCGTTCTTTCTGTATCGAGAGCGCGAAAATATCCCGGAAACGCTAAGCGAGTTAGCGTGATATTATTTTGTTTAGTTTGATTATCAACTAATAAAAAACAACCGATTGATTGATTATCTTCTGTTAACAACCATATACCTGCCCTGTCGATATCGAGTCCGCGACAAACTGAATCGACAATCAATTTTGAAGCCGAATCTAAGTTTCCAGTATCAATTAATTCAGACCGGCTGACAGCCAGTAATACTTGATCTAAATTCTGATTCATAATAGATAACTTAATGTGTGCTTTGCGCAGGTTCATCTGGCATTTGTTGCTGGATCTCTACAAACTTATCAAGCAAGGTTAAACTGGCATCACACATCAAAGGATCAAATTGCTTACCTGACTGCTCAATTAAATAATCTCTTACTTTTTCAGCGGACCAGGCGTCTTTATAACTGCGTTTTGACAACAGTGCATCAATTACATCCACGATAGCCATAATGCGACCTTCAATCGGTATCGCATCAGCAACTAACCCACGAGGATAACCATTACCGTCCCATCGTTCATGATGTGTATAGGCAATACGAGCGCCCATTTTGGCTATGATACGATTTGATGCCGCAAGTAAGGTGTAGCCCTTTTCTGCATGGGTTTTCATGATTTCCCACTCACTATCGGTCAACTTACCGGGTTTATGTAAAATACTTTCAGGGATACCAATTTTACCCACATCATGTAAAGGGGCTGCATAGCGCATGGTTTCAACAAAATCATCGCTCATACCAATATGGTTAGCCAGCATTTCACTCATCACTGCCACACGCCTAACATGAGCACCGGTTTCTTTACTGCGCTGTTCAATCGCATCACCAATAATTAGGATCAGTTCACGTTGCGTTTGTTGGACATTTTCTTTGCTTGAAAGGTTTTCAAAGGTCAAACTAACATTGGCAGCAAATAATTCAAGGATCCTGACCTGCAAAGGCGTTAATGCGGTGTCGTGTTGGAGGTATAAAATACTGGTAACATCTTGGCCAAACTTATAAAAGCCTACATAAATATTATCGTGAACTATCGACTTCTCTAAACTAATGGCTTCAATAATATACTCTTTCACTTCACCCGGTAGTGATTCGACATTTTCTATTTCACGGTAACTCACCATATCGCCAGTCGCGGCTAATAGGTTCATATGAGTATCTTGGTAGAGATCTTCACGAAAACTGGTTAAATAAAGCGCTGAGCTATTCAAATTAAGTAATTGCAATGTTTGTTCAAGAACAGCACTACCAAAATGATGCAGTGTATTGCTTAGTAGCACTGAAGAAGAAGCTTGGATGACTTTCTCCATCCCACGTTGACTTAGTTCAATTGTTTTAATATCTCGATACGAGCGCAAGGAAGCATAAACACACGATTTAAGTTTGGTAGCGGTTAATTCTGTTTTTGCTTTGTAGTCATTAATATCAAACTCTCTGATCACCCTTTCCTCAGGAGCGCTGCCCGGCTGACCAGTGCGAAGAATAATCCTTGTACTGTGATTATTTAACTCACCTCGAATACGTTCAACTAAATCCAGCCCCGCGTGATCGTTTTCCATCACAACATCGATAAATGCGAGCGCGATATCAGGCTCATCGCGTAGTAAAATGAATCCATCTTCAGCGCTAAAACTTGAATAAAAAGCGAGTTTCCTACCTTCCAACTCAAAATGGCTTAATGCAAATTTAGTCACATCATGTATGCCTGGTTCATCATCAATGATGGCAATTTTCCAGGGAGAAAGTTGCTTTGCTTTATGTGCTGCATCGTTATCAACCGATACTTCTGATGTTGTCTTAAACAGAGCCACATGCCATCCTTAAATTGGTATAATCAATTGAGTATTCGTTAACGAAATCAACAATCTATGATGAACTATTTACATTAGTTTTATCATGAAGACTAAATAACCATACGAGTAAAAGATTACTTTAGATCTTATTATCAATCTCGATATGGTGTTGCAAATGAGTGCTCGTAATCATGTTCAACTTTTCATCTCAAAGTATTAACCTCGATAATAGATATAGTGAAGATAAAGGATAGACAATAAATAGCATAGTCGACTTATTGGTAACTGGTGTAGAACACAAAAAGAATTCATACTAGAATCAAACAAACTTAACCGATTAAAGGACCGATATTGCCAGTATCAACAGCATTAGTACTTGGAGGTGGTGGAGCCAGGGCCGCTTATCAAATTGGCGTATTAAAAGCGTTAGTGCAGTTTTACCCACGCAACCATAATGTTCCATTTGATATTATTTGTGGTACATCTGCAGGTGCTATTAATGCAATATCGATAGCGACCCACGCATCTTGTTTCCATTTGGCCATAAAAAAACTGGACTGGGTGTGGCGTCATTTTGAAACCCATAAAGTCTATCGCACTTCGATCCCTCAAGTGTTGAGACATTTGGGACGAATGGCAATTAAAGGTCTACAAGATGACAAAGTCAATACTGATGCTGGCAGCCTACTGGATAATCAACCATTACGAGAGTTGCTGAATAACCTTATCGATTTTAAAAGAATTGATCGTAATATTGGTAATGATGCACTCAAAGCTATCAGTATCGACTCATCATGCTACAACAATTCACGTTCATATACTTTCTATCAAGGTAACGAACACATTGATGATTGGCAACGTGCTAGACGAGTTGGTATTCGCAGTTTATTAAATACTGAGCACTTACTTGCAAGCTCAGCAATTCCGATGGTATTCCCATCAATTAAACTTAATCAAGCCTATTATGGTGATGGATCCGTCCATCAATTATCGCCACTATCAAGCCCTATCCACCTAGGTGCTAGTAAAATATTTGTGATTAATTTAGACAGTCCACACAAACACTTTCCCATCGAGTTTGAATATCACCCTAAAACAGCAACAATCGCCGGACATTTATTAGATACCATTTTCTCGGACACATTGAACAGCGACTTAGAGCGTCTGCAACGGGTCAACAGCACCTTATCAATGATATCCCCACAAGACCGTGAAACCTTGAACTTGCGTCATATTGATACTTTAGTGATAAAACCTAGTCAAGATTTAAGCCGAATTGCAGAACGGTTCTATGATGATATGCCTTTTGCAATCAGAACTTTATTGAAATTATTTGGTATTAACAGACAGTCTGACTCGAGTATTGTGTCGTATTTATTATTCGAAAAAAGCTATACCACCACCTTGATTGATTTAGGTTATCAAGATGCAATGGATAGAATTGATGAAATAAAACAATTTTTCGATATACAGACTAAAGTTTAACCGTTAATACTCAAAATCTATGATATACCTATATATTAACATCAAGAATTAACATCGGGATTAATTGATGATAAAAGCGCGAGTGCGCTTTGGTTATCTATATTAAAGTCATCCTCGTCATACTGGTTTAGCTTGAGTCAAATAGACATGTTTTACATAGTCACATTTATAAAAGTGAATATTATTTTAAATTGTTGATCATTCACTTGAGACACATAAAACCAGAACTGCCGAGCGTCACATTCGTAACAATTTTGTATCTAAAAGGATTTTAGATGAAAAATTTATGGTTAGTGATTATATTAACAATCGTCGGCTGCGGCCAACAAGACACCTCGACTATAGATACAACTTCAAGTAGTCAAAACACTTTGCAATGGCAAGGTGTATATCATGGTGTATTCCCATGCCCGAGTTGCGATGGAATGGATACCACTCTTGAACTAACCCAACCGAACCAATATACCATCCACACTATTCGTCTAGGCACTGATCCCAATCCTTATCGTGGCAGCGGAACATTTAAGTGGGATAAAAGTGGTAACATTATCATTTTAGATCGTGGACATATTTATCAAGTCTATTCCGATCACTTATATTTGTTAGATGTAAAATTTAGGCGAATTACAGGCCCAGACGCAGAGCGATATAGAGTCGATAAAATCGAAGGACTAGGTCAGCAAATCAGAATAAACTAACAATGAAGTATGACTCTTATAATCAAAGTACTGAAAGCTTTTTAATAACTCTTCGGAGCACAATTAAATAGATATTCATTGCTCATTAGACTGCCGTTGACGACTTTGCACTTTTCTGTGGAAACTGTGTTCACAAAAACAATGGTCAGTTATTTACCATTGGAGTAATGCAGGTAAGTGTACTTGGTATGAGTTTGCTCAAGAGATCAAAACACAAGGAATAGCGTTAGGCTTATTACCTCAATCAATTTATTTGCAGCCTATGACATCAGAACAATATGCATCTATCGTTAATAGACCCACTTTCAGTGTGTTAGACACCCGCTTATCGCACTCAATCGCCATGCCCAAACCTTGGCAACAACAATTAGCTCAATGCCTTAATGAATTGGTGCTTAGTAAAGTTTAATTATTTAAAGTAAAAAATGAATTGTCATATCAGTGTCATTTTTACGTGCAATAATTTTTACCATCAAGGATGAAATATTTCGCTTTAGCTTGTCATTAACTTTAGGTAAAAAGAGGCTGTACCAACAGAGGTACAGTTATCTGGAATGTTGAAAATGTCACACTCATTTGAATTTGATGAAGATGATGCGCCATGGGGCGATAACATCAAGGGAAAACCAAAATCGAAAAAAGTAAAACAGCGTCGCCGTGATACTAAGCGCCGTTACTTTGACGATAATGCAGAAATGGAGTTCGCGCCTGCTAAGTGGAAATAATTTAACAGAATTTTCTCATCAAGTTTAAAAAGCAAGTTGCCTGCAACTTGCTTTTTTGTTGAAAAAAATGGCCTTGAGAAACTCAAGACCATTTAAGTAAAGCGTTAGCAGTATTGAATCAGTGTATTTCGATGTCTCTGAAATTGACCTTTTACAGATAAAATATGGTGGCTAACCCCAAAAAAGTAAAAAAGCCTACAACGTCAGTCACTGTGGTCAGAATAACTGAACCAGATAAAGCTGCGTCTTGATTAAAGCGCTGTAAAATCATCGGCACCATCACACCAGCAATCGCAGCAACAGCCATATTAACTAAAATAGCACAGGCAATAACGACGCCCATTATCGTATCGTTAAACCACCATCCGGCAATAATACCGATGACAATCGACCATAACATGCCATTTAGCGCACCGATACCGAGTTCGTTTTTCATCAACGACATCACGTTACCAGCAGAAATCTGACCCATTGCCATACCGCGGATCATTAACGTTAACGACTGGCTACCTGCAATGCCACCCATTGAAGCCACAATTGGCATCAATACCGCTAACGCGACCACTTGCGACAATACATTTTCGAATAATCCAATAGTAGCAGATGCTAAAAATGCCGTGAGTAAGTTTATCCCTAGCCACACGGCACGACGCTTTGCACCCACCACTATCGGGGCGAATAAATCGTCGTGTTCATCCATACCAGCAGTTGCCATTAATTGTGCTTCGTAATGTTCACGCACTAATGCTGTAGCAGTTCGCAGTGTCATTCGCCCAATTAATATACCATCTTCATCGACAACCGGTAATTCAAGTTCGCGACTATGCTCAATGGCTTCGGCTGCTTCGATTAAAGATGAATCCGCAGAGATAACTCGGCTGTCATCCCATTTTAACGCCTGCAATTGAGTATCAAGATCCGCAGTTCTGAAAACGTCATAACGACGCACTGTACCTAAATATTTATCGTTTTTATCTACTAAAAATAGATGGTCATTACAATCTAAGTCAATTCGGCGAAAAAAGCGTTGTCCTTGCGCGACGGTAGAGGTAAGACTTAATGCCAACATCTGGTGATCAGCATAACGACCGATTTCATTTTCAGAATATTGATCATACAGTTCGAAGTGCTTACGTTGACGTTCACCCATCTGTGCTAATGCACGATCGGTAATGTTGTCAGGTAATGAATCACTCCATTCAATAAGGTCTTCAGGACTTAATTGAGAAAAGAGTAAGTCTAGTTCCTCATCTGGCATTTTCTTAACAATGCCTAAACGAGGATCGGCGCGCATTAAGTTTAGAACGTCTACACGCTCTTCAACATCGACTTGCTGCCAACGTTCATAACGTTCATCAAGTGGTAACGATTCTAATAATAAAGCAATTGTGCCTGGTTCTGCTTCAGTCAAGATTTCACTGAACATTTCGGCCTGTTCATCGCCTTCTGCTTCAGTTAACAAATGAACCACTTGACTGACATCAGCCTGTGGTTGTGAACTGGTGTCGATTTCATCTTCAGAACTAAGTTCGTTCTTTAATTCACTCATCAGCCCGCCCTTAATTCTTGATAGTAAAATATGCGCAACTATATTGAAA
Source organism: Shewanella sp. BF02_Schw (assembly GCF_014596695.2). Classification (NCBI taxonomy): domain Bacteria; kingdom Pseudomonadati; phylum Pseudomonadota; class Gammaproteobacteria; order Alteromonadales; family Shewanellaceae; genus Shewanella; species Shewanella sp. BF02_Schw. The sequence goes on from NZ_JABKAW020000003.1 coordinate 516,308, forward strand.
TTGGTATTGATAAGCAAACAGATAAATTAGGTTGCCAACAACTTAATTGCCAGCTAAGCATTTTCACATTATAGTTTATCTTTCATATAAAGGAGCATCACATGACCGCAGCTATTTACCCTATTTCCGTAAAAGACATTCAAGGCAATGATGTTGTTATGGAGAATTTTAAAGATCACGTTTTGCTTATTGTTAATACAGCAAGTAAATGTGGCTTCACCCCACAATACAAAGCACTTGAAGCACTATATCAACAGTATAAAGATCGCGGTTTAGTTATTTTAGGCTTTCCTTGCAATCAATTCGGCAAGCAAGAACAAGGCAATGAAGATGAGATCAGCCAATTTTGCGAACTAAACTTTGGCGTGACATTCCCATTATTCAGTAAAATTGAAGTCAATGGCAGTAACAGCCATCCGTTATATCAACATCTTAAAAAGTCTGCCAAAGGCCTTTTAGGTAGTGAGTCAATAAAATGGAACTTCACTAAGTTTTTAGTCGATAAACAAGGAAACGTGATTGAACGATATGCACCAACAACAAAACCAGAAGACCTTAACGCTGTCATTGAAAAACTGCTTAGATAGCCATAGCCTCTATCGTGTAATCGAAGGCTGATAATCAATGAGAATGGCTTTGGGTGATTGATGTCATGATAATCACCCTGCTTTTGCTCACGGCTTAGTCAGTTCCTGTAAGTGAACATCTAAAGTCTGCCACATTTTCATTTAACGATATTTTCGAATAGAAGTACTCAAACAATGGAAAACCGTTAGAAAAAGTAAACTCTTAAGCCACTGAAAAATAATCAGTATAAAATTAATCTCACTATTTTGATAAAAGAATTCATTTATATTGAACTTTTAAACCATTAGGTACTCCAACTTAGTAACAGTGATATTCACTTTTGTTCATCATCTCCCTGGGACTTCTAGCGCGGTCCCCTTGATCGCTAAGTCGATCGATAGGCAGTCATTTGATTGCCTTTTTTTATGTCTGTTGATTGTACAACGCAACTAGAATGCGTTGCATGGTCTAGCTTAGGTCTACCCTAGTGATGTGTTTTCTATATAGGGAGCTCATCAACATAAGATCATAACCAGCTAACTTCACCGCATTGGCTTGCTCTCAACACACAGCAATGTGTCAATGCGCCCTATTATCGTAAATAGGCAAGTAGCATAAATAGGCAAAGCAATATTAGCCAAGTTTGATATTACCAACATGAAATAAAACCATTCTCATCGATTTATCCCAGCTATTATTAAGAGATGGGGGCTAACTAGCACTGCGCATGTTTATCACTACACCTAAATAGGTGATGTCGTTTAACTCACAGTAATTAAGCTAATGAGTTTCGCTAAGTCGATTTCGATATTGGGCAACCTGGTCTGGGAGCTTGAAAAAAAATTTGTAAAACCCATTTTTAGGCTCTCGAGACAGCAGATGTTATGCCACGATAAACGTCATTTACATAGAACCACGTGCAACTACCAATGATGAGTAAAGCCCATTGATTATCTATTTTTAAATTTTTTCATTATTTAATGAACTATTCTAACGAGCACTAGTCAGAGTATATGTAACAAGTAAGAACATGTATTCGCTAAGCGTCTTCCTCCAACGTTTTAGCGTGTATCCAAAGGTTTGATTACTGACTTTTGTATTTGCTTGTCGCGACAGTTTTATGTTCATCATCATCCCTATTTGGGGAGTATTAACACGCTAGCGCACTGTTAATCACGACCCACAAAGAACGACTTAGGCAACCAAATTGGTTGCCCTTTTTTTAGGTTCATTTTGTGTTTTACACAAATAAAACCAAAAATAGCATCATCATCGATATTTACCTCAACCATATACAGAACCAATAGCTTACTTGAGTACACCTCAGAGCTAGAACTAGCATAGTGATAAATAAGCACTTAATTATAAAGACTTTGATAAACTATAATATCGAGTTTCGGTTCATTTAAATGCCATTTTTAGCTCTTAAAAACCTAATAAATCCTTCGAAAAACCAGCTAAGAAAACAAAAAACCTTGCTCTCATAAAATAAATGTAAAAAAATTATTTTTATTGTGAACTTTCCTAATTACGCTCGGTCTTATTTATTGTACGAAGAAGATGTAGTTTGAAGTAAGTGCAGCATAATGAGTTAACCTCCTCTCCCGGAGTTAATTGATGACACTGCTTAGTGATTTATCCTACTTACCTTAAGCTTCAGTTAGGATTGAGTTACTGCTACACCGTTTTAATGTTTATTGTTCATCATCCCTATTTGGGGAGTATTAACACGCTAGCGCACCGTTAATCACGACCCACAAAGAACGACTTAGGCAACCAAATTGGTTGCCCTTTTTTTAGGTTTATTTTGTGCTTTACATAAATAAAACCCAAATGCCTCACCATCGATATTTGCCACGGTCATATGCGTAACCCATCACTTACCTGAATTCACCTCAGAATCAGAATAAACAACTGATTAAAAAGAATTTATAAAAAAAATCAAGTTTAGGTTAATTCTAATACTATTTTTAATTAAAAAAACGAAACCTTTTCCAGGGAAAATCGACCATATAGATCAAAAAAAATTACTCTCACAAAATAAATTAAAAAAATTCATTTTCTTTGTGAACTTTCCTGATATCACCCGGTCTTATTTATTGTACGAACAAGTATGTAATGATTAAAATGTAGTTTGAAGTAAGTGCAGTATGATGAGTTAGCCTTCTCCCCCGGAGTTAATTGATGACACTGCTTAGTGATTTATCCTGCTTACCTCAAACTTCAGTTAAGATTGAGTTACTGCTACACCGTTTAATGTTTATTGTTCATCATCATCCCTATTTGGGGAGTATTAACACGCTAGCGCACCGTTAATCACGACCCACAAAGAACGACTTAGGCAACCAAATTGGTTGCCCTTTTTTTAGGTTTATTTTGTGCTTTACATAAATAAAACCCAAATGCCTCACCATCGATATTTGCCGCGGTCATATGCGTAACCCATTACTTACTTGAGTTCACCTCAGAATAAAAAACTTAAGTGCCTAATTACGATAGCTTTAATAATCTATATTATCGAATTCAGGTTAACTCTAACGCTATTTTTAATTAAAAAAACGTATCCTTTCCCCAAAAATATCGACCAAAGGGTTCAAAAAAATTACTCTCACAAAATAAATTAAAAAAATTCATTTTCTTTGTGAACTTTCCTGATATCACCCGGTCTTATTTATTGTACGAACAAGTATGTAATGGTTAAAATGTAGTTTGAAGTAAGTGCAGTATGATGAGTTAGCCTTCTCCCCCGGAGTTAATTGATGACACTGCTTAGTGATTTATCCTACTTACCTCAAACTTCAGTTAAGATTGAGTTACTGCTACACCGTTTTAATGTTCATCATCATCCCCATTGGGAAGTATTAACACGCTAGCGCACCGTTAATGACAACCCGGAAAGAGTTATTTTGGCAGCCAATATGGCTGCCATTTTTTTTTGTCTTTTTTTGATGTAAAAGGTCATAACATTTTCTTGTTAAAAATTGAGTAAATTATCTAACTGAATTTGCAATGAAGGATGATAACCAGCACGAGCTTTTTTATAAATTTCAGCTAATTCTTGTTGATAGCCTGCTATTTGTAATTCAACAAACAAAGGTCTAACAAATTTACCTCTGCCGATACGGCATAAATAATCACTTAATGCTGGTAATACAGGATCATAGTGATTACGGATGGCAACGCGATACCAATCACACGCTATTTCGGCATTGGGACTGTTTGTTAATGTAAAAGTATCATCTAAATCTAATAACGTGGCTTGGCTTACCATTAACGGTAATTGAGTCAGAAAATACTGCCAGTGATGAACTCGCCACTCACTCACCAACAACTCACTTGCCAAAGCGCCTTTGACAATAGCTTCCACAGCAAAGTCAACTTTATCCAAGCTGCTTGATGTAGGGCCTTTAAACCATAGTGGTAATCCTTGCCCGTATACCCATTCATTGAGTTCTGGCAGGGTTAATTTATCGTGATGTTCCACCAGCAATGTCTGTTTTACATAATCAATGAATGTTTCGGTAGTAATCGCGCGAAACGAAAAATGCTCAACATACTGGGATAGAAAGCTATCGAATGCAGGCCGGCCTAATCGGCTTTCAAGTTCATGAACAAACATCGATGCTTTATCGTAGGTAAACCGATTAAATGCCAGATTAGGATCTTGGTCTTGGACATTGGCGGGTAGAGTTTGGTTGACTAAGGGAGTAGATTCCATTTCCTCTTGCAAACGTCCGTACTCGATAACCCATTCGAGTTCTGCCTGCTCTTTACCATAAATAGCTTCAACAATACGATTGGTAAAGTAAGTGGTAAATCCTTCGTTAAGCCATAAATCTCGCCAAGTCGCATTACTGACTAAATTACCTGTCCATGAATGGGCTAATTCATGAGCAACCGTGGACACAAGACTTTTATCCCCAGCAATTAGCGTGGGAGTCATAAATGCCAGCATAGGATTTTCCATACCACCAAAAGGGAAACTCGGTGGCAAAACAATCATGTCATAACGCCCCCAAGCATAAGGCCCTAGTATGGACTCTGCCATTAAGATCATTGATTCAGTATCTTCAAATTCTTTAACTGCAGCAGCAAGCATACCGGGTTCAGTATAAATACCACTTCGAGGCCCAGTGGCTTGGAAGCTTAACTCTCCAACAGCAATGGCTAATAAATGTGTTGGAATGGGTTTGCTCATGCAAAACTCAAACACACCATTATCTGGCAATTCAGGGTTATTTTCAGCACTCATTACCACGCGTAAACCTTGCGGAGCGGTAACTGTCGCATTAAAGGTTATGCGTGCTTTTGGGGTATCTTGTAAAGGTATCCAGCTACGAGCATTAATGGGTTGCGATTGGCTGAACAGGTAAGGCAATTGTTTGCCTAAGGTTTGTTCCGGAGTAAGCCATTGAAGCCCCTGGGCAGTTGTTGATGTACGATAATGGATGACCACCTCAGTTAATCGTTCACCCACATCAATAACCAGCTTTTGACCCAATATGGCATTCACATCACTCACATAATATGACAACACATTAGCGTCGCTGTCGGTGATACCTTCTATGATCAAGTCTCGGCAATCTAGCACTAATGAAAGTGCAGCCATTTTTCGGGTAAACTGCAACCGGGCAACGCCATTGAGTTGCTGCAAGTCAAAATTAACCACAATATTAAGTTCAAGATGATGCACGCATAAAGCATCAGTATTGGCACTTGAATGGTAATCGTGTTGTTCGTTCCATTTTGCAGTCACAAAATATCCTTACAAAGGCAATAAAACATGAAATCTAGCAAAGATAATAGCATTAGCATCACCAAAAATATGCTGTAAAAAGCCGCATTAATACCGAGTCACTCAGAGTAACCACGCTTGTCAATTCAAGGCATATAGATTTATTAAGCAGCAAAGTTAGCTCTACACTTCCAACTTTCGTTTTATGCTGCTTTGAACTTAATGGAGACTATCGATCAATACCTTCACATTTAATGTCTACCGCTACATTGATATCTGGATTTTCTACTCAAATTTATTTTAAATAAAAATAAGTACTTTTTTGCATTCAAGGGAACTAACTGAAAAATGACTAGTCTGAATATATGAACCGAATTTGCATTACTTTATTAACAGCTAGTAGCGTTTTTTTGTTCATCATCATTCTCCTATTTGATAGTAGTAACAATCTATCGACAGTATTGCCCTTAGCAATAGCAGCAACCTCTTAGTTAGGTTGCTTTTTTTTATCTTTTTTTCAACGAAAAAAAACAAAAAAGGCCTCAAAGAGGCCTTTTTAAGTTTACGGAAAGTTCGCTAATTAAAGCTTGATACCTACTTTCTCTAAATCTTTAGTAATTACAGATGTTGGTAATGGAACATAACCATCTTTCTCAACAATTTGTTGACCTTGCTTAGACAATACGAAGCGTAAGAATTCACGATCCATTGGCGTTAGGTCTTTGTTAGGATGCTTGTTCACATAAACATATAAGTAACGTGAAAGTGGGTAAGTACCGTCGGCAGCATTCGCAGCTGTGGCTTCGATAAACTTATCACCCTTCTTAGAGATAGCGACCGCTTTTACACCAGCAGTTTTATAACCAATACCTGAATAACCAATGGCATTCAATGACTGTGATACAGACTGAACAACTGAAGCAGAACCTGGTTGCTCATTTACGTTTGGACGGAAATCGCCTTTACATAACGCTTTTTCTTTAAAGTAACCATATGTACCAGACACTGAGTTACGACCGTAAAGCTGAACATCTTTTGCAGCCCAGTTACCATCTAAACCGGCATCACCCCAACGGTTAATTTCTTTACCGCCACACTTATGTGTAGAAGAAAAAATCGCATCAATTTGTTCAATGCTTAAGCCTGTTATAGGGTTATCTTTGTGTACGAATACAGCTAACGCATCGATTGCAACACGAACTGCCGTTGGCTGGTAGCCATAATGCTTTTCAAACGCTTCAACTTCATTAGGCTTCATCTTGCGGCTCATTGGGCCGAACTGAGAAGTTCCTTCAGTTAACGCTGGTGGCGCAGTAGAAGAACCTGCCGCTTGAATTTGGATATTAACGTTAGGGTAAATATGTTTGAACTCTTCAGCCCATAACGTCATCATATTTGCTAATGTATCAGAACCAACAGAAGACAAGTTACCAGAAACACCACTTGTTTTTTCGTATATTGGTAAAGTAGGGTCAATAGCAGCCATTGATGCTGCTGAGAATACGCCAGCGGCTGTAAGAGTAATCGCGCCGACAAGTTTGTTCAGTTTCATTTTAATGCTCCAGAATTAAGCGTACTAAGTTTTTAAAACGTAGTCAGTATCGACCTCATTGATGACAAGTCTATGACATTGACATGACAGTTATGTGACACCAGCAGTAAATCTGTCTCATTTGACAAAACAAAATAAAAGACAATTAATATCAATAACTTAACAAATGTAGGTGATAATAAATTATTTAGTACAATAGATAAATACCCACTAAACACATTACAAACAAGATAATTACGGCTTAAAATTATAGCAATAACGCTACATTATGACATTCATCATACCGGTTTAATTGAAGCAATTTATGCAATGCCAGCGATTGATTCAACACCATCTCTCTAAGACTAATTAGATTAGCACTCCTCAGCGGTTTTGAACTGATTAGCTCATTATTATTAGCCATTTGAACTGAGGAGCAGCAATAAAAAAACAGCACGTATGCTGTTTTTTAAGGATTGAAAATCTAGAGGCTAGCTATTGTCGAACTAACAAGTGCGCTGGAATAACAAAGCTGAAGATACTGCCTTTACCATACTCACTTATCACCTTAAGCTCACTGTGATGATGGTTTAAAGCATGTTTTACAATCGCTAGCCCCAAACCACTGCCGCCAGTTTTACTTGAACGGGCATTATCTACTCGATAAAAGCGTTCAGTTAAGCGGTTAATATGTTGTGGAGCGATACCCACTCCGGTATCGGTCACCGAAAACAACGCTCCGGTTGCAACACTTTTCCAATTAACCGAAATCGTTCCACCAGGAGTGGTGTAACGTATTGCATTTGAAATCAAGTTGGAACAAGCACTGCGTAATTGCAATTCATTACCATGGGTATTCAAACCGGGTTCGCAATTAAACACTAATGTATAGTCGGTGCCAGCAAGAGCTTTGGCTTCTTCTTTAAGAATTTCCATCATCAATGACATATTGACCGTTTGCGATAAATCAATATCAACCGCGTCTTCAATGCGCGACAGTGCCAATAACTGTTCAACCATCGACTGCATCCGAGTCGTCTGTTGCTGCATCAATGATAGTGGTTTGTGATTAGGAGAGTCTGCATCTTCCATGGTTTGCATAATTTCTAAATACCCCTGTAATACTGTCAATGGGGTCTTAAGTTCATGGGAAACGTTTGCCACAAAATCTTTGCGCATACCTTCTAACTGATGAATTCGGGTGACATCTCGAGCGATTAACAGCAATTGTCGATCACCATAGCTCATTACTCGAATTTCAAGTAAACGCTTATCGGACACGGGAGAAGGGATTTCTAATGGTTCTTTGTATTGTGCTTTCTTTATATAAGTCGAAAAATCAGGATGGCGAATAAGGTTATCAATTCTCTGACCATTATCCTGAGGCCAAACAAACCCTAAGATTAACTGAGCGAGCTTGTTACACCATAAAATATTATGTTCGGCATCAAGCACTACAGCCGCATCAGGCAAGGCCTCAGCGCCTTGACGAAAACGGGCTAACAACGTAGCTAACTGACCCACTCTTCGTCGATTCTTGCCCTGCAGACGATATATTCCATTGAACACGCCCTCCCAACTTCCCCGCCCTTGTGGAGGCGTAAGCTTTTTATCTTTCCATAACCAGAAGTTTAAACGAGTAATTTGACGATAATGCCACACAAGTAATGCAATCGAGCCTAATAGCATAACGATAACAACTTGATTGAATAAAGCGCCGATAAGCATGAATAAAACAAGCAATATAGCTAACCGGAAAAATAAACGATATCCAGAGTACGAGATAAACATAGGCTACCTAAATACGAAAATAACGCCGCCAACACATTCAGTGCCGTTACTGATTATTAGGGCTAACGAGGAACCACAAGATAGCCTAAATCGACTATTATGGCTAGACAGCGAAAAAAACAGTTTTTAAAAAGCTCTGCCTAGCATGGCAGAACTTTTCGAGCAGCCAATACGAATTACATTCTGGTTGAAAATCGATAACCAGCACCACGAACAGTTTGGATCAATTTATCATGTCCACCCTCTTCTACGGCTTTTCGTAAACGTCTGATGTGCACATCGACAGTTCGATCTTCAACATACACATTGGTGCCCCAAACGTTATCAAGTAACTGCTCTCGACTGTAGACTCGCTCAGGATGGGTCATAAAGAAATGCAATAAGCGAAACTCTGTCGGTCCCATATCGAGCACGGCGTCACCAACGGTCACTCTATGACTCACAGGGTCGAGTTGTAATCCTTGCACATCAATAGTTTCTTCTAAGCGCGTTGGTGCGCTTCTGCGCAAAACAGCTTTAATTCGTGCGACGAGCTCTTTAGGTGAAAAAGGTTTAGTTATATAGTCATCAGCGCCCACTTCAAGGCCCTTCACTTTATCTTCCTCTTCTCCACGAGCTGTCAGCATAATAATCGGGATCTGACGCGTAAATTCATCTTGCTTTAAACGTTTAGCTAATTGGATGCCACTACCACCAGGGAACATCCAATCCAATAAAATTAAGTCAGGGTATGGCTCTTTAAGCAACTCAATTGCTGAATCAAAATCTTCAGCTGCAGCTGTCGTAAAACCATGTTGATCCATCACAAATGTCAGCATCTCACGGATTGCTGATTCATCTTCTACTATTAATATCCTAGCTGTCATATTGGGTTTCTACGTTAATTTGCCACGAGACTATTATTGGACACTTTTGTTACAGATTTATGATCTAACAGCTGATTCTGGCATTAAATACGCCTTTCTGTCATAAAAAATTCATTGCTGTTAATGCAATGTAACAAAAAAAGGGCCTAAGCCCTTTTTAATTGATTGAAGATTTAACCATCACATGATGACTGGTTTAGAACTTATGTTCGATACCAATACCAACATAGCTATCATCTTGGTCATTTGAATCAAACGAGTTGGCTGTGTAGAAAGCAAATAGTTTAGTTGGTTTACCTAGTTTGTAGTCAGCACCTACAGACCATGAATCGCCTTTGTTTTCCATGTCGACATACTGAGCTTTTAGTGTCACATCATTGATGTCATAAGCTGTACTTAATAAGAAACCGTTATCTGTTACACCGCTATCTATTGCTTCTTGTTGCTGGTACATACCACCAATAACTAAGCCAGCAACTTTACCTTGAACCGTTGCACGTGCAGTGTCATAACCTTTTACTTTTGAATCATAAGCAATCGCTGCATATATTGGTGTACTTTTAAGACCTGCATCACCGTACATTACAGCCATGCTCACACCATCTTCACCAGTTGTATTGTCACCAACAACTTGGTCTGAATCGCCAGATGCAACATACGTAACACCCGCTTGAAAATCACCAAACATAGGTGTGTAGTATGTCGCAGTTTGCGCCATACGGTTTTCACCTTTGAACATGTTTTTTACGTCACCAGATAAATCGTTAAACTGGTCAACTTTACCTTGAGATACTTTAAGGATAGTGTCGTTACGACCTACAGAAACGGCACCAAAGTTACCTTTTAAACCAACAAATTGGTTACGAGCTAAAAAGTTTTCTTTGTCATCATCACCGGTATTAACTTCGTATTCGATGGTATAGAAAGCTTCTAATGATTTGCTTAACTCAAACTCACCGGTTACACCAAAACGTGATGCATTACTTTGAATAGTTGTTTCAGTTTCATCATTAACATCATTAGACTGTGCTGTAACATTTAATTTTCCATAAACTTGTAAAGGATCTGCCGCATAAGCACTTGATACTAAAGAGGCTGCCATTGCAGAGGCTAATAGAGTTTTACAAAAAACATTCATCATTTCATCCTTTCGACGCATATTTCGTCATGGTTATTCTGGGTTAGTTGTATCGGAACGAGCAGAATTTTGCCTTGCGAATGTTTCAGAAATATTGCAATGCTTGATTAAAAATGAATATTTGCCATACCGAACCACATTATTGCGCAGTAGATCTAGCTACAGCAGTGGTTTCAAGGAAGTTTGGGGGAATGTGACAATTTGATGAATTCTAACCCTAGTGACGACAGCGGTCGTATTATTAGTGTTTTTTTGTAGGTTTACCGCTTTGCATCTATCCCGTAAACTGCAGTAACTTATTTTTCCTGTTAATTAATGAGAGCCTTCTATGTGGTTTAAAAATCTCACCCTGTACCGTTTCAAAAAACCTTTTACGACAGATACCGAAACATTAGAAAATGCCTTAGCTGATTTCACTTTCTCTCCTTGTTCAAGCCAAGACATAAGCAAGTTTGGTTTTTCTAATGCCCTAGGCAAAAAAGGCCAGGCATTAGTCCATAGTGCCGAAAATCGCTATCTAATTTGCGTCACGAAAGAAGAAAAAATTCTCCCAGGCCAAGTAATCAAAGAAGCCTTAGATGAAAAAGTGGCAGAGATTGAAGAGTTAGAGAATCGGAAAGTCACTAAAAAAGAAAAAGACACCATTAAAGACGAAATCACCACAACATTATTGCCTCGTGCATTTTCTCGACGTAGCCAAACTCATGCACTCATCATGCCTGAGCTAGAAATGATTTTAGTTGATAGTTCTAGTGCGACTAAAGCGGAAGAGTTGTTGGCACTGCTTCGTAAAGCGATAGGTAGCTTACCGGTTATCCCGCTAAGTTATGCCACACCAATCGAATCAACATTAACGCAATGGTTGCAAGCGGGTGAAGCACCGGCGCCATTTGAAATGCAAGATGAAGCCGAGCTTAAGTCAGACTCTGATGAAGGCGGTATCGTTCGCTTTAAACAACAAGTGCTTCAAGAAGATGAAGTGCTTGCCCATATTGCGACAGGTAAGCAAGTGCACAAATTGGCATTGCATTTTGGTCAGTCGATTGCTTTTTTAATGCAGTCTGATGCCAGTATTAAACGACTTAAGTTTTCTGAAGAGTTTAGAGCAGGTAGTGATGACGTTGGTACCGAAGATCCATTAGCACGTTTAGACGCTGACTTTGCCTTGATGGGCAGTGAATTAGTGGCTTTCGTCAACGCGGTAAATCAAGCATTTGGTCCTTTAGAGCAAAGCGTTTAATACCATAAGGGTATCCCATGAAACTTTACGGTAGCTTTACGTCTCCCTTTGTTCGGCATTGCCGAATAGCCTTATTGGAATCAACATTAGATTATCAATTTATTGAAACAGATCAGGCTAGCAGCGCAACGCTATCCCCTACAAAACGGGTTCCTTTTTTACACGATGGAGAGTTATCGTTAACGGATTCAAGCGCTATATTGCGCTACATCCGTCATAAGTCATCAAAAACGTACCTTGATACCGTGGTAGAACTTGATCAGTTTTGCATGATCAACACTGCTCTAGACAGTTCAATTAACTTGTTTTTCTTGTCTCGTGATGGCGTTGATATTGAACGTTTTGATTACACAATCAGACAAGCACAACGCATTAACGCAACACTAGCTGAATTTGAAAAATTCGAACTACCGCTATACGGACCGTTTAATGATGTGCAATTGCGTTTAGGTTGTTATTTAAGTTGGGCGGTTTTCCGCCAACGGATTGATATCGAAGATTATCCAAAACTGAAAATATTTTTAGCCACAATAGAAAAAGAGCCATTTTTTATCGAAACAGCTCCTCCGGCGTAACCATCATACAAAAATGCCCTGTTCTCAGGGCATTTTATTTATCATAACGGCTCGCATCTCAATACTGAATGACATATTCAACCAAGCCACTTCAACATGCTCGTTTCAAAGCCCCGTAGGATAACTGAACAAGGCAGTGATTGAAGAGAATTAATATCACTATTCTTAGAGCGCTGGGCTGCTAGGACGCTACGCGGCTAGATTCTATAAAAGCAGACAGCACAGCGAAGCTGTCACAACCGCTTAAGGTAGCAAGCGGTGACGAGCGAAAGGGCGATAACAAGCCAAGAGCTTAGGCGCGAGACCGCTTTATCCGTGAGCGCAGCGTTCGCTTGTTATCGTTTCTGAAGCGTCACTTCTCCACATGCTGGATCCTGCATTTCAAGGTCGTCTTGGGATATGCAAATCAACATTTTAGTCAGTAGTATGAATCCACTCACCCTTGTCATCAAACGGCCATTCAACCCCCAACCATGCTTTATAAAACGCTTTCTGCGCATCAGTTACCTTATCTACGGATGCAATTGATAAGTCACCTTTAGGTTGTTCAGTCAGGAGTAAACTCACTTCCTTTAACCGCTCATCCCTGAATATACTCAGTTTAATCGTATCGCCGACATTAAAATCATTAAGACGTTTAGTTAAACCATCCGCGGTAACCTTTAAACCATTAACAGCAACAATTTCATCTCCGGCAGCAACACCAGCATTCCAAGCGGGGCCATTTTTTAGCACACTCGCAATAATTAAATCGTTATATAAGCCAGACAACATCATTCCGGCATCTACTTCTGTTTTTGGAGATTGACCATAAGTCGTGATCAAACCAGCATGTGCCAACAAGTCATCAAAAGATAAACTAAACGGTTGGTTTACATATTCAGCCCACCACGACTGGTAATCTTTACCAGAAAGATTTTTTAAAATAGATTGCACGTCCGCGACGTTATAACTTAATGGAATTTTATATTGTTGATAAAGCGCTTTATGGACATCTCTATATGAATGAGCAAGTTGCGTATCGCTTAACAAACTAAAATCAAGTGCCATTGAAGCCAAGTAACCTTCAGAGTAAATATTCACACTGTGATTAACCGCATAATCGCCCCAAGTGCTACTCCACTGGCCTAAACTGGCTTCTGCGACAGATTGGACTTCACGACCTGGGTTATGTTGATTAAGCACAATACGTTGACTTAAATCGTCAAAGAACTCTTTGGCGGTTATCACTCCAGCGCGTAACAATAACTGATTTTGGAAATAACTGGTGGAGCCTTCAGCCATCCACAGTAAATCGGTCATATTTTCCGACTGATAATCATACGGAACCAGCCCTTGAGGTCGGTAAGCTTTAACATTCCACGTATGAATAAACTCGTGCGAGGCGGTACTGATAAAGCGTAAATAATCTTCGCGTTCACGAAAATTAAATCGTGGTAATTGGATAATAGTAGAATTGAGATGCTCTGTTGCACCACGAGCACCACTGGTTGCATGCACCATGTACACATATCGTTTAAATGGATAATCAGGCCAAATAGCCGATGCCTGACCACTGATTTTGGTGAGATCTGCTACAATTTTTTGAGTATCGTAATTACCTTCGCCCCAAAATACCACGTCGTAATCACGACCGTCAGCCTCAAAGCTGACATGTTGGTTTATGCCTGTTTCTATCGGTGAATCAACTAACACATCATAATTGGCCGCTTTAAATGAATGTGATGTGCTGCCTTTATCCATGCCAGAGTAACTTTTCCAACCTTCAGGAACTTCCATGTTGACCGTAACGGGTTGCTGACGAAATGCAGGGCTATACATAAATACACCACTGGCATCTAAAAAAGCATGGCTACTATCAATGTGACGTAAACGATCACCAAGCTCATTGGCATGTAATTGATATGTCACCTTCACCGATGTAGGTTTGGTTAAGGCGATTTGCCATTCGCCACTGGCAGTGCGTTTCCAAGGTAATGATTGTCCTTTACTGTCGGTCGCATTAAACAACCTTACGCCATCTGCAACGGGTAATACTTGATAACGACCTGTTCGCCATACCGGTAAATTGACCGTTAATACATCCGAATTGGTTTGAGGGAATGACACACTCACTTGGGCTAAATGGTGTGTGGGTTGGTTAATATCGATATGGTAATCGACATCTGCAAGTGCAGGCATTGCCCAACTCATCGAAAAAATAGCACTGCTGGTTAAAATTGCAAGAGAAGTAGGTTTCACTCTAGGTTCCTTCTGGTATGATTCTATTGTTTTTATTTTAAATTCCGAACAATTATAACGATCTAGACTCATTAACACAGTGGCAATTTGCAATTTAGTGGAAAACACCCGGTGAGAACATCTGACCCAGGTAAATTTATTTATTCATTCCACGTAAAAATGAAGTCCACGTTAACTAACACTATAAAAGGTATCTCTTACTATGCTGCGATGTTTTCCTCTGGTCATATTATGTTCGATACTATTAAGTTCAGTGGTTTCAGCAAGGGATATTGAGCAGCAAGAAATATTTTTCAAAGAAAATCCTCAAAAGCTGTATACAAAACTAATGAAGGCCACAGAGTTTCCTTTACAATTTTCAAATAAGGAGGAATTTGAGCAAGCCGCAAATGAATTAAGTTACCCACCCAATGAACTTCATCGCGATTTAGAGCTGCTGGCTCGACTGAATTTAGAAGCAAAGCTTACATCACCTACTAAGTATAAAGACGCTAAATTGCTCATAACACAATTAGACGCCATTGCATCAACCACACTTGAGCAAGCCGTCGTCATCATGCTTAAAGCGCGAATTAAAGGCCGTCAAAACCAAGAATATAATCAGGTGATTGTTGAATCAAATAATGCGTTGAATATGGTTAATACAGATGTCAGTTTAGAAAGTACGCTATTTAAATCAACACTTCATGAACAACTCAGCATGTTACATTCATTGCTACTTCAACCTACGCCGGCATTTTCTCACTTAAATCGTTACCGCGATATCGCTTACCAATTACACAATAATTATTTTATCTCCGATGCCGAAACCCAGTTAGGTCGTTATTACAATCTTAATGGCGATCAAGCCAAGTCACTCCAGCACTACAGTGAAGCATTTCGTTTAGCCAATAGTCTGGATTACCCCGGAATTAAAGCCCATACACAACTTAATCTTGCGCGTACATACCGAGATTTAGAACAATGGGATGATGCCCTAAAATATGCCCATAATGCTGCCGAAATACTTCAAGCGATAGGTCAAGATGTCTACCTAGCAGAGACCTTGACGGTCATCGCAATGATTTACGCTGGCCAAGATCAATGGAATAAAACCATCGACTATTATTTAAATGTCCAGCAAGTTAATGAGCGTATGGGAAATGAAATCGCCATAGGGCTCACATACCACAACTTAGGCGAGGCTTACTTCAAATTAAATAATATCCAAGCAGCATTGAACGTAATGCAACGTGCAAATGATATATTTAGAGCTCGGAAAGTAGAACATTACTTAGTCCATAATGAACTACTATTTGCCCAAATAAATACCAGTGAAGGCATGTGGAATGAGGCTATTGATCATGCGAACAAGGCTATTGAACTGGCTAAAAAGAAACATTTAAATGATGTGCAAACAGAAGCATTAGGCTATTTATCTACCGCATATCGCAAAACAAACAACCTCAATGCAGCACTTGCAACAGTCGATGCCATTGTTGAGCTGATCAACACATCGCAACAAAAAACCGAACAAACAAATGATTTCTCTGAACTCACTGAACAAAAATTAAAATTCGAACTGGGTTTATTACGTAATAAACTACATCAACAAACGGCAAAGAATAAATATAGTCAATTTATCATTTTAGTATTAATTCTCGGTTTCAGTATTGCGATTATCGTGTTGTTTTTTATCTACAGAAAATTTCAACAGCGAAATACCTTATACCTTAACGCCCAACATTTAAATACCATAGACCCTATAACGCAAGCCCAAGGTTACAGGGCGTTTATTCAACGCATCAGCACTCTTAAACACACTGAGTCTAAAACGATCGCGTTAGTGAATATCAATAAATTAAACAATATTGATATTCAACTTGGGCTCACTGAATCTATCGCATTGATGCAAAATTTTAATAGCCTGTTCAGTAAACACCTAGACACTGAAGTGTATATAATACGTTCAGGATTGATTGCATGTTATTTCGATAAGCAATACGACGCAGAAAATATCTTACATGCTGTAATTGATTGCCTTAAACAATTACATGAGACCCAATTTACTATACCAAATTTTGCTAACATATCCGCGGTCCAACATGCCAGTATTGGTCACATTAATTTGCCACTACTGGGTAACCCAGATGCCAGCATCAGTGCTGAATTACAATTTGAAACATTGCAATACGCACTTGCTGCAGCCATGGAAATAACTGAGCAACCCGCTTATGTGTCATTGCGACCACTTAATTTCGCTCCAGCGGCTGTTTTTATGCGCCCACTTTATTTAAATCTGACTCAAGCACTTAATCGCGGCATCATTCGTGCAGAAAGTAATCGTAACACCCAAGAGATCAACTGGCCGAAAAACTAATTGATTAATAAACATGCTATTGTGACCAGTTATGAGATTTTGTACGGTAATTGGATTTGCTGCACAACATTATTGAGATAATATTACTATAATGTTAATCGATGATATGTTAATTACTATAAATTCGATTTGCCGTCTAAATTAATATCCTAATCACGGCAATAGATGCCTTTAGCTGAAGAATGAAAGTAGGCACTGCAAAATGAAAGAGTCAAATACAGCGATAACTCAAATTTCGTTGATGAAGCAAAAGCTCCATGCAGCTAAACTTGCTCTCGAAGAAATAAATATCGATCGTAATGATAAATTGAAAACATTAATTCAATTTATCACTCATCTGAGTCTTGCTTGTAAAGGGCAAAACTTAGAACTCGATAATAAACTGGCTAAATTGCGCCATCATATGCACAATTTTGAGCAAATTGACGAGGCACTACCTGAACTCGTCGATATCGAAAGACTATTAAAATCTCAATATAGCCATACCATGACTCGTTTAGAAGACAGTCGTAATGGCCTCAATCGAGTGATCCGTCAGATCCAACGAATTAACTCTGCGCCAGACAAACTCAAAAAAGAAATCACCTACTTTAAACAAGAATTAGGCAAACCATTCCATACTGTATGGGAATACATTCCCAAAGTTGAAAAACTGATTTTTTTCTATGAAGAAATTTTAAAACACGAATTTGCTGATGCCGACAATTACGAAATTTTGCCTCACCATATTCAGCTAGCTAAAGAGCTTGCCGCTAAAATTGCTGAAATTGAATTTAGAAAAGATCAACGGGACCAAATTCTAGTCATAAAAGAAGTGTTACTTGGTGATATCAGCTTAAATAACTTACTGGATTCTTACCAATCGATATTAAGCTTACTATTAGAAAATATTGCTCGCGAAAAAACCGCATCACAAGACTTTTTATTTGCCCTCAACGATGCTCTGACTATCGTTCGCGATGTGGTCAACAACACCCATAACAACAACCAACGTTGTGAGCAACTTAAAGGTCAATTAAATAAAGAAATCAATTTACGCGTCAATAACGCCGACGAGTTAGTGGTAGATGCAGATGATCTTAACCAATTAAAGATTCAACTGACGGTGCAGTTATCTTCACTTCGCGATTCACTGTCTCGTAAAGAGGCACTGGAACAACGTGAACAAACCATTTTACGTAAATCAATAGAGACAATGCGTAAAGAGCTCAATTCAATGAGCCAGGAAGCGAATAGCTACAAAGAAAAACTATTTGAACATCAAAAGCTCAACCTACTCGATCCGCTTACCCAATTAGCAAACCGTACTGCGTTAGAAGATCGCATGGAGCAAGAGTATCGCAACCATGTCCGCTTTAAAACGCCACTGTGGATAGCCGTTACAGACATAGACCACTTTAAAGGCATTAATGATAGCTTTGGCCACAGTACCGGCGATAAAACCCTGCAAGTCATTGCTATGGCGTTAAAAAACTCATTACGCGATAGCGAGTTTGTTGCTCGTTATGGTGGTGAAGAATTTGTATTACTATTACCTGATATTACTGATGAACATATCTCTCAACTATTGAATCGAGTGAGAGAGAAAATCAAAAATATTCCATTTAAGTTTAAAAATCAGAGAATTACAGTTACATTATCTATAGGTGCTGCACAAGTGATGGAAAACGAAACGCTTGAAGAAGCTTTCGAAAGAGCAGATGCTGCATTATACCAAGCAAAAAACAACGGCAGAGACCGAGTCGTTATTGATATCTAGCCTCCCAAGACAGTTTTCTTTGGACTCGGCATCAAACACTCGAGTCCAAAGGAGTTGCTTATGATAGTAAAAATTAGTCCACGTGGTAGTCTAGATCAGCTTTCACAATTAGAAGTCGAACGTCTGAAACAAGGTGCAAAAAGCGACCTTTACCAATTATATCGAAATTGCTCACTCGCGGTGTTAGCTTCAGGCCTTATCAGCGACAGTTCCGAAGACCTGTTTAGTCGCTATGAATCTTTTAGCCTTAATATTTTACAGCGTGAAAGAGGCATCCAAATTGAACTCATCAACCCTCCTCTGCAAGCCTTCGTCGACGGGGAAATCATTGTCGGTATTCAAGAACATTTGTTTGCAGTACTCCGCGATATTATATACATCAGCAATAAGTACGAAAATTTAAAGCATATTGACTTAAGTAATGCCAGCCACATTACCAATGTTGTGTTTGATATTTTACGCAATGCTCAAGCAATCTCGCCAATGAAAGACCCTAATGTGGTGGTTTGTTGGGGAGGACACAGCATCAATGCTATTGAATACCAATATACCCGCGATGTAGGTTACCAACTTGGGTTACGTAGACTGGATATTTGCACCGGTTGCGGCCCTGGTGCTATGGAAGGCCCAATGAAAGGCGCGGCGATTGCCCACGCAAAACAACGAGTTCACAACGCCCGTTATATCGGCTTAACCGAACCCAGTATTATTGCTGCTGAGCCCCCAAACCAAATTGTTAATGAATTAGTCATTTTACCCGACATAGAAAAGCGTCTAGAAGCCTTTGTCCGTTTAGGCCATGGTATTGTCATTTTCCCTGGCGGCGCGGGTACGGCTGAAGAACTACTCTACTTTCTTGGTATCCTATTAAATAAAGAAAATTGCCATGCATCCTTTCCACTGGTATTAACCGGACCTGCTGAAAGTGCTGAATACTTTGCCGTTATCGATGAATTTATCGGGGCAACATTAGGCGAAGAAGCACAGAGTAAGTATCAAATCATTATCGGCGACCCTGCCAAAGTGGCGCAAATAATGAAGCAAGGCATGGAGCAAGTAAAAATCTATCGCAAAGAAAAATGTGATGCTTACCAGTATCAATGGTCACTCAAAATTGAACCCGAATTTCAATTACCCTTTGCGCCGACCCATGAAGTTATGGCAAATTTGAATCTCTATTTTCAAGAAAATAAGGCAGAACTTGCCGCTAACTTACGTAAAGCGTTTTCAGGTATTGTCGCCGGTAACGTAAAAGGCGATACCATCAAGTTAATTCAAGAGTTTGGTCCCTTTAAGATTGAAGGTGATGCTAAGCTCATGCTAATGATGGATAAGCTATTAAACGCTTTTGTTAAACAACAACGAATGAAACTGCCAGGCAGCGCTTACGTGCCCTGCTACGAAATAATAAAAACAAATGAATAAATTACTCATTATTGATGGACTCAATCTCGTACGCCGCATTCATGCGGTGCTACCTGATGAAAACGATATTACCAGCGTTCAAGAACGTGTTTTAGCAGCATCCAAAAAAATGCTGTTACAACATCAACCGACTCATTGCATTGTCGTTTGGGATGGCAATGAGCCATCTTGGCGCAAAACGCTGTACAGTGATTACAAAAAAGGTCGTAAACCCATGCCGACGGCATTAAGTGATGGCCTGGTAAATATCAAAGCCACACTGGCTGAACACGATATCAATTCTTTCGACGCTCAATCTGAAGCCGATGATGTTATCGCCACCATCGCGATGAAAATGATCAGCAACAAGGGTGAAGTGATTATTGTGTCAACCGACAAAGGCTTTAGCCAGTTACCGACCAAAAATCTCACCTTGTGGGATCACTTTAATCAGCACGTTTTTGATGTTGCGCAATATGAAAAGAAACTGGGAATAGAGCAATACCAAATGCTCGACTTTATTGCATTAGCGGGTGACAGCGGCAATAAAATTCCCGGAATTATGGGCATAGGCCCAAAATCTGCAGCGGATTTACTCAATAAATTTAGAACGCTAGCTAATTTATATCGTTCTTTAGATAACCTTGGCGCCAAGCAAGCACTTAAATTAGCCGAAGGAAAAGAGATTGCCAGAATTAGTTATAAATTAGCGCAGTTACAATGCGATATTCCACTGAATATTAATTTGAAACAATTTAGGATCAATCCAATAACAAACTAATGCCATAATAAGCTAACCTCTACTCTGGATAAGGGATGGGCTAAAGCGTTAAAAATAAGTGTATTTAACGTCTGCTATCACTCTTGCTATTGATGTTGCCAAGGGTTTTAACATGATAGTAGGCTTATGGTAAGTCGATACAATACAGATAACAAAAAAGTGTTATTTGATAACCGTTTATTATCCAGAGTTGAGTAAAAACACATAACCTCAACGGTATTAATACCATAACGGATTACACAGATTATGAATACAAAAGTGACGTATATCATCGGTGGAATTTTCACTGCCTATTTACTGTTTGTTGCCGTGGTGATTTTTGTTTATGAACCACAGCCAGAAGACCGAGCATGGGATGATCGCCAAGCATTCAACTTACAAAAAATGAGTGAAGTCAGCTTTGGTCAAAGCCTTGATGAGATCAGAACATTATTAGGCAGTGCAGATTTTGTCGAAGCCAAAACCGGCATTGATGGACAATATCAAGTGATGTATTACCGTACCCACCACATAAAATCAGACGGTGAAACCACTAAAGAAGAGTGCACCCCATTGTTATTTAGAGATAATCTGCTGATTGCATGGGGACAAGACACTGAAGATCAATATTTTGCGGTGCCAATAACCCATCAAGAACCACAATAGTTGCTTATTTGTCTGTGGTATCAATAACAAAAAACGCCCTATCGGTATTAGCATAGGGCGTAAAAAGTTAATTCAGATAAACATTGATAGCCGTTTTAATCTACTTTTTTATACTCCTGATAAGCTTCACCTTGGCGGAGCCAATCTGGGGCTTGCTCACCCTTTAAGTAATGATCGAAGTACTGCTTCATCTTAATGGTATAATCAAGTTTATTGGGATATTTTTTCAAATGATGTGGCTCATCTTCATATTGTAAAAACACCACATCCTTGCCTGCACGACGCATTGCCAGATATAGCTCAATACCCTGCTCCCATGGTACAGCATCATCTTTATCACCAAACATAATCATCATGGGTGTTTGAATGCGATCGACATAAAAAATCGGCGAGTTTTCAATATACTTTTGTGGTGCCTTGAACAGACTCTCGCCCATTCGACTCTGGCCCGTTTCATATTGAAATTGTCTTGCTAGTCCTGAACCATGGCGAATACCACTATAAGCACTGGTCATATTCGATACCGGAGCACCAGTCACAACAGCTTTAAAGATATTGGTTTGGGTTACCGCATATGCACTCTGATAGCCGCCCCAAGAATGCCCTTGAATACCAACAGCATCAGGATCGGCAATCCCCATCGCTATCAATTTTTGTACGCCTGCGGTCAGTGCTTTTACTGAAGATATTCCCGGATAACCTATCTCGAAACGAATATCAGGCAAGAAAATCGCATAACCATTGTCTGCATACCAAGCAAAGTTAGGTCGATGATTGAGCTTCATATCAGGAAACGCATGTAGCCTATCGCTCATAAACCGATAGAAATACACTAAGGTTGGATACTGTTTACCGACTTGGTAATTTGTTGGCTTAATGAGTACCCCATCCATGTTAACACCGTCACCATCTCGCCAATGTACTAGCTCCGCATTGCCCCATTTAAAGGGTTTACGCTGCTTATCAAGTTGGGTCACTTGTTGAGCGTTCTGTGGTGAGGTATTAGCTGCAATATATAAATCAGGATACAAATCATAGCGCTGTTTCGAAAACACCACTGTCGAGGCTTTATTAGCTCTGACAAGCAACGTTAATTTACTGTTGCTTTCGGTTAAGCGCTTCACACCAGCAACACCCATTTTGGCGCTGAAAAAACCGTCTGCTTTTGATAGATGACTATAACCTTGCAATAGCACAGTTTCAGCATCACTTACTACTGCGGGTAACAACTCATCCTTCACTAAGCCAACCAGTCTAAATTGAGTTTTCTGCTTTCGCCCTTCGCCATTGGTTAACATAAACCCTTGGTTCGATGCGGTATTAAACTGCCATACATCATATTTATCATAAACGGTTATCGCACTATCATCAGTTAACCAAGGGCCAAAACCGTAACCGGGTGCAGCACTGGGATAGTCATGGTCTTCATCAGCAAACGGTGTCGTAATATTAGCAGTCAAATTAACCCGACGTTGAGATGCAATGTCTAACAGAAACACGTTACCTTGCTGATAATAAGCCAGAAACTTAGCATTCGGTGACAGTGTAGGCATTGCATCACTGGGTTGCTGAGTTAACACTGGAATTTTATTACCGTTGTTTACATCAACCAAATACACATCACGATAAAAACCTGCCCAGGTGATCATTTTTTGATATGGCACATCTGAACTGGCCAATAAAAAACGCGCTTGCTCACCATAAGTAACATCTGGCACCACTTGATCAGCTAATTGGACTAACTTATTTGAATCTAAGTGTAAAACCGCTAAATAAGTGCGTTTTAATTCTTGCTCATATTCTTTGACTTCTTGAGGCTTAATTTTGGCATCATCACCATGCCAAATGCGTAGCTGCTTTTTCGCCGTGATAATCTCTGGATTAAACACATCATTGGCATTTTGATAATCAGCTAATTCAGCTTGCTGAGCAACTTGGGGAACTCGACCAACATACAAACGTTGACCGTCTTTTGAAAACTGTAAGCTTGAATATTGGTTATATGTCCAAGCTTCAGACTGGGCAAATTGCTGTTGTTTATTCTGCTCTACATCAATAAGCAACATGTTGTGCTCACGGCCATAGCGTGTCGAACTCGCAGCGCCTTTCGTCACGGCAACATATTGACCATCATCGCTGATCGCTAATGCTTCAATATGTTCATCGCGACTACCATAAAGCTGACGCTGTTTTTGGTCATCCAATGCTACCAGCACTACCTGGTGCAGTTGATTTTTACCTTGATTAACGACTGCAACAAAATGCTTCCCAGCTTTATCAAAAGCAAATTGGGTCACATCAGATAGCTTGGTGTGTTGGTTGGTAGCCAGATTAATTAACCGAACATCAGAGCCTTTATCTGCTTCCTCAATTTCAACATGAGTATCATCTTCAACCTTAGCAGTATTTTCGGCAACCGTTGATTCAGAGATAATAGATTTAGAAGCTTTAGACTCAGAAGCAATGGATTCAACAGCCTTAGATTCCGATAATTCAGATTTCTCATTCGTAGACTCAGGCTTGTTAATTTTAAATTTTAAAACTAAAAAATGACCATTGTCGCTAAATAGTGCAGATTCAACATTCTCAAACGTCTGTTGCTTACCACTTTGAGTATTCAGTAAGACCACTTCATGGGGTAAATCGGCTTTCTTCTTGGTTTCTCGCTCAAATAAGTTCGCTTCAATGGTCGCCAACACAAATTTGCCATCAGCACTGACATTCACATCGGTGCCATTGGCAATTTCATACTGTTTACTGTTATCACTAAAACGGATTAATGCACGACTATCGCCTCTATCAGGAGTAGCCTGTACCGTAATCACGTTGCCATTATCAGAAATAACCGGCTGTTGTAAGGTTTCAAAATGCATAATGTCATCAAGGGACAGTGCACGTTGTGGAGCCGCATGGGCATTAAATGACAGACAGACTGCCAATGGAATTAAATTGAATAATTTCACAGTTTTCCTCTAATGGTAACGTTGATTGATTATTTTTATAGATCACCGTAATAGATCATCGTGTTGGATTATCTCAATATTGACTAGCTAACGTTAAGCCAACCAGCAAAAGACATGACATGCGACCAAAGTCGTCTTTATAAAAAATGCTTACAGAATAAGCTAATGCTGCCAATAAAACATTGAACCGCAGATAAATCTTCAGCATTAAGATACTTTACAAGTAAACGATTTGTAATAAAGGTTCATAGTAAAACAATCAAATTAGAATTGACTTAAAAATAACGGAAATAATGTGATAATACTCACTATTTTCTGTAAATAAACATTAAAAGTCGTTAAAATACGCCGCAGAAAAACGACGCTTTTTATCGTCACCTAGCCGTGCCATATATGCGGTCTATCAATTGCAGTAACCACAACTGTGGAAGGACTATTCATGTCAAAACGTACAATAACCGTGATCCCAGGTGATGGGATTGGCCCAAGCATTATCGATTCAGCATTAAAAATCCTCGATAAAGCAGGATGTAACTTTGAATATGAATTTGCTGATGCAGGGTTAACGGCGTTAGAAAAACACGGTGAATTAGTACCACAACGTACATTAGACCTTATCGAGAAAAATCGCATTACGCTTAAAGGACCATTAACCACACCTGTCGGTGAAGGTTTTACCTCTATTAATGTGAGCTTACGTAAAAAGTTCAGTCTTTATGCTAACGTACGCCCGGTGATTTCATTTAAAGGAACCCAAGCGCGTTATGAGAACATTGATATCATTACCGTGCGTGAAAACACTGAAGGTATGTACTCAGGCTTAGGTCAAAAAATCTCTGACGATGGTCAAACAGCCGAAGCGACCAGTATTATTACTCGTCAAGGTGCAGAGCAAATCACCACATTTGCTTACGAACTTGCTCGTAAAGAAAATCGTAAAAAAGTGACTATCGTTCATAAAGCTAACATCATGAAATCAACTTCAGGTTTATTCTTGAAAGTGGCACGTGAAGTGAGCTTGCGTTACCCAGACATCACCACCGAAGAAATGATTGTTGATGCCACTTGTATGAAACTGGTTATGAATCCTGAAAACTTTGATGTTATTGTGACGACTAACCTATTTGGCGACATCTTGTCTGATTTATGTGCCGGTCTTGTGGGCGGTTTAGGCATGGCTCCAGGTGCAAACATTGGTCGCGATGCCGCTATTTTTGAAGCTGTACACGGCAGTGCACCAGATATCGCAGGCAAAAACTTAGCCAATCCAACCTCAGTAATTTTAGCGTCGATTCAAATGCTAGAGTACTTAGGCATGTCTGATAAAGCTGAGATGATCCGTAGCGCTGTATCGGCTGTTATTGAAGAAGGTGACCGTACTACCCGCGATTTAGGCGGCACTCACGGCACTACCGACTTCACTCAAGCATTACTCGAGCGTCTAGGATAATTCTATATGGTTACGTTAATGACTGAGTTATCTGTCATTAACTAAAAAGCCCCTTATGCAGCGTTGCATAAGGGGCTTTTTGTTAGCGGCGCAATAGTATTTTTATGCGTAGCTCACACCCTTTTCAGGGAATATCCATAAATGCACGGTCACTTCATCGCGGTCATGATAAAGGTGCTTACACTGCATTTTAAAATCAATTTCATTTTCAGTTAAAATGGCACCAATGGTTTCTAAAATCACGCTAACTTCTTTATAGCGGCTTTTCATGGGTAACTTAAGATTAAAAATAGCTTCTTTAAACCAACCATTAATCGCCCAAGCTTCCATTAATTCAGCAACTCGGGCTGGCTTTTCAACCATATCACACACTAACCAATACACATTTTTACGCGGTGGCTCAAAACGAAAACCATCTGCACGGTAATGCTTCACCTGGCCTGTTTCCATCAATTTTGGATCCATTGGACCGTTATCTACCGCAGCCACCATCATCCCACGGCGAACTAATTGGTAAGTCCAACCGCCAGGACAAGCGCCTAAATCAACGGCATTTAACCCACTACGACAACGTGTTTCTTGCTCTTCTTTAGTTAAAAAGGCTCCAAAAGCTTCATCTAGCTTAAGGCTTGAACGACTTGGTGCATCTGCAGCCATTCTTAACCGAGGAATACCCATAAAGTGTGGCGAACTATTGTGGCTTAACGAATAACCCGCATACGCCTTGCCTGGTCCGATAAAACACACATGAATAATAGGACGGCGGTCACTTTCAGCGTTAAGCAATGCGCCGCTCTTTTTTAAACCTTGACGTAACGGCACTGTCAATTTACGACAAAATGCAGATAATTCTTTTGCTTCATTGGTGTCAGGCGTTTCAACGCGTAGCTCACCACATTTTGACAGCGCGGCCAATGAAGCCACAATAGGCCCGACTCGATCTTGTTCAGGCAAATCACTCAACAACTCACCCGCGGCAAACATCTGACGCGCAAAAACTAATGAACTAAGCGCCAATTCCTTAACTAACGTATCGGCACCATTATCGTCAAAACATTGATAAATCACATAGGCATCGTTGATGTTGGTTTTAACAAAACCACCCACATTTAATTCTGTTGCCCGTTGTTGAATTTCTGCCGCACAGTCTTTTTCATAGCCTGAGCGACAAAATAGGAATAGGTTTTTCATTTGGAGCCTTAGCGTAAGGATATTCGCATAATAGCGAGACAATAATCTCGCTATTATACTCAAAAATGCTCAAGGTGGGAGAATTTAGCTAATGCATTATTCTGCTGATTTTGCATGCCAAATCGCCGCAGCAAATAACAACCACCCCACTAAGAAGCATAATCCGCCCATAGGCGTAATTGGGCCAATCCATTTAGCCCCCGTAAAGGCATAAAGGTATAGCGAACCAGAAAACAATATTATCCCGGCAATAAAGCTATAAGCAGCCCAGTTGATCAACTTAGAGGGGATCCAATGAGCAGAAAAAGCCAACGCAATCAATCCGAAGGTATGATAAAACTGATAATCGACCCCGAGTTTAAAAATACTCACTAATTCCGGTGGTGCGATAGTTTTAAGTCCATGAGCAGCAAAAGCACCCAGTGCTACAGCCATAAAACCACTTAATGTGGCAAATAATAATAGACCTTTATTCATTTTACTTAACCTCATACAACATAAACCGACAATGCATCATACTATTGAAGCAAGCTGGTTTTCGTGACTCAAACCATCACCATAGTTATTAATCCAGGTATTAATAACTATGGTGATGTTAATAAAAATATCAGCATAATAGACACCGCATATGCGTAAAACATCGCGTTACAGGATTAACCTACTCGGGTAATAAACTGACGAATATTCTCAATGGCATGATTAAGATTGCCCTCAAGGGTATAACCAGACGATTTTCGCGGTTGTAAACTATGGTCGCCATCACCAATCCAACAGACTTCTGCATGTTCACCCAAGGCCCAATTAGGTACTTGTTGAAGGTCGCCAAATTTATCTCGTTCACCTTGAACAATCAGCATCGGAATGGAATTGTGCTGAATAGGCGCAAGTCGTGGCTCTCCACCTTTGAGGGGAATAAATGGGTAGCCCAAACACACAATTGCACTAATTTTATTGGCAACATCGGTAATAAGGGGCCGTTGTAGTTGATGGTCTGAACTGGTCAATATCGCCGACATGCGACCGCCCATTGACTTACCCATTAAGATTATCCGCTGACAATTGATAAGACCAAGAGCCATTTTTTGTTGAATATCAAGCAGCACCTGTTCATAGTGCGCAAGTAATTTAGGCGCACGGTCAGGCGGACGACGTTTACCATCTTGCATATTGGCTTGCATATACAAGAAATTAAATCGGTACACCTGATAGCCTTGAGCGATTAACTTATCGGTCATCGAAGTCATATATTGATGATGCATATTCGCACCAGCACCATGAGCAAAAACAATCAAGGTGTCACTTTTAGAACCTTGTAAAAGAAAGTCTTCAGCTAATACTGGCGTATTATCCGGTAAGTAACTCACTACGCGACTCCTCGGCAAACATATCGACCATCCATTCTCTGAACGCTGATATTTTACCTATTTCGGAGTGATTTTGTTGGCACACAAGGTAATACGCATCTTTACTGACTAACACTTCAGAAAACGGGCACACTAAACGCCCTGCTTTGATATCAGGTCTTGCTAGTACGCTATATCCTAATGCCACACCTTGACCATGTGCAGCAGCTTGCAGCACTAATGAAGAATGGCTAAATATCGGCCCTTGATTGACATTGATGTCAGTGACGCCACATTGCCTAAACCATGCCTGCCAATCTTGGCGACTGGAATCATGTAATAGAGTATGGAGCTTTAAATCACTCGGTTGAATTAATGGCTTAGGCCCGTTAAGTAATAATGGTGAGCATACTGGAATCAGCACTTCATTACGCAGTTTATCAGCACGTAATCCAGGCCAGTTACCTTGACCGTAATAAATCGCCACATCGACATCATCCGTTAACGAACTGGCATCGCTGTCTACCGCTTTAATACGCACATCAATATCAGGATTTTTTTCGCTAAACTTAGCTAAACGAGGCACTAACCATTGAATAGCAAAACTCGGAGACATACTCACCGTTAACGATCCTACCGCGCTTCGGGCAAGCAGGCGATTAGTTGCCTCGCCGAGTTCAATAAAAATGTCTTTAATGTCCAGAAAATAGCTTTGGCCTTCTTCTGTTAACAATAATGATCTATTTTTACGTCTAAACAGTTTTAGCCCTAAAAAATCTTCTAATGCTTTAATTTGATGACTCACCGCAGCCTGAGTGACAAACAACTCTTCTGCGGCGCGGGTAAAGCTCAAATGTCGTGCTGCAGCTTCAAATGCTTTAACTGCATTCAAAGGAGGTAATCGTCTAGACATAGTGATCAATCTCTCGTTTTTTAATTAGTTTTTCTAATGATTATCGTTATTTTTTGTCGTTTGTAAAGAACACTGTGTTTGGTTAAATTAGCATCATTGAAAATACAGTTGGACAATCTCTACGATGTTACTGGGATAGTCCGGCAAATGTGACTTATTAGCCTGGAGGCTCATCCCCTATGTTCAACCTAAACACTATTTTTGCAGTCGCACTATTATCTATATTGGGTTTATCTTCTGCTCAAGCGACGGAACTAGAACCTATCGATATGATCGATTTACATGCTGAATTATCACAAAGCATTGAAGCGATGCAAATTGATATCAATAATGATGTTAACAGCATTTTAATTGCTGACAATGATGAACAACAAAAAACTTCAGAAGTGGTTCAAGCTAACTAGAGCTAGCTCATCTTAAGCACGTTACTGAGACAATAAAAAACCGCATTAAATGCGGTTTTTTATTGTCTGTGATTCATCTCACTCAAAGCGTATTACTGTTTAAGCTCACTGCCACAACTAACACTAACGTGGATAAATCCCTAAAAATAGACCAAAGTCACGACACCGCAAAGACGGTGTCGTTTCGACGGCTTAAGGGCGATACACTTTAACGTTAGTATAGCCCTTTTCTACAAGATATAAGGCTTGCAGCTTACTCATTACGCCACGATCGCAATATAATAAATACGTTTTAGACTTATCTAAATCGGCAAATTGGGTGGCTAACTTAAAGAATGGAATCGCTTTAACCATTACATTATCAATTAATAATGGGCTACGTTCTTCTTCTTCAGGTGCACGAACATCAATAATTATTTCGCCAGAAGCGACATCGTTAACCGTTTCGGTCTCGGTCACTTGTTGGCTCATTTCAGCTTCAATATCGCGAATATCCATTACCACTGCAGATGCAACCACACGGTCGATTAAATCTTCAGAGAATTTAAGCTCTTCGGCTTCAACCTTAGATAATACCGCTTTCACCGTAGGTTTTTGTGAAATAACACCACAATACTCGGGAATAGATTTAGCAAAATCTTCAGTGCCAATAATACGGCTCTGATTAATAATATCTTGTTTGTCCATTGCGATAAGCGGGCGTAAAATCAATAAATCGGTGCTGCGATCGATAACATTTAGATTCGTCAGTGTTTGGCTAGATACTTGACCTAAGCTCTCACCTGTCACTAGTGCTTGAATACCGTATTTGTCAGCAATACGCGTTGCTGCTCGCATCATTACACGCTTAAGTACCACACCCATCTGACCGTTATCAATACGCTCTAAAATCTCTTCAACTACAGGCTCAAATGGCACCGACACAAAACGTACTTTGTGAGACTCACCGTACTTCTTCCATAGATGGTAAGCGACTTGCTTAACGCCAATTTCGTGCTGAGCGCCACCTAAATTAAAGAAACAGTAATGAGTACGAGCGCCTTTTTTAATAAACTGAAAACTCGACACACCAGAATCGAAACCGCCCGAAATAAGCGATAACACATCTTCTTGGGTCGCCATCGGAAAACCACCCAAACCTTGAATACGACGCTCAACCATGTAAAGCTTATCTTGATTGATTTCAAGATTAACGGTCACGTCAGGGTCTTTAAGTTTTACCCCTAGCGCCTCAGTGTGTTGATTTAATCCGCCACCGACATAACGCTCAACATCAATTGAATTAAAGTCGTGATTACCAGAACGTTTTACGCGGACACAAAAAGTTTTACCGGCAATTTCATCGCGGTACTTTGGTAAAGCTTGCTGATAAATATGATCGATTGAATCAAAAGTATACTCACTCACTTGCACCACGTGAGCAATACCTGGAATACACGCTAGTCGCTCTGCAAAAACATCACATAACTGCGGTTTATCGCTCGGTACTTGCACGATTATACGATCGTATAAGCGTTGTACTTTTGCACCTTCATCCACATTTTTAAGCACATTACGTATATTAGTTTCAAGCATTTTGGTAAAGCGCATTCTTACCGACTTGCTCTTCATCATAATTTCAGGGTACAGCTTTACAATAAACTTCATGGGGCGTCCACAGGTGTCACCATCAAATAGCACTACACTCGGTTTTGCTAAATAAAAAAGACAGTAATACCTTGATAATAAATTAAAAAAACAGCACAGCTCTATTTTCTAGATGTGTATATAATCCAGTCGATAGCATAACGTATGCAATAATTCGTCGATTATACCAAATGATGCCTATTAACCAAACATATTCACTTTTTTATCTGTTATTTGTTAGGGGCTGTTGATCTTTCACATTGGCAGCCAAATTATAGAGCAAGCTAGAGCCAGCAGGCTTTCAAAATTAATTTTCAATTTATCATAGCGGGTCGCTATCGCTCTAAAATGCTTAAGCCGAGCAAAAGCATTTTCAACTAAATGCCGATATTTGTATAAACACCAATCGATATCTCCATTTCCTTGCTTCGAATTTTGTCTTCTAGGGATCACTGGCTTGGAACCACATTCACGCACTTTATCTCTAATCGCTTCACTGTCGTAGCCTTTGTCTGCAATAATAAAATGACTTTGTGGCAACAGTTCAATAAGGGCATTAGCTGCTTTACTATCATGAACTTCTCCACCTGTAACAATGAATTCTATCGGTAAACCATAGCTATCTACCGCGAGATGGATTTTGCTTGTATTACCACCACGACTTAGCCCAATTGCTTGATTTTCATCAGATGATGCACCTGAACTGTGTTGATGTGCTTTTACATAACTTCCATCAATAAATTCCCATTCAGTATCACTATTAGTCGATAATGTTTTGAACAGCCTGAGTAAAATACCTTTTCTTGACCACAGTAAAAAACGACGGTAAATGGTATTCCATAAGCCAAAATATTCAGGTAAATCTCGCCAAGGGCAGCCGACACGCAATCGGTAAAGGATCCCTTCCATCGTAAATCGATGCTCTTGCTTGTTATAAACTCTATCATCAAGCAGAATAGCTTTTAGCTTCGACCACATCTCATCAGTGAGCATTAATCGGGGCATGGTAATCTCGTTGTATTTGTTTTTGGCGAAGTGAATTATACGAGATTACCTTCTTCGCACAAAATTCAAACAAAGATCAACAGCCCCTAGTAAAAGCGCTGTAAGGCACATTTATAAAACAAAAAAGCGCAATCTCTTTAACTTGTAGAGATTGCGCTTATCTTTTGATGGCAAACTATTGAGTTACAATTATTTCATTCGACTCTTTCGCTTTGCCTTGTTCGATAGATATTTCTACCCGGCGGTTTCGAGCCTGATTTTCAATAGAATCATTGGCGATTAATGGTCTATTAGACGCCTCGCCAACCACTTTCATCCTTGATTCATCAAAACCAGAAACTCTTCTTAATTCATGAGCCACAGCCACAGCTCGTTGGCTTGATAGTTCCCAGTTTGAGCTGTAAAGCTCATTATTGATATCAGCACCATCAGTGTGACCCGACACCGTAATAATCCCAGGGACATCTTTTAATAATTCACCAATTGAGCGCACAATAGGTTTGAACTTAGGTTGTAAAAAGCCTGAGCCCGAAGCAAAAGAGCCTTTCTCACGGATACGAATAATAATTTGTTGGCCTAAAGATTCAATTTCAATGGCGCCATCGACAATTTCTTCATTGAGTTTTTCAGCCATTTTTTTAACTTGATCATTAATGTTTTCTTGCGAAGAGGCAGCGTCTTTTTTAACGGCTTCAGCTTCTTGTTGCGCTGTTGCAGCTGCATTGCCACCGCGTTGCTCGCCATTCTGTTTTTGAGTCCCACCCGCGCTGTCTTCTTCACCCGCCTGATACTCTATCGTCGGTTGGGTCATTTCATTGGTTTGTTGATTAATGATCTCTATTGGAGTGGGATCGGGGCGACCTGGGCGGAATTCAAGCGCAATAACAGACGTCCCCTTAGGAATGTCTTTTACTTCAACTTTGTTTTGTACCCCGAATGCATACTTCATTGAACCAGCGATTTGTTTAA
The DNA here is from genome assembly GCF_014596695.2 of Shewanella sp. BF02_Schw. Classification (NCBI taxonomy): domain Bacteria; kingdom Pseudomonadati; phylum Pseudomonadota; class Gammaproteobacteria; order Alteromonadales; family Shewanellaceae; genus Shewanella; species Shewanella sp. BF02_Schw. The sequence continues at coordinate 549,804 of NZ_JABKAW020000003.1, forward strand.
ACTTCATTACGTCCATTTCAGAGAACGCTAACAACAACACGAAGAAACACATCAGCAACGACATTAAGTCTGCAAATGTGGCAAGCCACATAGGGGCGCCAGCGGGTGGACAATCACACTTGGCCTTAGCCATGAGTTACTCTCCGTCCGTTGTATCGATTTTTCGCACACTTTCAGCCAAATAGTTCTTCAAAAAGCCTTCAATAACCCGTGGATTCTGTCCATCTTGAATCGCTAATACTGCATCCATAATTAAATTACGATTAAGCAATTCTTCGTTCATTCGTAATGATAATTTATCCGCCATCGGGATGGCGATCATGTTGGCAATTACCGCGCCGTAAAGAGTCGTTAACAATGCCACTGCCATTGAAGGTCCAATAGACTTTGGATCGTCCATGTTAGATAGCATCGCCACTAAACCAACTAAAGTACCAATCATGCCCATTGCAGGTGCCACATCACCCATGGCTTTAAAAATACCCACCCCTGTTTTGTGGCGTTCTTCAGTTAATGCGATGTCTTTTTCTAATGCGTTGCGCACCACATCACCGTCATGGCCATCAACTAACATATCAACGGCTTTTTGCATAAAGGTGTTGGTAATAACCGCTTCTTCTAATGCTAAAAAACCGCCTTTACGGGCAGCATCAGCCATGGTGACAGCTTGTTCTATCAAGTCTTCAGGTTTATCTAATTTAAACATGAAGGCTTTCATACCAATCTTTATTGAACCTAAAAATTGCTTTAGGTTAAATTTCATCATCACCACAAATAAAGAGCCTGCCACAACAATAAAAATTGACGGTACATCGATAAATAATCCGATACCACCACTGGTGATCATCGCACCAATAATAAATGCAAAAGCACCGATAATACCTATTAGGGTAGCTAAATCCACAACCTCTCCTCAATCGCAGTCATTATGCTGCTTATTTGTGCTACTTCCATCGTGCTGTTAGCGCACGTTATATGACCCGAATAATCCGACAGTATTTTGTGTTGATAACAACGCCCATCGTTATGTATTACAGCAAAAGTTTCAATACTATTTTTGCTAGCAAATTTAAATCATGACTTGTTATCGGACAAACTTGGCTCAAGTTTAGCTTGTTTTTGTACATTCTAAACAAAATTCAATAACAAAGCGTGCTGTTGAGCAAATAACCAGCGACTGTATTTGACCGATACGCTGGGCTGATATACCTTGTCACACGCTGAATAAAAGGAATATTACTCGTGGCTAAAAAACCTGAAAATCTCAGTTTTGAACAATCATTAACTGAACTTGAAACCATTGTTGCTCATTTGGAGCAAGGTGAAGTGTCGCTGGATGATGCACTTAAGCAGTTTGAGCGTGGCATTAAGTTAGTACGTCAAAGCCAAGCCAAACTTGAGCAAGCACAGCAAAAAGTCTCTATCTTATTAAATGAAGATGATGCCGAATTAGCGTCGTTCACTGTAGAAAGTGAATAATCGTCAACATAGTGTGTATTAAATAATAGGTCTTGATACGTGTTAGCTAAAGCAATAACAACATACCAAAATCGCGTTAATGGTATTCTTAACCAACATTTAACGCTGCTCGATGACGCTGCACCAGATTTAAAAGCAGCGATGCTCCATGGTGCGCTATTGGGTGGGAAACGCATAAGACCATTTTTGGTCTACAGTGTAGGTGACATGCTCGGTGTCAATATCAATGCACTTGATAAAGCCGCGGCTGCTATTGAGTGTATTCATGCCTATTCATTAATACACGATGACTTACCGGCAATGGATAACGATGCACTTCGTCGTGGCCAACCAACTGTTCATATTGCATTTGACGAAGCCACCGCGATTTTAGCCGGTGATGCGTTGCAAACATTGGCTTTTGAAATTATCACAGCCCCTTGTAATGACTTACATCCGAAGCAACAACTGGCGATGGTCAGAGTACTCGCAAAAGCTTCAGGGTATCAAGGTATGTGCGGTGGGCAGGCGATTGATCTGAGTGCAACAGATCACAGTATAAATTTGGACCGATTAACCGAATTACATAATAAAAAAACCGGAGCGTTAATCAGTTGTGCGGTTGAGCTTGCCTTAATCGCTGCTGACGTACCCGATGAGCATTATAAATTAATGATGAAATATGCCCATACGCTTGGGCTAGCTTTTCAAGTGCAAGATGATATTTTAGATATTACTGCTAGCACCGAAGAGCTAGGCAAACCACAAGGCAGCGATCAGCAATCGAATAAAAGCACGTTCCCGAAACTATTGGGTCTCGATGGTGCCAAAGCCTGTGCAGAACAACTAATACAAGATGCACTATCAGCGCTGACTAAATTACCATACAATAGCCAGTTAATTGCAGACTTCGCCCACTACATTATTGAGCGAAGATTATAATAAAGAGTCAGACAATCTCGCTATGAGCTTCGATATTTCTAAATTTCCAGTACTAGCGAAAGCTAATACACCAGAAGAATTAAGGAAGTTACCTCAAGGTTTACTTCCTCAAGTGTCTGATGAACTCAGACAGTTCTTACTTCAGTCTGTTGCTATTTCTAGCGGACATTTTGCTTCTGGCTTAGGCACAGTTGAATTAACTGTGGCACTTCATTATGTCTACAATACCCCATTTGATCAGTTAGTTTGGGATGTAGGGCATCAAGCTTATCCACATAAAATCCTTACCGATCGTCGTGAACAGATGCATACCATTCGACAAAAGAATGGCTTACATCCTTTCCCATGGCGTGAAGAAAGCCCATACGATACGTTTAGCGTGGGTCACTCTGGCACCTCTGTTAGCGCCGCCTTAGGTATGGCGATTGCTGCAGGTAAAGAAGGTGCGGGTCGAAAAGTGGTTGCTGTAATTGGTGATGGCGCCATGACCGGGGGAATGGTGTTTGAAGCCTTAAATCATGCTGGCGACTTGCACAATGACATGCTCGTGGTACTGAATGACAATGAAATGTCGATTTCTGAAAATGTTGGCGCACTGAATAATCATTTGGCGCAGCTGATGTCAGGTCGTTTTTATACCACCATTCGAGAAAACAGTAAAAAGGTCCTTAAAGGGATGCCGGTCATTAAAGAAATGGCTAAGCGAACTGAAGAGCACCTTAAAGGCATGGTGGTGCCTGCAACGTTATTTGAAGAACTAGGGTTTAATTATATTGGCCCAATAGATGGTCACGATGTTGATTCGCTCGTTGAAACAATGCGTAATATGCGTAACCTCAAAGGTCCACAGATACTGCATATCATGACCAAAAAAGGTCGTGGTTATGAGCCTGCTGAAAAAGATCCTATCGGCTGGCACGCGGTGCCTAAATTTGATCCCAGCCAGTTTAAGAAACCGACAACTAAACCAGGTTTGCCTACGTTTTCACAAGTATTTGGTAAATGGTTATGCGACATGGCTGCCACAGACGACAAGTTAGTCGCTATTACGCCCGCTATGCGCGAGGGCTCTGGCATGGTTGAGTTTTCGCAACGATTCCCAAGCCAATATTTTGATGCTGCCATTGCTGAACAACATGCAGTCACCTTATCCGCAGGGTTTGCCTGTGCAGGTCTAAAGCCTGTGGTTGCTATTTACTCGACTTTTTTACAGCGCGGATACGATCAACTTATCCACGATGTGGCTTTGCAACGTTTACCAGTATTATTCGCTATTGACCGTGGTGGTATTGTTGGTGCAGATGGCCCAACTCATCAAGGGGCATTCGATTTAAGCTTTATGCGTTGTATTCCTAATATGATCATTATGGCGCCATCAGATGAAAACGAATGCCGTCAAATGCTCTATACAGGTTATTGCTATCAAGATGGGCCGACTGCGGTACGTTACCCTCGAGGGTTTGCGACTGGGGCTGAACAAGTTGAGGCCATGACATTAATACCGATAGGTAAAGGGGTATTAACCCGTCAAGGTCAAAAAATTGCCATTGTTAACTTTGGTACCACACTTGAAGCTGCTACCTATGCTGCTGAAAAACTGGATGCTACCATTGCCGATATGCGCTTTGTTAAGCCACTAGATTTAGCCTTGCTTGAACAACTTGCCAATAGCCATGATGTTATCGTTACCGTTGAAGAAAATGCGATTATGGGTGGTGCGGGTTCTGGAGTGATTGAAGCATTACACAAAATGCGGATCGTGAAACCTGTGTTACAGATTGGTTTGCCTGATGAATTTATTCAACACGGCGCACCTGATGAAATCATCACGGATCTTCAACTTGATGCTGAAGGTATTTTAGCGCAAATCCAAGCATTTATGGCTTAATATTCTACTGTTATTACTGGCAGAGGATCAAAAAAGGACTGAAAATTCAGTCCTTTTTTATGGCTCGCGTTCTAGTGATCATAGTGCAAGTAACTATAATAAATAGCATTATAATAAATAGCACTATGTTGAAGAACACTATAATGCTATTGGCTACAGCTCTAGTGTCAACAAGCGAGTATTGAGATTAACGTTATCGTTAAGCTTCAACATCCACACTGCCACCGCCTTGAGATACCATCACCATCGCAGGACGCAGTAAACGGTCATTCAATAAATAACCTTTCTGCATGACCATCATGACAGTGTTGGCAGGAAACTCAGCACTTGGCTGCATCCCAATAGCTTGATGATGTTCAGGGTTAAATGCTTGGCCTTGTGGATCAACTTGAGTTACACCAAACTTTGCCACCGAGGTTAAAAAGCCTTTCATGGTCAGTTCGACACCCTCATAAATCGCTTTAGTCGCTTCATCTTCAGGGTTAGTCCCCTGTAAGGCGCGTTCCATATTATCGATTACAGGCAAGAGTTCGTTAGCAAACTTTTCCAAGGCAAACTTACGTGCTTGCTCGACATCTTTTGCCGCGCGAGTACGAATGTTCTGTGTTTCTGCCGCTGCGCGCATTTCAACATCTTTACGCTCAGCTAACGCAGTTTCAGACTCAGCCAATAGTTGCTCTAGTTCTTCAATTCGAAAATTTGCTTGGGTTACTTCATCCATCAAACTTGCCTCATCAGTCACAACTTCAGGAGTTACAGCTTCTTCCACTTGATCTTGCGATGTGTTGTTCGATTCGTTGCTCATTTTCACTCCAGCTAAAAAATGCGTTATTTCGTATTCTACGACAATAAAATAAAGTGGCCATTTACTGATAAATTAACAGCAAATCTCACACTTCTAATAAGTTTGAGTATATTATGGGGATCAATTCTTATGTTTCAAGGCCTAAAGGCATAACAAACTCGAATATGACTAAAATGTTCCAGACAATCGGTCTCATCGGTAAACCACATCATCAAGGGACTAACCTCACGTTAACCCGATTGCATCATTGGTTAAGCATGCAGGGCTTTAGGGTTATCGTTGAAGGACGAGTCTCTGCAGAGCTGGGGGTAGATGTTTGTTCAATGGACCTACTTGAAATGGGTGAACATTGTGATTTAGCCATCGTGGTTGGTGGTGATGGTAATATGTTAGGTGCAGCCCGAGTATTGGCGCGTTTTAATGTTGCCGTGATTGGTGTAAACCGGGGTAACTTAGGTTTTTTAACTGATTTACCTCCTGATAACTTCGAAGAAGCCTTGTCTAAAGTGCTCGGCGGTGAATTTGAAACTGAACACCGTTTTTTACTGGAGGCTGAAGTTCACCGTCACGGAAAAATAACCGCCAGTAATACCGCCGTCAATGAAGCTGTACTTCACCCTGGCAAAATTGCTCATATGATCCAATTTGAGGTTTATATTGATGAACAATTTATGTATAGCCAGCGCGCTGATGGCATGATTGTGTCCACGCCAACAGGTTCTACTGCCTATTCTTTGTCTGCTGGCGGTTCAATATTAACACCTAATCTGCAAGCGCTTATTTTAGTGCCGATGTTTCCTCACACCTTGTCATGTAGACCCATTGTGGTCGATGCATGTAGCATCATTAAATTAGTGGTCTCACCTGAGAATGGTGAAAACCTCGAAGTCAGTTGTGATGGTCATGTCCATTTAGCTGTATTACCAGGCGATGAAATTTTTATTCGCCGCTCAAATGAACGCCTAAGACTCATCCACCCCAAAGGTCATAATTATTTTCACGTATTACGTAACAAATTAGGCTGGGGAAGTAAACTTTTCTAACTGTTTGAACTCGATCACAACACCGTCGCCTTTCTAGTGAGCCCCTTCACATTACCAAATGCTAATTAAATATATTGTAAGCCAATCGATAACTCGCTTGGTTTTACTTTATATGACCTGTTATATCCCTATAAAGCGTGATCTCAACCACGCACTAAAAACCTTGCACCGGATGCGCTTCACAGTTCTGTTGGCTAATGCACTTTCTCGTTTGTTAGATGATCTCGATCAACACTTTTAACACTTAAATAACGTCTATTACGCCCTAGTTAGACAAATGCTGACAAATAATAACAATTTAGTACCCACTTATAGTGATACGAGGTATGCATGACAATATTACAGATACTAGCAAGCTTGACCCCCATTATTAGCGTAATGGTATTTTTAGTGCTTATGCGCCTACCAGCGTCTAAAGCAATGCCCATATCAATGGTCGCTACAGGCCTTGTAGCAATGTTTATTTGGCAAATGGATACGCAACTCCTTGCGGCATCTGTTGTCGAAGGTCTTCTCGCGGCGTTAACACCACTGACCATTATTTTTGGTGCGGTATTTTTGTTAAATACCCTTAAATATTCTGGCGCCATGGACACTATTCGTTCAGGCTTTACTAACATCAGTGCCGATGCGCGAGTTCAGGTGATTATTATTTGCTGGTTGTTTGGATCGTTTATTGAAGGCTCTGCAGGCTTCGGTACTCCAGCTGCAATCGGTGCACCGCTACTAGTATTATTAGGTATCCCACCCATTGCTGCAGCCGTAGTGGCCTTGATTGCTGATTCAACATCAGTGTCATTTGGCGCAATTGGTTTACCTGTTCTATTTGGGATGGAACAAGGCCTAACAGAAGGCGGCGTTAACATGGCGGCAGCTCAAATTGCTGAACATGGTGGCACCTTCGCAGGTTATGCACAGTATATTGCTAAACACATGATCACCATCGACTTAATAACAGGTACATTAATTCCGTTAGTGATGGTTTGTGTATTAACAGGATTTTTTGGTCGCAACAAGTCGATTAAAGAAGGTTTACAAGTTTGGAAATTTGCAATATTTGCCGGTTTTGCCTTTACCATACCAGCATGGTTAATTAACTATTTTGCTGGTCCTGAATTCCCTTCTGTTATTGGTGCTCTTGTGGGTATGGCGTTAGTTATCCCTGTCGCGAGAAAAGGCTGGTTACTGCCATCAACACCTTGGTGTGACTTCAGCGAAAACGACAATAAATCAGATGAAGAGCTCGCGATTAATCAAACACCGGTTAAATTCTCACAAATTGCCGCTTGGTCTCCATACATCATTATGGCGTCGTTATTAGTCTTATCTCGTGTCGTTACACCATTTAAAAGCTGGTTGCTTGGCTTTAACATTAGCTGGACGGGTTTATTAGGCACAGAGCTTAAAGCCGGATTTGCTACATTGTATGCACCGGGAATCTTCTTTGTTGTTGTATGTTTATTCGGTTTTATCTTATTTAAAATGAAACCTACTGCAATGAAGCAATCAATCACCGTATCTTGTCGTTCAATGTTACCAACGATCATTTCACTAGGTGCATCAGTACCTATGGTAAAAATATTCCTAAACTCAGGTGAAAATGGCGCCGGTCTCGCTTCAATGCCAGTTGCATTAGCAGACCTACTGGCCAATAGCATGGGCTCAGTTTGGGCTTGGGTTTCACCTATTGTCGGTATTTTTGGTGCCTTCCTGTCAGGTTCTGCGACTTTCTCAAACATGATGTTCTCAGGCTTACAGTATTCAGTTGCAGATAATATCGGCATGAATCACGCCATCGCGTTAGCGTTGCAAGGCATTGGAGCCAATGCAGGCAACATGATGTGTGTAATGAACGTCGTTGCTGCTGCTACCGTGGTAGGTATGGCTGGTCGTGAGTCTGAAATTATTCGTAAAACAATGCCTATCGCACTGGGTTATGCCTTAGTTGCAGGCACTATTGCTGTTATCTGGGGTGGATTCTAATTAACGATAAAGTTACTTATATTCTAACGATAACAATACAACAGCAGGCACAAAATGCCTGCCGTTCATTCGAGTGTAAAGAGAGCATGTTATGACTATTAATTATCAAGTAGTGATGGATACGTTAACGTCACAGCTCGGCAGTCACGCCGTATCCAATGATCCAGTGCGTCGTTTTGCTTGGTCAACTGATGCCAGTTACTTTCGTATCGTACCTGAAATTGTGGTACACGCAGATACTCCAGAACAAGTTAAAATAACCCTTAATATCGCCAGAGCACATAATGTGCCAGTAACCTTTCGTGCTGCCGGTACCAGTTTATCTGGCCAAGCAATTGGTGATGGTATTTTACTTATTTTGGGCCATGATGGTTTTAGAAACATTGAAATCAGTGAAGATAGAAATTCAATCACTCTAGGTGCTGCGGTCATTGGTTCAGATGCCAACATGGCATTAAAACCCTTCAATAAAAAAATTGGTCCCGATCCAGCCACACTAGCCTCTGCACAAATTGCCGGAATGGTAGCAAATAATGCATCTGGAATGTGTTGTGGCACCGCGCAGAACAGTTATCAAACCATTAAATCAGTTAAATTAATGCTTGCCGATGGTACTGAACTTGATACAGGTTGTCCGCATTCAAAAGCAGCATTTAGCCAATCTAATCCTGCGTTACTTACGGCGTTAACCGATCTTGCGCAATTAACTCAAAATAATCCAACCCTATCGGCGCGGATCCGTAAAAAGTTCTCGATTAAGAACACCACTGGTTACAGCATTAATGCACTGGTAGATTTTAGCGATCCATTTGACATCATTAATCACTTAATTGTGGGCTCAGAAGGCACACTTGCGTTTGTAAATGAAGTCACTTATCACACCGTTGAAGAAGCTCAATTTAAAGCTTCTGCCATGGCGGTGTTCTTCAATATGGAAGATGCTGCCAGCGCAATACCACCGATTAAAGGTGATAGTGTGGCCGCTGCAGAATTACTTGATTGGGCATCGATTAAATCGGTTACCGGTAAAACTGGCATGCCGGAGTGGCTAAGTGATTTACCAGAAGGTTCAGCCATTCTATTAATTGAGTGTCGTGCTAATGACCCCGAAACGTTAGTGCAATACACTCAAGATGTGATCACAAAAATCGCTCACATTGACACTGAACGTCCAACTGAATTCAGTAATGATCCAGCAGTATTTGGCCAGTATTGGGCAATGCGCTCTGGTTTATTCCCTATTATTGGCGGTGCAAGACCTAAAGGCACATCGGTTATTATTGAAGATGTTGCATTCGAATTACAACATTTAGCCAGTGCAGCAGCAGACTTAACCGCTTTATTCCATCAACACGGTTACCCAGAAGGAGTGATTTATGGCCATGCTTTAGCCGGTAACTTCCATTTTATTATCACGCCAACGTTTGCCTCTCAAGATGATATCAATCGTTTCCAAAATTTCATGCAAGATGTCGCTGAAATGGTGATCAATAAGTACGATGGTTCGATGAAAGCAGAGCATGGTACTGGTCGAGCTGTAGCCCCCTTTGTTGAAATGGAATGGGGCACTGACGCATATACATTAATGAAGCAAATCAAACAAATTTTCGACCCAAGTAAATTGTTAAATCCTGGGGTTATTCTCAATGATGACACGCTGGTACATGTTAAAAACATCAAACCTTGCCCAGTGGTAGATGACTTTATTGATAAATGTATTGAATGTGGTTTTTGTGAGAAAACCTGTCCAACATCGGCGCTTAACTTCTCTCCGCGCCAACGTATTGCGGTATTGCGTGAAATTGAACGTTTAGAGCAATCGGGTGATAAAAAAGCCGCCGCAGAAATGCGTGCCAGTGCCAAATATGATGTGGTTGATACCTGTGCAGCCTGTCAGCTATGTACTATTGCCTGCCCAGTTGACAACAGCATGGGTAATTTGGTGCGTAAACTGCGCACACCGTACATCACCACCACAGAACAAAAAGTGCTCGACTTCCAAGCCAAGCATTTTGGCGCAGTAAACCAAGTGATCAGCACCGGCTTTGATATTTTAGGTATTGTGCATAAAATAACTGGCGATGGTATCACCAACTCGTTGATGAAAGCGGGTCGTTTGATTTCCAAAGAAGTACCTTATTGGAATCCAGACTTCCCTAAAGGTGGCAAAGTGGCAAAGCCATCAGCCCATAAACCGGGTCAACAAACAGTTTTATACTTCCCTGCATGTGGTGGCAGAACCTTTGGTCCAACACCAAAAGATCCTGACAACCGCACCTTGCCAGAAGTGGTTATGACTTTACTTGAACGCGCTGGCTACAATGTGATCATCCCAGAAAATACCCGCCATTTATGTTGCGGTCAGATGTGGGAATCAAAAGGTGATTTTAAAAACGCCGATGCTAAGCGTGATGAACTTATTGACGCACTCAGTACACAGTCTGAAAATGGCAAAGTGCCTATTATCGTTGATGCATTGTCTTGTACTTATCGCACATTAACCGGTAACCCTAAGGTGAAAATAACCGATTTAGTCGAGTTTATGCACGACGAGATGTTACCAAACATGACAATTACGAAGAAATCTAACGTCACTTTACACCAAGGCTGTAGTGCCCGTAAGATGAAATTAGAGCCTAAGCAACAAGCTATTGCTGATGCGTGTGCTAACCATGTAGTGTTGCCCGCGGGCATTAGCTGTTGTGGTTATGCCGGTGAAAAAGGGCTTTATAAGCCTGAAATTAATGCCAGCGCACTGCGTAACATTAAAAAGCTCATTCCGGCAGAAACGAAAGAAGGTTACTACGCTAACAGAATGTGTGAAGTCGGCTTAACACAACACAGTGGTATTTCATACCGCCATTTAGCCTATTTATTAGAAGAATGTACTCGTTAAACTAATGGACCATCACAGTAAATAGCGTAAACAATAAGGGCATTGATATCATATCAATGCCCTTAATTTTTGTTACCATACTTAACACTAATATCCGAACTCAGCGTTAATTAGCGTACTCAAACGAGTCATCCTACTCAATCGAGAGGTACTATCAAAACGACATGTCCTATAAAACGAATTGCTCATCTCAACTCAGACTAAATCAATAAACACGCCAGTAACTGTTGCTGCAATCTTTCATGTTCAAGCGGCATATCGCTAATAATTTCGACCCGTGTATCTAGTGCATCATCAAGTTCATTAAGCATCAACTTATCATCCACCATATTGACACTGAGCACCCCATCCTGGGTAATAACAATAGCTTTTAATCTCAGCACCTTGTCCATTTTAACCGTGTCTACCCACGCCATAAATTGCTCAAACTGAAAACAATGTACTGCTGAAAATATCCAACCACTACTGTAACAGCCCTCACCTTGGTTAGTTTTGTGAATAAACCCAGTAGGGGAAAACTCAGGGGTATCGATATCGCTCAGTGGTGGTTCGTTAGACAGCCAGTTATCCATAAGCGTTTTCCGCCCCAATAGCCGTTGTCCCGCTGGCACCGTTTGATACTTTGTCGGGGTATTTAAGCGCAATAATAACTGTTGGATTAGGTCAACATCAGTAAAGTGATTATCGACACTAATTAGTGGCGTCTGTTGTAAATGTAACTTGCTGAGGAATTGCTGTAACTGTAAATGATCTGTTTCAGTGTAATGCTGGGCTTTATTGGCCAACAGCACATCTGCCATCTGTAATTGCTGCGTAAACGTATCATGATTTCGATAGCGCGGATCGCTGACTTTACGCGCATCAACCAGACATACACTACTTTGCAAAGTAATAACATGTTGATAATATTCAGATGTTAATAACTTCACTATTTCAGCAGGATGCCCAAGCCCAGTAGGTTCTATCAATAACCGGTCCGGCTTAGTTTGCTGAATAAGTTGATTTATCGCGACTTGTGTTGGTAAGCCGGAGACGCAACACAGGCAACCACCTGGCACTTCTTTTATGACAATACTGGCAGGCTTTGCTGGTGTAACATCAGGACTATTACTATTATTACTATTATTACTATTATTACTATTATTACTATTATTACTATTACCTGCAGCAGTCGCATTTAACAAACCACCATCAATGCCTATTTCGCCAAACTCATTTACCAGCACCGCCCACACTTCATCTTTGGGCTTATGAGCTAATAATTGGCTAATGAGCGTGGTTTTACCCACCCCCAGAAAGCCAGTAATAATATTGGTGTTAATCGGTTTAGTGATCATTTTTTCGCTTTAGCGTATTTACCCTTTCGAGTAGGTTTCACATCTGTTTGCGATGGCTTGCCACGTTTGTACTTAAGGACTTTTTTCGGTTTCTCTGCCGCAACATCGCGATATCGAGCCGGTAATGGCGCCCCTTCCTCGTATCCTGTTGGTACCAATATCGGCAATGATTGTTCAATAAGTTGTTCAATCGCGCCAAGTAACTCTAGCTCTTGAGGACTCACCAGCGAAATGGCTTCACCGCCTAATCCCGCACGGCCTGTACGCCCTACTCTATGGATGTAATCTTCGCATTCTTCAGGTAATTCAAAGTTAATGACTCTTGGTAGAGCTTGAATATCAAGCCCTCGAGCGGCCAAGTCGGTAGCGATTAACACGCGTAATTGACCAGCTTTAAACTCTTCCAACGCACGATTTCGAGCCCCTTGGCTTTTATCACCGTGAAATACCGATGACTTAATACCGTCTAAGCTTAACTCGCGGTATAAATGATCTGCTGTTTCTTTACGGCTGGTGAACACCATAACTTGTTGCCAGTTATGCTTGCCAATTAATTCAGATAACAACTCAGCTTTTCGGCGGGTATCCACTTGATAGACTTGCTGGACAACATTAGCGGCAGTAGTTTGGGTTTCAACATGAACGTATTCAGGATTGTTTAGCATTTTAGCCGCTAGCGTTTTAACTTCTTCAGAAAAAGTAGCAGAAAACATCATAGTTTGATGTTGTCTGGCGATTAAACGCTTCACTTTTTCAATATCTTTAACAAAACCAAGATCAAGCATGCGATCAGCTTCATCAATCACTAAGTGAGTAACAAAAGATAGATCCAATTCATGCTGGCCAATAATGTCAAACAATCGTCCTGGCGTTGCCACTAAAATATCTACGCCTTGTTCTAATGCCTTACGCTGAGGATTGATGCTCGCGCCACCATAAACGGCTAAGCTGGTCAGATTGATAAACTGGCTGTATTTAACTAAATTTTGCTCAATCTGAATCGCTAGCTCGCGAGTCGGTGTCATGATTAATGCGCGTAAACGATTTGGTGGCAATAAGTCTGAATGATCTTGCGCCATTAAATGACTTAGTAACGGTAACGCAAAAGCAGCTGTTTTTCCGGTACCGGTTTCGGCACTGGCCAATACATCTCGGCCATCTAGCGCTAGTGGGATCACAGCTTGTTGGACAGGAGTAGCAGTTTGATACCCAGATTGATTAACCGCATCTAATAATAATGGCGGTAACCCTAGCGACGTAAATGACATAACAGACCCAATAACACAAATAAAAATAGGTCGCTATTGTATACTAATCTAAACATCATTAACTATTACATTAGTGATGGCATTAGCCATATCATCACGATGGGTCACGCCGGTTTTGAATGAAGAGTCACAGTATTAACGTTATATCTGCTGACTAACCTGCAATGGTATTACTTTTTCCACTAAATACTTTTGCTCAAAATCATCGCGGCACAAGGCATGCGAAAATACATATCCTTGGCCATAATCACAACCAGCAGACGCCAATAAACGCCGTTGACTTTCGGTTTCAACACCTTCGGCAATGACTTTGATACCGAGTTTATGAGCCATTGCAATAATCGCTTCACACAAACACATATCATTGTTTTTGGCAGCCAATCGACCCACAAAAGATTTATCAATCTTAAGATAATCAACATTATATTTGGTTAAATAGGGTAATGATGAATAGCCAGTACCAAAGTCATCAAGCGACAATTGCATACCTGCATCACTATAAGCCTGCAATTTAGCCTCAACATTAGGTTCAATGTCATGTAGTAAGTTTTCAGTGATTTCAATACAAATGCTATTGGTAGGCAGCGCGAGTAAAGACATGTGTTTAAGCCAATTTTTAACATCGGTCGACTCGTCTTTAAACTGTACTGGTGACATATTAATACTAATCTGAATATGGTGATTAAATTGTGTCTTCCATTTTGCGACTTGCTCGCAGGCTTGATAAAAAGCCCAATTGCCAATATCGATTATCATCCCAGTATCTTCAGCAATAGAGATAAAATCTGCCGGTGGAATTAACCCAATTGTTGGATGGTTCCAACGAATTAACGCTTCCACCTTGATGATCTGCTGACAGCTTAAATCCACAATAGGCTGATAATACAACTCAAATTGCTGCTGGATAATCGCCACTTTAAGGTCTTGAATCAACGCCATCCGCTTTTGTGCATCGTCTTGCATTGCGGAGGTAAAATAATTAAACCGATTACGACCATGGGATTTTGCCGAATACATGGCTTGGTCGGCATTCTTCAATAATGCTTCGGTTGTTTTTGCATCGTCTGGAAATAACGTAATACCAATACTGCCACTAATATAGGCCGTTTGATCACCTAATAAATAAGGCTCTGCAAGTCGTTTAAGTATTTGTTGTGCAACACGTTCTACCCCATGAGTATCTTCAAGATTAGTTAACACTATGGTAAATTCATCACCACCAAGACGGGCGACAACATCGGTTTCGCGTACGCTGTTTTTTAGGCGTTCCGCCGTCTCAATTAACAATACATCGCCCATATCATGGCCCAACGTGTCGTTAACCTCTTTAAAAAAATCCAAGTCTAAAAACATTAATGCAAAATGATTATGCTGTCGGTCAGAATGAAATACCTCTTGATTCAAAAATGTTAGCAACATCCTACGATTTGGCAAACCGGTAAGTGCATCATAATTAGCCTGGCGCCATATCAACTCTTCAGTTTGCTTTTTCTCGGTAATATCAGAAAATAACGCAACAAATCGCGCAGCCTGCGACTTTGTTCGGATGATTGAATTAATGGTTAATAAAATAAGGTAATTTTCACCATTTTTACGACGCATCCACACTTCACCATGCCAATGTCCCTGCTGGCTAAGCTGTTGGCTTAATTGTTGATAAAAATGTTGGGGTTGAAGATCTGTTTCAAACATACGTAAATGCTGATCTTGTATGTCTTGTTGACTGAATCCAGTGATAAAAGAAAAGGCAGGATTTGAATCAATGATAATGCCCTTTGCAGTAAACACACTCATGGCTTCACTGGAGTTTTGGTATACAGATGCTGCAATACTTAGCGAGTCTTCAACCTGCTTGATATCAGTGATATCACTATGAGTACCACACATTCTAAGCGGTTTACCTTTATCATCAACGTCAACCACTCTTCCTGTTTGCAAAATCCACCGACTGTCGCCGTCCATGTTAGTTAATTGATATTCCACTCGTTGGCTTATACAGCGACCTTTTACAATTTCATTAATGCTGCGAAGAAACTTAAATTTATCTTTTAGCTGTATCGCATTTATCCACAATTTAGGATGCTGATTAAGCTCTTCCATTGAGCAACCTAAAATGTCAGCACTGTATCGATTCGTACGAATTCGATTCTGTTTGACATCCCAGTCCCACACGCCTAACTCACTGCTATCGAGTACCAGCGCAAGTTGCTCGTTACTTTGCAATAAATCTTGTTCGGCCTGTTTCTGATGAGTGATATCGAGAAAACCGGCAATAACTAAAAAAGTATTGTCTTGAACATGACGGCGGCAGGCAATAGTCACATGGGTATAAATGACCGAACCATCTTTGGCAATAAAACGCTTATCAATTTCATATTCATTGAGTTCGCCTTTACTCATTTTCTCAAATAATAATAAATCTTTATTCAAATCATCTGGGTGTGTTAATTCAGCCCACGTTAACGCCTTTAATTCATTTTCGCTGTAACCGAACATTCGACATAAATAGGGGTTAACTCTCAACCAATGCTTAGTTTTAGTGGTAATAGAAATACCAATATTGCCAATATCAAATTGATGGTTGAAAAGAAAATCTTCTTGTAATTTGACTTGAATATCGCGCCCACGAAACACTATTTTTGCAAGTAAATGACCGATGACCATAGTCAATAAAGGTAATACCAGCATGATAGGCAAAGACACAACACTGATAGCGTGTAACGCTTGATCAAATGGCAATAAAAATAGCCATAACAACAATAGGGAATGAACAATAACGCCAAAAAGGTAGAATTCACGATAACGAATTTGATCTAATTCATGCCGACGGTACCGACGCCACACTAATCCAATGACCGCACTACTGCTTAACGCAAATATACCAACCCATACAGCAACGCCACCCAAATGATAGCGATAAAGCGCCATGATAATGGTTGCGACAAGTGTTGGAATACCTCCAAAAAACAGTCCACTTAAACAGAGTACTACCGAGCGGGCATCAAACAATATTTCCTGTTGATGAACCAAGGGATCCATCATAATAACAACGCCAATAGTGCCAATAACTGCGCCCATTAAAAATTGCCATAAAAAAGGCGTCACCTTACGTTGATGCGTAGGAGAGAGTGAGTAAACATAAACTAGCGCAAGTAATAGCGCTGCATTTTCTAAAATTGAGAAAAAAACATTTAGACCAAACATCTATACATTTCCCTTATCCATCCTTAACAAGCACAGTAGCATCCAAGCTGTCTCTATTTAGTATAGTAGAAGTAAACTAACACTATGATTTATCGTCTTTATACCGTGAACCATTCTATATATAAAGGGCATAATATTCATCTTAAATTTCGATAATATTATTTAAGAGAAATTGTCATCCTATCCAACACAACAAAATGCGCAATAACCGACCAACCATAGTGTCGGTGTCAAAAAATATCACCCTAGATCACAGTTACTTGGAAAATGTCGTGTTGGTAATAAAACGGCCTATTGATTGTGACTTAATCGACGTTAACGAGCTTCACGTCACATAATAGCTGCAATGTTATTGGTATGTTTAATTCAGAGAAAACTTAATTCTATATAAAGGACAATCAATATGGCGACTAAATTTTTCATTCCAAGCGTCAACATTCTGGGTCAAGGCAGCGTAGATGAAGCGATTAAAGACATCAACGCGTTTGGATTTACCAAAGCACTTATTGTCACCGACAAACCACTAGTGAGTATTGGTTTAGTGGCGAAGGTTGCAGATAAACTCAATGCCAATGGTATTGAAGTGGTTATTTTTGATGGCGTTCAACCTAACCCAACAACAGGTAATGTTGCTGCAGGCCTTGAACTACTAAAAGCCAATCAGTGTGATGTGATTATTTCTTTAGGCGGCGGTTCACCGCACGATTGCGCTAAAGGAATCGCACTCGTGGCCACCAACGGCGGTAGCATTAAAGATTATGAAGGTGTGGATGTATCAACTAAAGCACAAATGCCTTTAGTCGCGATTAACACTACCGCAGGCACAGCAAGTGAAATGACCCGCTTTTGTATTATTACCGATGAGGCAAGGCACATTAAAATGGCCATTGTCGATAAAAATACCACACCTATTCTATCTGTAAACGATCCTGAACTGATGCTAGAAAAGCCAGCATCACTGACTGCTGCAACCGGGATGGACGCATTAACACACGCAATTGAAGCTTATGTCTCTATTGCAGCCAATCCCATCACCGACGCGTGTGCAATCAAAGCTATTGAACTGATCCAAGCCAATTTAATTAATGCAGTTAAAAAAGGCGATGACATTCAAGCCAGAGAAAACATGGCTTATGCACAATTTCTAGCGGGCATGGCCTTTAATAATGCCAGCCTTGGTTATGTGCATGCTATGGCACATCAACTTGGCGGTTTTTATGACTTACCACACGGGGTTTGTAACGCATTATTGCTACCTCATGTACAAACCTATAACGCCCAAGTTGTGCCTGCACGCTTAGCTGATGTCGCAAAAGCTATGGGTGTCGACATAGCAGCAATGACAGACGAGCAAGGCGCTAAAGCTGCCATTGACGCCATTAAGCAATTATCAAAAGCCGTTAACATTCCTGCTAATTTAACCGAGCTAGGCGTAAAAGCACAAGACATCCCAACTTTAGCAGACAATGCTCTCAAGGATGCTTGTGGCTTTACTAACCCGAAACAAGCGACACATCAAGAGATCTGTCAAATTTTCACAAACGCTTTATAACTAACCTCAACAAGGGATAATAAGCAATTATCAAATAGTTATTAACCAGAATTAAGCTAAACTCGTTTTATAGCACAGCATAAAGCCCGTATTTTATTACGGGCTTTTTTATCTGCCGTTTAATGTAAAAAATCAACAATGACAACAGCTTATTTTTAATTTAGTAAAAAGTGATGCTTAGATCTAAGTTCTTGAAATAAGGATTGACCAATATAAAAAATAAGGTCTATAGTGAAAACACTTAGATAGCGAATAGGTAGGTAAACAATGACAGCAATCACTCATATATATAATTACACCGTTCGATGCCCGCACTATAAAGAAAACGAACAAGCTGCAACATGGCTCAACCATATCGAAGTAAACCAATCTTGTGAAATTGCTCTAGACCGTATCACTAAATGGCACAACCTCTCTGGCACCAAATCATTTGAACTAGACGATTTTGTGGTTCGAAAGGCCGATAATGAAGAAGCTTATTTTGCCATGCAAAGTAGCCGCCTTAAGCATGATGGCCATGCCCTTGTCACTTTTAAAATCTATTTAGACAACTGCTGCCAAGATGCTTCTCCGAATCAAATAATGGAGCATTTAATCGATGATTATCAACAGCGTATCGCTAAAGTCGAATAATACATCAAGTCGATTTACCATCAACATTAAGGAGCTATCATAGCTCCTTATTTTTGCGGTTTTATTGTCAATGGCTATAAGTTCTTGCCCTGTCGTAACACATACTTACGAACACGAACCCACGATAATAGAAATACAATTAAGCGGCATTGGCTCGCATACCGTGCGGAATGGGTAAGCCATTCTCATTCACGTTGACAAATACCATCTTATCGATGAAAGCAATCGGCGCATGATTGACTTTATTACGTATTTTACAGCGAACAGTGACTGAACTTTGACCTAAGCTTACGAGCTCAAACCCAAACTCGATAATGTCGCCTGTTTGTGCCGGTGCCATAAAATTAATTTCCGATATCACTTTGGCAATATGGAATTGGCTGCGCATTTGGCAACTGGCAAAAATTGTTGCTTCCTCATTAACCCAACTTAATAACTGGCCACAACATAAACTTTGAGTGCTATTAAGATGAATAGGCATGATGATATGACGTGAGAAATATTTCATAGTGACCTCATTATCTGACTTATTAATTTTGCGTCGTTAGGCGCATACCTCTAAATAAGTAGCAACGATCAAGCCAAGTATATTAAGCTTTAATAATCAATGTGATAAATATATTTTTAAATTAAAAAATTCTCAAAATGCCCAAAATAAATGCATCTTCGCACCAAAAAAGAAAAAGGCCACACTGAGTATGGCCTTTAAAATGAATATTAACTGATATTGATTAGCGAATAATTTGCTTCAACGTATTCACAAAAACACTGATGTCATTAGCACTAATATCTTTATGAGTCACCAAGCGCAACTGTCGGCTCGGACTAATGATAATGCCTTTATCGGCCAGTTTGGCAGTAAGCATTTTAGGGTCGATATGTTCTGCGAGTGTGGCGAAAACCATATTGGTCTGCACCAAACTAACATCGACAGCAAACTCACTCATTTCAGCCAACAACAAAGCCAACGTTTTTGCATTGTAATGATCATCCGCTAAACGATCGACCTGCTCAGTTAACGCCAACTTAGCCGCTGCAGCGATAATACCTGCTTGACGCATTCCACCACCGAGCATTTTACGCCAACGTGTCGCTTTACCAATTAATCGCTCATCGCCTAACAGAATCGACCCAATCGGTGCACATAAGCCTTTTGATAAACAAATCGATACAGAGTCAAAGTATTGAGTAATATCGGCAATAGCAATGCCCTGCGCTACCGCAGCATTGGCAACCCGGGCACCATCTAAATGGATTTTAAGCCCACGATTAAACGCAAGACTTTGTGCCTGGGATAAATAATCTTGGTTTAATACCTTGCCGCCAATGGTATTTTCTAAGCTCAATAACCGTGTTCTTGCAAAATGCACGTCATCAGGCTTAATCGCAGCTTCAATATCATTCAATAAAATACTGCCATCAGCTTGATTATTCAGAGGCTGAGGTTGAATGCTGCCTAATACCGCTGCCCCGCCGCCTTCAAACTTATAGTTATGAGCTTGTTGACCACAAAGATACTCATCTCCGCGTTCACAATGAGACATCAATGCCAATAAATTAGCTTGCGTACCAGAACTGACAAACAGAGCACCATCAAAGCCAAACATCTCTGCAGCCATATCTTGTAAATTATTGACGGTCGGATCATCACCATAAACATCATCACCGACCTCCGCCCTCGACATGGCTAAACGCATTGCTTCAGTCGGTTGAGTCACCGTATCACTTCGAAAATCAATCATGCTGCATCTCTATCCTCTTTTACTCAACATTATGGAAGCTACGCAACTACTTCGCCGCTGATGAAATTTCTGTTAATGCCGCTAAAGCAGCATCGTAGTTTGGGTGTTCACTTACTTCAGTCACTAATTCTTGATATTTCAATATGCCTTGAGAATCAATAATAAAAATTGAACGGGCTAATAAACCACGGTCTTTGATCAACAAACCATACTTTTCGCCAAAATCACGCCATACGGAGTCAGACAACACTTTAATTTTATCCACATTTTCGGTTTGGCAAAAACGCTTCTGAGCAAACGGTAAGTCTTCGCTAATGGTTAACATGACCACATTGGCATCATATTGAGTAAACTCTTTATTAAATCGTTTGGTCTGTAATGCACACACGCCAGTGTCTAAACTGGGTACCGCGCTAATGAGTATCGTCTTACCTTTAAAGTCACTCAAACTGACTGGATTAAACTTTTCATCCACAACAGTAAACAAGGGTGCAACCGTATTTATACTCGGTATTTTACCTTCTAAAGCAACAGGGGTTCCCCCCATAGTAATCATGGTTTTCTCGCCAGCAAAACTGGGGGCACTCATAACCGATGAAGATAATAATGTGATCACTGCAATGGTAGAAAATAGCTTCATGGAAAACTCCTGTTAAAGGTACTGATGAGCGGTTTGAACTGGGTGCTAACGAGAGATCTTAGTAAACATGACACCAGTAGAAATAGTTAGAGCCAATAGTTACGCAAATGATAGCTAATGGCTCAGTGCTCTTATGATAAAGATAGTTAATCAGTTTTAATATTATATATTTAACTTTGAATCGATATTACTAGATAAAATTTCTCGATACTCTTTAAAAGCCAGTTTAGTGACTTAATAAGCCTCAATCTACAGTTTAGACATTATTAGTTATTGTAGTATCGACAAGGCATTTTACGATGTAACGCTTAACGATCATATACTTTCCTAAAGGGCTAAATGACCGAGCCCAATAAGAACGGGATTTGATTAACGTGACCAGTTGGTTTTACTCAGCTCAACAATTTCATTACCTTTACCATTAATTAGCGCTTTCATCATGTAAACGCTAAAGCCTTTCGCCTGTTCGAACTTAATTTTTGGTGGCATCGCAAGCTCTTGTTTCGCCGTATCGACTTCAAGAACAACTGGCCCAGAGTGCTCCATCATTTCCGCCATTGCTTCGGGTAGTTTGCCTGGATCGTTGACATGGATCCCTTTCAGACCACAAGCTTCAGCAATTTTTGCAAAGCTTGGATTCTCTAGATCAGTATCATTTGATAAGTAGCCACTGGCTTTCATCTCCATGGCGACAAAACCCAGTGAGCGGTTGTTATAAACAATAATTTTAATCGGTAGGTTAAGTTGTTTCAGAGAGAGTAGCTCTCCCATCAACATCGAAAATCCACCATCACCACACATTGCAATTACCTGACGATTACGATCCAGTGATTGAGCTCCCATTGCCTGTGACAATGCATTAGCCATTGATCCATGGTTAAATGATCCAATTAAACGACGTTGACCATTCATCGATAAATAACGAGCAGCCCAAACTGTTGGCGTGCCAACGTCACAGATAAAGATAGTATCTTGACCTGCTTGCTCATCAAGCAGACGGGTTAAGTATTGTGGATGAATTAAATTATGTGATGTTTTACCATTGGCGAGAACATCCAAATCTTTTCGGGATTCTTGATAGTTTTTAACACACTGCTCTAGGTGAGCGCTAGAACGGCCTTCCTTAATAAGTTCAAGCAGTGAAGTGACGGTATTTTTGGTATCCCCTAGAACACCAAAATCAATCTGCACATGTCTCCCGAGTGACGCGGGCTGATTATCAATTTGTAAGATAGTGATGTTTTCTGGATAGAAAGCTCGATAAGGGAAGCTGGTGCCTATCATCAACAACGTATCTGCTTGTTGCATTGCGTGGTAACCAGATGAAAAGCCGATAAACCCAGTCATCCCAACATCGTAAGGGTTATCATATTCAAGGAACTCTTTACCGCGCATGGCATGTACAATGGGTGCTTGTAATTTTGCGGCTAAGGCAACAATTTCATCATGAGCATCTTTACAGCCAGCACCACACAATAAAGTGACTTTGCCGCTTTTATTAAGGTGAGTAGCAAGTGTTTTTGTGTCAGCTAAATCAGCGATATAAGAAGCAGGTTTTGGGACGTTCCATTTTGGTTTGGTCGTTTCAGGCATCGCCTTAAGCGCGATATCTCCCGGAAGAACCAGCACACTAACATCATTATGTAAGATAGCCTGGCGCATGGCTGTTTCGAGTAAATATGGCATTTGTTCAGGGCTGGAAACTAATTCACAAAAAACACTGCACTCTTTAAATAATTCTTGTGGGTGAGTTTCTTGGAAATAATTGCTGCCAATTTCTGATGAAGGTATATGAGCAGCAATGGCTAATACTGGAACTTTATTACGATGACAATCGAACAACCCATTAATCAAATGAAGATTACCTGGACCACAAGAACCAGCACAGACGGCCAACTCTCCTGAAATATGTGCTTCTGCACCTGCGGCAAAAGCAGCGCTTTCTTCATGGCGTGTTCCTAGCCATTCAATCGTACCCATTTTTCGCAAGCTATCACTAATTCCGTTAAGTGAATCGCCAGTTACCCCCCAAATCCGTTTCACGCCTGCTTGTTCAAGGGTTTGAGTAATAAAACTTGCGATACTTTGACTCATATTAAGATACTCCTAAGTATGAAATTTGATGAAAAAAGGTGCAGCAGTAGATTTTTAATCAATGACAGCCAAAAATCTTAACTTTAATTATCATCCTCTTGGAAACGCTGCTTAACAATGTTAAATGGTTATTTTTTCATAAACATTTATTTTTTATATGTTCAAAAAAATATATATTTATGAAATAAGGCGTTATGGCTGCTAAAAACAGTAAATAATAAAAGTAAGACTAACTAGATGATTATTGACGCACAAAAAACAACTCAATTAAGGATGTTTTTGGGGAGTAGAGCGGATATTAGGTATAAAAAAACCAGCAAATGCTGGTTTTTAGAAGATTAACTTGTCTGCAATATTATTTTGCTGGAACTTCTTTCACATGCAAATCCATTTGTGGGAATGGAATTTCAATCTCAGCTGCATCTAATGCATTCTTGATTTGCTCAAGTAATTCAAAACGCGCAGTCCAATAGTCTGGTGTTTTAACCCACGGACGTACAACAAAGTTGATTGAAGAGTCAGCAAGCTCAGCTAGACCGATAGTATAACTAGGGTCTTTTAACACAAACTGATTATTATCTAAAATATCCGCTAATACCTTCTTAGTTTTAGCGATATCAGCAGTATACGAAACACCAATCGTTAAATCGATACGACGCTTTTCTAGTGCTGAATAGTTGGTGATAGTGCCGTTCATAATCGCTGAGTTAGGCGCGATAATCATTTTGTTGTCACCAGTACGTAAACGGGTTGAGAAAATGGTAATTTCATCAACTACACCGGCAACACCAGCCGCTTCGATAAAGTCACCTACGCGACATGGACGGAAAAGCACCATCAATACACCTGATGCAAAGTTCGAAAGTGAACCTTGTAATGCTAAACCTACTGCTAAACCCGCGGCACCGATAACCGCAACCAATGACGCAGTTTGCACACCAACTTGACCCAGCGTGGCGACAATAGTAAATACAAACACCAACATCCACGCTAAGTTTGCCACAAACGAAACAACTGTTGTATCCACTTTGCGGTTGGTCAATAATTTGGTTGTTATGCGTTTTGCTACACCGGAAAAATACTTACCGATGAGAAAAATAACAATAGCAGCTAGCGCTTTAAGACCATAAGTCATCAAAAACTCAGGTGCCTGCTCCACTAAAGCATCTAAACCTTCTATATGTTCCATTTCTTTCTCCATTTTAATAGCAGTCTTATTCTGCCGATATAATAAATTCTACTCGTCGATTACGCTGACGCCCTTCTATAGTGGCATTATCCGCGATCGGATTTTTGTTACTCATGCCAACGATCTCAATCGACGTCGGTTGAAATTGGTACTCATTTACGAGTAAATCTTTAATGGTGGCTGCACGTTTAAGTGATAGTGAGCGGTTAACAGCATCACTACCAATATTATCAGTGTGTCCCTCTAAACGAATAGCCACTTGAGGATGTTGCTCAATGTATTGCTGTACCCTAACCAAGGTTGGCCGCTGAGTTAACAACACTACTGATTTATCAAAATCAAAATACACAGGTTGAAGAATAGACCCAAAACAATCTACTGCCACAGAAACATCTCGTTGTTGACGACATTGTTCAGCAATAAGGGCCGAATTATTTGTGACTGTCGCGCCTAATTCAGCTTCATCAAACTCAGCATCATCTTCGGCATCCTCATCAACAATCAACAATTCAGTATCAATACAACCATTTGCCATAACAACACTGTTAACAGGGGTATCATTACAGGCATCTTTTTTATCAGGAACGCCGTCAAAATCTGTATCAACCCAGGCATGGGCAGTGCAGATAAAACAGCCAATTAAAATCAATGTCACAGCTCGAATGATAGTCATAAATACCTCTTCGACATGACATCGAAATTTGTTAAAGAATCGTATTTTAACTGTTTATCGCTTAAATTAAAAGACAACACTTTATAATCAACACCTTGCACCATCATGCTTAACTAAAATGTCACTTAAGCGTGATATAGGTATCGGCTCGATGCCAGAAAACCTTATTAATTTCCAGCTAACTTTGCAACAAAAGCAATACAAACAACTAACATTACTGATAGTTGATTGTTTGTATTGACACATTTTATAACAAGCTTAACCTCTCTGTTCCCCGCATTAACATTGACTTTGCCGGCATGAAAAGGGTATATAAGGTTAGCTTTTTGATGTTTGGTTAGCATTCAGCGTCAAACTGACATTATTTAATATAAAAAATAAACAATAAAGTTGCTCAGTATTGCTTCATCACGGTCAAACACCCGTTATTTCAAGTGTTAGTTGATAAGGCAATCATAGACAACTCTTGCAAACAATTATTTCTGTGACGATATTTTCTCACAGGCAATCACAAGCTTAAGGTGGAAGACTTAATGAGTGACGCAAAACCACAAGGTACATTGTTTGGACACCCTAAGGGGCTGTTCTTGCTTTTTACAACAGAACTATGGGAACGCTTTAGCTATTACGCAATGCGTGCAATTTTAGTACTTTATTTGGTAGATAAAGTGCAAAGCAATGAAGCAGGTGGTGGTTTAGGCTGGAGCCAAGCAGACGCATTATCTCTATATGGTACTTTTACCGGTTTAGTTTACTTAACACCATTAATTGGTGGCTGGCTAGCAGATAACGTATTGGGTCAACGTAAAGCCATTTATATTGGTGGCTTCTTAATGGCAGCGGGTCAATTTACGCTTGCAGCACCACATAGCTGGATGCCGGGTTTAGAAACCACTATGTTTTATATTGGTTTAGGGACGCTAATTATAGGTAACGGCCTATTTAAACCAAATATCTCCACAATGGTAGGTGATTTATACCCTGCTGGTGATCACCGTCGTGATGGCGCATTTACCATATTTTACATGGGCATCAACTTAGGTGCAGCCTTGTCAGGCTTTATCGTTGCTTGGGCTTACACTTCATTTGGTCATGAAGTGGTTATTGGTGGTGAAGACGTGTTTATCAATAACTGGCAAGCAGGTTTCTTCTGCGCCGGTGTTGGTATGATTTTATCGTTGATTATTCAATTTTTCTTTGCTCAAAAATTACTTGGCGACATCGGTACCGAACCGGCAGCTAAAGTAGAACAAAGAAAAAATGCAGCGAGAGGTGAAACCAGAAGTGAACCACTAACTAAGATTGAACGTGACCGTATTAAAGTCATTATGGTAATGGGGTTATTCACCATTATTTTCTGGGCTGGCTTCGAACAAGCAGGCGGATTAATGAACTTGTTCACCAACAATTTCACCGATCGTATGATTGGCTCGTGGGAAGTACCGACCACTTACTTCCAATCACTCAATGCTATCTTTATTGTTGTTTTTGCCCCAGTGATTGCCTCTATTTGGATCCGCTTAGGTAAAAATGAACCTAACTCACCCGTTAAATTTGCGTTAGGTTTATTCTTACTGGCCATTGGTTTCTTATTCATGATGGGCGCAGTGTTCGAAATGGGTGGCGACGCTTCAGTTAAATCAAGCATGTGGTGGTTAGTAGGAGCTTACTTCTTCCACACCATGGGTGAATTATGTTTATCACCAATTGGTTTATCGATGGTCACTAAACTGGCTCCACTGCGTATTGCATCATTAATGATGGGTGCATGGTTCCTATTTATTGCTGCTGCAAACAAAATTGGTGGCCTAGTCGGTTCATTGATTGGCCATGGCGGCGAAGTCGAAGAACAACTCGCTAACGCAATGGCAATTTTTGCCGGCATTGGTATTACTGCGGTCGTCTCAGGTATTATTTTATACCTAATGTCAGATAAATTAGTTGACTGGATGCACGGTGCAGAAAACAAAAATGAGACTGAAGAAGAAGTATTAGAAGAAGAAATTGCAGTCACGGCCGAACACGAAGGAATTCAACGTTAATTGGTTTTGATGTAATTGTTATTCTTAATAAAATCCCCTCCAAGTTTCACTTGTGAGGGGATTTTTTATATACCCACATCATCCTGCTAGGTTCACTTCGCTGCTAGAGCTGACTTCGTCCTGCTAAAGTCGCTTCGCTGCTAGAACGGACTTCGTCCTGCTAGAGTCGCTTCGCTGCTAGAGCGGACTTCGTCCTGCTAGAGTCGTTTCGCTGCTAGAGCGGACTTCGTCCTGCTAGAATCGCTTCGCTGCTAGAGCTGACTTCATCCTGCTAGGTTCACTTCGCTGCTAGAACGGACTGTGTCCTGCTAGGTTCGCTTCGCTACTAGAACGGACTTCGTCCTGCTAGAATCGCTTCGCTGCTAGAGCTGACTTCATCCTGCTAGGATCGCTTCGCTGCTAGAACGGACTGTGTCCTTCTAAAGTCGCTTCGCTGCTAGAACGGACTGTGTTCTGCTAGAATCGCTTCGCTGCTAGAGCGGACTTCGTCCTGCTAGGATCGCTTCGCGGCTAGAGCTGACTTCATCCTGCTAGGTTCACTTCGCTGCTAGAGCTGACTTCGTCCTGCTAAAGTCGCTTCGCTATGCAGTTTGCTTTTATAGCCTCTAGCCGCGAAGCGTCCTAGCAGCGCAGCGCTCTAGGTTTCTAGTGTCTAGATAGACTTAAACAATGATCAGCGACACGCTAACTGCATAAAGCCACCTGCTTTGATATCGGATTGATAAACCAATCCTGTAAAACGGTTATCAAGCAGTTGTTGTTTATGCTCATAAAAATGTGTGCCGATACAAATTTGTTCATCCAGTAACAAGGTTCTAGTTTGCATACTCGGCTTATCCCATACGGTACTGCCAAGAGGTGCTGATTCTGGCAATGCTAGAGGAGTAAGCTCATTACCGTTACGTAAATAGCACCTTAATCCTTTACCAGACTGCCCTATTGATAACTGGTAGCGGGTCAAATCGAGGCACACATAAATAATATCGGTATTAATATGTAACCCAGACTTCACCATACGCTCATGAAGATAAGACAACATATTATTAGGTTCGATTAAGGTATTGCTTAAACCATTTCTAAATAACTTAAGTTTTTGATTAATAAAACTACGCAATAAGACACAGCCAAAAGCGGCGCTATTATCCTCAGGTGAAAAGTGTGCCATATACATCACTAAATGATGCTCCCCCACCATTGTAGAATCGATGAAGTAAGCACTAACATCATTATTTTTAAATAGACTGTAATTGATTTCGGCTTTGGGATAATAGATATGCGACGCAGGAAATAACTGCTGCTGAACACTTTTGGCCGCTTGAGCATTTTGCTCAAGTAAAGATAAGTTATCGGTAAGCTCTTGGTAAGATAACTCATTCATTTCTTGTAAATGCGATTGACCAGAAACATTCATCGGCGTAGCGGCTGACATCATCGCTTGTATGATTGCCTGCTCAATAATGAATAAATCAGCAATAGGTTTAGTCAGATAATCACTGGCACCAATGCGCAATGCTTCGACAACATCAGACATCACATCATTACCAGAAATAACAATAGCGGGTATAGCAGGATTAATATCTTGCATTTGTTTAAGCATCGACAAACCATGAAGGCCTGGCATGCTTAAGTCTGCAATAACAATATCAAAAATAGCATCGGAAAAAAGGGCTATGCCTTCATCGCCATTACATGCTTGTTGAACCCGGGCACCTTGCCTCTGCAAAAAATCAGCAACGACATGGCGAAATATCGGGTCATCTTCAACAAAGAGGATCTCGACATCAGTAAGCGCCATACAACAACCTCGCAAACTACACTGCCGAGGTGCCTGTATGCCTCGACTATTCTAGTTCATCTAAATATTCGTCAAGTAACTCATCGTCCGCTTGACTAGATGGCACATCACCATCAAAAACTTTGTAATCCATATGCTGCAAATAGGCATCTTTTACAAAAGCATAAGGATCAAGAGCATTGTCTAATAATCTTTCTTGATCAATGGCTTTAGAACGAGCATCCAAGCCTTTTAAACCCCATTTTAATACTGACTGCCACATCGTTAGCTCAGATAAAGGAAAGTATAGACCATCCACCCAGTCAGAGGCGATTTCTCTTGTCACAATTGGGCCATAAAACGGCGCCATAAAATAAGGGCCATTTGGTGTACCGTAATAACCCAACACTTCGTTGAAATCATCTTGTTTACGGTGCATCCCCATCATGTCAGCTACATCGACTAAACCCAGTAAACCTATGGTGGTATTAACCGTAAAACGACCGCCGGCATTAGCAGCCCATCCCCACTTTCCTTGTAAGGTATTATTCACCAGAGAGCTAGGTTCCTCTAGGTTATAAACAAAATTATTAACACCCGTTCTGACTGGATTAGGAACATAGTCTTTATAACCATGGGCAACTGGGCGAATAATATACCGATCTAAAAACAGATAGTTAAAGTCCCACATTGTGCGGTTAACTTCTTCAAATGGATCGCGAGGATCATTGTATTTGATTTCGACCGCAGGACGTGATGATGTGGCAACTTGAGGTGCTTCTGCTTCGGCATACACGGGCATGCTAACGGCAACAAACACCTGAAGTAATATCCATTTATACTTCATATAATTCTCTTTAAAATGACAAAAGGTACTACTCAACAAACTGCTATTTTTGTCTTTTTTATTAAAGCAATTTTTGTTCAAGTCGATATAATTTAGCAAGCAAGTGTAAGGCTGTTATTATTCACTATTTATCAGTCAGGCCTTACTCATACGTCTGTGTTATCAGCAATCATTCACTGTAATGGCAATAAAACCCTATATGTTACCCTAATAAGGTAACAGGGAGCTAAGGATACTGTGCCATTTGACAATATCAATCAAAAAATTGTAAATGTAGTTAATATTGTTCACTGACATGTAGATTGATTTCAATAGACAAACATGTTCGTTTGAAAGGATTTCTATGGCTGTACCAACAACGCTCCCTCAAAAAACGGTCAATACCGGCACAATAAAACCTGCAGATGCAAGTCCGCAGAAGTTGGCTGAGCGCAAACAAACTCAAACCGATAGTCCTTCTTTGCCAACAAAAACTTCAAATGACAAATCCGCGGTATCTAGCTCGTCGACCACTAAATCAGATTTAGCAGCCGTATTATTGCCCGTCAAAGTGTTACAACCACCAGCAAACGCCCAACTCGACGTCACCATTGAAAATCAGCAATATCAACTAAACAAGACCGCTGAACTGCAAAAATTATTACAACAGACAGCGCAAGTCGTTATAGCAAGCGATCACGCTAAACTTGTGGCTCGTGCCGTTTCCAGTGCAAATGTCCCCGTAGTCCAAACAGAAGTCATCAACAACCAAGCTACCACCCCTGTAATGTCAACGGCTTCTGCTGGCTCAACGGCCACATCACCCGCCCAAACAGTTACCACTCAATTAGTGCTTTTGGCACAACCCATTCAGCTTTCCTTACCACAAGGTCTTGAGGAACTGGCAAAGCAAAATGGTGTATCAACACAACAACTCGCAACGCTGGCAACCAGAACTCAAGGTTATCCTCTGCCTACAGCGATAATAGACCAAGGGAAATTAACTTTTTCTGGTGGCACAAGCATCCAATTATCGCCAAACACCGCGTTAAACTCAGGCCAATATTTAGCTAAGGTGGTGGTGCAGCATCAGCAATTGCAACTTGCGCTCACGCCAGTCATTGCTGAAATAACCGTTAATTTAACGAAACTCACCACAACGCCTCAAGCAGATCAGTCTGTTCAAGCAGCAAACATCATCATCACTAAAAATGAACCAGCACAAATCCTCAGCCAATTTCTAAAAAAGCTAGAGTCAACACCACTGCCTACACTTGATAATGCGGTAAAAGGAAGCGATACCCAACAAAAAACGCCTATTGAATTAACGCCTTTTTCAGCCAAAATCGGCCAAGATAGTGCTACAGTAAAAACCGGGGGGCCGGTAACACAACAACCTAATCCATCAGGACTATCATCTGAATCGAATCTCACTAAAACCACCAGCAATATGGCTCAGCAAGCCAATCTAGCCAAAAATGCTACCAACACGGTAGAGCAAACATCGTTATCGACAAAATCATTAGCGGAACAAAACACACCCAAAGCAAACACCGCTTCTGCGATAGACAATAGTGCAAAGAGCAATCCACCAAGCAATAATGCATTAAACAACAGCGCATTAAACAACAATGCATCCAACAACAACGCATTAAACAAATTGAACGGTGACCCTGCACCAATAGAAGTGCTGAATAAAGCGTTATCAAAAGCAGGCGCGATGCCAATAAAACAGCAGTTAAGCCAACAAGTCCCACATAATCTGGCCAGTGAACTGTTTAAGCATTTGCCACAAATTAGCCCGCATCCATTAAGTGCATTAAGTGATCCAGCATTACTCAGCAGTGAGCTATACAGTTTAGCGGCGCTTAATCTTGCCCACACTCAGCTAGGTCACTCAACTAACTCACAACCCTCGCCTCTGTTTTCTGGTAGCGCTATCACAACTCTATTCCAGTTGTTATTAGGGGTGAAAACAAAATCAACAGGCTCAGGGATCAGCGATAAACTTCAGGCCCACCTTGCGCAGTTGCAACAACGGACCTTGAGTAAACTCAGTGCTAATTCAGGTCTGTTAGCCGCATTAGATAAGTTAGGAGGGGCAGACTCTTTGGCACAATTGGCTAACAGTATTGCGCTGTACCAACATGCAAGCACCGATCCCAATCAAGCCATGACTTGGTACTTTGCTCTCCCCTATTCAATCAACCAACGTGATGAACAGTTTGAAGGTAAATTTGAACAAGAAAATGATTCAGACAAAGATAAAAAAGCAGGATGGAAGCTACAACTCAAATTTAATTTAGCCCAAGGATCATTATTGATTTGTGCTCATAAGCAGGCAGATGTGCTTGATATCAAATTTAAAGGCAACAACCAAATGCTACTTACGAGAGTAGAACGTTTTAACCAAACACTGTCAGATAAAATTACACAAATTGGTTTTACACCAGGTAAGCTCACAACACAGTTAGCCCAAATACCAGCGACGTTATTACCCGGCGATCACTATTTAGTCAAAACCAGAGCTTAATAGAGAACATAATGAAAGATGACTCGAAAAAAATACAGCAAGCAGTTGCACTCAGTTTTGATGGTAAAAGTGCTCCTAAAATTACTGCTACGGGTAAGGACTTAGTTGCCGAGGAGATGATATTAATCGCTAAAGAAGCGGGGATCCATATACATCAAGATCCACACTTAAGTGAGTTTTTGCAGCTATTAGAATTAGGTGATGAAGTACCTAAAGAGCTGTATCTTTTAATCGCAGAATTGATTGCATTTGTGTATATGTTAGATGGAAAATTCCCAGAACAATGGGATAATCTTCATCAAAAAATTGTCGCTCAAGCATAACGCCATTCAGCGATAAAATTGTCAAACCTACATTATCTTAGGTTAATGCTGTACAAATTGGTAAATCAAACTCGCGGTGATAATTATGCCACCAACCCCCAATCCACCGAGACACAATCCAGCTAAACGATCTTGATCAAAATCAAGCCAATCATTAAATGCAGCATAATAACGCAGTGATATGCCATACAGTACAATGAGCGCTAAAGAGATAAAACTATACAAATAGTGCTCTGGATAGGCAAACGTCAGCAACGGAATAAATGCCAACAGGTAATCACAACCTTTTTGTTGTACGTCAGTTCGATACACAATGTACGTATCAATACACATTTGGATTGGAATATAGATGGCCAGTAAACCTAACAACCAAATGAAATCCATCACAGCTCCAGCATCGAACAGTGAGGGACTGTATCGCTAATATTGCAGCAAGTGATCCTGAAAAAAACGTTCTCGCCAATAACAATGTCATAAATAACAGAGATAAAAGGTACTGTTGAGTAAACTAATCGATGATGTATTGCAGAAATATAAAGGTTAAGAAATAGTTCGAAGGACATTGATTGCGTAAATTGAAAAGAAAGTTTTTTCATTACAAATCCATTTTATTAATGCGTATCCATTACACATTTTGGGGAAATAACGCTTAAAAAATACAACTAAAAAACTGAGTAAACTGGCAGCTCATTATCACAAATAACACATTAAAGAAACTATATTTCTGTACAGCAACAGCATCCAAACAACAATTCAAACAACAATTCAAACAACAACTCAAAATAAAACTCGAATTAACAATTCAAAATTAACACTATCATATTAATTTCATTATCCACAAGGAGCCTATAAATAATTTTATACCTTGCTATCAGATAATAATCAATACTTTACAAATAAAATAATCGTTTAAATATTCAGTAATATTAGCCAACATTATCTTAAACAGTGAATACTATTGTTAGCATAGGAGTGATGATATAACTGAACGTCATAATGTGTTCCTTTTGGATATTTAAATTATGTTCTCATACCATCATAATGCGCACAACCTCATCAACAAACACCACTAAATATTGGCAGATACGAGTATTTATTTTATTTATGTAATTAGCCGATACAGATAGATTAACTGGACAGTTAACTCAGGGAATAGCGATGAAGACCAACCTTAAACTGATATCCATTGTGAGTATTTTTACGATCTTGCCTGCAAAAGCGCAAGTAGTCAGTTTTAATGATTACGGACCGTTACAGGTATATGCGCAATCACCGATGCAATCTATTAATCTTAGCCCACTTTTACGATCTGGCTTTTCGTTGCCCCAAGGTCAAAAAGAATGGTACATCACAGCCAATGCAGCCAGCGTCTGGTCAGAGTCAGATGAGTTATTAGCTGATTACTACCAAAATGCGATTAGCAGCGGCTTAAAATGGCAAATCACTGAGGATTTATTGTTTGATGCTAAATACACTTGGCAATTTAGCGGTGATAACCATTTAGACTCCTTAACAATGTGGTTTCACGATGCTTTTGGATTTGAGCAAAATGGTCGTAATAAACAAGCGAAACACCAAAGTCAGATCCATTCAGAAAAATACCATATCAATGTTGAAAACTTTAATGGTGAAACCCTCAATAATGCTCTTACTGCATACCTAGGCTATCAATTACTGCAAAATGAACACCATGGTATTTCCATCGGGGGAACCTTGTACTACAAGTATGTAGATTCAGGCCCATTTGTTGATGAAAGTTTCCAGCAAAGCGTACAAATCAATTACGGTTATCACAATGGCAATCACCATGTGAACTCGACTTTAGGAATGAGTTTCTTACACAATACAGAACCGTTATCGCAAAATGCCTTCGAATCACATTACTTAATGTTGGGGCTGGGTTACGAATATCGTAGAGGTAGGCACGGTTGGTTAGCTGAATATCATCGTTATGATGGCATGGTGAGTTGGGATAAAAACTTCTCAGAAGCCTCTAATGAAGCGGTGTTAGGTTATCGCTATTACTTCAATAGCAGCGCCATCGAATTCACTATGGTTGAGAACTTTTTAAACATGGATAACAGTGCTGATATAGCTTATGTATTAGGTTATCGGCATAAATTTTAGATCCTAGGTTCTAGAGCGCTACGCTTCTAGGGCGGACTGCGTCCTGCTAAGGACTGCTGAGCTGTTAAATGTAAATCGATAGCAAGCGATGAAAAGCGATATCAAGCGAACTAGATTCTAGTCATCTAGGCCTTTGGTTTTATAGCAGCGCAGCGCTCTAGTCGTCTAGACTCTAAGCTCTAAGCCTTTGCATTTATAGCATCTAGCCGCGAAGCGTACTAGCAGCGCAGCGTACTAGTTATCTAGGTGTTTCATTCTGCTAAACAACCTAACACTCTATTTCTGCCACGGTCTTTGGCTAAGTACAATTGTTTATCTGCCGCTTCAACTAAATTTTTATTCGGCATATCATACATTGGCACTACCGTTGAAACCCCAGCGCTTACAGTAACAAATTCAGATATTGGTGAATTTAAATGAGCTATTTTCAATGACACTATACTGTCAACAATTTGCTGAGCCACATAAGTTCCGCCAATTAAATCGGTGTTTGGTAGCACGCAGATAAATTCTTCACCACCATAACGCGCGACTAAGTCATAAGGACGATTAACGGTGTCTTGTATCTTCTGTGCAACGATGCGTAAGCACGTATCGCCTTCAGTGTGGCCATAAGTATCATTAAAGTGCTTAAAGAAATCGATATCCAATAAAATAATGGTCAATGGCTGTTTTTCACGCGCACATTGTAACCAACTTACAGGCAGCACTTGATCAAACTTACGCCGGTTAGCGACACCGGTTAATCCATCTAACAGTGCAATAGAGCGTAATAAATCAGTTTGAGATTTAGACATCATCTGATTTTTAATACGTGCTTTAGTGATAACCGGGTTAATGGGTTTATGAATAAAATCGACTGCCCCTAACTGAAATCCTTTAACCTCTTTAACTTCATCAAAATGACCGGTGACAAAAATAACCGCCACATCTTCGGTATCGGGATCTTGTTTCAAATGTGCACACACATCAAATCCATTGAGCATCGGCATTTCAATATCTAACAATACGATATCTGGTTTGACTTTTTTACACATATCAATGGCTTGATGACCATCGCGAGCCATATAAATGTCGTAATCCGCTTGCAAGAGTTGATGTAATATTTTGATGTTCACAACTTGATCATCAACTAACAGTATTTTACCTCTAACAGGCGCAGCACCTGAAATATACTCATCTATGAACACGCATCACTCCTTAATTATCGATTTTAATGTATCGACAGCATCCAAGAACTCAAGTTGGCTCACTTGGTTTTTTAATCTTAACCACTGTTTATCTGGCACCACGTTGCTTAACAGGCGCTCAAGGTACTCAATGGCATCTAAATTTTGATCAACCAATAATTCCATTAATCGATCGGTTTTATCCGCGTCTATGCTTTGTATCGGCAATACAGCGCTATTATCAAGTGTGCGATTGGTTAATACAGCACTTTCATCTGGAAATAGAGTATCTAACATATGCAGGCTATCATTTATCTGGCCTTGCATTTGGCTTAAACAAGCATCTGAATCAACATTAACAGCATTTTTTATATTGTGCTCTAGTGTGGCAGCAAAAGCTGCCAGCCGCTTAGCACCAATATTGCTCGAAGTGCCTTTAATTGTATGGGCAATACTACTGATAGCATTGTCATCTTCGAGTGCAAACGCTTGCGTAAGTAATGATAATTGCTCTGACATTTCTGATGCAAAATGATGTTTCACATCAATGAAAAA
This sequence comes from Shewanella sp. BF02_Schw, assembly GCF_014596695.2. Classification (NCBI taxonomy): domain Bacteria; kingdom Pseudomonadati; phylum Pseudomonadota; class Gammaproteobacteria; order Alteromonadales; family Shewanellaceae; genus Shewanella; species Shewanella sp. BF02_Schw. The sequence goes on from NZ_JABKAW020000003.1 coordinate 586,500, forward strand.
GGCAAGTTCACCACCAAAACGACGTAAAATAGAATCAGGATTTTCGATAATCGCATCATCGTCGCCATCATTACGCACCTCAGGTAACGCAACAGGCGGATTATTAACAGTTGAATGATAATAAGCACTATTATCTTGGCCTAGCAGGTTAAGTATACAAGGTAACAAAAGTGTCATGTCTATCGGTTTACCGATATGATCATTCATCCCCGCTTCTAGGCATAATGTTTTATCGGCAAGCGATGCGTTAGCCGTCATCGCTAAAATAGGTACATCATTAAATCGGCCATCGGCACGAATAATACGTGTTGCTTCAAGTCCATCCATTACCGGCATTTGCATGTCCATAATAACAATATCAAATTGATTATTTGACTTAGTGACCCAATCAACACCCTCAATACCGTCTTTAGCCAATGTAACAATCGCACCTTGTAGACGTAATAATTCATCAATAACTTGGCGATTAAGCTGATTATCCTCAACCACCAGAACCCTGGCACCTTTTAATGCTAAATTAGTTATTTTTCTAGATTGTATTGGCTGTTCTAAGCCATGAATAGCTCGGTAAACCGACTCGAGCATCAAGTTCGCCGTCACAGGTTTGGTCAACATACTCACAAAAGGCTGTTGGCGATATTGTTTAGTTTGTTCCATCACCTCTGCACCATACGCGGTCAGCATAATAATGGCCGGAGCTTTACCTGCCGGAAACATCGCTTGAATATGATTGGCGGTTTCTAAGCCATTCTTATCAGGCATGCGCCAATCCATAATAATCACATCATAATGATTGCTAGCATTTAAGCTTTGATCAATAAGATTGATAGCCTGCTTGCCGTTATGAGCCTCATTAACATAAGCACCATGGACCATTAAGGTTTTGGATAAAATTTTACGGCTCATCTTACTGTCATCAACAATCAGAATATTCTTACCCTGTAAGTCGATATCTAAATCGTTATTCTTTATTTCAACAATATTAAACGTCAAATCAAACCAAAAGCGACTGCCCTTGCCAACATGACTCGATAACGTTAATTCACCGCCCATTAACTCAACTAAACGTTTAGTGATTGCTAATCCCAATCCTGTACCGCCGAATCGTCTTGACGTAGAAGACTCTGCTTGGACAAAACCTTGGAAAATTTTACTTCCTTGTTCAGGACTGATTCCGATACCCGTATCGGTAATCGAAATGGTTAAATTCGCTTGGTTAGCAATACATTCATTGCAGTGTACACTGACAATAACATGACCTTCTGAGGTAAATTTAATCGCATTACCCGCAAGGTTTAACAACACTTGGCGCAAACGAAGTTCATCACCTTCAATAAGGTATGGAATGGCAGGATCTAAATCAAAAATAACTTCTAAATTTTTACTGTGTACATTGGTTGCTAGCATCACCGCTAGCTCACGCATTAACGTTTCCAGTTGAAACGGATGCAAATCAAGTTCTAACTTACCAGCATCAATTTTAGAAAAGTCTAAAATATCATTTAACAGCCCTAATAATGACTTCGCAGCTATTTCAGCCTTAGAAACATAATCAGCTTGCTGACGACTCATATCAGAATGTTGAATAAGTTGTAGCATGCCTAATACAGCATTCATTGGAGTACGGATTTCATGACTCATATTCGCTAAAAATTGAGATTTAGCTGCACTGGCTGCATCTGAAGCTTGTTTCGCTAACCGCAAGGTTTGCTCTAACTCGCGTTGCTCAGTAATGTCGCGGTTAATCCCGACCACACGCACCGGTTTACCTGATTTATCGTAACTAATATGGGCACCAGCATGAATATAGCGGATCTGATTCGTACTGGTAATGATCCTAAAAGTAGGATCGTAAGGAAGGTTTAAGTCAATGGCTTGTTTTAAAGCAAGTTCAGCCATAGCAAGATCATCTGGATGGACCCGTTTTTGCCAATGTTGGTAACTTAATTCCTCTTCCGTAAGCGCTAATGGATAATCGTACATGGCAAACATACGATCGTTCCATTGCAAACGATTAGTGTGAAAATCTAAATTCCAAATGCCTAACTCAGCCACCTCAGCCGCTTTAGACAGTTGGTTACTGGCTGATACTAGTTCTTCTTGTTGTTGAAGCATCACATCAATATTAACCGCTACCCCTAAATACCCAATTATCTCTCCATTTTGATCGCGCATAGCGGATACCGACAACGACACTTGGCATTGAGAGAAATCTTTGCGGACATACGTCCAAGTACGCGTTTCAGGCCCTTGTACTCTTGGTTTATACACAAACACGTCAAAAGCAATAATATCTTCGCCAAATTCTTTGGTTAACTGTTTACTGCGTTCACGGATCTCTGAAGGTAAATGCCATATTGCAGGGCTTTGCTTACCCACTATCTCTTCAGCTTGATAGCCAAGTAATAACTCGGCACCGCGATTAAAAATATTAATAATACCGTTATTATCGGTGGAAATAATGGCTATTTCTGATGCAGCTGCAAGCACATTGGTAAGTAAGGAAGCCAGTTCATTCTTTTCAAGCTGGGTATTCTTACGTTCAGTAATATCAATTCGCAGTGCAAAGCAGCGTTCAAGGTTATCGTCCGCATCCATCACAGGCGCAATGACCGTATCAAACCACTTAACATTACCCTGACTATCATGGTTACACACTTCATCATGCCATGTTTTACCAGCATTAATGGTTTGCCACATATTGGCCCAAAAGGCATCATCATGCTGGTTAGATTTCAAAATTGAATGCTTCTGACCGATCATTTGTTCACGAGTAAATCCAGATGCTAAACAGAAATAATCATTTACCCCCAAGATAACGCCGTCTTTATCCGTTTCAGAATAAAGCAGCTGCTGGTTAATATTATCAAGTAAGGTTTTATTTTCTGACAGTGCTTGCTGTAACGCCTGAGTCCGCTCGGTAACTTTACGTTCAAGGTTGGCGTTAATATTTAAAATTTGCTTTTCAGCATTCAGCTGTACCGTAATATCTCGAATAGTCTGGCTAACGCCGATTATTTTGCCAAATTCATTATAAATAGCCAATGAGGTCATCGACGTCGACAGTAGTGCATTGTCTTTTCGTTTATGTTGGCTAACAAAGTTTAATAACGATTTACCGCTAAGGACCTGATTAAACTTTTCAGCTTCTGCATCATATCCATCGTTAGGAACAATGAACGTTGTTTTCTTGAGCCCAATAACCTCATGTTTTTCATAACCAAAAATCGTTACTGCGCCATCATTCCAACTGGTAATAACACCATCACAGTCAAAACTAATAATCGCATCAAGCGAATGTTCTAAAATATTGGCACGTCTTTCATTATCTTCCAAAATTAGGCGCTTACGACCTAATGCGTAGCCGTAAAAACCAATAAGCCCGCCCAATAACAAACTAACAATCGCACCATAACTAAACATAATATTAGGTGAACTTAAGTGTAAACCACTGACAAACTCGGGATAAGCTACTAACGATACATGCCATTTACGCCCAAATATTTCGCGATATAATGTAACTGAATAATCCGATAACGGATTTACATCATCTACATGGGTTTCATAAAACACGACATTATTTTCAATATCAGTCACATCATTGATCAATAATTTTGTAGTCTGACGGGATAAACTGATCTTATCAAACACTTCATTGGCAACTAATGGCGCATAACTCCAGCCAAAAGCTTGTTGCTCCCTTAATGCTTCGGTTGATGGGGTAAAACCAGTACGGTAAATGGGCATTAAAATGAGAAAGGCTTGTAACGGATTACCTGTTGCTTGCACTAACGTGATCGGCCCCGTTAAGCGCACTTCACCAGTTAAATACGCTTGTTGTGCGGCGTTTTTGCGGTTTTGCTCAGAGGATATATCCAAACCGACAGCAGCAAGATTACGCTCAATGGGTTCAATATAGTCAATCAAATACCGTTCATCATCATGAGGATTAAGCTGACGCACACTGTAATCTGGCCAATCATCAAGTTTAGCTTTGGCAACAAAATCTGCTTCATCGGCTACAGGAACACGTCGGATATAACCAAACCCACGAGCGCCAGGAAATTCACTCTCAATATCACGCGTTAAGCTATATTTTCTAAAAATTTCGCGGGTTATTTTGTCTTCACCGATAGTGGAAACGGCACCTCGAGCACCTCGTAAACCATATTGATATAAAACGATACGATCAATAATATTGTTAGCAACTTGTTCAGATACCGTTTCGAGAGATTGAGTAATGATGGTGTTATTTTGATTCTTAACACTTAAAGCAGTAACAAAACTAATGACTAAGCCAAAAGCAAATACTCCAATACCCAATTTAAGCGCATTTTTATAACTAGATAGTCTGGTCATTTTTATCATTAGTTAAGTGTCATAGGCATTAACTTTGGACGACAAAATAGTTTTTTACAAGCTAGACACTGAAAAATATAGTGTTTCTAAAATTTATTACTAATCTAGACCGCTACGCGGATAGTGCGCTGCGCTTCTAGGACGGACTACGTCCTACTAGGGACAGCTGCGCTGTTAAGCTTAGATGCTAGATTCTAGATTCTAGAGCGCTGCGCTTCTAGGGCGGACTGCGTCCTGCTAGGGACAGGTGAGCTGTTAAGATTAGATCCTAGATCCTAGATCCTAGATTCTAGAGCGCTGCGCTTCTAGGGCGGACTGCGTCCTGCTAGGGACCGCTGCGCTGTTAAGATGTTATAGAACCGAGTCAGCTAGAATCTAGTCGTCTAGGCTTTGCTTTTATAGCATCTAGCAGCGTAGCGATCTCGTCATCTAGGTTTTTGCTTTTATAGCATCTAGCAGCGAAACATTCTAGTCGTCTAGGTTTTTGCTTTTATAGCATCTAGCAGCGTAGCGCTCTAGTCATCTAGGCTTTTGCTTTTATAGCATCTAGCAGCGTAGCGCTCTAGTCATCTAGGTTTTTGCTTTTATAGCATCTAGCAGCGAAGCATTCTAGTCGTCTAGGTTTTTGCTTTTATAGCATCTAGCAGCGAAGCGCTCTAGTCATCTAGGTTTTTGCTTTTATAGCATCTAGCAGCGTAGCGCTCTAGTCTAAGCTTTTGATTTTATAGCATCTAGCAGCGAAGCGCTCTAGTCGTCTAGGTTTTTTGCTTTTATAGTATCTAGCAGCGAAGCGCTCTAGTCATCTAGGTTCTTGCTTCAAATTATCAAACTCTAACGCCCAACTGTCGTTTCGGTTAATGCGTCAAACTGAATGATATAATAGCGACCATCACTTTTGTCTTGCTGGTTATTGACCGCTGGAGACTGATGTAACTTATTCACCGTAACTAACAACTTACCATCAGCCGTAGTAGAAAAGCCGTCAGACCAACTGAACTTGTCATCATCTTGATACAAAATATGATATTGACGATCTGTGTCGATATAACCGACAGCATTATGGCTTATGTCAGTAACATAAATGTTGCCGCCATTATCAATGGTGATGCCATCGCTAATCGGTTTATTGGCATAAAACTCCACTTTGCTGCGTAACATATTGGCCGATAATTTAGCATCCAGTAGATATTGAGTGTGCACCCGATATAACTTCTCACCACTCAATGCACCAAAATAAACCCACTCGTTGTTCAGATCTACGGTCAGAGAATCAACCCCTATACGAATAGGCTGGCCACCGATAGATAAAGTATTGCCATTAATCACCGTATCAACATCTTCGGGACGGGTATAAACGCTGCCATCTAATACTCGTCTTGCTGTGCCACTCGTTAAATCAACCACAATTAATGCCGCATTACTGCCACCAGCAGGATCGGTGATATAAACCGTTTCGTGCTTTCTATCGACCGCAAGATCATTTAAAAATGAATTACTGGGCAATACTGACGCAGTTAAAGATATTGTTTTGTATAGGCTGTTTTGTTGAGTATCCCAACCGATAAGTCGCCCGACACCATCAGCGGAAGCGGTTTCAAGCATCCATAAAATACCCTGTTCATCAATTACCACGCCCAAAACAGGATTAAGATTTTGATTAAATTCCGTATTGGGATAATCAACGATAGAGCCATCTTTTTTAAGCTCCACAATTCTCGAATCAACACCGTAAAAGTGATGATTACTCATGAACACTCGCCCTGTAGACGACACGGCCACATTACCAGGAGGATGCTGGCTATCTAGCTCGCGAAACACCGAATAATCAGCGGCAAACACTGGGCTGGTTAATAGGCTACTCAGTAAAACCAAAGACGCAATCACTCGCGCTTTAGATAACAACACTATTTTAGGTAATACGTTCATTCTAGATGCCATCACGGTTTTAGATTCAAATAAGCTTTTAAACATCATAAATCAGATCCCTACAGTGCTTTTAATGAGCTAATGATATCTTCAGGATCAAGACGGTAAGTATAATCAGCATCAACAAATGCTTTCACAATGGTGCCATCTTTGGCTACTACGAATGTCGCAGCAAGCGGAAAATCAAACTGTTCAGCACCATTATGTTTCTCAACTTCGACACCAAATTTCTTATAAAGATCACGAATTGAATCAGGTAACGTAAACACCAGTCCAAGCGCTTTGGCATACTCGACATTCACATCTAACAATACATCAAACTCAAGCTCATTTTTCTCTGCCGTTGAAAGTGACATATCAGGTAACTCAGGCGTAATAGCCACCAGTGTTGCCCCTAACTGTTTAAATTCAGCAAGATGCTGCTGATAGGCACGCAAGGCTAAATTACAATAAGGGCACCAATTGCCACGATAAAATGTCACCACAACCGGTCCATTGGCTAACAAATCGGTTAAATGACGGGTAACGCCCAATGCATTGGTTAACGAAAATGCAGCCAGTTTATCGCCAGCCTTAGGCGCATTATCAATAATGCCGGATAACTTCAGATTTAAGGTCGCATCCGACATGATCGCCAATACCTCTGCAGGTAAGTTGGCTGCAGAGGCATCTCGTTTTTCAGTCAGTTGAGTGGATAATGACATAATGGCTTCTCAGATTATCTTGAATTTTCATTCAAGATAATCAAATCATGTCAACAACGCAAGCAGTTTTTGAACAATCATTCAAGTAGTGGTATTATAGCGTCAGTAACGATTGAGGATCGATGTCATGGCAAAGAAAAATTTTGAACGAGCGGACGTATTAGATAAGGTCATCACCCTATTTTGGCAAAATGGTTATGCCGCATCGAGCATTCAGCAAATCACTAAAGCCACCGGATTAAAACCGGGTAGCTTATATTATGAATTCGATAGCAAAGAAGGCTTATTCCAAGCAGCCTTAGCACGCTACGCCACCTTTTCGATTGAGGCGATTCACCAACTGATGCAACAAGCTGACGATGTCAAAGCAGGTATTAGACAGATCCTCGACAACATTGTCGAGCAGTCAAAGTCTTGTGATTACTGTGGCTGCTTCTTAATCAAAACCCAACTTGAACTCGCCTCTCAAGGCAACGAGCTATACAAATTTGCCTCATCACAATTAACTGAGATTGAGCATGTATATCAACATTACCTAAGCCAATTATTTGAGCCTGAAACCGCTAAAGCCTATGCAGCTCAACTGATGACCGTCACATTTGGGATCCGCATCTACGGCTATCAATCAGAATCAGCAGCTACCCAAACCAACACAATCAACGCGCTACTGCCATGGTTAAAGGAAGAGTGTTAAGCCTGTGCATTACCCAGTATATTGAGAGCTCCCCCCTGCTATCACGGGACTGAATGTGGACAGTTTAACCACATTGTTATTAATGATAACAACGGTATCTTAGTGCAACAGTTTACCTATGTAAGTGGTCGCTCAACGTCAAACTTTCCAATGACCACATTATTTTGATTAGGCCATTTTGCGCACGTTGCCCACTCGTAAAAAAACAGCCTCGCAATGCGAGGCTGTTTAACCTTAAGTAACCTCAACTCGGGTTAAGAGGTGGGGTATGTAAGGCAAAATGACAATATTCGGCCTATTTAATATCAAACTTGTCATTTGTTTTGCTAGCAAGGCGCATAGACGCATCAATAACTAACCTGAACTCGGGATAAGGAATGAACTTAGCTATTTAAAATCAGCATGTTAACCAAGCTCACTTTCAAGCTTGTCATTTGTTATGCTAGCAAGGCGAATTGACGCGTCAATAGCTAGCCTATAGTAAGTCGATTCAACACAGTTAGCAGGACAAAGGGCTGTTTGAAACGCGTTTATTATCCCGAGCTCAGGTTAACTAGCCTATTGCAAGTCAATGCAACACGGTTAGCGAGACAAATGGCTGTTTGATAACCGCTTATTATCCCGAGTTGAGGTTAAGTCACTACTGTTTTTTTGTCTCAGGGTAGATACTGTTCCACCACTGTGGTTCATCTTTTAACTTCATATCAAACCATGCCATAGTGGTATTCCACCAATCAAAGCGGGCTTGGCGGCTATTGATGTGATGGTCTTGGTCGTTAAACTCAACCAACTCAACTTCTTTGCCTAATAGTTTAAGCGCGGTGTACATGTAATGGCTTTCACCTACAGGTACGTTGGTGTCAGCATTACCGTGAATAAGTAATAACGGCGTGGTAATTTTGTCTGCATGGTATAGCGGGCTTTGCTCTACATAGAGCTCTGGATTATTCCACGGAAAACTGCCGCGACTGGCCACGCCAGAATAACCATAACCCCACCAGCCATGGCCCCAGTAAGACGACAAATTACTGATCCCCGCATGCGACATTGACGCCGCAAATATATCGGTTTTTGTCGCCAAATACATAGTCATAAAGCCACCATAAGATGCGCCCATATTGCCCACGCGTTTAGCATCAACCGACGGGTACGCATTTAAGAAAGCTTTAGTGCCCTCGATAATATCGTCAGCGCTGTACTTGCCCCAGGCATTCACATGACGGCCACTAAAAGCTTGGCCATATCCGGTTGCACCGTTTGGTTGCACAACATACACAACATATCCCTGGGCTGCCCATAAATTAAATGGCCAACGCCCGGTAAAATGACGCCCTACAGGTGAGGTGCCGCCATAGTAATACACTAATGCGGGGTACTTTTTACGGGCATCAAAATCGGCAGGTAAATAAACACGGCCATCAATGTTATGTCCATGAGTATTAGTAAAATCAAAATCTTCAATTTTACCTAAACGCGTGTTGGCATAGCTAAGTTGTTGACTATCAAACAGCAACTGTTTGCGGCTTGAATTAACCGCCATTTTATAGGCTTTTTGCGGCGCAGTGGCTGAGGTACCTGCAAATACTAATGTTGGTGTAGATTGCTCAATGGCAACACTAAAGCCGTCTATCATATCCACACCGGTGTCTATTCGATTAAAGCGTGTTTTGCTTTTATCAAATAAATACAAAGGTGCACGGTCGCCTTCGGTTACCGTCACAATTAAATCATCATTTTCAAGCTTGGTGATGCTGCCTATGGAAGGATCAAACGCTTTACTGAGTGCACTGACATTGCCTTTAGCATCACGCCAATATAACTGACCATCATAATCGTTCACTTCAATATTAGGATCTTGTATTCCTATGCCGTCCATAAAACGCGGCCCAGCGGTAATGTACATGCCGTCATCAGCATATAGTGCACTATTAAAACTGCGATACTCACCAATAATGGTTTCGCTTAAATCAGCTAACGTCAGCTCAATAAGCTGTGTTACACCATGGGCGGGCTGTGCATAATCCACAGGCGAGCGCGTTAACAATAGTTTGCCTTTATCTGCATTACTGTCTAGCAAAGAACTGCTGACGTTGTTGTCTGTAAGTTGACGAATAAAGCCCGAAGCAACATCTACTTGATAGAGTTGACTGTTATTACGCCAATAACTCCAGCGGTCTTCTAATGCTTGAAAACGTTTTGATGTCGCTTTCTCATCGGCTTTAAAAGGCTTTTCCCAGCTAAATAACACAGTGTTACCTAACCACTGTAAACCAGACACATTGTCCATATCAGTCGCGACAACGTTAATGCTCAAATCAGTAACAGTGAATAATTGAATTTGTTTGTTAGCCACAAAGACGAGTTGTGAAGAGTCGCTTGACCAAACCGCACTGCTTGGGCGGTTATCTTGCCAGCGGTATATCACGCTGTTGTCCGATAATTTACGTAACTCGGTCATTTGAATTGGCGTATCGCCTTGGCTAGCCTGGTATTCAATGGTTGATTGCAGTAGATATTTACCATTAGGTGACAGGGTTAAGCCACTGATCACTTTGGCATCAAATAACTGCTGGGCAGATACTCGCTGTGTTTTTTGTGCTGTAAAGTCGAGATTATCAACTTCACTTTTGCCCTGCCAATCGAGGCTAAAAGACACGTCTTTTTGTAAGCCATCGGCAAGCAACATGAGTTGATAATCACCGTTAGCGAGTTCAAGCTCGACCTTGTCTGCTGATTTCACTAACTGGCCATTAAGATACACCTGCGGATTATCGAGCCCTTTAACGGTTAATGTACCTTGGGTAAATCGCTGTGTAGAAACCGGTAAACGATAAGCTAACCACCCCTCTCCTTCGGCTTTCGATGTACCGGCTTGCCAGGAAAGCGCTTGATTAAATACCCTCACCTTACTGGCCTTATTGGCTTGACTGAGCTTTGCCACTACATTGGCACGCAAGGCATCTGCCTGAGCACTTTTAGATAACGCCGTGGCAGAGGCTTGTGTCACAGGGCCAATGCGCTCAATGTATTTGGCGTCAATTCCCACCCCGTGAGCAATGCCCGAAATGGCCATCGCTAAACTGGTCAATACCAGAGAAAAAGCTTTCATTACATGTCCTTATATTTTTAATAAACCCGTGCGTAATAAACCAGCGTGTAATAAACCCGTTTTTAATACACCCATTATTGGTAATAGGTCACTTAGTCAGTTGTTCTTAATAAATAGTGCTTCGTTAGTTGTTCTTAGTTGGTTGTTTCTTCTTATTCGAGTCACTATGCCTATTTTCTGTAATCGCTGAGGTAAACCAGGTTTGTGGTGTCTACCGGGCCTTGTTCAAAATCCAAATCTTGTAACCAGGTATCGATAAACACATCGTTAGCAAAAAAGTGGCTACGGCGCCCTTTTGCATTTCGAGGGAATTGTCCCATAAAGGCGCTAAATTCAATAAACTGATTGGGCATTAACAACATTCCATCTTTATGACATTGTTGATCTAAGTGCCAGGCAACTTCGTTTAAATGCCCTTGTACGCTACGATCACCTCGCAGATGAAATGCACAGGTAGTAAATTTATCGTGATATCGTGCGATGGCTAAGTCAGCCTCAACACTATCCACGCCTTTTTTATTGGCTAAAAACATAAAATTAGACACCATCATTTTCTCAAACATATTGAGAAAATCAATTTCATCACCCTTTTTTGTCGCCAAAAATGTCAAGCAATAGCGGCTAACATAATCCATCACTAATAAGTATTTTTTGCGCTTAACGGTGACACAATGCACCACCCAATGCCATTGAATGCCATCGTGCTCATGCGGTTCAACATCTAAAGGGAAAACAGGCGCCACGACTGACTCAGCAATGGTTTTATGCGGTGCAGCCTCTAAACAAGACAACACTTCGCCTTTGCGAGTGACACTAAAAAACTCTGCAGCCGCTTTGGTACAGTTAAACACTAACATCAGCAATCCATCGAACATAAGCCAGAAATTGAACTGATTATATCAACAACAGGATATTAACGACCACTACACAAGGTTAATTAACGCCAAATATCATGCTTAGTTTGTAAGCGCTTATTATCAGTAGCATTGCTCGTGAGCACCCGCCCCGTTTGCCATCGCATGATAATGGTTATCTCGCAAAATACTGTATCCACTGCTAAGTTAACGAGGTACTCATTCAATTCAAGGATTAACATGCAGATCATTCACCATGGCGCGGTTAATGGAGTAACGGGGTCTTGCCATCAGCTCGACATTAACCCACAACACCCAAGCAGTTACCTTATCGATTGTGGCTTATTTCAAGGGGCTGAAACCGCAGGTCAAAACTCAGCGGATCAATTGCAAATAGACTTCACTATCGACAATATCAAAGCGTTAATCGTCACTCATTGTCATATCGATCATGTTGGCCGAATTTCCTATCTACTCGCAGCAGGCTTTAATCAACCCATTTACGCCACTACGGCAACCGCGTCGTTATTGCCATTAGTGATTGAAGATGCATTAAAAGTGGGCGTGACTCGCGATAAAAAGCTGATTCAAGCGTGTTTAAATCAGCTCAACAAACTCATTGTGCCGATAGATTACAACCAATGGATTTCACTGCCTGTTAATCTGAGTTCCAATGCGACTCAGCCTGTTAATCAAATTAAACTCAAATTTAAACCTGCGGGGCATATTCTTGGTTCAGCCTATGTCGAGCTTGACCTAAAAGGGCCGAATAACAAACATCGAGTGGTATTTTCAGGTGACTTAGGCGCAACCTATGCACCTTTAATTCCCAGCCCTAAAAGCCCTTACCGAGCAGATACCTTAGTCATTGAATCAACCTACGGCGATAAAAACCATCAAGGCCGCAAAGATCGCAGCAAACAGCTTAGGGGGATTATTGAAAAAGCGGTACAGGACAATGGCGTGGTATTAATCCCTGCATTTAGTATCGGACGTACACAAGAGTTGCTCTACGAGTTTGAACACATCATTTATCGTAATCAACACAACCCCATGTGGCAAAATATCGACATTATTGTCGACTCCCCCATGGCAGCAAACTTCACCCAAAAATACAGGTAATTTAAGAACCTGTGGGACAAAGAGGCTAAGCGAAAACTTAAACAAGGCCGTCATCCGTTAGATTTTGAACAACTCACCACCATCGACAGCCATCAAGATCACTTGGCGGTGATCAACTATTTAGATTCGGTCAATAAGCCCGCAATCATCATTGCCGCATCGGGCATGTGCACGGGAGGCCGAATTAGCAACTACCTTAGCCGCTTTTTACCCAAAACCACTACCGACGTATTATTTGTCGGCTACCAAGCTAAAGGCACCACAGGTCGAGACATACAAGAATACGGACCTCAAGGCGGATACGTGTATATCAACGAACAAAAGATTGATATTAACGCCACTATTCACACCATCAGTGGTTACTCCGCTCACGCAGACCAACACAACCTCATCAATTTTGTTAAACGCATGCACCACAAACCTAAACATATTCGTATTGTTCATGGCGATGATGAGGCTAAACAAGCGTTGGCCTCAGCATATCAAGCATTGTTACCCATGGCAGAGATTGAGATCGGTAAAGCCTAACAACACCAAACGGCAATCAAAAACAGTTCACCGGTGTGAGATGACAAGTTAATGACCAAATTTAACTCTGACACCTGCGTTAGCAATAAACCCATCATTACGTGACCAGATATCAGTAGTCCATTGGCCGCTAGGCGATCTATTAGGCAGTAACATAGGATGTTCATCGGTTTGTTTTACATCGAGTAAGTTTTCTAAGTTAATAAACCAACTGACTCTGCCAACAGTAATTTCGCCCATTAAACCAAGATGCCAATAAGGATTGGTTTCATCAATATAAGGGTTATCGTTAACGTTTTGAGTGCCGGTATAATAAGCTTCAAAGCCCGCTCTAAAATTGCTATGTTGCTCCCACATAGCGACAAAACCACCAGAGTGACGTGGTGTTAAGGCAATGGCTCTTCTGCCGTCCCCGTCGGGTGACACTTCAGTTGCATCTAGATACAAGTAACTTGCGGTCAACTTAACATCGCCTAAATAGTAACGCAGCAACACTTCAGAACCACGGATCTGACTTTCGCCGGGTGCATTAACCAACCTAACAGCGTCTAAGGAACCATCGTTATTGGCAGAGAAAGCCTCTAAACCCGTGACGTTATCCACATTCGAGCCAAACAAGGTCAAACTCGTTTCCACATCATCAAAGGTATAACTCACATCAAGCGAAGCCGTTTTCGCGCGCTCTTCTTGTAAGTTGTCAATCGGCGCCAACCTTGATAATCCTGCAGCCTCAATCTCTTCAACAAACGGTGTAGGAGCAAAGTACCCTTCCCCATAAGAGCCTCTTATGGTTAAGTCACTTGGGCGATAAAGCACCGACACTCTTGGGCTAAATTGAGTACCATATTCACTGTGATCATCAATGCGCGCACTGTAAGAAGTGGTGATTTGGTCTGTCAGCTCATAATCAAGTTGAGCAAATGCACCCGGCACTTTATAAGAATAATCAAACTCAGGAAAAGTCTCAGAGGCAAAAATTTCAGACTGATAGGCTAAACCAACAACCCAATCACTGTTATCGGTATAACCTGCGATGCTATTTTCAAGTAAATAACTCTCGTGTTGGTCTTCTTCTATATCGGCACCATAAACATGCACATGATCTTGTACCATCGCCGATGCGCGAGTATTAAACGTCAGAGTCTCCAGTAACGGCATACTAAACACAAGGCCGCCATCAAGCCGGTCTGAATCTTGCGATTGCTCAAACGAAGTACCATCAGCGACCGTATTATCACCTAAAGTACCGCCAGTACGCTGCTCGGTCATAAACCCGCTAGTCACATACAGTGTTTGTCCTTCTTGCCCTTCCCAAAATAATCGAGGACGTACAGTGTATCGCTCATAACCTGCCAGATCGATCCAGCCGTCATCATCTATATCTTGCTTGTCTTGATAATGAGCACCTGCCGTCACCGACCCTTTTATATTCTCGCTCAATGGCGACTCAAAATAGGTGGTCACATCCTGACCATCGCGCGTGGTTGCATTGACCAACACTTCACCGCTTAATTCATCACCAGGCGTTCGAGACACAAGGTTAATGACCCCGCCGAGTGCTGAACCACCATAAAGTGATGACGCCGAGCCTTTAATAATTTCAACGCGACTTAAATCAGTCGGCGGCACTTGCAACAAACCAATCGATCCTGCTTGATTACCGTACAACGGTAAACCATCGGCCAATAATTGGGTATAACGACCATACAAGCCTTGTAGGCGAATATTAGCACTGCCTAACGCAGGTGAAGTTGTTTGTAACCTTACCCCACCCGTTTCTGCCACTAGCATAGAAATATTACCCGGTCTCATCGCTGCTTTTTCTTCAATCTCTTCGCGGTTAATGACCTCAACTCGAATAGGTTGTTCATCGGCAATTCGCCCAGAGCGAGTGGCTTGTATGACAATGGTTTCCATTTCATCTTCGTGTTCAGGCTCGTGTTCATCGACATCCGCTTTTGGGGCATCATGCTCAGAATGTTCATGGTTTTCAGTGTGGCTCTTACTGTCATTCTCACTGTGATTTGCACTCTGTCCAGACGTATTTATCGACTCATCCACCACACTGGCTTCACTCACCCCAATAACACCTAGCGACAAAATTAATGACGCCGCGGAATAACTCAACATACAACTTCCTTTTAACAACACATTACCGAAAATGATATGCTTAAGCTTAAAGGTTACAGCCACTGGAAGGTCAATATGAAAATAAGTGAATTGGCATCAATTGCCCAGGTATCGGTTAAAACCATCCGATATTATGAGCAAATTGGTTTACTCTCTCCGCCAATCCGTACCAGTAATGGCTATCGTCATTACCAACAAAAAGACATTGAGACATTGGTGTTTATAAGACGATGCAGAGAATTAAACATAGGACTCGATGACATCAAGCGCTTGGTTGATACACAACAAGACCCAAAATCGTCGTGCGCACTAGTCGACAATATCATTGCCGAACAACTTGCCCGCATTCAACAAACCCAGCGAGAGTTGGCATTACTAGAACAATCATTAGCGGCACTCGCGAGCTGCTGTAAAAGCCATCAGATCAAAGATTGCAGTATTTTACAAACGCTGAAATCGGTTTAAGTGAATTAAAACAGCACCTTATCGATACCGCTAGCAAAGGCAATGGGGTAATCCAGTGAACATTTGCAATGAGTGTTCGCCTTTCGGGAGCTAACGATTTTCGATTTTCCAGCATGTGGAAAACTATTTTGTTAACTGAGTGGGGTCGTGAGATAACGAATTTCGATTTTCCACTATGTGGAAAACGCTATTTTGTTAACTGAGAGGGTGTCGTGGGATAACGAATTTCGATTTTCCACTATGTGGAAAACGCTATTTTGTTAACTGAGAGGGGTCGTGAGATAACGAATTTCGATTTTCCAACATGTGGAAAACGCTATTTTGTTAACTGAGTGAGGTGCTGAGATAACGAATTTCGATTTTCCACTATGTGGAAAACGCTATTTTGTTATCTGAGAGGGTTGTAATGGTCAAGTATTTCTGGAGAGATTTTAAGCCGCTTTTTTTAACTCATTATACCCGTGATCATTGAAAATGCTTGATTTTGTCCCAAATGGGATCATCATAGCCCCATGAAACAAATTACACTCTCGCCAGAACAAAAAGTAGCATTGGAAACTCGACATAAAAGCTCGAGTGATAGGCGTGAGTGTGATCGCATTAAAGCCATTTTACTACGCGATGAAAATTGGCCAACGCCAATGATTGCCCAAGCGTTACGTATTCACGAAACGACCGTAGTTCGATACATTGATGCCTATGCTCACGACCAAAAACTCACGTGTAATAGTGGCGGCTCCTTAAGTTATCTGAGTCAAGAGCAAACTGAACTATTGATTGCACACCTGTGTGAGGTGACCTACTTGCATAGCCATCAAATAGTCGCTTATATCTCAGAACAATTTCAGATTAAGTACACAGTGTCAGGCCTCAATAAATGGCTGCATAAACATCAGTTCAGCTATAAAAACCCTAAAGGGGTTCCTCACAAATTTGATGAAGACAAACAAACGGCTTTCATTGAATATTATGAGCAACTAAAATCCTCGTTAACCCCTGATGAACCGTTATTATTTATGGATGCGGTTCATCCGACCCAAGCCACAAAAATCACCGCAGGCTGGATAAAAAAAGGCGTTGATAAACCGATAGAAACGACGGGAAGCCGAACCCGTATTAACGTGGTTGGTGCAATCCGACTTGGTCACTTAACAGAAGCGGTCATTGAGCAATATAGCAAAACGGTTAACGGTGCATCCATCATCGATTTTTTAAACCAAATTAGAGCGCGTTACTCAACAAGTGGTGTTATCCATTTGGTGCTTGATGGCGCTGGATACCATCGAAATGCCTTAGTAGTTAAAGAGGCTAAAAATCTGAATATAACATTGCATTACCTGCCGCCTTATAGTCCAAATTTAAACCCAATAGAACGATTGTGGAAGGTAATGAATAAACATGCGAGGAATGGGCAATACTTCGCAACGACAAAAGAATTCCGACGAAAAATCACTGACTTTTTTAGCATCACCCTCCCCGATATTGCCGATACACTCGGTGATACAATTAATGATAACTTTCAGAAATTAAAACCTGCAGTTTGAATTCACTTGAGTATATATTTCTGATGTGGTGTTTTATAATCTATTGCCGAATGTCTGCGTTTGTAATTGTAGAACTGAATATATTGCTCAACCACGCTCACTACTGCGCTGTGATGGGTAAAAGCTAAATGGTTTAATCTTTCAGTCTTTAAACTCCTAAAAAATCGTTCCATCACCGCATTATCCCAACAATTCCCTCTACGACTCATACTTTGTTCAATGCCTAAGTGCTTTAGCTTTTCTCTGAACACGTTAGCAGAGTACTGACAACCCTGGTCTGAGTGAAACATCAACTCCTGTGTATTTGGCCTCTGACGTTGTATCGCGTTATTTAATGCCGCTGTCGCTAACGCTGCATTGGGTTGGCTTGATAAGGCATACCCAACGATTTCTTTGGTCCCTAAATCAAGTACACAGGCTAAATAACTCCACCCCTGATGTGATTTTATATAGGTAATATCACCCACCCAATGGGTATTATAAGTCGTAGGGTTAAACTGTCGTCTAAGCAAATTAGGTGCGTAAACTTGCTCCTCACCTTGATTTGGATAGTAATGCTTTTTCTTTGGCTTAATCGCTATTAATCCCAATTTTTTCATTACGCTAGCTATGGCGTAAACCCCAACCTTACAATCTAAATCTAATAAATCAGCCTGTATTCGACGTTTGCCATACGTCGAATGTGACTCAGAGAAAGCTTGCTCTATCAATTGTATCTGAGCTTGTTTTTCAACGCTTTTGGGGATCGGTTTGTAATAGAGACTACTACAACTGATCTCGAATACTCGGCATAATTCACTCATTTTAAAGCCTGGGTTTGCTTTCTTTACTTCACTTCGCGCATCATTTTAAGTTTTGATTGTCTCGAATGAAGAAAGCTGCAGCCTTTTTTAAGATATCATTATCCCTCATGGCTTGTTTTAGTTGGGCTTCTAGAAGCTGTATTCTTCGTTGTTCTTCAGTTAATGCTTTGGCATTTTCCGGTGTTTTACCGGCTAATTCAGCCTGGTACTGCACTTTCCATCTAGACACCGCAGATTTACCTGCACCTGACATATCTTCAATTTGCTTGTTCGTGTAACCCTGTTCGACCATCAGCTTGGCATATTCTAATTTTTGAAGAGGGCTGACAGTGATTTTAGTTTTTCTAATCATAATAAATACCTTTAAGATTTTGCTTATTTTAAGCTATAAATCTCTACAGTTTCATTAGACCATTACAGGTGGCATTGGATAACGAATTTCGATTTTCCACTATGTGGAAAACGCTACTTTGTTATCTGAGAGGGTGGCATTGGATAACGATTTTCGATTTTCTGCTTTGGGCTTTTTGAGGACAATCTAGCGCGGAACTCATCGTGGAGCGGGTGGTGAAGCACCTAATGAAGACTCCGAATACATTAGCGCAAACCAACCTCGTTATCGACAATATCATTTGCAATAACGAGGCGGACCATACATTTTTGTGTCTGTTGTTTAAGTTAATTGCCAAGGTTCTCTAGGTATTTAACGAACGGAGCAAAATCACCTTTGTCAGCTTCCTTAAGGCAAGAGATATAAGCTTTGCGCTCTTCGCTCACTTTCTCTAGGTTGCCCTCTGCCCAGTTAAGCGGTGGCTCTTCTAGTAAAACCATGCGAACAACATCGGTAAATATACGCGAGTGCCTGCCGTTACCATTTGGGAAAGGGTGAATCTCAACAAGCTTGTGCTGTATGCGAGCGCTGAGCTCTAGATGTGAGTAGTGTTTGAACTTTACCCAGCACTTGGCATCTTCTAGAAAGTTGTGGAGCTTGGGCCTGATTTGGAAGGGATCACAGCCATCTCGCATGAAGGAAGCCCTGCGTAATGAAGATACGCTGGCTCGTATAGGCGGGGATGAGTTTGTCGCTGTGATGGAAAATATACAAACAATGACGGATTGTGAGCCTATCTTAGAGCGACTATTGCTGGCTGCATCGGATCCTGTGGTAGTGGGGGGCGTTAGGTTGGAAGTATCTGCCAGTATTGGGGTATCTATTTATCCGCAAGATGGTGTCGATGCAGATCAACTCATACGCCATGCCGATCAAGCCATGTATGTTGCAAAGCAACAGGGAAAGAACCGCTATCGCTTGTTTGATTCTGCACATAATACGGAGATGGTTAATCAGCATAAAGAGTTGCAACGCATACGTAAGGCATTGGACAGTAATGAGTTTTTACTTTATTACCAACCTAAGGTCAATATGAAAACAGGGGAAATGATTGGCGTTGAAGCGTTAATTCGTTGGCAATGCCCCGAGCGTGGTTTAATCGGCCCTAATGAGTTTTTGCCTGTCATTGAGAAGCATGTTCTCGGTATCGCGCTAGGCGAATGGGTCATTGGCACCGCACTGAGTCAAATTAAGGCGTGGCAAACACTGGGGGTGAATATTCCCGTCAGTGTCAACATTAGCGCGATTCAATTACAGAGTGATGATTTTGCCACTCGCTTGGCTGAGTTGTTGGCCGCATTCCCCGAGGTTGCTCCTAGCGCTTTAGAATTAGAAGTCCTTGAAACGAGTGCGATAGGTGATTTGTTGCAGGTTTCTGAGACCATGCTCGCCTGTATTAAGCTGGGGGTTAATTTTGCATTAGATGATTTTGGTACGGGTTACTCTTCATTGAGTCACCTCAGGCATTTGCCCGCGAGTTTGATTAAGATAGACCAGACCTTTGTGCGAGATATGTTGATTGACTCCAATGACTTGTCGATTGTCGAGAGCGTGGTGGTATTGGCCAAGACATTTAAGCGTGACGTTATTGCCGAGGGGGTAGAAACCATCGCCCATGGCGTTGCGCTATTGCAATTAGGCTGTGAATTGGCGCAGGGGTATGGGATTGCGAGGCCGATGATGGCTAAAGATATTCCTCTATGGGCGGAAAATTGGCAGCCAGATGTTGCGTGGCGACAGTTTTGCCAGCCTAAATTAGGCTCCGCGAATTAGTCTCCGCAAATTAGTGTGGATTAGTGCAAATTATGAGATAACAATCAGGACATTTTGGACTTGATACCGTGCATAAACAGCACTGTATCAAGTAAAACCACGAGTAAATGCCCCTATACTGTCTTCGCTTCTCGGCGTAGATTGACATATTGTTGCCTGGGGCACTGACCACAACTTCCGATGACCAAAAAAGACGATTAAACAGACAGTAGACAAGTTAAATAAATAAAGGGGTTTACTCGTTTAGGGGCGTGCGACGAGAACTAGCACTAACATAAACGTGTTTGAGTTAATGCTCGTAAAGTGACGGTTTGCATTGAGAACGCATGCCAATGTGATATGTACTTACACTTTCAGTAATAGCTGAAGAAATATCGTTATTGTGCCAATTTAGGAAAACGAGATACTTTTTGAATGTCAGATTAAGGGCGGAGAAGAAAGTAAAAAAAAGTTACACTGACCCCACTTGTTAAGTCGATGGATGGGTTTCAAGTAGTCCTACTGTTTATTCAGCTTAGCCAACTAGCATCGGGCTTCCAGTCACTTATCCACGCAGGAATATCACTGGCAGGCATTGGTCTGGCAATTCCATAACCTTGGGCTAATTCACAGCCTAGTTGTAATAGTGCGGTGCCGTGTTCAATCGTTTCAACGCCTTCAGCAATCACGTCACGTTTGAATGATTTAGCTAAGGCTATCACGCCTTCAACAATGGCTAAATCATCAGCGTTACTCAACATGTCTCTCACAAAACTCTGGTCTATCTTAATCAAGTTGGCAGGTAATCGTCTAAGGTAAGTCAGGGACGAATAGCCTGTGCCAAAATCATCTAAAGCAAAATTTACGCCGAGGTTCATACAGTCATTCATGATGGTTGAGACTTGATGCACATCCTCTAAGGCACTTGTTTCTAACACCTCTAGCTCTAAATAGCGCGGCTCAACATTGGGGTGGGCTGCTAGCAGAGTCGTTAGCCTCTGTGTAAAGTCAGGCTGCTGTAAATGTACTGCCGCAATGTTCACGCTAGTGCTTACCGTGAGATTAAACCCCATTGCTTGCCATTGGCTGATTTGTGTCAATGCGGTATCAATAACCCATTCACCTATTTCAATCATCATGGTGTTATTTTCAATGACAGGCAAAAACTCAATTGGATTTAATATTCCTCGCTCTGGATGTCCCCCTGTGTCAGGATCTGACTCTTATACACAAATAAATTAGGCTTCAATTGAACTTTATTTATATCAGTCGATCAGATCAGTTATAACGAAAACACCGATTGAATTTAATTATGATGCTGATAAAAGACACTGAAGAATGGGCTAGTCATTTGTTTAAACATGCTGAATTAGGTGATGTACGGCGCACTAAACGCCTGATAAAAATAAGTCATCAAATGGCGAGTAACATAGGAAGTTCTATTGTGAACGCGTCTGGCTCACAGGCCTCTATTGAAGGCGCATATCGCTTTCTTCGTAATGATAAAGTTGACGCTGATAACATCGCTACCGCCGGTTTGAATTCGCTGTTACCTGCACTAACACTGTCAAATACAATCCTTGCGCTAGAAGATACATCAACATTGTGTTACCGACACAATGTGACTAAAGAGCTCGGACATACTGGCGCATATAAACAAAGCTCTTCTAAAGGGATGTTAGCGCACACTGTCCTTATGGTCGATGCAGAAACAGAGCATACTATTGGCTTGGGTGCACAGCATCGTTGGTGCAGAAAAGATGAAAACTTTGGTACTGCTAACGACAGAAAACGCCGCAAGTACGAAACGAAAGAAAGTTATAAATGGCAACGCTCGTCGGAAGAAATGAGTACCCGATTTGCAGATGTGATGGATAATATCATAAGCGTTTGTGATCGAGAATCTGATATGTTTGAGTATATTGATTATAAAACAACAAATAATCAACGGTTTGTAGTGAGAGCCAAGCATGAGCGGGTTGTGAATACAGACGGCGATAAACTAAGTCCCTACATTGAAAATCAATCTAGTGAAGCTTCATATTCGGTTAAGATAAAGCAAAAAGGAGGCCGAAAAGCACGCATTGCAAAAGTAGCCGTACGTTATGCTTACATTACTATTTATCCGCCTAAAAAACACAAGAAACTTGGTGGTATGAATTTAACAGTGATAAGTTGCAACGAGATTGAACCACCAAGTGGAGCAAGTCCATTGTCGTGGAAATTGTATACAGGCGAACCAATAAATAGTGCTTCTGATGCACTAAGGATAGTTAGATTTTATGAACTAAGATGGCGAGTTGAAGAGTTCCATAAAGCGTGGAAGTCAGCGGGCACTCAAGTTGAGTCGTTTCGCATGCAAACGCGAAATAACCTAGAAAAGATCATTGTAATAACAGCATTTATTGCAGTGAGACTTCTCCAGTTACGCGAGCTTGTTGTCGATAAAGATAATGCAAAATCAATTGGTTGCGACAAATTTTTCAATCTTCTTGAATGGAAGTTGTTGTGGTCAAAGACTGAAACCAAAAAAGCACCTAACACAACACCTTCATTACATTGGGCTTATTATGCACTTGCCAAATTAGGCGGATGGCACGACAGTAAGCAAACTGGTGTTGTTGGTTGGGAAGCTCTATGGAAAGGTTGGTTTTCACTGAGCCAACTGCTAGAAGGTGCTCGATTTATGCAAGCGCAACAACAGGAGATGTGATCAAGAGACAGGTGTCAGGATAGTTGTCGCCTCAATTAATTTACAAATAAACAGGGCGCGGTAAGTTAAAGCAAGTGAATTATCAAAGGCATTCAGGTCAATTTAAAGAAGCAATATTAAACAAGTTTAGTCAAAGTGGTTTGTCGGTTCGTAAGTTTGCAGAGCAAGAAGGCATTAATCTCTCAACCCTGTATAGTTGGCAAAAGCAATTTAATACCTCAGGTTTAAACGTGTCAAAAGTCAGTTCATCGGATAAGTGGTCAAGTGAAGAAAAGTTTTCAGTGGTATTGGAAACAGCCTCTCTGTCGGCAGTTGAGTTAAGTGAATATTGCCGAGCTAAGGGGTTATATCCTGAGCAAGTCAACGCATGGAAGCAAGCTTGTATTGCCTGTAATACAAGCACAACACTCACAAGTAAAGCCAAGACAACACCTGGGCAGAAGACCGACAAAAAACGCATTAACGAGCTAGAACGTGAGTTACGTAGAAAGGATAAAGCGTTAGCGGAAGCGGCAGCTTTACTCGTACTCGGAAAAAAGTTCGATGCCTATTGGAAGGAAAAAGAGGAAGACTGATTCCGCTGACCGATAGGCAGAAGCACGCGCAGTGGGTCAGTACCGCTGTCGCATCAGGTGCGAGGCAAGATAAGGCCTGTGACGTGATTGGATTATCAAGTAGAACCTTACAGCGTTGGCGAATAGGCGGTGAGATTAGCGCAGATAAAAGGCCAACCGCAATGAGGCCAGAGCCTGGAAATAAACTGAGTCAGGCTGAAAGACAAGACGTGATTGATGTGTGTAATAGTGAAGAGTTTGCCTCATTACCGCCAAGCCAAATTGTCCCGATACTCGCTGATAGAGGTGAGTATATTGCTTCGGAGTCGAGTTTTTATCGTGTATTACATACTGAAAACATGCTTCATCACCGAGGCAAAGCTAAGCCGAGAAATGTTCATAAAAAGCCAACAAGTTATACGGCTAAAAAAGCGAGCGAAGTGTGGAGTTGGGATATCAGTTACCTGCCTACAACGGTGATAGGAAAACACTATTATCTGTATATGATTGAAGATATTTACAGTCGAAAAATCGTCGGTTGGGAAGTTCATTACAACGAAACAGGTGAGCAAGCTGCAGCACTACTAGAGCGTACCGTCTGGTCAGAGAAATGCTTAAAGAAAGACGTTGTGTTGCACTCAGATAATGGCGCGCCCATGAAGAGTTTGACGATGCGAGCTAAGATGTACGATTTAGGCGTTGTGACCTCACGAAGTCGCCCAAGAGTGAGCAATGATAATCCGTACTCAGAATCGCTATTTAGAACGGTAAAGTATCATCCACGTTGGCCTAGTGAAGGTTTTAAGTCGTTAGAAGCAGCGCGTAAATGGGTCAATGAATTTGTTTATTGGTACAACAACGAGCATCGCCATAGCAGGATTAAGTTTGTGACACCAAACCAGAGGCATGATGGTCTTGATGTGGGAATACTGGCGAAGCGAAAAGCGTTGTATCAGACAAAAAGAAATGAACATCCAGAGCGATGGTCAAAAGAAGAGCGAAACTGGCAGCCAATAGGCGCTGTGGAGTTAAATCCAGAGCAACACAAAGAAGCTGCTTAACAATTTAGGCGACAACTGTCTTGAAAAACGCCGCTATCTCCCACTCTTTATTTACGAAAGGAAGTGTGTCTCAAGAGGCCATTCTGACATTCTTTAGAATATGCATTCTGAAGTAACGCGCTGACCGTGCCACATGTTTCAAAAAAAGCAGGCAATAGTTTTTTAATCAGATTTTGATCTCCAGAACTTTTTGCATTTAGCAGGATCTTGGCTACTTCATGACTCTTCTTATATGATGTAGTAAGTTTATGATACAACTCAACATCGACAGTTTTTGAAACCTCAAATACAAACATTCCCACAGGGCTATTATCTGCTTCAAATTCCACGATTCTCATATTTTCACTTTCCAGATATAGGGATGAATATATTTTACGTTCCCAATCGACAAAATCGATTATTGCCCTGTAAACTTGACCATGCTGCATGATGTTCCAGTCTGGTTTGTTATTTATAAACTCGATGAAAGATGAAAGATCCAATGGCTTGCTTATGTAATAACCCTGAATATGTTCGCAACCGATACCCATCAAATACTTAAACAGAGAATCGGTTTCTACACCCTCCGCAACAGAAGTCATCTTGAGCTGGTGTGCAAGGTTTATACTGTGATCCAGTAGCGTGAGACCATCAGGCGTGGACATTGCCTGACTCGTCATCGTCTGGTCTATTTTTAACGTATTAAATGGTAAATTCTTTAATTTTTCAAATGTAGCATGCCCAGTACCAAAGTCATCAATAGCGAGCTCAATGCCATGTGCTTTCAGCTCGGCTATATCTAGCAGTCGTTCAATGCTAAGAGTTAAGGCAGAAGACTCGGTTAATTCGATTTTTATTTTAGAATAGTCGATACCAGAATCGTTAATAAGCTTCAATAATGTCGGAACGAATTCTTTCTGTAACATGTCTTTAGAGGATACGTTTAATGATGTAACTATCGTATTATCCTCCTGAATTATCTTTTTCAGGTCCTCCAGAAAACGGGGGATCATGGCTTTTGTTATCTCGGTTATTAAGCCAGTTTGCTCTGCATAAGGTATGAAGTCGCTGGCTTGAACTAGTTCACCATTGTCTTTCTTCCAGCGGATAAGAGCCTCGGCAGAATCAATTTTACCGGTTTCTAATGAGAGAATAGGCTGATAAAAAAACAGAAATTCGTCGTTTTTTATGGCGCTTGATATATCTTCTGGGGTTAATTTGTAGTCAGTCATTTAGCAATCCTATATCTTATACATGAGCCTAACGTCTTAGTATTTATACGTGATCGCCTGCTGGACTTGGCCGATGCTACGCCCAACCTAAATCGGTATGGTTTATGCTATAGGAATTTGCTTTTTACAGTTGTGGTATTTGTATCGAGAAAAACCTAGCCAGCCATTATAAAACAATAACATACTCAAGTTTCGGGATTCAAATCAGACAATAAAAAACAGATAACCTGATGATTTAAAATAAGTTAATGTCTCGTTGTGGTAAGACACTTGTTGTCTAGACAATGAATAATACAACAAGAGACATCGAATGAATTCTGCCACAAACACCTTGAACTTACCATCATTAACCGCTGATTTACTGAATCAAGTAAACCTTAATATTGACAATACCCCCCTGTGTCAGGATTGTTGTCACCCCTTAAAATCATCCAATAATTAAATAGAGGGGGCGGTCAATGAGAGCTCAATGGCACGATATTCATCTGAACGTAAAGAAGCAGTTTTAAAGAAGTTATTGCCTCCCCACAATATGACCGTCATGGAAGTGGCACGTAGTGAAGGGATCGCCTACCAAACCCTGTATCATTGGCGCGATAAAGCTAAAAAAGAGGGTCGCCCAGTGCCAGGTAAAAAATTGACCAGTAATGATTGGTCGGCCGAAGCTAAGTTTGCCGTTCTCATTGAAACAGCGCCAATGTCTGAAGCTGAAGTAAGCCAATATTGCCGAGAAAATGGTTTGTTTCGAGAACAAGTTCAGCAGTGGAAACAAGATTGTTTAGGGGGCTTTACGACAAGTGAAGTTCAAGCCAAAACGATTAAGCAGCAAGCCAAATCAGACAAAGCAGAAATCAAATCCCTGCAACGAGAGCTACGCTACAAAGAGAAGGCGTTAGCAGAAACAGCGGCTTTACTGGTGCTTAGAAAAAAGCTCAATGCGCTTTGGGAGGACGACAACGAGGAGAGTTAACGCCTTTGCCTAAGCGCATAACATTGGTGAATTTAATACAAGAAGCGTATGCCCACGGTGCACGTCTTTACAAGGCTTGCGCTGAAGCAGAGCTAAGTAAGCGGACGTATCGGCGCTGGTATCGAGCAGGAAAAGTACAAGCTGATTTAAGGCCCTCGGCGGTAAGACAGGAGCCAGCCAACAAGCTTAGTGATGACGAGGAAAAGCTGATACTGGCAACCTCGAATGAGGCAAGGTTTGCGAGTCTACCTCCCTCACAAATCGTGCCGACGCTGCTTGATGAAGGGGTCTATATCGCTTCAGAGTCGAGTTTTTACCGAGTGTTAAAAGCCAATGCTCAATTAAATCGACGTGGACGAAGCCAAAGCATAACAAAAAGAAGTAAACCAGATGCTTATGTTGCAGATGAGCCGAACAAAGTGTGGTCTTGGGATATCACTTATTTAGCTTCGGTCATCAAAGGACGCTTTTATTATCTATATATGTTTGAGGATATTTATAGCCGTAAGGTTGTGGGTTATGAAGTCCATGAACGTGAATGTGGTGAGCTAGCGGCCGAGTTAATGCAACGCAATATGCTGCGTGAGCAATGCTTTAAGAAGCCACTGGTATTGCACTCAGATAATGGTGCTCCGATGAAGTCGTTAACAATGAAAGCCAAGCTTGAAGAGTTAGGCGTTACCGCGTCATTAAGCCGCCCGAGTGTCAGTAACGATAACCCTTACTCCGAGTCGCTGTTTAGAACATTAAAGTATCGGCCAGAATGGCCTAGCTCTGGCTTTAAAAGCATCACCGAAGCACGAGAATGGGTCGAAGTATTTGTGACTTGGTACAATACTAAGCATAAACACAGCAAGCTCAACTTTGTGTCACCGAGTGAGCGTCATGCGATGCAAGACAGGACTATTTTATCTAAGCGTAAGATAGTGCTAGAGGAAGCGAGGTCAAGAAATCCTAAACGCTGGCCAAACGGTATAAGGAATTGTGACGCTGTAGGTGAAGTCACACTGAACCCAGATAAGAAGTCTGAAACAGAAACAAGAAATGCAGCTTAAAATTTAAGTAAAGAGTGCCAACTACCTTGAAAAACACCGATACTTTCAGCTCTACTTGGAAGAGCATTGGTTTTAACATCATGTTACGTCAAGCTAACTTTGCTAAGCGCTCAGGTACGCCCGTTGGTGATGTTACCTATCTTTTAATGCTTTGGGTTTGGCTAAAAGTAGACTCTGTTGCCATGTTTTCAAGGGATGCATTATTAAGTTTTTCAGCGGCTAAAAAAGACGCGTTATATGATCTACTTAACCGCGAAGATTTAGATTGGCGAAAGCTACAGCTATTGACCGCTAAAAAAGTACTTAAGGCTAGCGGTAAAAGCAAGCTCAGCGCCTTTGTTATTGACGACACCGTAAAAACAAGGTGTGGTAAAAAGATGCCAGGCGTATCGAGTCACTTTGATCACTTAACTTCTCGTTGCGTGATGGGTCAGCAAGTCGTAACGTTAGGTGTTGCGAATGATGAACAATTTGTTCCCGTTGATAATGAAATATTCATCAGCCAAATTAAGGAACAAGCGTTAGACTATAAGTTTAATGATGGTCGCAGTATTGCAGCAAAACGTTACCAGAAATCAAAGTTCCAAACTAAGCCTAAAATGGTGTGTGACATGATAGCGCGAGCAATTCGCGGTGGTATTAATGCGGATTACTCTTTAGCAGATGCATGGTTTGCGACAAAGTATATATTGAGAATGACCATTGAGCACTCACTCATAGCGATAGTCAGAATGAAAAAGAATAAGATGAAATATCGCCTAACTATCAACGGCACTACTCACTTACTTTGTGCAAAAGAGCTATACAAACAACATGTCAAAGGCCAGTGACAACCCCTTAATCATGTGCCTTATCAAAGTAAATCCATTGTTGTTGAGCTGAACATCGCAAGCTCAGATAAAGAGCCAACTCAATGGGTTAAAGTTAAATTGCTCTTTGTTCGTTCAGTCAATGAAACCAAGCAGCAAGCAAGTAAACATGATTGGGCGCTATTTTTAACGACGGATAGTCAACTTGAAGACGAAAAAATACTTGAGGTCTATGCGTTGCGTTGGGGAATTGAAGTTTACTCCAAAGAAGCGAAACAAAAGCTAGGTTTTTTAAAAGAGCAAAGCCGTCATTATAGTGCTTACATTGCCTCAATACACCTAACAGGTTTAAGGTTTTGCTTGTTATTGTTTGCCAAACAAGAAGAAAGGTCGGCAAGGCTTAGTGAAGTCAGAAATGATTTTGAAGAAAGTTTAAATTGTCTAAATTTTGCCAGTAAGTTGTGGGGATTATTCAAAGCGTTAATTGCGGGTGCGTTAAGTGAAATGGCAATTTTAACAAAGGCAGATAAAGATGGTGTATTAAATAAAATTGAACAAACGGTTGTAGATTTTTTTACGCAAGTCATGCAAATGGATAATTTCACCTTACGGCAAGAAGCCCTATAATGAGGTATTGTTCACTTTTATGGGCTAAAAGTGAACTCCGAAACTTGAGTAACATAATGCACTTTCGATATACACTCTAGTGAGATTAATGGTCTTCGGCTTTCTGAAAACCAATATGTCATGAATTTATGGAAGCTGAATTATGGGACTAAACCAACTGATTTTATTAAGAAATAATGAGTTTTAACCAGTTATCTTCATAGATCTGTAGAGATGACGCCTTGTTAGTAAGTTCAAACTAACACTGCAGTCTCAGAATGAACCCAATCCCCTCGAAGTTGCCGAAATACAACATCTAAAATGCCGTGTAACCATCAAGGATGATGGTTACGGCTCCACAAATATCGTGGTGTGATGGACAGCATCTAATGCCTGCTAGCTTAAGCTTGCTCTTACATCTGCAATCGTAATAAATAGCTTAATTTTCCACTTCTTGAAATTGTTGAAATCCGTGACGCACCTAAAACTGTTTTGCACCATCTTTAGCGTCCTCTATGACCACAAGAAATGCGACGCTGTCACTTGCGGCTAATAATTTAGCCAAGGCGTCAATAAGAACCCATTCACCAAAGCCCCGTCCTTTGTCGATCTCACCGACAACTAAGCGCACGATCAGGCCGGTGTTTTTCAAGGGAGTTGTCGCCTGGTATTTGATTTTATGCCACCTTGCCCTCTTTTATTTCAACCTTAGATTTCTCTGGGTTAAGATTAACCTCTTTAATCAGATCCCAATTCTTAATTTCACCCGACCAACGACTCGGCTTTTCTGCTTTTGCTCTCTTATAAACCGCCACTCGATTTAATAAAATAGCGTCATCAAGCCCTTGATGACGCTTCGATGGTGTCACAAATTTAATACCACTGTGCCGATGTTCATCGTTATACCATTTAGTAAACCCGAACACCCATTCGCGTGCAGCATCAAGATCTTCAAATGCTTTTTCTGGGTATTCTGGTCGATACTTTAATGTCCTAAATATTGACTCCGAATAGGGGTTGTCATTGCTTACTGATGGGCGGCTAAATGAAGGCATTACGCCTAATTCTTGTAGCGTTGCCAACATAGTTGCTCCTTTCATTGGGCTGCCATTATCAGAGTGTAGCGTGACTTGATGAGGTTTTACCTTCTCGCGCAAGCAAATATCGGTCATCAAATCGGCCGCCAGAGCACTAAGCTCATCGCAATGTACTTGCCAGCCAACAATTTTACGGCTAAAAATATCAAGCACTAAATATAAGTAAAAAAAGCTCCCCTTAACACTTGTCGGTAAATAGGTGATATCCCATGTATACACCTGATTGGGGCCGGTTGCAGTTAATGCCTTTGGCTTAATTACCGTTCTTGCAGGCTTGCTTTTTAAACGATGCTGAAGCTGCTTTTTATTCTTTAATATTCTGTAAATACTCGATTCAGATCCTATATATATCCCTTTATCAGCAAGTATCGGTACAATTTGACTTGGTGGTAAATGGGCAAATTCAGGCTCATTGACCACTTTTAATATTCGTTGTTGCTCGATTGCTGTCAACTTGTTTTGAGGTGCATCTATTGCCTCTATTCGCCCATCTTTGTCATTGTTTGTCTGTAACCATCGTTGTAGTGTTTTGGCGCTAATTCCAATTATTTCACAGGCCATCTTTTGCCTAGCACCTGCATCGCTAGCTTCTCTAACAAGGCTCAAGATACGCAGCCGTTCTGAACAGGTGGTTAATTGTCCTCGTCGTTTCCCCAAATCTCGTGGACTTTTTTTTTGAGCACCAATAATGCAGCTGTTTCAGCTAATGCTTTGTCTTTACGATTAAGCTCTTTTTTTAACATGCCTACGCAGTTGGCTCAGTAAGAATGTATTGGCGTGTGAATGATTGCTAAATTTAACAATCTGTTAGGTATTTCTCTTTCCATTTGTCTACGATTGAACCGATAACAGAACTCACTCAGGTATTCTTGCAGGTACTTTCCCGAAACACCATGGAATGTCCCAAGTAAAAATGCTTTTAAGTTACCAATGGCAATATGAACCCAAGGGAGCCATTCATCAACAAGCTCACTGGGGGTAACCCTCGCTTCATGTTGTTGTGTCTTATCTATAATGTTCAACGCAGGTAAGCTGTCTGTATGCACTTTTTGCTGTCTCGTTAGTGTTTGGCAACGAACTTTTCAACACTATCATGGCAAACGCTATTCACAGCCTGCATAGCAATAAATCCAGCTCTTTTTCCTTTGCTTTCAACGGCAACTAAAACAGGTGTTTTACCTCCAGCTCCACGTCCACGCTTGCCTTTCCTTTTGCCACCCACTAACGCATCATCAATTTCAATGACCCCTGACAGTCTATATAAGCTGTCTCTATGGCCCATAGCTGTTCTCAGCTTACTTAATATCAAACGTGCCGTTCGCCAATTAACTTCAATGTGCTTACTCAGTCTTAATGCTGAAATACTGCCTTTATCTGAGCCTAAAAAGTAGATAGCCCAAAACCACTTAGTGATAGGAATACGGCTACCGTGGAATAATGTGTCTGCTGTGACCGATGTTTGTTTATGACATTGACTGCATTCATATAAATTGCGGGTTGTAAGCTCATAGGCATGCTCACAAGAGCATCTAGGGCAAACAAAGCCATTAGGCCATCTCATTTTCTTAATGTGATTTAAGCAATCAGTTTCAGAGCTGAATTGACGTTGCCATTCAAAAAAACTCGTTTCAGGCATTTTCATAGCAAATCTCACTTCTAGTCTTGATTTATACTATAAGAATAGGCCAAAACTGAGTCAGATGCATAGGCATGTTTTTTAATGATTTATTTTCATGCTTCAAGATTTTTATTTCTGATGGGGCAACCGTTTTCGGCTTGTGAGTCTTGTCATTAAGGAAATCAAGCTTCCACTGCTTCACATGATGAGGGTAACCCCCCTGCGAGCGACAGTGAGTGTTTAATGCGTCGTCGCTCAAAGAGGCACACACAACGACCATGTTAAACCGTTCTTCTAATGTCCAATCTTGTGGCCGTTTATCATTACTCATACTTGTTATATCATCATGTGAAGCTGTTTCAAATTCTTGGTTACTCGCTTTTACAATCCACTTGCTGAGTGTTGAAGCGCCAATACCCAGTGAATTAGCTATCTCAGTTAATGTTGAATTCTCATTTCGACTAAGCGCCTTTTCGACTGCTTGTATCTTAAATGATGTAGTGAATTTTCTCTTCATTTTAATCTCCTCTAACTAAAAAAGTAGAGGCGACAACTATCCTGACACAGGGGGTAGCTCGCAACCTAGAACCCATTGGATTTTGGGTGGAATTATAGGACAAAATCTTATGTGCGACAGCACACAGACGACTGAAAAAAATCATAATAAACTAGAGCTTAATCTGTTAAAACAGGTCGCTCTATTGGGGGCAGTTTCATGAATAATTACATCCATTATGTATCGGGCTTTTATGAACATAACCAAGAAGCAGATGATGGTTTTACAAAACTAATTGCAAATGGACTGCCACCCGAACACGTTAAAATTTACATGCATCATTCTCCTACACATGCCCATGAGTCCACCGAAGGTAACAATGAAGTTTTAAAAGATATATTGGTGGATGGCACTATCTGGTGCAGGAGTGGGAACTGTAACTGAACCTAACCAGGTCTGCCATTATTCCAGTAGGAAATTTCGCCAGTACTTATGGCTGTACCGAATGAAGCAAAGTATGAGTCGTAGAGGCAACTTTAGGGATAACAGCACGATGGAGCGTTTCTTCAGCAGTTTAAAGACTGAATGGGTATCGTCGACTGGGTATCAGGATTTTAAAGAAACCAATAACTCGATTATCGATCATATCATTGGCTATTACAGCCAAGTCAGGCTACATCAATACAATGGTGGTCTGACACCGAACGAGTAAGAAAGATTATTTTGAATGACTCTAAAACCGTGGCCAAATTTAGTTGACCACTCCACTGATATTGCATGTTAAGAAAAACGCTGGCGAGGAAATGGTCTAAGGACCTAAGATTTGCTGATCAAAATTTTGAGGGATTAATAATGACCCAATTTAAAAGCACTACTAAACCACTACAGTGGTTCATGACGATGGTGTTGGCCATTTTGATATCAGGATGTGGCGACAGAGACCCAATTTTGGGTAGCGACGTCGCAGCACCCGATACCACTCCGCCCACTGTCACCGGTACGATCAATACTAATGGTGCGAAAGATGTGCCGATTAACACCAGCGTTGGCGTCACGTTTAGCGAGGGTATGGACCCGCTAACGATCACCAATACGAACTTCACCTTGAAGGAAACAGTCACCGGCAATGCGGTTGCGGGCTCGGTGAGCTACTCCGGCGTGAGTTCGGTTTTCACACCATTAGATCCGCTGACTCATGATACCCAATACACTGTCACAATCAAAGGGATGCCCAGCGGGGTCAAGGACTTGGCCGGCAATCTCATGGCCAGTGACTTTGTGATCAGCTGGACCACCGGCGCGGCCCCCGATACAACTCCGCCCACCATTACCGGTACGATCAATAATAATCGTGCGACAGATGTACCGATTAATACCAGCGTTGGCGTCACGTTTAGCGAGGGTATGGACCCGCTAACGATCACCAATGCGAACTTTACCTTGAATGAAACTATCGGCGGCAATGCGGTTGCGGGCGTGGTGAGCTACTCCGGCGTGAGTGCGGTATTATCACCATTAGATCCCCTGGCCTATGACACCCAATACACTGTCACCGTCAAAGGCACGCCCAGTGGGGTCGAGGATTTGGCGAGCAACCTGATGGCCAGTGACTTTGTGATAAGCTGGACCACAGGCGCGGCACCCGATACCACTCCGCCCACCGTCACCGGTACTATTAATACTAACCGTGCGACAGATGTACCGATTAACACCCGCGTTGGCGTCACGTTTAGCGAGGGTATGGACCCGCTGACGATCACCAATGTGAACTTCACCTTGAATGAAACGGTTAGCGGCAATGCGGTCGCAGGCGTGGTGAGCTACTCCGGCGTGAGTGCGGTATTCTTACCATTAGATCCGCTGGCCTATGACACCCAATACACTGTCACCGTCAAAGGCACGCCCAGTGGAGTCAAGGACTTGGCGAGCAACCTGATGGCCAGTGACTTTGTGATCAGCTGGACCACAGGCGTTGCACCCGATATCACTCCGCCCACCGTCACCGGTACGATCAATAATAATCGTGCGACAGATGTACCGATTAACACCCGCGTTGGCATCACGTTTAGCGAGGGTATGGACCCGCTAACGATCACCAATGCGAACTTTACCTTAAATGAAACGGTTAGCGGCAATGCGGTCGCAGGTGTGGTGAGCTACTCCGGCGTGAGTGCGGTATTCTTACCATTAGATCCGCTGGCCTATGACACCCAATACTCTGTCACCGTTAAAGGCACGCCCAGTGGGGTCAAAGACTTGGCCGGCAACCTGATGAACAGTAACTTTGTGATCAGCTGGACCACAGGTGCGGCACCCGATAACACTCCGCCCACCGTCACCGGTACGATCAATACTAACGGTGCGACAGATGTGCCGATTAACACCCGCGTTGGCGTCACGTTTAGCGAGGGTATGGACCCGCTAACGATCACCAATGCGAACTTTACCTTAAATGAAACGGTTAGCGGCAATGCGGTTCCGGGCGTGGTGAGCTACTCCGGCGTGAGTGCGGTATTCTTACCATTAGATCCGCTGGCCTATGACACTCAATACACTGTCACCGTCAAAGGCACGCCCAGTGGGGTCAAGGACTTGGCCGGCAACCTGATGGCCAGTGACTTTGTGATCAGCTGGACCACCGGCACGGCACCCGATACCACTCCGCCCACCGTCACCGGCACGATTAATACCAATGGTCAGACGAACGTCGCCATCAACACCCACGTCGGCGCCACGTTTAGCGAAGGTATGGACCCGCTGACGATCACCAATGCGAACTTCACCTTGAAGGAAGCAGCCAGCGGCAATGCGGTCGCAGGCGTGGTGAGCTACTCCGGCGTGAGTGCGGTATTCTCACCATTAGATCCGCTGGCCTATAACACCCAATACACTGTCACGGTCAAAGGCACGCCCAGCGGGGTCAAGGACTTGGCCGGCAACCTGATGGCCAGTGACTTTGTGATCAGCTGGACCACCGGCACGGCACCCGATACCACTCCGCCCACCGTCACTGGTACGATCAATACTAACGGTGCGACAGATGTACCGATTAACACCAGCGTTGGCGTCACGTTTAGCGAAGGCATGGACCCACTATCGATCACCAATGCGAACTTCACCTTGAATGAAACGCTTAACGGCAATGCGGTCGCAGGTTTAGTGAACTACTCCGGCGTAAACGCGGTTTTCATTCCGGCAAGTGATCTTACTCCGAGTACGCAATACACAGTCACCGTCAAAGGTGCACCCAGCGGAGTCAAGGACTTGGCGAGCAACCTGATGGCCAGTGACTTTGTGATCAGCTGGACCACGAGCGCAGCACCCGATACCACTCTGCCCACCGTCACGCTAGTAAATCCCGCTGATTTAGCCTTCGATGTGGCGGTCAACAGTGCTGTCAACGCCACGTTTAGCGAGGCGATGGATCCGTTGACGATCAGCACGGCCAACTTCACCTTGGAAGATGCAACAGGCGCTAGCGTTGCAGGATTGGTTACCTATAACTTCACAAGCAAGATAGCCACCTTC
>NZ_JABKAW020000004.1:0-474536 GCF_014596695.2 Shewanella sp. BF02_Schw
GACGGTTGACTCTCAATCAATAGAAAGTGACCAGTCACGCCAGATGACTAGTTCATTCTTTATTATAAGCAGCGTCCGCACTGCCACCTTAAGATGAAGGCTTTTGCTGTAATGCAAAGGCCTTTTTCGTATGTAAAAATCAACCGCGACATTTCTGTTTCATTAAGCGGCAATAGGCCTTGTAATTTCTCCGACATTATTTTGTATTGTCTTTCATTTTTGATAATACTTTAATACATTGAATCAATATCAAAATAATCAATTTAGCTATTTTTGAGATATTACTGTTGAGTTGTTGTAATTCATTAAGTCTTTTATTGGCTAATTTTGGATAAATGCGATCTATTGTCTTGCCATTCACATATTGCTCCCCTAACTTAAGTGCCAATAGCATGGGATTAGGAATAATGATGAAGTTAGAAATGATTTGTACTGGTGAAGAGGTACTCTCTGGCCAAATAGTCGATACCAATGCTGCTTGGGTTGCGAATACTTTGATGGAGTTAGGTATCGAGATGCAACATCGAGTGACGGTTGGCGATCGAATGGATGACCTTGTTGCTGCATTCCAAGAGCGCAGTAAGCATGCTGATGTCATTATTGTTAATGGTGGTTTGGGGCCTACTAGTGATGATATGTCTGCGTTAGCCATGGCGAAAGCTAAAGGTGAAGACCTTGTCGAAAATGTGCAATGGCGTGAACATTTGGAAGATTGGTTTACGCGTAATAATCGTGTAATGGCCAAGAGTAATTTAAAGCAGGCTTGGTTACCAGCTTCTGCTGTGATGGTAGATAATCCTGTTGGGACAGCATGTGGCTTTAGAGTGAAGCTGAATAACGCATGGTTATTCTTTACTCCAGGCGTGCCGTTTGAATTAAAGCACATGATCACTGAACAGTTTATTCCGTTTATTACTCAAGAGTTTGGTGTACAACAAAAATCGGCTTTAGAAAAATTACTTACAATTGGTCACGGTGAGTCATCATTAGCAGATACATTGTCAGACATCACTTTGCCACAAGGCATTGAGTTAGGTTATCGCTCATCTATGCCACACATTGAAATTAAGATTTTTGCTCGTGGTGAAAAAGCTATCCGTCAGCTACCTGATGTAACAAAGCAGGTTAAAGCTTTATTAGGTTGTGCGGTTGTTGCTGAAAATCGGCCAACATTAGCAGCAGAGATCCATCATCGATTATACCAATCTGGTTTTAGTCTTAGTGTGGCAGAGTCTTGCACAGGTGGCATGATCACCTGTCAATTGATCGACTTTGCAGGGAGTTCATCGTACTTGCATCATGGTTTAGTGACGTACAGTAATGAATCTAAAGTGAAAGTGCTGGGCGTTAATCCACAGATCTTAGATGATCATGGTGCAGTGTCTATTGCTACTGTTGAGGCGATGGCGCAAGGCGTACGAGGTATTCTTGATAGTGATTATGCTTTAGCTACTAGTGGTATTGCTGGCCCTGACGGAGGCTCAGATGATAAGCCCGTTGGAACAGTCGCTATAGCATTAGCAACTAAACATGGCGTATACAGTCAAATGGTCAAGTTACCAAAGCGCTCACGTCAGCTTGTGAGAAGTATGAGTACTGCAATTGCTTACGATATGCTTCGTCGTGCACTACTTGAAGAAGCCGTTATTGTTGATTACCCGTCGATACCTAGATTCGCCAAGTAAGTGTATTTCTAGCTTGCTTACCATTGGTGTAAGCAAGCTAGATTTAATGACTAGGCTGTAAGGTCATCAGGCAATTGACTGTTTTTCGCTTTTTGATAAAAGTAAGCAACCGTTAATAAAATAACGCCAATCAAAATAAAGGCGACGATTTTTTGAATTAATTCAAATGACGCCATATCAACAACAATCACTTTGATACATGCCAAAGCAAATAGTAATGCTGCTAGCCTGACTAGGCTTGCTTGTTGAGGCCGTAAGCTTATAAACATCACCACACTAGCATGCACAACTAACAGCACTGCACTCATTGGTGCAGCAATAATTAGGTCGAATTGATAGCTCCACAGTAAATAACTTATCACCAATAAAGCATGCCAAGCCCACTTAAGCGTGACATAAGAGATAATTTTTCTGTGTGATCTAATACCTAATCTTGCTGTTAACAAATAACGACCTAATAAAATCAGCACTCCAAGCTCTGCTAAATTGGTCAGAACATTATCAATATTAAGGGTGAGTTGTGTTTCGCTGTGAAATAGGATGGGTAAAATGGCACAAGCAAAAATAGCAAAATACGCCAAGCTATAACTTGGTGCTAAGGCCTGCTTAAAATGTTGACCTATGCGTGTGTTTCTTTCGGTAATAACACTAAAATATCCACAGATGATTAACGCTGTTATTGCCCATGATGGATGGATTAGGTTAGTGAGAGTTTGACTTAGTACGGCTATGACTAAGGCAATATAATATGGAGCAATGTGCCATTGTAGCGTAGTAATTTGCTGCCACTTTTTTGGTAATTGTACATAGCGTACACTAATTAATCCGAGTAATAGCAATCCTATTGTTAATGCAGCAAGTCCTTGCCACAATTCTGCTAGGCACATTGCTGCTGTAACTATGGTTGCTAATACCGTGAGTATTTGCGACTCATAGCGAAGACTCTTGTGATTAATAAAGTAAGCCAAACCTAGACTCATCATACTGCTTAACCATAATGAGATAGCAATGTAGTCAGGATAGCTGCGTATGACTTTGGGCAATAATAGTAATGGTAGCGTGAGATAACATGCTAACTGAACATAGTAAGCAACGTGGATTAACTTGGCATTGGCATAATATTTTTTGTACCAATAATACGCCAATAGTAATCCGATAAAGAGTTCAAAACGGGCTAATTTAGCGTTCATTGCTTGGTCGGCAAAGCTAAGGCTATCAGCGTCTATCATGCCAAAAATAACTAACCCTAATAACGGTAGTTGCAATAACCAGGCTAATACTTCGCTAAAACGTAGGGTGTGTTTAGCACTCATGTACAGTAGTAAAAAGCTGATTAATGGTAATGTATTAAGCCAATATTGCTCGGTGATAAAGAAGCTAATGAGTAACAAGGTTACTGTATAGAGCACTCCAAGTAACTCGCGGATAAACCGTACTACTAGGTGTTCAAATTGCATTAAATCAGCTTGATGGCGGCTAAGAAGCTTTTGTGCTGCAAAAGTCATTGCACAGGTAAGTGCCATCGATAAGCTCAATAATGCTTGATACCCTAATAGGCTATCATTGTCATAGCGTGACAGAGCTAGCACATCAAAGACGTTAGCAAAGCTGCCGATTATGCCTAGTACGAGTAAGACATAGGCTTCTGCTCTAATAGGGCTAAACAACTGTTTACAGCCAATCCACAGTAACAATAATCCCTCTAATAACAGCACTAAACCCATCAGTTCGACGCTGAGTAAAAACAGTGCGGCAAAACAAGCAAAGCTTCCGGCAAAAGCCAAGGCTAGGGCACTAATATCTTTATCGCGTTTAATTACCCAATATAACAACCCACACAGCAATGCATTAAGTGCAAATAGCTCACCAGCAAAAATGCTCCACTCCGTTAGGGTGTAGAGAGTAAAAACCATAAGTGCGATTGGAACCGCTAGCAGCCTTGGTGTTAATGCAGACTTGATGACAAATAATAAGCTGGCAATACTGTAGAGGTAGAACAGCCCATTGATCATTAATACTGCTAGGCCGGTTTGCCAATCAATGACAGACAGCGGCAATTGAATAAATAAGCTGAGTATTTGTATGCAAGCTATATGGAGTAAGGCGGTAATTTCGATGAGTATTGGCCAAGCTAATTTGTGGCTTTGTACCATCGAGAAAATACCGATAAGCATTAAATAAGGCAGGTATAATAGCGGCGTTTGGCCACCATCAAGTAGCATCAATGGCGCGAGTGATCCGCCAAGTAAAGCGACAATCGCGACAACTTTGGTGTCGAGTTTAAACGATAAGCTATAACCCAATATCGTATTAAGCAATAACAAGCCAAAGCAGGCAATATCAGGAATAAGATTAAAGTACGGTCCAAGGAAATATAGGCACAAATAATTAAGAATAAACCCAAGGCCAACTAGGCCTGAGCCGAAGTCTTGCATTCCTGAGCGTTTTTGCCGAATAAATACTCCACCAACAATAATACTATTTGCTACGCCTAAACCTAATAACGCTTTACCCAGTTCTGAAAACCAGTTGTTAATTGAAAACTGCAGTAAATAACCAAAACCTAATGTCAGGGTAATAATGCCTGCAACCGTCATCAAAAATACAGGCCCTAACCCTTTACTTTGATAATGCTGATAGAATTCTTTTGCTTGTTCGGTTAACCCAGAAATGGGAGCAAATGCTGACGCACTGAACTCACCGATAGCGTCAGCTAATTGAGTAACCATCGCACTTAGGGCACTTTGTCTAGCGGGTGACTTTGTGACTACCGAAGTTTGTTGTTCTGATAGAGATGATGTTAACGCTGAATGACTTATATCTAATGGTTGGCGCTCCCAAGCAGAAGACGAGTATTGAGGTTTATCGGCTACGATACTGCCGCCCGAATCGTTTTCTCGACTCTCATGCACTGGGGCATGTAAGTTTTCAGCAGGCAAGGCTATCGGTTGTTCATTATTATTTTGCGCTTGTACCTGTTGGGCCAAAGCATCAAGTTGTTGACTGAACTGAGCCAATTGTCTATTTACATCGGCCTGTTGAGCGCCTTGCTGTGAAGTAAACTCCGCCAGTTGTGCTTTTAGTTTTGCTACGTCATCCATTAACGGCATCATTTATCCCATGATTATTATGCACTCCAATATTGCCAAGTTATTGTACGTGGTTCTGATTGATTAGGAAATGCTCAGTTTTCTGATACTTGAGATGTTTAGCCTTTATTTTCGATGTGCATGTAGATGAGTTTGAAGCAATAAAAAAGCACCCTAAGGTGCTTTCTGCTACTACGATTATAACGTTAAAACTTAACCACCAGTTTGCCCTGTTGTACGGCAATTTCTTTGGTCATTTTAGCCATTAGCGCTTGATTACTGTCGCGAGTGTCTAAGGTATACACTGGCTGGTTTTCAAGGTAATTACGTAAAAATCCCATTAGTTGTGGTGTTGCCTGGCTGATGTATCGTTCAATATCAGCGGGTTCAGACTCAACCTTGACTAAGTTTAACTGTCGAAGATAGACACTCTTGGTATTACTGTCATACCAAGGCACTGCCTCAAAAGTCGTTTTCAGCTTTGCATGGATCGGCAAAAGTGGGTTGTTAACTGTGATCACTGTTGCTGCTGTCACTGCCATAGTATTTGGCTTAGCGCCCAACACGACCTGCATATCATTTAGCTTAAGTGATACACCAATTAACTTGTTGCCCTGTTTTACCTCAAAATGCATGTCTTTATTCAGGTACTGCTCAATTTCAGACTCGGTGATACTGTACTGACTGGCACAGCCAGTTAGTAACAATAACAATCCAAGTCCAAGGGTTTTAACCAAGGTTATCATCCAGTGTTTCTCATTCCTGCTGCAACGCCGGCAATGGTCAGCATAAGTGCTAGCTGAACATCTGCAGACGGTTCAACTTCTCTACGTGTACGGGCTAATAGCTCGGTTTGTAAGAAGTTAAGTGGATCTATGTAAGGGTTGCGCAGTTTAACAGACTCACGGCTCCAAGGCGTATGTGACATTAACTCTGTCGCTTGGGTTAATGATAATACTGCTTCAATACCCAATTGCAGACGTTGACGTAACTTCTCGCCTAAATGATGTAACTCTGGCTTCACTAAACATAGCTCGTAGTACTTGGCTAAGTTAGGTTCTGCTTTGGTGTAAACCATTTCGAGCATTGAAATACGAGTTTCAAAGAAAGGCCATTGCTCTTCCATTTCACGCAATAATGCTAACTCGCCACGATCTGCCGCATCTTGTAATGCTTCGCCAGCACCAAGCCAAGCGGGTAGCATTAAGCGGTTTTGTGACCAAGCAAAAATCCACGGAATCGCGCGTAAGCTTTCAATACCACCATCAACTTTACGTTTAGCTGGGCGACTGCCTAGTGGCAACTTACCGAGCTCAACTTCTGGTGTGGCAGATCTAAAATACTCAACAAAGTCCGGTTCTTCACGTACGATGCCGCGATAATGCAGTACTGATTCTTCAGCAATACGCTGCATGCAATCACGCCACGATTTTTTAGGCTCCGGTGGTGGTAACAATGTCGCTTCTAATACCGCTGAGGTATATAGCGCTAAACTTTGTACCGCTAATTTTGGTAAGCCAAACTTAAAGCGGATCATTTCGCCTTGTTCTGTCACACGGATGCGACCATCTACCGAACCTGGTGGTTGCGATAAAATGGCTTTATGAGCTGGTCCGCCCCCACGGCCGATAGAACCGCCACGACCATGGAACAACATCAATTTAACGTCAGCTTTTTTACACACAGCAACTAATTGCTCTTGTGCGCGATACTGTGCCCAGGCTGCTGCCATCACACCAGCATCTTTGGCTGAGTCAGAATAACCAATCATCACTTCTTGCATGCCTTTGGTGTAACCACGATACCAATCAATATTTAGTAGCGAAGTCATACAGTCAGCGGCCCCCTCTAAGTCAGCGAGGGTTTCGAATAATGGCACTACGCGCATTGGATTAGTGCAACCGGCTTCTTTTAGCAGTAATAATACGGTTAATACGTCAGATGGCTTGCTGGCCATTGATATCACATAAGAGCCCAGTGCATTAACAGGCTGCTGGGCGACTAAGTTGCAGGTTCTGACAACTTCAGCGACATCATCCGTCGGTTTCCAATTTGTTGGGATCAGTGGACGTTTGCTGGTTAACTCGCGCAGTAAAAACGCTTGTTTTTCATTTTCGTCCCAATGGTTGTAATCACCCATGCCCAAATAACGAGTCAGTTCAGCAATCACGTCACTATGGCGGGTAGCATCTTGACGAATATCTAGGCGTAACATGTGAATACCAAAACACGCTAAACGACGTAATATGTCGAGTAACAGGCCATTGGCAATCAGCTTCATACCGCAATCGGTCAAACTCTTAT
This sequence comes from Shewanella sp. BF02_Schw, assembly GCF_014596695.2. Taxonomy (NCBI): domain Bacteria; kingdom Pseudomonadati; phylum Pseudomonadota; class Gammaproteobacteria; order Alteromonadales; family Shewanellaceae; genus Shewanella; species Shewanella sp. BF02_Schw. The sequence goes on from NZ_JABKAW020000004.1 coordinate 7,079, forward strand.
AAAGCAGTTCAAGCGGTTCAAGCAAATCTGATTTATGCCAAATTAGCTCGCTGGTATCAACGTCAGGTTTTTTACCTTCAAGACGTGCATTAAGGTAATCGATGGTGTCACGTAATTGGCAGCGTAATTTGCGTAACACATCGCGGTACGGTTCTTTACTGTTATCTGTTAACGCTGACAATTCAGCATTCGCTTGTTCCATCGACAATTCGCCAAGCAAGCTCACAATATCTTTTAAGTACAATCTTGCTGCGGCATGACGATTGCGATCGAGTACTTCTTGGGTGACGAGAGACGTTACAAACGGATTTCCGTCGCGGTCTCCGCCCATCCAGCTTGAAAATCTCACCGGAGAGACATCAATAGGTAATTGCTGGCCGGTCTTTTGCTCAACTTGATCATTGAGTTGACGCAGAAAGTCAGGAATAGCTTGCCACAAAGACGTTTCGATAGTGCTTAAACCCCAACGTGCTTCATCTACAGGAGTTGGGCGTTCGTTACGAATTTCGTTGGTGTGCCAAATTTGGGCAATAAGCTGACGCAGACGCAGAGTGCTTTGTTGGCGTTCGCGATCCGTCAGTTGGCTGTTTTCTTGTTCCGTTAAGCAATCAACTACAGCCGCATATTTTTGAATTAGCGTGCGGCGTGAAATCTCGGTTGGATGCGCTGTTAATACTAAATCGATGTCTAAGTTTTTTAAGCTCTTAATTACATCTTTTTTATCTAAATCAGTATCAAGCATGCGTCCAAGTAGTTGCTCTACTGGATCGGGCACACACACGAGTTCGTCGCAATTACGGCTAATGGTGTGAAATTGTTCTGCGATATTGGCTAAGTTTAAAAATTGGTTGAAGGCTTTGGCGAAAGGAACCAGTTCTTCGTCTGGTAAAGCGGTTAATAATGCCAACATTTGCTCGCGAGAGGCTTCGTCACCCTGGCGAGATTTTTTTGCTAAAATTCGAATTTGTTCTACTTTTTCTAAAAATGCATCACCTAAATGGTTTTGCATTGTTTCGCCTAATATCTGGCCTAAATGCCCCACATTTGATCGAAGTGACGCATACATATCTGCCGTTTGCTCTGTCATACTTACTCCCGAAAAAAAGAACGATTTTGCCAATAACTCTTACATCACAATACCCAGCGTATCAAAATCGGTCAATACGCAGGCACTGTATTTTGTAATTTTATTTCGTAAAAAAGTTACATTTTGATTTAACTTTCACCGATTATTGATGTTTACTTAATGCAGGCATGAAAAATCATTTTTTTGATCAATTCTACCGTTGGCGTTAAGTATTCTAAGCCAATAAATTCATCTGGTTGGTGGGCCTGGTTAATACTGCCCGGCCCAAGTACTAAAGTTTGGCAACCTAGTTTGTTGATATAAGGTGCTTCAGTTGAATAGTTGACCACTTCTGCTTCGTTGCCAGACAATTCTGCAACGAGTTTGGTCCATGGATTATCTGCTTTTCCTGCAAACGATTCTGCGCCTGGGTACAAAGTACTGACACTTATGCTGCCAGGATACTCTTTACTGATGTCAGATAAGTAGTTCAACACCATTAATTCCAGATCCGCTAACTCCATTCCCGGTAAAGGGCGAATATCTAAGTGTAAATCACAACAACCACAAATACGGTTAGCGGCATCACCGCCATGAATATGGCCAAAGTTCATGGTTGGGTAGGGTACAGTAAACGCATCTTCGCGATAGTTCTCGCTTAAGTGCTGCTTTAGCTTCATTAATTGGCTAATGACTTTATGCATGACTTCAATAGCATTTAAGCCGCGAGCAGGATCAGACGAATGGCCACTTCGACCAATTACGCGGATCCCTTGGGCTAAATGCCCCTTATGCATATAGACAGGTTTTAAGCTGGTGGGTTCACCAATAACCGCATAATCAGGTGCGATAACTTTTGAGTCGGCAAATGCTTTAGCGCCGCTCATGGTGGTTTCTTCATCTGCACTAGCAAAAATAGTCAGCGGACGTTTGAATTGATCAAGTGGCATGTCTTTTAATGCTTCGAGTACTAATGCAAAAAAGCCTTTCATGTCGCAAGTGCCTAAGCCGTACCAACGATTGTCTTTTTCAACCATCTCAAATGGACTTTGGCTCCAACGGCCTTCGTCAAAGGGCACGGTATCTGTATGGCCCGCAAGTAAAAGCCCACCACTGCCGCTGCCGATTCTGGCAATCAAGTTCTGTTTATTACGTGAGTCTTCTACCGTGGGGGTTTCGCATTCAAAACCCAGCTCACTGAACCAATTTTGCAACAAGTTGATAACTGCATGATTACTCATATCGTGTTCTGCTTCGAGTGCACTGACTGATGGCGCTGCAATCAGCTGTGTAAAACAACTTTTTAGATCTGGTAGTGTGCTCATGGGTTATCCTAAAAAATAATATGTAAAATACTTATTCACATATATTGCATAATTAATATTGTGTGATAGTCTAGCAAACAGCATTAACCGACACCATAAATAGAACGATAGAAATGAAAATAAACATGTGCTTTCTTACTGCTAAAACCACTATATCAATAATCAACGCGAACTTCCTGCGACGATAGTCCAAAATTAGGCGGCCCCCGTCTAAATAGGCTATGCTGACACTTTCTCTCATTATTTAACAAGAAAACAAACTTATGAAAAGCATCGCAATTATTGGCGCCAGTGGTTATACCGGTGCACAAATTACCTCGTTAATTAACGCAGACAGCAACTTCAGCGTTCAAGGGTTGTATGTGTCGGAAAACAGTTTAGATAAAGGCCGTAAATTAGCCGACCTTTACCCTACATATAGTCACATGGCTTATACGCTTTCGCCGTTATCAGATGACGCTAAAAAGAAAATTGTTGCCGAAGCCGATGCCGTGGTTTTAGCGACTGAGCATTCAGTTAGCCTAGAGCTTGCCGCATGGTTTTACCAGCAAGGTTTAGCGGTATTTGACTTAAGCGGTGCATATCGTTTTGCCGATGTGGCGCAATATCCAAAATGGTACGGTTTTGAACATACTCACCCTGATGTATTAGCTCAGGCGGTGTATGGCTTAGCAGAGTGGAACAGCGAACAAATTAAACAAACAAGAATGATTGCTGTACCAGGTTGTTATCCTACGGCATCACTTACTGCACTAAAACCGCTTAAACCATTCTTAACTGAAATGTATCCAGTCATTAATGCCGTGAGTGGTGTAACAGGTGCAGGTCGTAAAGCACAGTTACATACCAGTTTCTGCGAAGTTAGCCTTACGCCATACGGTGTATTGGGTCACAGACATCAGCCTGAGATTGCGACACATTTAGGTCAGGAAGTTATTTTTACGCCGCATTTAGGCAACTTTAAGCGTGGTATTTTGGCAACCATTACCGTGCAACTAAAACCAGGCACTACAGAAGCCGATGTCGCTAAAGCGTATAGCGTGTACGACAACGCGCCAATAGTGACAGTAAAGCACAATCAATTCCCTAAAGTTGATGATGTGGTTAACACCCCCAATTGTCATTTAGGTTGGAAGTATGATGCCAACAGCGGTTATTTGGTGGTCGCCAGTGCGATAGACAATTTAATGAAAGGTGCTGCTAGCCAAGGTCTACAGTGCATTAAAATCCATTTCGGTGTGTAATTAACTCGCATTAGTTAAGGAATAAAAATAATGGCTACAAAATCAGTATTAGTCTTAAAAGTCGGTGGTGCGTTGCTTCAATGCGAAATGGGCATGGCGCGTTTAATGGCTGCAGCAGCCGAAATGCTTGCTGCGGGTCAACAAGTCATATTAGTCCATGGCGGTGGTTGTTTGGTTGATGAGCAATTAACCGCTAATGGCAAAGAAACGGTTAAATTAGACGGTTTACGTGTTACGCCAGAAGATCAAATTCCTATTATTGTTGGTGCGCTAGCAGGTACCTCAAACAAAATTTTACAAGCAGCTGCAGCGAAAGCTGGCATTGTTAGCGTAGGCATGAGCTTAGGCGACGGCAATGTTGTTACTGCAAAAATCAAAGATGAGCGTTTAGGACTCGTAGGCGAAGTTGAGCCAAAAGACGCGACCTACTTAAACTTTATTTTAAGCCAAGGTTGGATGCCAATTTGTAGCTCGATTGCCATTTCTAGCCAAGGTGAAATGTTAAACGTCAACGCAGATCAAGCCGCAACAGCCTTAGCAAAATTAGTTAACGGTACGTTGGTGTTATTGTCAGACGTATCGGGTGTGTTAGATGGTAAAGGTCAGTTAATACAGAGTTTAAACAAAAGTGAAATTGAACATCTTGTTGCCCAAGGGGTGATTGAGAAAGGCATGAAAGTCAAAGTAGAAGCCGCATTGGAAGTTGCTCAATGGATGGGTAAACCCGTGCAAGTTGCTTCATGGCGCGATGCCGAACAGTTAAAAACCTTAGTCAAAGGTGGGTCCGTCGGGACTCAAATACAACCTTAATGGAGTAGTAGTATATGCAGCACCTATTGTCGATAAAAGAGTTAACTCAATCTCAGCTTTTAGCCATCATTGATCTGGCTAAAAAAATTAAGAATAATCCCGCTGAGTACCGTCGCGCCTTAGATGGTAAAAGCGTTGTGATGCTGTTTGAAAAGCCATCACTGCGCACCCGAGTCAGCTTTGACATTGGCATTAATAAATTAGGTGGTCACTGCTTATACTTAGACCAACAAAATGGTGCGTTGGGACAACGCGAAACGGTAGCTGATTTTGCGACAAACATTTCATGCTGGGCCGATGCTATTGTGGCAAGAACATACTCGCACACCACCATAGAACAATTAGCTCAACATGGCAGCGTGCCGGTGATTAATGCTTTGTCTGACTTGTACCATCCATGCCAAGCGCTAGCTGACTTTTTAACACTATCAGAGCAATTTGATGACGTAAGCCAAGCAAAACTGGCTTATGTTGGCGATGGTAATAACGTCACCCACTCACTGATTTATGGTGCAGCGATTTTAGGCATGACCATGACAGTGATTTGCCCTGAAGGGGCATTCCCTGATGCACTAATCGTGACAGAAGCTCAGGTGTTAGCAAAGCAAAATGGTGGCAAGTTAACTCTAAGTGCAGACATTAATGCCATTGAAGGCCATGATGCTATTTATACCGATACATGGATTTCTATGGGTGATGAAACACCGCTTGCTGACATTAAAGCCCGTTTTGCACCATACCAAGTTAATAGTGAGCTAATGGCTCAAGCTGGTGCTAAATTCTTTATGCATTGCTTGCCAGCACATCGTGGTGTGGAAGTGACAGATGAAGTGATGGATGGCGAAGGTTCATTGATTTTACATCAAGCAGAAAACCGCATGCATGCGCAAAATGCAGTATTAGTGACCTTATTAAGTTAGTCACCTTATTTAAGTTATTCAAAAGATTAAGTCAATAGTGCCTCTGGCGTTATTTAAATTGAAAATATACGTAATCGATTTTAGGAAATAAACATGTCTAATGCAGTGAAAAAAAACGGTGTTAAAAAAGTGGTATTGGCATATTCAGGTGGTTTAGACACCTCGGCTATTATCCCGTGGTTAAAAGAAACTTATGACGACTGTGAAATCATCGCATTTTGTGCCGACGTCGGCCAAGGTGAAGAAGAGCTCGTTGGCTTAACAGAAAAAGCCTTAGCGTCAGGTGCTTCTGAGTGCCATATCGTCGATCTAAAAGAAGAGTTTGTTGCTGATTATATTTACCCAACTATTGCAACGGGTGCTATTTACGAAGGTACATACTTGTTAGGTACGTCAATGGCGCGTCCTATTATTGCTAAAGCGCAAGTAGAAGTCGCGCGTAAAGTCGGCGCTGATGCGGTATGTCATGGTTGTACTGGTAAAGGTAACGACCAAGTTCGTTTTGAAGGTTGTTTTGCTGCATTAGCACCAGACTTAAAAGTGATTGCGCCTTGGCGTGAGTGGGAAATGCGTAGCCGTGAAGACTTATTGGCTTACCTTGCAGAGCGTGATATCAAAACCAGTGCTTCAGCGACCAAAATTTATAGCCGTGATGCCAACGCATGGCACATTTCGCACGAAGGTGGCGAGTTAGAAGATCCATGGAACGAGCCATCAAAAGGCGTGTGGACATTAACAGTAGCACCAGAAGATGCACCAAATGAGCCTGAATATGTCTCGTTAGCGGTTAAGCATGGTCGTGTGACTCATGTAAATGACGAAGCATTATCGCCATATGCTGCACTTATGAAGCTAAACGACATTGCTGGCAAACACGGTGTAGGTCGTATCGATATTACCGAAAACCGTTTAGTGGGCATGAAGTCTCGTGGTTGTTACGAAACACCAGGCGGCACCGTAATGTTTGCTGGTCTGCGTGCCATTGAAGAATTAGTTTTAGACAAAACTAGCCGTACGTGGCGCGAGCAAATTGCTGGGCAAATGTCGCACCTAGTGTACGACGGTCGTTGGTTTACCCCTTTATGTAAATCACTTATCGCAGCGTCAGAATCATTAGCAGAATCGGTTAATGGTGACGTAGTGATTAAGCTGTATAAAGGCCAAGCGACAGCCGTTAAAAAACGTTCGCCAAACAGCTTGTATTCAGAAGCTTTCGCAACGTTTGGCGAAGATGACGTATACGATCAAAAACACGCTGAAGGCTTTATCCGTTTATATTCTTTAGCGAGCCGTATTCGCGCGCTAAACACTAAATAGAGTAAACGGCAACGATATAAAGGCGCTGCAAAGCGCCTTTCTTATAATGACTTTTGGCAAACAGAGAGTCATTACAAGAAAGAGAATATTATACAACCTGAACTCGGGATAACAAACGACTCTCAAACAGCCCTTTGCCTTGCTAACTACGTTGAATCGACTTGCAATAGCTAGCTATTGACGCGTCAATTCGTCTTGTTAGTAAAGCAAATGACAAGTTTGATAGAGAGCAATGATTAAGATTTTGAGCTTTAATATTATCTTCTCATCTCTTATCCCGAGTTCAGGTTATCTACATTATTGAACGATAATTTCAAAACAGAGGATACCGACATGGCGTTATGGGGCGGAAGATTTCAGGGCGAAACCAGTGCACTTTTCAAGTTGTTTAATGACTCACTGCCAGTGGATTACCGCTTATTTGAACAAGACGTTGTCGGCTCTATTGCATGGGCAGATGCCATTGCTAGCGTCGGTATTATTACTGCAAAAGAATGTATCGATTTAAAAGCAGCGTTAAATGAGCTGCTGGTGGAAGTGGGTAACGATCCGCAAGCGATTATCAGCAACGGCGCCGAAGATATACACAGCTTTGTTGAACAAAAGCTGATTGCCAAAGTAGGCGATTTAGGCAAAAAACTCCATACGGGCCGTTCGCGTAACGACCAAGTCGCCACAGATTTAAAGCTGTGGTGCAAAAAAGAAGGTGCAGCATTACTCGCACGTTTAGGTACATTGCATGCAGAGTTAATTGCATTAGCCGAGCGTGAAGTCGATGCGGTTATGCCGGGTTACACCCATTTACAACGTGCACAGCCAGTTACTTTTGGTCACTGGGCGCTAGCTTATGTTGAAATGTATGAGCGTGATATTAGCCGCCTACAAGATGCATTAAGCCGTGCCGATTCATGTCCATTAGGTTCTGGCGCACTAGCCGGTACCGCTTATCCGATTGATCGCCACGCGTTAGCGGCAGCGTTAAACTTTGCTCGCCCAACCTTAAACAGTTTAGACAGTGTGTCGGATCGCGATCATGTGGTTGAATTATGCAGCGCCGCGTCAATCAGTATGATGCATTTAAGCCGCATGGCTGAAGACCTAATTTTCTTCAACTCTGGCGAAGCTAACTTTATCTCACTAGCCGATGAAGTCACTTCTGGCTCATCACTTATGCCACAAAAGAAAAACCCCGATGCCTTAGAGCTTATTCGTGGTAAAACCGGCCGTGTTTATGGCAGCTTAATGGGTATTTTAACGACCATGAAAGCCTTGCCATTGGCGTACAACAAAGACATGCAAGAAGACAAAGAAGGCTTGTTTGACGTAGTCGACAGCTGGGCTATTTGCCTAGACATGGCAGCATTAGTATTGTCGGGCTTAAAAGTGAATCGTCCACAAGCTTTGGTCGCGGCGCAACAAGGTTATGCTAACGCAACCGAACTTGCGGATTATCTTGTGGCTAAAGGTATGCCGTTCCGTGAAGCACACCATGTAGTGGGTGAGGTGGTGGTATTTGCCATTGGTGAGCAAAAGCCGATTGAAGACTTAAGCGTGGCTGAGCTACAGAAATTTGCCAACGTGATTAGCGATGATGTGTATCCAAACCTTACGATTGAAGCGTGTTTAGAAAAACGTGATGTATTAGGTGGCACCGCTATCAATCAAGTGCAAGCAGCCATAGCAGCTAAAAAAGCATAGCTATAAAAGTATAACGATAAGTACTTATTTCGATAGCATCGAGGTAGATATTAGTAACCAAGCCCTGTTGATATTCATCGGCGGGGCTTGTTTGTTTTCGCCACCATAAACCATAGCTAGAACACACTATAGAGCCGTCATTTATTTAACCATGCTGCGTATGCAGAGGTTGTGGTCGTTTGTATCGCTCTTATGTATTCAATTTAGGATCAATGCACATCACGCTATCACCACTCTAGCTATCGATTTTACTCATCGATATTACTCATCGATATTACTCATTGATATTACTCATTGATATTATTCATAAGATAGCCACGCCAACATTCGGTTAAATTTTTTTACAAGTTTGAGTAATTACTTAAAACATCTGTGTCAAATACCATAACGTCCCATTTGAGTTGTTATTGCCTACCGCTAAATATCGGAATGCTAGTCGGTTTAAATTGTTATCTGTTAATTCAAACACTCGGTCTATTTTGACAATAAATAGGCCGAATTTTTGTGGTTGCATTGTTTTGATTCTGCTCTATGTTGATGTTGGAGTTGTAATAAAAAGTCCAATATGAGTAACAAAATAATAAAGTTCTGTTAACAGTGCTGTTGGCGCTGCAGCAGATAAAATAAGAGGACAACCCAATGACAAAATCGATACTTTTACTGTTGGCTGGCTTATTAACTGGCGCAGCTCAAGCAGCCGTTGGTAGCTACCCAGTAGTGTTAGTGCATGGCTTTCAACCGGATAATTTACAAAGTAAGCCGACAGGTACACAGGTAACTGACAATGGTGCAGAGTACTGGGCGCAATATTGGCGTGATCGCGCTGATGCACGCATTGATTGGCCATCGCAAGAGCGTATTGCCAATAAAATAACCAGTCTATATGTGTGGCCTAAATTGCAACAGTTGTCGCGTGAGGGGACATGTGCCAGCGGTTGTGTATTTGTGACCCATTCTACTGGCGATTTAGTGATGCGCTATATTATTGATAACCAAGCGCTATGGTTGCAAAACGCAGGTTTAAAGCCGCTTAATATTGTCGCCACATTTGACTTTTCTGGCGCGGGTGGTGGGGTTGAATTGGCTGATTTGGCGGTTAATGTAGCCAGTGGTTCAGGTTTGATAGATGCAACATTAAAACTAGCTGTGTCGTTATGGTTAGGAGAACTGCCATCGTCATCCAATATTGGGGTATTGAATGATTTACGCGTAAATACTGCACGCCAATTGGCAGCGTTTCCCGAAAGCCGAGTGCCACGTTTACGTTTTGCTGGGGCAGGCTCTGACTTTCTCGGTGTGACAGGGGCATTTTTACCCGGCGAAGATGATGGCGTTGTTGCCAGCCATTCTAGTTGTGGTGCCGCGGCCGTTGGCAGTTACAACAGTTGTTCGCGCAGTGTAGCATTTGATGGCAAGCTCACCTCGACTAATGGCCCGAGCGGATTTATGCCTTATCACTATCCAATGTTGATGAGTGAAGGTTATAGCCATGGTGACACTATTTTAAATAGCGCTAAAGATGAAGTAACTTCTGCTAATAGTCGTACCAATTATCTCAATGGCGATAACTTACAATTCAGCACCTATGATGAAAAACGTGGCTGGTGGATATTTAGTTCACGTTATAGAGTGGTTAATCATTCGAACAAAACCAGCATGTCAGCACTTGTGTATCAGGCTGCTAACTAAGCGTATATGAAATATAAAAAAATCATTATAACAATATCCCTACTCGCTGCGGCAGTAGGGTTTTGGGTTTACACTTCTGAGTCGGCACTTGAGCCACCTCAGAGTGCTGCCGTTATCGAGCAAGATGATACAGCGCCAACCAAACTGAAAGTAGTAAAACACATGCAAACTAAAACGATGACCGTGGTTGAAAAGCTCCCACAGCCGATCAGTGATAGTTTTCAGCTTATGGCAGAGGCTTATGCTAGCGAACTTGAGTTGCCATCTTACTCAATGCCTTTATCGGTTGATGATACGCACTTACTTAACCCCAATGCTTACATTCCTCAGCCGGTGCAGCTCCAAGATGGAGCCAGTGCCAGCATAGTGTTGCCTAAGTATCGTTTTAGTTTTCCTGAACCAGTGGTTATTAATCTCGACGTTAATGGCTTGCTTGTTGCTGGGGCAAGTGCAGCATTACGTAGTGAGCTTACAAGTGGATCGGAGCCATTCATTAGCGGAACCATGCTAGGTGCCGATGGAAAATGGGCGATACAACTGAATGCTGAAGACGATTGGAATGGTCCAATGGAGGTCAGTGTTACCTTTAGCGCTAAGGGCAAAAAACAAACGTTAAAAACAGGCATAGAATATAGTCATCCTACGGCAACCATAACCGGAGTGGAGGATATCCGCGCTGAAGGCAGTGATATGTTGATACCAGTTAAATTGGATGTTGATCAAGCGGGTTATTATCGTTTACGGGCCAATCTATATACAGCAGATAAGCAGCCGATTGCCTTGCTAACGGGCTCAGACAAGCTGACTGAAGGCTCTGTGGTGCTGGATCTTAAAGCCTATAAAGGGGGGTTAGCGCAATATAAAGGCCCTTATGTTCTGAGTACATTTGTATTGGAGCGCCGCCCTGCAGTACCCGGTGAGTTAACTCAGTACGGCCACAGTGAGGAACCTGCCTACCAGTTAGGTGATTTTGCGGTTGAGTCGTTATCTGATGAGCCATGGCAACCCGATGAGCAAGAAATGCAGCGACTTGAGTTTTTGCAAAAAATGGCAACAGACTAGGGGGTAATCATTGTTGCTTACATTATCTAAAGCCCGCGTTAGCCAATAACGTGGGCTTTTTTATGCACAAATAACGTCAAAGTTGCCATGATTACTGCATTAATTCGTGCAAATAAGTAATGGAGGCAATGACTATAAAATAGATAATCTGCTTAGTTTCTTCGTTGTTGCAACAGTTTCAATGTATTTTTTGTAATCAGTTCTATACTAAAAATAGGTTCATTGTTTATTTAAGTAAAGACACTTTGATGATAATAAATTGAAATTGGGAGCAGATATGTTTTTAGATTATTTTGCGCTAGGGATTATATTTTTTGTCGTGATATTTATTTTTTACGGCATTATTGCGATTCATGATATTCCTTACGAGATTGCGAAAAAACGTAATCATCCACAGCAAGATGCATTGCATATTGCTGGTTGGGTAAGCTTATTTACATTGCATGCCATTTGGCCATTTTTATGGATTTGGGCCACGTTATATCGAGAAGATAGAGGCTGGGGATTTAGTGATTCGAGAAAGCGAGAATTGATACTCGAGGGTGAAGTTAAAGAGCTAATGAATCATGTCACAGCGTTAACGGATCGTTTGTCGCTATTAGAGCAACGTTCTGCTGTCACGACTCCTCCCGTTTCTGATGAACACTCACAAGAGGCCTAAGCATGGACTTACTACTGATACTGACTTATACCGCATTTTGTATCGCAGTTTTTAAAGTATTTAAAATTCCGTTAACTAAATGGACTGTGCCGACAGCTATTCTTGGCGGAATTGTATTAATTGGTACTTTATTAATTTTAATGAATTATAACCATCCCTATTCGAGGTTTGCTCGCGAGTATTTTGTCACTATTCCGATTGTGCCCGCAGTTAAAGGATTGGTTATCGAAGTTAATGTTAAGCCAAATACACCAGTAAAAGAAGGTGAGGTGTTATTTAAAATTGACCCTACACCTTACCTTTCAATGGTTAAGCAAAAACAAGCGGCGCTAAAGGAAGCAGAACTGCAAGTACCACAACTTGAAGCCGCTTTTCAAATAGCGGCAGCTAAAGTTGAACAAGCAACAGCAGATAAAGATCGTACAGAATCAGTCTATCGACGCTATGAAGACGGTCGCAAAAAAGCGGGGCGTAATTCACCGTTTACTGAGCTTGAGCTCGACAATCGTCGCCAATTATACATAGCTTCATCAGCGCAACTAGATGCCGCTTTAGCTGAAGGGCTGCGGACTCGTTTGGCATATGAGTCGAATATTGATGGCGTCAATACCAAAGTAGCAGGCCTACAAGCTGAACTCGCTAAGGCTGAATATGACTTACAGCAAACAGTCGTCAGAGCGCCTGCGGATGGTGTAGTGACTCAATTAGCGCTACGAAAAGGCGCTATGGCTGTGCCTTTACCTTTGCGCCCAGCACTGACGTTTATTCCAGATGAGACGAGATATTTTGCTGGCGCTTTTTGGCAAAACTCATTATTACGTCTTAAAGAAGGTGATGAAGCCGAAGTGATAATTGATGCCATGCCTGGACAAGTGTTTAAAGGCAAAGTTGCCAAAATACTCCCTGCTATGGCAGAAGGTGAAATTCAATTTAGCGGAAATTTACAGTCATCGAATAAGTTGTTTCAACGCGGTCGAGTATTGGTGTTGATTGAGCTAGAAGATGACGCAATAAGACAATCATTGCCAGCAGGTGTCGCAGGGCAAGTGGCTATTTATACCGATCATTTTAGCCATGTTGCGGTAATGAGAAAGGTATTATTAAGAATGCAGGGCTGGTTAAATTACTTGTTTACAGAAGGACATTAACCTCGATTTTATGAGCGCCAGGGTTTAAACGTTTTTCTCAATAATGGCGGCAAGGTGAAACCAAGTTATACAGTCTGTGCTTGCTGTACTTGGTTTCTGCCGCCGCGTTTGGCGCAATACATAGCCATGTCTGCTCGGCTAAAAAGGTCTTGTATTACCTTGTCTCCGGCGGTTAATGAACTTACGCCAATAGATACGGTAACCTTAATGTTGCTATTTGCTTGAGTGGTATGAAATGAGTGTTTGGCAATATGTTCTCGAATACGCTCAGCAATCATCATAGCACCTTCACCGTCGGTCATCGGTAAGATGATGGTAAACTCCTCACCACCGATTCTGGACAATGAATCTGATTGGCGCAGTAAATCACTGCATATTTGGGCAAACTGTTTAAGTATGCTATCTCCGCCCTCATGACCAAAATTGTCATTAATCACTTTAAAGTAATCGATATCGATAACCAACAAGGATAACTGTTGGTTAAATCTGATCGCTCTGGCACATTCTTGTTTTGCTAATTGGTTATATGAGCGACGATTATGCACCTCAGTTAGTTGATCTGTATTCACTAAACTTTCGATTTGTTGATGTGCTTGTTCTAGTGATGTTTGTGCCTGTTTTAGGTTGGTGATATCTGCGCCCATAATAATGGTGTAACCACTGTTTAAGTTAATCCTGGTCATTTTAAACCAACGCCCATCAGACAGATCTGTTTCATACTGGTTTAGAGCCTTTTCTGAATGCAGTTTATGCAGATTTTCCAGCCATTGTTCAAAATCATCAGTATTGATAATAACGCCTTGCTTAGTTTCCCAAGCGTGGCGTAATAAATCGCCTGATTTTTTGCCAATAGCATCTTCTGTGGTAGTGCCAAAGATGCTGGCGAAGTGCTGATTACAGTAGATAACTTCTTTATCTTGGTTGAGTACACCGAAACAATTTGGAGTGAGTTTTAATGCATCCAAGAGGATGGGCTCTAAATTGACAGGTGGACTTTGCGGCATAGGATACTCAACAATGTGACGATACTTGGGCATAATTATAAAGGAAAAACGTTACTTTTTGGTAACAAGCTAACCGGTGCTATGACTCTGCTGCTGGATGGACAAAGCTTGTCCACTGTTTTTATTGACATTTTTTAAATCGAGTAGGGGGAAATAAAATTATTTATCCCTCAGCCTAAAGAATGATAACGATGAGGTACAGCAAGCATAAAAAAGCCCAGTCATTATCGCTAAGACTGGGCTGTTAAAGCAGATAAATTACGCGTTAGTTAACGCGTTTTTCACGTCGCTAGGCTTCATCGGAATTTTACGTAAACGTACACCGACTGCATTGTAGATTGCATTGGCAATCGCTGGAGCAACAGGGGTTACTGCCGGTTCACCTAATCCAGATGGTGGCATTTTGCTTGTGATAAACTCGATTTTAACTTCTGGAGTTTGGCCTAAGCGCAGCGGGGTATAGGTATCGAAGTTTGAGTCTTTATACTGACCATTAAGCAGTTCAGTACCTTCATACAAGGCCATCGATAATCCCCACAATGCCGCGCCCTGACACTGAGCTTCAGCACCATTAGGGTCAACAATAATACCGGCATCGATGGCAATATAAAGCTTTTGCACATTGACAATACCGTTGCTTTTGTCGACATGAACTTGTACTGCACACGATACCCATGTTGGCATGTCACGTTCTTGACCAAAGGTTGATGCAATGCCAAGCGCTGTGTCTTTGGCTTGCGGAGTGCCCCAGCCAATCATCTCAGCAGCTTTTTTCAATACTGCGGCTTGGCGAGCCGCGCCACCTTCAGCAACGGGTGTGCTACCAGCATTTCTGCCTTCGGCAATGAGCATGTCTAGGCGGAACTGCAATGGATCTTTACCCGCGTGATGGGCAGCTTCATCCATAAAGCTTTCAACTGCCCAGCTTGTCCAACCCGGTCCAACAGAACGTAACCAACCTGGTCTGAAGGTCGCAATGGCCAGATCATTCGATACCGCGCGTACTTTTTGAGCACCAACAGTGTACCAATGGTCTGCTCCGGCAATCGAGAACGGATCATACGGTTCGCCATTGGTGCCTTTAGGCATAAAGCCTGGCGCTAATACTTGAGTTGGCCAACCTGCTGTGGCGTGATGTTCCATTGCGGTAACCGCTTTTTTATCATCAAATGCCATTTTGAGTTGTTGAACTGATGCAGAACGCGCGCTATCAAATAACATGTCTTGTGGACGCATCAGCACCATTTTAACCGGTTTACCGCCTAATGCTTTAGAGGTCAACGCCGCAGGAATGGTGTAATCGCCGTTAAGTCTGCGGCCAAAGCCACCGCCTAACATGTAGCTACGAATAACAATGTTAGCTTCTTCTTCGCCTAATGCCGTGGCTAATACGGGTAGAGTAAGTGATTGCCACTGACAACCTGAATGCACTTCCCATATACCGTCTTGGTTTTTAAATACCAGTGCATTAAGCGGTTCCATTTGCGCATGGAGTACTGTGCTGGTGATATATTCTTCTGCAATGGTACTTTTCGCGCTCGCAAATACAGGCCCAGTGTCAGAATTGCCTGTGTCTAAAATACTACCTTTGGTTTGGTCGCCAAGTAATTGCTTACCATGAGCAATAATGTCTGCTTCAGACACGTTGGCCGTTTTACCTGCATCCCATGTCACCTTTACCAGCTTCGAGGCTTTTTGGGCCGCATTAAAGCTGCTGGCGATAACCATTAACCAACCTGGTACACTGCCACTGGCATCTTCTAGTACGATAGTTTGCTGATAACCCTTTACTGCTTTTGCTGCAGAGTCATCAAACTTAACTACTTTAGAGCCATAACGAGTAGGGGGTAAAATAGGGTTGGCGTACACCATGCCATCAACTTTCGCATCGATACCAAATATGGTTTTACCGTTGGTCTTGTTGGCGATATCAAGAGAGGTCACCTGTTGGCCAACCAGTTTAAGATCGGCATTAGGCTTCAGCGGCAAGGTTTTCAGTTCTTCTTCAGTAAACTGACGCGTTAGGCCCATGGTGACTAATTCACCGTAAGACAGCTCGCCTTTACTTGAGATAACTTTACCGTTACTGGCTTTACAGTCTTTAGCGGCAATACCCCATTTTTTAGCTGCAGCTTCAATTAACGCTGTACGACCCGCAGCACCGGCTTGACGGTAAACCGGCCAACTTTGTGATATAGACCAACTGCCGCCGGTAACCATGTAACCCCAGCGTGGATCACTGTCGACATGGATAATTTCAATATCATCCCATGAGGCTTCCAGTTCATCAGCAAGAATACGAGCAATAGCGGTACCGACATGTTGGCCCATTTCTGAGCGCATAATGTTGACTTTAATTTTGCCGGCAGTATCGATTGAGTACCATAAAGACGGTTCGTAAATGTCACCTTCGCTTGGGAGTACTTTACCGTCAGGGCTAGCAGGATCCATTGCCGCCATCAAATGGCGAGGAAAACCAAAGCTGACACCTACCGCTGTCATGGCAATTAAAAAACCGCGGCGGGTTATACCCACCGATCCACGTTTAGGCAGTCTGCTCATCGTTGCTCTCCTTGATTGCGTTTGCTGCTTCATGAATGGCGCTGCGAATACGAACGTAGGTCATACAACGACATAAATTTCCGCCCATCACAGCGTCAATGTCTTTGTCTGAAGGCTCAGGAATGTCTTTTAGTAGTGCTGCAGCTTGCATAATTTGGCCCGACTGGCAGTAACCACACTGTGGTACCTGCAGTTTTTGCCAAGAAATTTGCAATGGATGATCACCCTTTTCAGAAAGCCCCTCAATCGTAGTGATTTCGGCTCCTTCAACTGACGATATAGGGGTTATACATGAACGTGTAGCTCGGCCGCCAACATGGACGGTACAGGCACCGCAGGTACCAATACCACAACCAAATTTGGTGCCAGTCATGTCCAGTTCATCACGAATAACCCACAGTAGAGGAGTATCACTCTCTACATCGGCAGTCATCGGTTTGCCGTTTAAAATAAATTTTGCCATTGTCACTTCTCCAGTGAAGTTAGTGCTCAAATCGGGGTTGATTACGGATCTCGCCCACTTGTTGTTGTAATTTAGGCCAGGTGTTTTCCCCAGCTGTTTGGCGCAAATAAGCTGCAATTGCGCTAATGTCTTCATCGCTAAGTGCATCACGGAAGCCTGGCATTACAACGCCGCTAATCCCTTGATCGCTGCGCACACCATCCAGTATTACGTTAATCAGGTTAGTTGGATCATTAAGATGTGTTGCCGAGCCGATAGTAATTAATGGGCGGCCTTTAACTAATTGGTCGCTGTTGTAGTGGCATGCTTGGCAAGCTGCCGCATATAAACGTGCACCTTCATCAATCCGCAGATCCGGTTGTTGATGTTGTGCCGCTATTGCTGCTTGTAACGTGCTACTTGAGTCTGGATCGTCGGTGTTATTGGTACGGGCAATTTCAGCAAAGTAGCCACTAATGGCTTCTATGTCGCTGTCTGGAAGAGCTGATAAGCCCTTGTGCATAACCGGCGCCATTGGACCTACCGCGCTACCATGGTAAGGCGAGTTACCGGTTGTAAGGTATTCGTAAAAGTCTTGTGCACGCCATGGGATAGGCGAAGTGCTAGTAGAGGTTAACGATGGTGCTATCCAACCATCAATGGCGGCACCTTGGTACATTTGTGCGTACTTTTCGCCGCCCAATGCATTACGTGGAGTATGACATGCACCACAGTGAGCAATACCTTCCGCTAAGTAAGCACCGCGATTCCATTCGGCAGATTGTTGGCTGTTGACCTCAAAAGATTGGGTATCAGCAAACAGCAGTTTCCAACCCGCTTGAAACCATCTTATATTGAGCGGAAACGGAATGCCGTTGTCTTTTTTTGCTTGGTTAACCGCCGGAACAGACGTCATGATGTAAGCATAAATCGCGTTAATGTCATCGTCGGTCATTTTATTAAAGTGTTCATAAGGGAACGCAGGCAATAAATGATGTCCATCGCGGCTCACACCCGTGCGCATGGCGCGAGCAAAAGCAGCTTGAGACCAGCTACCAATACCGGTTTCGACATCTGGAGTGATGTTACTTGAATAAATGGTGCCAAAGTCAGTATGCATTTCATAGTTACCAGCATAAGGAGTGCCACCTGGCGGTGTATGACAAGTACTGCAATAGCCTGCAGAAGCAAGCATTTTACCTTGTTCGATAACGTGTGGAGAATAATCTGTTTGAGTTGATTCGACGGGATCAATTGCAGGGTGCCAAGCATATATACTGAATATAGCTAGTCCAACAATAGCTGCGCCACATACGCTGTAAACGATGCGCTTTAGCATATTACATTGCCTTATTTTAAATAAAAAATGAGATAGAGAAGGGAATATTTCATCTGACATTCCCTGTTCGACTTTGTATTATTATTGTGATTGGTCAAATATTAATCCTAAGCAAGGGATGGCCCTTTGTCCAGCATTGATATTGACGGATCTTTTACTGTATTAGAATAAAATAATACAGCACTGTGCAGACGAGTAACATGAGGATTGTTAAATAAATAGCTTTAGTTAATCCACTGTTAATCCAGAGTTTTCAAGGTTGCTACTATGTTGCGTTAATCTTAGTGATCTATGATTAAAATGAGCGCCAATGCCAGATTCATAAAGTGTTGGATACATTAATGAAAAAGTGGTTATTAGCCATTAAGGCTTATGTCGATGTTTATCGACTATTTGCTCATCGGTGATCAGCTTATTTCATCGCCAAACAGCTATTTAATATTGTGGTTGTTTGCCTCGGCGATTGTTTTCCCTCGATATGATTGTTGACCATGATAATTTCCATAACCATGATTAAGCCACAATATATCGTTACAGCGCTGTTAGAGCACATTCAAACTGCTATTTCTAAAGGCTTGAGCACAATCAACTTGTATTTGGCAAAGATATTCTGGATAATTAATGCAAATCATTATCATTTGCGTTAAATGGCCGGAGATCGAAATAGATGGAACTTGTCAGTGTAGCTTCTTTATGGCTTGGTTGCTTGTTTGCCTATTTGGCATCTGACAAACAGCAGCTTGTTAGTTTACCTTTTCCCAAATTACTGGCTTGGTGCTTATGCGGTTTAGCGGTGTTATTTGCAGTGTGGGGGTTTAGCCATACTTACAGTGTATTCGTCGCCAGTTTAGTGGTGCTGATTTGCATGATGACCATGTGGATACTACTGGTGCTGGTGGCCTCGCACTATAAAGGTCGTAGCATCTGGGTCAGTTCGCTAGGCTTTGCGTTGTTTGTCAGTATCCTCCTTGTTGGGGTTAAATAACCGTGTGGCCTAAATCTATTGCTGCATTTTTATGGGGGTTATTACTGGCAATCAGTTTAATGCTCATTGTTTTTCGAATATTACCGGCTGCTGTAGATGTAAAACTATTCGTTGGGCTAATGCTGGGTTTTTGTGTGTGGGTTGGGGTGATGACATTTTGTTATAGCCGCAATAGCGCAAAAGCGGCGAGTGTCGTGTGCGCCAAATGGCTTGTGGCCAGTAGTCTTATCAATACGTTGTTATTTTATTCGCAAAACTAACTATTTTTTTTCAAACCTAAGTCATGAATAACTCAATGAAATCTGATTCTCCGGTACAGCACAAAGTCATTAAAAATCTCATCGAAGCCCACAGTTGGCTTGGGTTAATTATTTCACCTTTACTGTTTTTGGTATTTTGGGCTGGCGCGGTGACCTTGTTTCACGATGAAATCGCCCAGTGGGCCATTACGCCTCATCATCCAGTCGATAATACCCAAGCAGATATTCCTTTAGCGAAACTGGTACAGCAAAAGTTTGCTGAATACCCAGTAGATCAAGCTGGCCGTTTTCGAATAAATATGCCGACTGAGCTAGTACCTTATTATATTTTTTACTTCGATGTGTTTGGAGATGCTCCGCAATCGGACCGCCAGTCGATGGCGATATTGGTCGATCCTAAAAGCGGCGAAACCGTAGCGGGCAAAGATGACTTTTACTTATCGCAATTTATGTACCGTCTGCATTACAACCTCGATCTACCCGGTGGCAGTTATCTTATTGGTGTCGTGACGCTGATTTTTCTATTTGCACTCGTGTCTGGCATTTTTATCCATGCGCGTAAATTACTGAAACATTTCTTTTTGTATCGCGTTGATAAACAGCGCCGGGATAAATTACTCGATCTCCATACCGTAGTAGGGGTGATGACACTGCCTTTTACCTTGATGTATGCCCTAAGCGGCTTGATCCTTAACTTGGCCATAGTGTTTCAGCTGGCTTTTGTGGTGTTTATTTATCAGGGCGATCGACAAGCATTGTTTAACGATGCCGGTCTTAACCGTAGCAGCGAACCGCGAAGTGAAACGTCACTGGATATGAGCAATGCGTTTACTTTAATTGAACACACTACACAGCAATCGAATTTTGAGTTACGTAATATTATTTTCCACCATTACGGTGCTGAAAATGCCTTAGTACAAGTGCGTGGTACCGATACGGTTAATTTTGCTCAACGAGATGAAGTGACCTATCGGGTGCAGGATGGCACTGTGATGGATAAGGTTAATGCCGATAACTACAATGTGTTCCGCCAGGGTAGAGATGTACTAGTGACATTGCATTTTAGTAACTTTGCCGGCTTAGATATCCGTATTTTGTACTTTATTTTGGCGATGGCTATTAGTGCGATGATTGTTACCGGCAATATGTTATGGATAAATAAGCGCAGTGCTCAGCGCCAATCTTCACCGCGCAGTATTGCTATCGTAACCGCGATGACGATTGGTGGCTGCGGTGGCATTATTGTGGCGACAGCAGTTGGATTTTTGTGTGAACGACTATTACCTGCAACCCTATCTGGACGAGGTGAATGGTTAGTGGGGTGTTTTGTAACGTCACTATTACTCGTTATGTTGTGCAGTATAAAAGTGACTGATATTAAGCGTCATCTCAGCCAGTTGTTGTTAATCACCAGTGGCATATTAATCATCACGATTGTTGCAGATTGGCTGTTATTTTCTGAGCAAATAATAGCGTTATGGCAAAACGGTTATCATGGTGTCATCGGGATCCAAGTTGGCATGATGCTGGTAACGGCAGTGTGTTTATGGACTGTCAGTAAGCTAAGCGTATCACCTCGGTCGCAACCAGCCATGGCAAAAAACGTTACTCCTACTAATGGATAATGGAATGGGTATAAAGTTGAAGCTATTAAGCCTATGAAGGAACACTATCACAGGCTTAATTATCAACTAACCTCATCTAGGGTAAATCAAAAATCAGTGCAGTTGCTTGAGTGTCCGATGGATTAACCAAGGTCACCGTGGTCATGTCGGTGAGTTTAGCGCCATCACCTATTTTTAGCTGTTGATCTTCAATATTGAGCTCGCCAGCGACTTGATGAACATACACTTTACGGTCAGTCGCAATCTGATAGGTTATTTCAGATTTAGGCGCCAAAATCAGTTGTGACAATGTCGCATTTTGCTTGATTTGCAAGGTTCCGTTTTCACCCGTTGGCGTAGCAATCGTGGTTAGTCCTACTGCTTGACCAAAGTTTTTTTGTTGATATCCTGGTGTATTACCTAAAGCATTTGGCTGGATCCAAATTTGTAAAAACTTCAGTGGCTCTGTGGCGGATGCGTTGTACTCACTGTGAGTAATACCACTGCCAGCAGACATTAATTGGAACTCACCTGCAGGCAACACTTCAACATTGCCTTCACTGTCTTTATGGGCGATAGAGCCTTCAAGTACGTAGCTGATAATTTCCATGTCACGGTGGCCGTGAGTGGCAAATCCGGCACCAGGAGTGACACTGTCGTCATTGATCACTCGCAGTGCTGAAAAGCCCATGTGTTGTGGATCATAGTAGCTGCCAAATGAAAAACTGTGTTTGCTGTCTAACCAACCAAAGTTGGCTATTCCGCGCTCGCTTGCATGACGTAAGGTAATCATAATGTTGTTCCTATCGTTTAATGAATAAGTGATCAGTACGGAAAATTAAGACAGTTTGCTTACAATGGCTTTATCTAGCGCGACTTTGCCTGAACCTGATAGTGCAAGTGACACACTGGCAGCCAATAGTGCTAACGCAAATTCATAACCGTTGTTTGCCATAAATAAACCGTTGCTAATATGTACGCTAGCAATGGCGATAATCATGGTGAATGCTAATACAACCGCTGCTGGACGAGTCAATAAACCCAATAAGATGAACAGTCCGCCAACCAATTCAGCGCTACCGGCTAAGAAAGCCATTAACACGCCGGGCTCAATCCCAATCGATGCCATCCACTGTCCTGTACCTTCAAGGCCATAACCGCCAAACCAACCAAACAGTTTTTGCCCGCCATGAGCCATAAAAATAATCCCAACAGGTAAGCGTAATGCCAAAGTGCTAAAACCTGCAGTAGAGTTCGTGATGCGTTTAACGAGTGCTTTCATGGTATATATCCTCAATAAATTTAAACATTAATTGTTTCTAGTGAGCCTGTCTCACTGGTTGATAAGAAGTATATTGAGACTTGATTGAATAAAAAATCGGAATAAACTGACGTAAAGGTTCAAATTATTTGAATATGGAGAGTTGATGCAAAATCCGATTACTATTGACGCATTACGTGCCCTAGATGCGATTGAACGTAAGGGCAGCTTTGCTGCTGCAGCGGCATCGTTATATCGAGTACCGTCAGCGCTGACTTACACCATCAAAAAACTTGAAGATGATATGGGCACGGCGTTATTTGACCGCACAAAGCAAAAAGCACAACTGACGCCAGCAGGTAAAATTGTGTTAGAGCAAGGGCGGCAGATTTTGTTAGCCACCAATCGGTTGGTTGATTCTGTGCAGCAATTAGAGTCTGGTTGGGAAACTGAAATTCGGCTATCACGCGACACGGTCATCCCCCAGGGGACGTTGTTTCAATTAATTGAACAATTTAATCAGCTAGAACACTCGGTCGACATTAGTGTCGATGTTGAAGCCGTCGGTGGTGGTTGGGATGCATTGCACAGCCGACGCGCCGATATTGTGATTGGTGCGTCTGGTGAGTTACCAAGAGGTGTATTTCAAACCCATAAAATAGGCGAAATTGAATTTGTATTTGCCGTAGCGCCATATCATCCATTGGCGTTTGTTGATGGCGTATTAGAAGCCGACAAACTAACTGACTATGCTTCGGTGGTGGTCGCCGATACATCACAACTTTTACCTACTCGCAGTAGTGGCCTTTTTAAAAGCAAACAAGTGATTAAAGTTAACACCATGGAAACCAAGATAGCAGCACAGTTACAAGGACTAGGTATTGGTTTTGTACCCAGACACATGGTGCAATGCTACTTTGATAGTGGTGAGTTGATTGAAAAAATGTGTTCAATTCCAAGACCGAATCAAAGTTTGTACATTGCTTGGCATAAAGACCATCAAGGCCGTGCATTTGACTGGTTTGTGGAGCATTTACCTAAAGCCGATTGGGGTTTATAACATCTGAATGTGAGCACAATGATAGCGACCAATGTGAGATCGCAGATACGAGCTCACATTGGTGCTTATCGATCCCATCGTGATGTTGAATATCAGCGTTGATGTCGTTGCTTAACTATTTTTTTAACTATTCTTTTAACTACTCGCTTGAATACTCACTTGAGCATTCTTGCTAGCGTTAGTTTTCTTGTCTAGTGAGCCACTGAAACGTGTTAATGCTAGGGCAATAACCACAATCACCGCACCAACCCAAGGTGTATGCATTAGGCCAGCGTTAGCCACAATCAGCCCGCCACCCCAAGACCCAAGTGCAATACCGATATTAAAAGCGGCAATATTTAATCCTGAAGCCACATCAACGGCGTCGGGTGTGTACTTCTGTGCAAGGGAAACTACGTAAACTTGTAGCCCAGGTACATTACCAAATGCAAATGCGCCCCAGACCAAAATGGTGATCACAGCGGCAATAGGGTTAACCGCAGTAAAGTTAAATATCACTAATATGGTCGCAAGACCGCTGAAAATAATACTTAACGCTTTAATTGGGCCCATTTTATCGGCCATTTTTCCGCCCCAAATATTACCAATAGCGACCGATACCCCGTACACCAACATGATTAAGCCAATAGATTGAGATTCAAAACCAGACACTTGCTCTAAAATGGGAGCTAAAAAAGTAAAGGCCGTGAATGTGCCGCCATAACCTAATGCGGTAATGGCATAGACCAGTAATAACCGTGGTTGAGTGAGTACTTTTAATTGCGATGATAATTTTGCCGCGGGTGGCTGAGGTAAATTATTAGGAACCAACAAGCTACTGCCTATCAAGGCTACAAACCCAAGAATTGCGACAGTTAAAAAAGTGGCTTGCCAGCCAAAGGTTTGGCCAATGTAGGTGCCCAAAGGGACGCCTGTCACTAAGGCTACAGTTAACCCCGTAAACATAATGGCAATCGCACTGGCGGCTTTTTCTTTGGGTACTAACCCAGTGGCAATGGTTGAGCCAATAGAGAAAAATACTCCGTGGGCTAACCCAGTGATAATGCGTGCAGCGATTAAGGTTTCGTAACCGGGCGCTTGCCAAGCCAATAGATTACCCGCAACAAATAAACTCATTACCGCCAGCAATACGTGTTTGCGATTCCATTTACCGGTTAATGCGGTGAGTACAGGTGCGCCAATGGCGACACCTAATGCGTAAAGACTGACCAATAAGCCAGCCGATGGTAATGATACGTTCAGATCTTGTGCCATTGTGGGGATTAATCCCACAATGACAAATTCGGTGGTTCCAATAGCAAAGGCGCTAAGCGTCAATGCGAGTAAAGCTAACGGCATAATGTGTTCCTCTTAGGTTGTCGCTAGGATTTACCGTCGCGATAAATGTGTCAGTCAGTTGATGGGCGTCATTATTGATTAGATTTACGTTGTTAAAAACAGTATGTTTAGCAAATGACTTTTGCTATAAATGCAATAAAAAATGATGTTAGAGCGACTCTTTAGATCGACACAGCACAAGATGAGGTATGCATGCTTACGCGTTCAGATGATTTAGATATATTGCTGATGGTGGTCGATAGTGGCGGGTTTTCTGCGGCGGCCGACGCACTCAATATTCAGGTTGCACGAGTGTCACGTGCGGTAAGTAAAATAGAGCAACAGCTCGGGGTCACCATTCTCAATCGTACCACTCGGCGTGTTGAGTTAACCGATGAAGGCCGCCAATTTGTCGAATCTGTTCGGGGTGGATTACAACAATTACAACGCGCAGAAGATGAACTCGTACGTCGTGGTGAACTACCACAAGGACGTTTGCGTGTGGACGCGGCAAGTCCGTTTGTGTTTCATCAATTAGTGCCTTTGATGAAAGATTTTCGAGCCGCTTATCCAGACATTGAATTAGCATTGACCTCGAACGAGGGCTATGTCGATTTACTTGAAAAGCGTACCGATGTGGCCATTAGAATCGGTAAGCTGGCAGACTCAACCTTGCATGCTCGACCATTAGGTAAAAGTGCCTTACATATTGTTGCCTCCGCTGAGTATTTAGCGCGTAGAGGTGTGCCACAAAAAGTGTCTGATTTGGCTTGCCACGAGTTACTTGGGTTTACCGAACCTAAAATATTGAATCACTGGCCGCTAAAAGGTTACGATGTTATTACCCCTACCATCAGCACCAGCAATGGAGAAACCTTGCGTCAACTAGCACTGGCAGGTAATGGCATTGCGTGTCTTTCAGGTTTTATGATTAATGATGATCTCGCGGCGGGTCGGTTAGTGCCCATACTTCAGTCGGAGAAGTTTACTCACATAGAACGTGAACAAGTGAATGCGGTGTATTACAAATCGTCTATTGTGGCGCGACGTATTTCTGCATTTATTGAGTTTATTCAACCAAGATTAACCTTATAACTAAGGGCTCAATTTAATCGTGTGTAGATATTTGCAGTTTGAGCAAAACAGATTTGCTTGGTTGACGGTTTATTTCTGTTGTTAGTTGGCGCACAGTGTTGGTTCAGATACCGTTTTTAGGAAGACAATATGACCACTATTCCATTGTTAGGCACAGGTACCTTCAGACTTAAAGATCAACTGGCATTTGATTCAGTGTTAATGGCGCTAAAGCAGGGTTCTCGCCACATTGATACCGCTCAGATTTACGCCAATGAGAAACAAGTTGGTGATGCAATTAAAGCATCGGGTATCGCAAGAGCTGATATTTTTCTCACCACTAAGGTGTGGACGGATCGTTTTGCCCACGACAAACTTATTCAAAGCGTGCATGACAGCTTGGCTTTATTGCAAACCGATTATGTGGATTTGTTACTGATACATTGGCCGTTACGCGATGATTCAGTACCTATGCGAGAGTATTTACTGGCATTAAAAGAGGTGCAAGATGCTGGTTTAGCGAAACACATTGGCGTGTCTAATTTCACTATGGCCCAGGTTACACAAGCGATTGAGATTTTAGGTACCGACGCAATATTCACTAATCAGGTTGAAGTACATCCATATTTGCAAAATAACCGACTGGTCGAATTTTGTCAGCAGCACAATATTATGGTGACTGGTTATATGCCATTTGCCTATGGTGCGGTATTAACCGACGACACTATTGTCGCGATTGCGAAGAAACACCAAATGACACCCGCCCAAGCGGTATTAGTGTGGATGCGCCAAAAAGGTTATGTCACTATTCCATCGTCAACTAAGCTGGTAAATGTTCAAGCTAATATTGCCTCATTAGCGTTATCGCTTCCGTCTGAAGACATGGCGGCGATCGATAAGTTAGACCGAAATCATCGTGTGGCGGCGCCTGACTTTAGCCCCGATTGGGATCAATAATTTATCAGCGAATGTGCCAATAGCTTAAGTGCCCACGCAGTTTGCACTCACCATTAGATTATTTATATATCAAGTATCCACGCCGACATGAGTGTTCATATTGGCGTTTTTTATTTTCAGGGTTATTGGCCACTTGACATAGGTGTAAGACATAGGTTTACAGTCGTTGCATATACTCAATAGATTTATTTATGTAGATCTTATTATTTAATACAGTCGTTACCCCAAGGAGTGATTATGCAAGTCAGTGAACTCGCAACGTTATTGGGTGTTACCACAGACACAATTCGTTTTTACACCCGAATCGGCCTGCTCGCACCAACAAAATCGCCTAGCAATGGTTATAAATACTATCGTGACAAAGAAGTGTCGCGGATGCGATTTATTATGAGTGCCAGAAACTTAGGTTTTTCGGTGGATGAAATTAAAGTGATTTTTTCCAAAACTGATCACGGTGAAAGCGCTTGTACCATGGTGAAGCAGCTTATTAGCCAAAAGTTGGCCGAAACTGAAATACTGTTTAATGAAACGTTAAAGCTACGTAATAAGCTGACTCAAGCCGTAAGTGAGTGGGAAAATCTGCCAGCATTGGCGCCTACAGGTGCCATGATTTGTCACTTGATTGAGGGATTTGATCCAAACCATGAAACCCCTTGTCAGGTTAGTGATAAGGAGTCTTTGTGATGAATACCCAAACAACAACACAATTATTGATAGAGGGTGCAGGTTGTGCCAGCTGTGTTGGCAAAATTGAGAAAGCCCTTAAAACAGTCGCGCAAGTAGAGCAGGCTGAAATGAACTTTGCTGATCGCAGTGTGATGGTCACCGGAGAGGTTGAAGTCGCTAGTTTGCTTGAGGCCGTTGAAAAAGCCGGTTATCACGCTATTTTGATTAACGATCAAGGTGGTGCAGATGCTATTGATGAGAAAGAACAGGCAGATGCAATATATTATAAAAGCCTAATAAAACACACTATTGTCGCATTGGCAGTGGGTATCCCACTGATGATTTATGGTTTGTTTATTGGTGACATGACCGTTACTAACCCAATACAACAGCTGGTTTGGGGAGCAATTGGTATACTGACCTTAGGGATAATGTTCTTCTCCGGCAAGCATTTTTATACTGGCGCATGGAAATCATTTACTCATCATAGTGCCAATATGGACACCTTAATTGCGCTCGGAACAGGCACTGCGTGGGTTTACTCTATGGTGGTGGTATTTGCACCAGATTTATTGCCAGAAATGGCGCGCCATGTCTATTTTGAAGCAACCGCGATGATCATTGGTTTAATCAATCTTGGACTCGCGTTAGAGGTCAAGGCGCGCGGTAAAACCTCGGCAGCGATTAAGCGCTTAATTGGTTTACAAGCTAAAACGGCTAGAGTGATCCGCAATGGTAAAGCGGTCGATATCGATATTGCCTTGGTGCAATTAAACGATAAAGTCAGTGTTCGACCAGGTGAAAAAATTCCCGTAGATGGTGTGGTCGTTGAGGGGAGTAGTTTTATTGATGAATCGATGTTGACGGGTGAACCTATTCCGGTTGAAAAAAGTGTTAATGATGATGTGGTCGCAGGTACATTAAACAAACTGGGATCACTTACTTTTACCGCCACACGAGTCGGTAAAGATACCGCTTTGGCGCACATTATTACTATGGTTAAACGGGCGCAGAACTCCAAACCGCCAATTGGTCGAATGGCAGATGTTATTTCGAGCTATTTTGTTCCTGCAATGATGATTATTGCCATTATCAGCGCCATGGTATGGCTTAATTTTGGGCCTGAACCCTCTGTGGGATACGCCATAGTGTCGGCGATGACAATTTTAATCATCGCTTGTCCGTGTGCGTTAGGGTTAGCAACACCCATGTCGGTGATGGTGGGTGTAGGTAAAGCCGCTGAATCTGGCGTGCTTATTCGTAATGGTGAAGCTCTGCAAACGGCATCGACTATTACCACCATGATTTTAGATAAAACCGGCACGATTACCGAAGGCGCGCCAAAAATCACCGATATCATCGTGGTCAATGGTCGCGAACAAGAACAAGTATTGCAACTGGCGGCAAGTATTGAGCAACATTCCGAGCATCCACTTGCACAGGCCGTTGTTCAAGCCGCAGCGGATAAGGGATTAACCTTATTCAATGTTGAAAATTTTACTGCTATTGCAGGATTTGGTGTCCAAGCTCAGTATCAATCGACTCAGTTATTATTTGGTAATGAAAAATTAATGCGCGAAAAAGGCATAGTCTTAAGCGATTATCAACAGCAAGCACAAGCGTTGGCAGCAGACGCCAAAACGCCAATGTATTTTGCTATCGACGGTGAACTCGCAGCAGTGATTGCCGTGGCTGACCCGATTAAAGCAGACTCTGTTGCCGCCATCGCAAGGCTTAAAAGCAGTGGCATTAAGGTCATTATGCTTACCGGAGATAACCACGCGACAGCCGCAGCTGTGGCTGCCAAAGTGGGTGTCGATGACTTTTTTGCCGACGTATTACCGCAAGATAAAGCCAATAAAGTGGCCGAATTACAAGCATTAGGTGAGGTGGTTGGCATGACTGGTGATGGCATTAATGATGCACCTGCGTTGGCGCTAGCCAATGTCGGCTTTGCTATTGGCACCGGAACCGACGTCGCGATTGAAAGTGCCGACATAACGCTAATGCGAGGATCGCTACACGGTTTGGCAGATGCCATCGCGGTGAGTAAGGCGACTTTAGGCAATATTAGACAAAACCTAGTCGGCGCGTTTATTTACAATATGGCGGGTATACCGCTTGCTGCTGGGGTGTTATTTCCGGTGTTTGGCGTATTACTTAACCCTGTGGTTGCTGGTGCTGCGATGGCATTTTCATCATTAACAGTGGTGAGCAACGCCAATCGTTTGCGCTTTTTTAGCCCTCAACAACACTAGGAGTGAATGATGCTATTAATTAATTTATTTTGTGTGGCATTAATTGCCATTATCGTTTGGTGGTTTTGGTTGTATAAACCCAAAGCGACCACTCATCAAGCAAGTAACGCTATTGTGGTTAAAGACGGGGTTTACTCCCCAGCAAGGATAACTGTGCCGGCCAATACCGCGACGCAATTAACCTTTTTACGCCAAGACAAAGCAGGGTGTTCGGCCAGTTTGTTATTTCCAGACTTAGACATTAGCGAAGAGCTACCACTGGATAAATCTGTGGTAATTTCGCTGCCAGCATTAGCCAAAGGTGAGTATCCGTTTCATTGCCAAATGCAGATGTATAAAGGGGTATTACTGGTTGAGTAAACCTAGATAGTAGCCATGCTAAGCAGGTATCACTCTCACCTTGATGCTTGTCGCTAGGCACATAAACTTTCAAAAAAGCCACACAATTACGTAAGTTAACATCTGTTTATTCAAGATGCTTACTTGCGTAATTGGTGATATTCTGAGGATTCATTTACAACTGATTTTTCGATGACATCATGATACGACGTTTAATGGATTACTTTCGCTTAGTGTTGTTTATTTGTGGTGTCTTGATTGGTATTCAAGTCCCTGCTTTTGTCGAACAATACGGCCAACGACTCGAAGCTCATCAGCTTGAAGCTAAACTCAGTTTGGCAGAATTTCAACGTGATGCAGACCGTTTTTTTGCTGGAGACATCAGTAAACTTATCCTTCACTATCAACAAAATAACGATCCGGTGTTTAGTGCCGGTGGTGAAAGTATTGAGTCAATATACCAACGTTATACATCACTCACCGAAGCGTTGAGTCGTTTTCATCAACACAGTTATAGTCCTTATCAGCAAATAGCATTAGCCCCACAAAAAGACATTCAAGCTGAGGTCTGGCAGGCTTATAGCCATGTGATTTTATTGAAACCAGAGGCGATTGCCATTGGGTTGCTGCTAGGGTTATTGATCTCGATATTGTGTGAATCAGTATTATCTATTTTGTATTTGGGTTGTCGTAGGGTATTTTCCCCAAGGTAACCTTTCTGTTTAACAAGGGTTAATAGCCTCTAATAATCAAGGAAATATTATGATCGCTACAGGACAATCTTTACCAAAAGCTACCTTAAGCCAACTGACAAAAGACGGCATGGTTAATCACGATGTTACTGAGCTTTTCGCCGGTAAAAAAGTGGTATTGTTTGCTGTACCAGGTGCATTTACACCAACCTGTTCAGAAGCTCATTTGCCAGGTTTTGTTGTACTTGCAGACGAGTTTAAAGCTAAAGGTGTTGACCTTATTGCTTGTGTTGCAGTTAATGATGCATTCGTAATGAAAGCATGGGGTGAAGCCCAAAATGCTTCTGAATTAATGATGCTAGCCGACGGTGATGCAAGCTTTGCTAAAGGGTTAGGCTTAGAAATGGATACCGCCGGTTTTGGTGGCGTTCGTTCACAGCGTTATGCGATGGTGATCGACAATGGCGTGGTGACTTTACTGAATGTTGAGGAAGGTAAGTCATTTGAAGTCAGCACTGCTGAAGCAGTAATGGCTGCACTGTAATCTATATTATGTCTCAGTAATAGAGACTTAACAGTACAGTAAAATGGGCGCCAATATGGCGCCCATTTTTATGATTAAAACAGCGATACCGCAAATTTGTCAGTATTGATTATCCGCGGATGCCTAAGTGTTGTTCAATATTATCGACACTGTTACTGACCTCAAGCGCAATCGTTTCACTTTGTTCAAACGCATCTTTAGCATGCAGCATTAGGCTATCCATCGCGATGACAAATTCATCAAGATGTCCCACCTGTTGCTTAGCATGTTCACTCCCTTGGTTCGCACTGCTCGCCATCTCTTGAGCTTGCTGTTGTACTTGCAACGCAACATCTAACAAACTCTGGGCTCGACCTTTCTGCTGTGCAGATGCTTCGCTGATGTCGTTTACGCTGTGGCTAAGTGCTGTGTTAGAGCGGGTTAGTTGCTCGAAAATAGCCATTATGTCTTTTAATGATTGTTGAGTCCGTTGCGATAAACTGCGCACTTCATCGGCCACCACCGCAAAACCACGACCTTGCTCACCTGCACGAGCGGCTTCAATGGCGGCATTTAAGGCCAATAAGTTAGTTTGGTCGGCGATATTACTAATAACATCCACAATTTTAGCCGCGTCGTTAACTGATGTACTGAGTTGGGTTAGTGAGTGGTTACATTGATTGACCTTGGTTAACGTATGATCGGTCGCATCTAACACCGCTTGGGCTTCTTTTTGGCTTGCTTGCATATCATGCATGGTTTGTTCTGCACTGGCAGTTACTAAACTAGACGACCGGTTTACTTCATTTGCAAGAGTAATTAAATCAGCGGTTTGTGATTGCGTTTGTTGTACCACATGTTGCGTTTGTTGCGTGCTAGTTGATAAGAAACCAATTTTGGCGACTAGCTCACTCAATGAGTTAGACACCTGTGCCATATTACTTTTTTGTTGTTCGTCATCTTGTTCAAATCGCTGTAAAAGGCGATTAAAGTGTGCCGCAATTTGGCCTGTTTCACATTGGCTGGTCACGGGTAATGGTTCACGTTGATTCGATTCGCTTAACATTGAAAAAGCATGATTTAAACGTTTAAGTGGGCTAACGACTCGACGTTGTTGTAATACTAAATAACCAATAGAAAACAATGCTATCAATGTCACCATGGTGTATAGCAGCCACTGTAAACGGATTTTAAGTTGTTCATCGGTTACGGCTTGCGTGTCGGCTAGTGTCACCAGTTGTTGTTCCACTAGGCTGGTGGCGTTTATTAGCGCTGCTTGTACCTGTTGATTATCGCTGAGCATTTGCTTGGTATTACTCACTTCTTTGCTATAGCGTTGGGTCAAACTGAGTAATTCTGCCCGTGGGGTTTCACCGGTTTCAATACGTTCCGGTTCGTCATCACCTAAGGCGAATTCATCCACTTCTTCGGTGCGATAAATACCCAGCAAAGATAGCTTCTCCAAATCGTCATGCCATGTATTGAGGGCATTAATTGAAAAATTAAGACTATTACTGACTCCGGTATCTTGATCAATCAATAAGGCCTGAGTCTGTTGTGATAATTGATAAACTAAGCTGGGTAACTTAAGGCTAAGCGCAAGATATTGCTGCGCGGTATTTGAGTCATTTGGAGCTGATTGGGCATAGCGATGTAAACTACCGCTGTAATCGAGCATTTCTGATTCAGCAAAAGCCAGTAGTTGGCGTGGGTTACCGGCCAGTTTTCCTGCTGCACGGTATTTAGTGTCTAAGTCGCCAATTAATTGAGTCATTAAGGTGGTCAGTGAAGCACTATCAAGCTGCGGGTGAGCAGAATGTAACTGGGTAATATTGACGGTTATGCGGGTTATATCACTACGGGCTTGTTCGAGATAATTGCTTTGCCCTGTTTGTAAGTAGCTATCAATATTCCGGCGAACATCATATTGAAAGGTATGTTGAATATGTTGTAAATCGAGGTTTAATTTTTCACTCGTTTGTCGTTGTTGGTTACTCCATAACACAGTGGCAGCGAGCAATGCCGCAAGCACTAATAATAAGGCGGATGCACTAAGGGATAGGGTTGATATCTTCATAGGTAAATGAGTTCACATAAATGCCAATATGTGTATTTTATGGCACTAATGTTACAGTCTTTCGTGACTTCACTTTATCTATGAGTTGAGTCATGTGGGTGGTGAAATATGGCCGTTGTTAGTTGTAGAGGTTTTTGTCGATTAACGGCAGCCACACTTGCGCTTTTAAGCCACCTTGAGGGCGATTAGACAGTTTAACTTTGCCGTGATGACGGTCGATAATGCGTTTAATAATCGCCAGTCCTAGGCCTGAACCAACACTGCCACGTGCGGTATCGCCTTGAGTAAAGGGTTGAAAGAGCTGTTCAACTTGGTCTTCATTAATACCAGGGCCATTGTCTTCTACACTAAAGCACAAGTATTGACCTTGATTATATGAGCTGATTTTTATCCACCCGTTACCATAGCGGAATGCGTTTTCGACTAAGTTACTTAATACGCGTTTTATCGCCACACTATTGATGGCTATTTCGGGACAGTCAGCCAGAGATAACTCAATGGTGCCTTCGCGGTGTGACTCTTGTTGGCTGATTTCTTGGATCAAACGATTAATTTGGTCGGGTTCACGTATGCCTTCTTGGTCGTTACGAATATAAGCAATAAATTGATTAATAATCGCATCCATGTCTTCAATATCAGTGACAATGCCTTCTTTCAAATATTGGTCGTCTTCTACCATCATTTCTGACGCTAAGCGTATGCGAGTTAATGGCGTGCGTAGATCATGTGAAATCCCTGCCATTAGCAAGGCGCGGTCTTGCTCAAGCTGCTTCATGCTATTGGCCATTTGGTTAAAGGCATGAGTAACTTCAACAATTTCGGTTGAACCAATCAATGGTAACGTCGGTGGGAAATCGCCTTTAGACACGGTTACCGCCGCTTTTTGTAAGCGTTTAAGCGGACGATTTTGTCTGCGGGCAAACAGCCAGCCACCGGCGACACTGAGCCCGCCAATCACCAGTAAATATAATGTTAGTGGAGACAGGTCTGATTCATTAATACCTGTGAGCGGCACTTTAATCCATAAAGAAGGGGCTTGTGGCGGTTTTATCCACACATCGAGCTTTTCACCTTGCGAAAAGCGCACTTCAGCTTCGCCGCCAAGATAAACCGACATTTGTTCTGACAAGAAACTGTAATAAGTGGCTTGGCCGAGTCCGGCTTCTTGCGCTTGTTTTTGGTTATAAACGGTCATGCCATCGTCACGCACTTTGGCGTTTAGGGCATCCACCATGGTGAGATGTTCACGGCCAACATCGACCCCATCAACAAATAGTATATTGATTTGGCGGGCAATCAGTTGGTTAATTTGCTCATAACTGGGCTTGATAAAGTAAACGGCGACAGACCAATATGACACTAATTGATTGATCAACAGTAAGCTGCCAATCAACAATACGGTTTGACTAAAAGCGCTTCTGGGCAAGAAGCGTTGCCACCATTTTAACTTGAGTTTCATGGATTACTTACGCGTGGTGCCGTCGGGTACAAATACATAACCTAAACCCCAAACCGTTTGAATATAACGTGGGTTAGCGGCATCTTTTTCAATTAAACGGCGTAGACGTGACACCTGAACATCGATTGAACGCTCAAGGGCAGAGTAGTCACGGCCACGGGCCAGGTTCATTAATTTGTCACGTGATAGTGGCTCTCGAGGATGGTTTACCAGCACTTTAAGTACGGCAAATTCACCACTGGTAAGTGCAATACTTTCATCGCCATGAAACATTTCACGAGTGGCTAAATTTAGCGAAAACTCGCCAAACTCAATCATTTCTTCTTGCTGAGCTGGTGCGCCTGGTACTTCAACAATTTGACGACGCATAACCGCTTTAATACGTGCTAATAATTCACGTGGATTAAACGGTTTAGGTAAATAGTCATCAGCGCCTAGCTCTAGGCCAATAATACGATCAACTTCATCGCCTTTGGCGGTCAGCATCACGATAGGGATAGGGTTTTCCTGCTGACGCAAACGGCGGCAAATAGACAAACCATCTTCACCAGGTAGCATGAGGTCGAGCACCAGTAGATGAAAGTTTTCGCGCTCTAGTAATCTATCCATTTGTTCAGCATTGGCAGCGCTGCGAACTTGGAAGCCTTGCTCAATTAAGTAACGTTCTAATAATGCACGTAATCTCATGTCATCATCGACAACGAGAATCTTAGAGGTTTCTTGGCCCATGACATATCCTTTTAACGCTAAATTGATACCAGCAATGACTCAGTATGAAGTGTAATCGCTTGAATTTGAATAGCTGATTGTGGCAGAAATTGTAACTAAATAGCTGTAAATGTTTGTTTATCGCTTAAATAGCAACAAATGGTCAGTTAAATTACCAGTATCTACGCTAAACGATAATGCCAATTGCTGTTTGCTAGGCTGATAAACCATGCTGGGACTAGTACTGGGTAAGTTAGATGTGTGTTGGAGATGGCTATTAAAAACGGGCTCAAAGGTTAGCTGATTTTGGTGTAATTCAAACCGTCCCCATTGTAAGTGAGTGACGTGCTCATTGGCTTGTGGGTCTTGGTGTAGGTTAATGTTCACCATGGCGTAATAGCCATTGTCGAGCAGTACCAAGCTACTCAGCGCTGGGGTAGACAATTGATGCCATACACCATAGACCGATTGGTTTGGGGTGAAGCCATACTGATGTTGCTCATCCGCAATGCTATCGGCATTGGTATCTATGGTTAAGGCGAGTTGTAACGACTGTGATGTCAGCGTCATGTTTAATTGCGGATACTCGAATTGATATGCGGCTAATCCTTGTTGGGCATTATTGCTGTAGCTAGGGATAAAGTTAGCAGTTGTTGATTGCAGATCCAAGCGTCCCCATTCTGCAACGCTATTTTGTGGCGCGCTTAAGTTAAGTTCTAGGTGTAAGTAGCTGCGATTATGATTTAACTGCAACAAGGTAATACGTTCAGGTGTGTTGATTACCCAATCACCAAATACGTTGTTTTTTGCTTCTTGGATCGTCGGTTTCTCGCTAGCTTGCAGTGGGTTTGCCAACAGTAAACAGCCGGTCAGCAGGAAGGGAATGAGGCTTATTGAGCTAAGCGACGGGATGTCGGGTTTGTTGCCTGTTAACACGGTAAACATAAGATCCCTTTATGTTTGATGATGCGGTTAAAAACGAAAAATAGAATTGCATGCGGTAATTTTAATCAGTCTTAAACCTTAGTCTTTAATGCGGATTTATCAAATAAAAAAGCCCGCAGCATAATGCCACGGGCTTGAAGCCTTGATTGAGTTTAGCCTTTTATTGAACTTAGCCTTTTACTGAGCTTAGTCACTTATGGCACCAATGTAAGTAAAGGCGCTTAGGTTACTACTTGAAAGTCCAATGCCATGGTCACGCTTAATGCGGTAATGGTAATAATGGAAAATCCAAATACTTGTCTAGCCCAAGACTGCAAATTGATGCCGCGACGATAACCTTTTAACGCCATCGCTAGCCACCATAAACTGGTGGCAAAGGTCACGGCCATAAAGGCAATACCTGTGTAACCCGCCAGCGGTAATAGTGCGCTAACCAATGCAAAAACAGCAATGTACAACACGATATGCAACTTAGCTTTAGCCATGCCTTGGGCAACCGGTAATACCGGAATATTAGCAGCGGCGTAGTCGTCAAAGCGAAAAATCGCAATCGCATAAGAGTGGGGCATTTGCCATAGGCTAAACATCAGCAGCAAAATAATTGCGCCCATGTCCATTTGCCCGGTGACCGCACAATAGCCAACGACCGGTGGCACGGCACCCGAAAAACTGCCTACTAGGGTGCCGTAAACCGAGTTGCGTTTCATGTACAGGCTGTACACCCCGACATAAACCACATAGCCAATGGCGGCAAATAACACCGCTAAGCTATTAGTGAATATCGCCAGCATGGTAAAGCCTACAACACCCAAACCAATACCAAAGCTCAATACCGCTTGTACTGATATTTCACCGGTAACGGTAACTCGGTTTCGAGTACGCTTCA
Source organism: Shewanella sp. BF02_Schw (assembly GCF_014596695.2). NCBI lineage: Bacteria > Pseudomonadati > Pseudomonadota > Gammaproteobacteria > Alteromonadales > Shewanellaceae > Shewanella > Shewanella sp. BF02_Schw. The sequence goes on from NZ_JABKAW020000004.1 coordinate 44,437, forward strand.
TCTTGGCGTCGATGTCGCGATCAATGCAGTTATTGATTGCGCAACCCGACGCTACCACCAAAGATAAACCTATCATGGTGGCAAACATCAAGGTCATATCAACATTGCCTTGAGCCGCGAGTAAAAAGCCGCCTGCGACAGAAATTAAATTGCCCATGATGATGCCTGGTTTGGTTACCTGAACATATCCTCGTAAGCGTGAGGTTAATTGTGCTGACATAGATTGACCTTGATTATTCATGATAGCTGTCGGTTACATCATCAATTCATTGGCTGCGTAGATAATCCACACAGACAAACCCACAACCATGACAATAATCAAGGCCGTGAATAAGAACGAGAATGTATTGATTCTGCCTTCTTTAGAAAAATCTAAATGGAGGAAGTATTTCAAGTGCACCACGATTTGCACGATAGCCGCAGCGACGACAATCCATAAGGTGGTGTCATGATCAAAGCTGTGAGTCATTACCGACCAAAATGGAATACCGGTTAAGATCACTGATAATACAAAGCCGACTAAATATGACTTAACGCTAGCGCCAAAGTCGCCCTCGGCATGACTTGAATGTGCATTGCTCATCACAAGACTCCTAACAAATAAACAACGGTAAACACACACACCCACACGATGTCTAAGAAATGCCAAAACAAACTTAAGCAACTCAAGCGGGTGATGCTGCGATTATTTAAACCGCACTTGACGACTTCGACCATCATGATCAGCATCCAAATTAAGCCCGCGGTAACATGCAAGCCATGCATGCCGACTAAGGCGAAAAATGCTGATAAAAAGGCGCTGCGATCTGGACCATTGCCATGTTCAATCAGGTGATGGAACTCGTACACTTCCATGGCGATAAACACACAACCCAAAGCGAAGGTGATTAATAACCACCCTAAAGTCGCCGCTTTCTTTTGGTGTATCGCACAAATCATGGCAAAGCCATAAGTAATACTACTGACAAGTAATGCAGCGGTTTCGATAAGGACGAAGTCTAATTCGAAAATATCTTTACCCGACACTCCACCATCGGTGTTCATGAATAACACGGCATAAGTGGCAAAAACGGATGCGAACAAAATACAGTCGGTCATTAGGGGCTGTTGATCTTTCACATTGGCAGCCAAATTATAGAGCAAGCTAGAGCCAGCAGGCTTTCAAAATTAATTTTCAATTTATCATAGCGGGTCGCTATCGCTCTAAAATGCTTAAGCCGAGCAAAAGCATTTTCAACTAAATGCCGATATTTGTATAAACACCAATCGATATCTCCATTTCCTTGCTTCGAATTTTGTCTTCTAGGGATCACTGGCTTGGAACCACATTCACGCACTTTATCTCTAATCGCTTCACTGTCGTAGCCTTTGTCTGCAATAATAAAATGACTTTGTGGCAACAGTTCAATAAGGGCATTAGCTGCTTTACTATCATGAACTTCTCCACCTGTAACAATGAATTCTATCGGTAAACCATAGCTATCTACCGCGAGATGGATTTTGCTTGTATTACCACCACGACTTAGCCCAATTGCTTGATTTTCATCAGATGATGCACCTGAACTGTGTTGATGTGCTTTTACATAACTTCCATCAATAAATTCCCATTCAGTATCACTATTAGTCGATAATGTTTTGAACAGCCTGAGTAAAATACCTTTTCTTGACCACAGTAAAAAACGACGGTAAATGGTATTCCATAAGCCAAAATATTCAGGTAAATCTCGCCAAGGGCAGCCGACACGCAATCGGTAAAGGATCCCTTCCATCGTAAATCGATGCTCTTGCTTGTTATAAACTCTATCATCAAGCAGAATAGCTTTTAGCTTCGACCACATCTCATCAGTGAGCATTAATCGGGGCATGGTAATCTCGTTGTATTTGTTTTTGGCGAAGTGAATTATACGAGATTACCTTCTTCGCACAAAATTCAAACAAAGATCAACAGCCCCTAGATAAATCCAAAAACCGAACAAGGTGTTACCACTGGTATCGTGGTGTTCTTCGTGGTGTTGATCACCGTGCTCAGCAGAATGAGCGTCGTGTAAATCTGCTTTAATAGCAATACTCATTATCGGCCCCTAGCTACGTTATCTATATGTGCATTTTCAATACGCGCGACTTCATCAGGTTGCACGTAGTAGTCAACATCATTGTTATAAGCACGCATCAAGAACAGTACAAACGTACCCGCAAACCCAACAATAGCTAACCACCAAATATGCCAAATTGCAGCAAATCCCATCACCGTAATACACGCCGCCATAGCAATACCGCTGGCAGTATTTTTAGGCATATGAATAGGCTGGTATGTTTCACGACGTCTGTAGGCAGTGCCTTTTTCTTTCATGTCGGTGAACGCATCAATGTCTGTTACTGGATCTAACTGGGCAAAGTTATAGAACTGTGGTGGTGAAGATGTTGACCACTCAAGCGTGTGGCCGTTCCATGGATCGCCTGTGGTATCTAAGTTTTGCTCACGGTCACGGAAGCTGACATACAATTGTACAAACTGTAAAATAATACCCACAAGAATGATAAATGCGCCGACTACGGCAAAGTAAAGCCAGAAGTTCCACGCTGGGTTATCTGTGTGGTTAATACGACGAGTCATGCCCATAAAACCAAGCACGTACAACGGCATAAAGGCCACATAGAAGCCAATTTGCCAGCACCAAAATGATGCCTTACCTAAGCGTTCATTGAGTGTGAAACCCATCGCTTTAGGGAACCAGTAAGCAAACCCCGCCATGTAGCCAAATACCGCACCACCAATAATGGTGTTATGGAAATGGGCGATTAAAAACAAGCTGTTATGCAGTACATAGTCTGCGCCAGGTAATGCTAACAATACCCCGGTCATGCCGCCGATGGTGAAGGTCACCATAAAGCCTAAAGACCACAATACTGGCACGGTAAAACGTAAACGGCCGCGATAAATGGTAAATAACCAGTTAAACAGTTTTACCCCCGTCGGCACCGCAATCACCATGGTCATTACGCCGAAGAACGCGTTAACGTTAGCGCTTGAACCCATGGTAAAGAAATGGTGTAACCACACAATAAAACCAAGCACCGAAATTGCACCTGTTGCCCACACCATTGAGGTGTAACCAAATAAACGCTTTGAGGTAAAGGTTGAAAACACTTCAGAGAAAATACCGAAAGCCGGTAATACCAAAATGTATACTTCAGGATGACCCCAAGCCCAAAACAGGTTGATGTACATCATGGCGTTACCGCCACCATCATTGGTAAAGAAGTGGAAATCTAAATAACGATCTAAGGTCAACATGCCTAAAACAGCGGTTAAAATTGGGAACGATGCAACGATTAACACGTTAGCCCAAGTACAGGCCCAAGTGAAAATAGGCATTTGCATTAGCTTCATGCCAGGTGCACGCATTTTTAACACGGTGGCGATAAAGTTCACCCCAGTTAAGGTTGTCCCGATACCGGATATCTGCAAGGCCCAGATATAATAATCAACCCCCACCCCCGGACTGTATGCCAGCTCAGACAATGGCGGATAAGCTACCCAACCGGTTTTAGCAAACTCACCGAGTCCTAGCGATATGTTAATTAACACCGCGCCAGAGGTCGTTAGCCAAAAACTTAAGTTGTTTAAGAATGGGAACGCCACATCGCGGGCACCAATCTGTAATGGCACGACCAAGTTCATTAAACCAATCATAAATGGCATTGCCATAAAGATAATCATGATCACGCCGTGGGCTGTGAAGATTTGGTCGTAATGTTCTGGTGGTAAATAGCCCGCAGCGCCGTTAGTGGCAAGTGCTTGCTGAGTTCGCATCATAATCGCGTCAGAAAAACCACGGACCAGCATTACCATCGCTAATACGATATACATAATACCGAGTTTTTTGTGGTCAACCGAGGTTAACCAGTCGTGCCAAAGCACGCCCCATTTTTGATGTTTAGTAATTAAGGCCGCAATGATGACACCAATAATGGCGACAGCCGCTAGGGTCACCATAATAATGGGTTCGTGATACGGAATAGACTCGAGTGTTAATTTTCCAAGAAATGACATGATTACTCCGCCTCCCCAGAAGCAGTCGAAGAATGCTCTGTGGTTGAGTGTGTAGAGGATGAAAGTCCAGAATGTTGTTCAGCGTCCATGTCAGTCATATGCTGCATATCTTTCATATGTTCGGTATGTTCCATACCAGACATTGATTTCATGTTGCCCATGTCATGCATACCTTCCATGCCTTCCATACTGTCCATTGGTTTCATATTCGAGTCAGGGTGCATGTATTGCATAACAATGTGGTTAAACATGCCTTTTTGCACTGACCCATAATATTGAACAGGATTATTTTCGCTCTTTTGAGCTAGTTGCTCATATTGCTCAACATCCAAGGTATTCCCTTGTTGTTTTATCTTGGCAACCCACGCATCAAAATCGCCGGCTGTTGCAGTCGCAATGGCATTAAACTTCATGCCCGCAAAACCAGCGCCACTGTAGTTAGCTGAAATACCTTTAAAAGTACCAGGCTCGTTTGCGATAAGGTGTAACTTGGTCGCCATGCCAGCCATTGAGTAGATTTGACTGCCTAACTGCGGAATGAAAAATGAATTCATTGCCGTGTCTGAAGTGATTTTGAAGTTAACCGGCACGTTCGCAGGGAAGGCCAATTCGTTAACCGAAGCAATACCATATTCTGGATAAATAAATAACCATTTCCAATCCAGTGACACCACTTCAACTTTTACCGGTTTAGCATCATGAACAAGCGGTTTATAGGGGTCTAAGTCATGGGTCGAATTCCAAGTGATAACACCAAGAATGATCACGATAACAATTGGTACAACCCACACCACAATTTCAATAGCGGTTGAGTGCGCCCATTTAGGTGCATAAATTTCTTCATCGCGGCCATCACGGTATTTCCAGGCAAAATACAAGGTCATGAAAATCACCGGAATAACCACAATCAGCATCAGTAATGTCGCCACAATAATGAGATGCTTCTCATCTATACCGATTTGACCCTTGGGATCCAGCACGCCGCCTTCACAGCCTGCGAGCATAAATGCTAATGCAGCTAGCGCTGGTTTACTTAAATTTCGAATTAACAAAGGAAGATTCCTCTCACCTTAAAAGCTTACTACGCTACCAATTGGGGGATCGGCAGTTGCAGAATAATCATCGAATGCAAATAACTGCACCAAAGGACTCGCTCAAATCAATTAACAGTGATTTTGGCGTACGTCTTAAGGCAATATAGATTTTGCGAATGATGTATTTAAATTAAAATATTTAAGCTTGTAGAGGAGGGGCGCGGCAACCATGTGCCGTGTATTCAAGGGATTTAGGGGTAACAGCAGATAAAGCACTTAGCGCGTAGCTAAGAGCAAGAAGATTACAAAATGTAGAATTGAGATTGAATAAACGCCAAAATTGCTCGATCACCAATGGGTTTAATATTAGTAGGCCCAGAAAGCTAGCGCCCATAACTTCAGCTAGTAAAGTGTCAACAACGGCAATAAATTCACTGATATCGACGACATGCCCCATCGACATAGATAATGAATCAGCTAAGGGTTGCAGCAACAGTAACCCGAAACACAACGTTAAATGTGCTTTACTCAATTTAGACAGCCTTGCGATGCGATTAAGCGGCTTAGCTAGGTATTGGCAAAGAGTTAGATTCAAGAAACGATTCCAAACGAGCTCAAAGGAGTGGGTAGTTGAATCAATAGATCCAGCTGACGATTTTCATTGGCAGGAGAATAACAAGAAGGCGCTATTGATTGAAAGTAAATCAGAGTAGTAAAACAGCGGAATTATTAAATAAACTTGAATTCGAACAATATCTATACTGTTTATTTACATGTTTAACTGTTTTGTTACTTGTCGATAGCTCAAAAATCACAAATCTGTGATCCATACACCTAATATAGATGGGTGGATGTCATCAGATACAAGCGCCTTAATTCAACAATCCTAACATCTATACCCGTGATCATTGAAAATGCTTGATTTTGTCCCAAATGGGATCATCATAGCCCCATGAAACAAATTACACTCTCGCCAGAACAAAAAGTAGCATTGGAAACTCGACATAAAAGCTCGAGTGATAGGCGTGAGTGTGATCGCATTAAAGCCATTTTACTACGCGATGAAAATTGGCCAACGCCAATGATTGCCCAAGCGTTACGTATTCACGAAACGACCGTAGTTCGATACATTGATGCCTATGCTCACGACCAAAAACTCACGTGTAATAGTGGCGGCTCCTTAAGTTATCTGAGTCAAGAGCAAACTGAACTATTGATTGCACACCTGTGTGAGGTGACCTACTTGCATAGCCATCAAATAGTCGCTTATATCTCAGAACAATTTCAGATTAAGTACACAGTGTCAGGCCTCAATAAATGGCTGCATAAACATCAGTTCAGCTATAAAAACCCTAAAGGGGTTCCTCACAAATTTGATGAAGACAAACAAACGGCTTTCATTGAATATTATGAGCAACTAAAATCCTCGTTAACCCCTGATGAACCGTTATTATTTATGGATGCGGTTCATCCGACCCAAGCCACAAAAATCACCGCAGGCTGGATAAAAAAAGGCGTTGATAAACCGATAGAAACGACGGGAAGCCGAACCCGTATTAACGTGGTTGGTGCAATCCGACTTGGTCACTTAACAGAAGCGGTCATTGAGCAATATAGCAAAACGGTTAACGGTGCATCCATCATCGATTTTTTAAACCAAATTAGAGCGCGTTACTCAACAAGTGGTGTTATCCATTTGGTGCTTGATGGCGCTGGATACCATCGAAATGCCTTAGTAGTTAAAGAGGCTAAAAATCTGAATATAACATTGCATTACCTGCCGCCTTATAGTCCAAATTTAAACCCAATAGAACGATTGTGGAAGGTAATGAATAAACATGCGAGGAATGGGCAATACTTCGCAACGACAAAAGAATTCCGACGAAAAATCACTGACTTTTTTAGCATCACCCTCCCCGATATTGCCGATACACTCGGTGATACAATTAATGATAACTTTCAGAAATTAAAACCTGCAGTTTGAATTCACTTGAGTATATAGATACGCCCTTGAGGGGTTGTGAGGATCATATTTTTTTCGATCTAAAATATTTTCTGGCTTCTGTATTGTTACCAATCGATATCGCAATAAATGCTTGGGGGACAGCAGATTATCTATTAAGGTTATTAGCGGCTGTCACCGCCAGTTCAGCAACGTCAAATAGACAAGCAATAATCGTCTTATGACTCGAGTATAAAGATCTTCTATCCATTGATGTTCCGTTGCGGATAATGCTGCTAAGTGACTAATGATGCAGCTTTAGTACAACAAGTCTCCATCAATAAATAACTCTATAATCCATTTGAAAATCTGTATTCCATTCACTATAAAGGCGGTTTTTTAAATCATTTAAACAATGAAATATCTAGATCTTTCTCAATAACTGACTGAACTGCTACACTCATTTTGATTATGTTAAGGTAAGATTAATTTTTATGCAGCGTCCACCACTACGTCAAGCCAAAACCATCGATAACGTTTTTAATAGTGCTTATTGGCATCTTGGCCAGCAAGACTTTACCATTAACGAAATTCGCACCAAGCTTGAGCGTAAAACCGACAATCAACAATGGATTGATACCGTACTCGCCAGACTCATCGAGGGCGGTTATTTAAAAAGTGACTTTGACTTTGCGGTACGTTACTGCGAGTTAGCCTTTAGTAATGAAATCGGTATTGGTGCCATAAGGCGTAAGTTACAGCTGCGCGGCGTAAGTGCTACAGAGATTGATACCGCGATAGAGCAAGTGATGCACGAACAAACAGTGGACCTTTTTGAGTTAGCCACATCGCGATTGTTGAGTCGGTTTGAAAACTTCTATGGTACCAACATAGAAAAAGTCTATTCCCAGATGACCACAAAAGGTTTCTCTCGGGCTGAAATTGATCACGCATTAGCACAACATCCACAACGTGAAACCCTGCGCAGTAAATTAGCCCTCAAAGCCGACAAAGCCGATTTAACCACTGAAATAATCAAACTGTTTAATAAAGGCAAAGGTAAAACCCTTATCTTGCAGGAATTAAAGCAGCGACTGATTGATGTAAGCGACTTTGAAGAAACCTTGTACCAACTAACGCTAACAGAAGACGTCGATTTTTATCAAAGCTGCAAAAATGAACTGGCTAAGAAACGCTATAACTTAGCGGACTATAAAGAAAAGTCGAAAGCGTATGCCTATTTATCCCGTAAAGGATTTGGCAGTGATGAAATAAAAGAGGCAATGACGCTAGATGATGAGTAATAACGTTTACCGCCGATATCACTGAGACAACGGATATCGGCAGACTTCTTACGACTCACTACTCACGATTTTTCATTCACCATTGCACTTTTACCGACTTGAGTGATGGCTAACATCTAACATCTAACATCTAACATCTAACATCTTCAATCTCAAATTTATGTTATTCAGCGAGCTATTGTCAGTTTGGTGGCTGTTATTCATTAGGCTTTGCCAGATGCAACGGGTCGAGTATTGCTTTAAGTTTATCTTCGTCTAAATCGGTTTCTTCAAGTGCAATGGCTAATACTGATTTATGTTCTTTATCTGCACGTTTAGCAATTTTTGCGGCCATATCGTAACCCACCACTGAATTAAGTGCGGTAGCCAGAATGGGGTTTTTCTCCAATGCCTGGGTCAAGTGATCGACATTAGGCTTAAACTCGGCAAACACTTTGTCGGTCATGGCCTGGCAGGCATGGGTTAATAAATCAATACTGGACAGTAGTTTGTCGGCAATCAGTGGCAGCATCACATTTAACTGAAAATTACCCGATTGCGCCGCGATGGTGATGGTTGTTTCATTGCCGATAACCTCAGCAGCAATCATAGCTACGGCTTCTGGGATAACGGGATTAACCTTACCGGGCATTATCGATGAGCCGGGTTGCAGCGCCGTTAAACTAATTTCTTGTAATCCTGCCACAGGGCCAGAGTTCATCCAGCGTAAGTCATTGGCGATTTTCAATAAGGTAACCGCTAACCCTTTGAGCGCCGAAGCCATGGCTAAGGTGTGATCTTGGCTACTCATATACAATGCAGGGATTGCCGCAGCTTGCCAAGGGATTTGATCTTGCTGTTGTAAGTCATCACATGCAAGTTTGGCAAAATTGGGGTCACAATTAACGCCAGTGCCCACCGCAGTGCCGCCCAATGGTAAATGATGCAGGCTTAGCTCAAGGTGCTGAATTCTAGCTTGAGCGCTGTCTAGTTGTTGTTGCCAACATTGCAGTTCTTGCCCAAGTGTAATGGGCATGGCGTCCATTAAATGGGTGCGACCGGTTTTTACTGTATTTGAATACTCATCGGCCAAAGTTGCTAATTTGTCACTCAAGCCCTTAATCGATGGATACAACAAGCCCTTTAATTGCCTAACCGTACTGATATGAATGCAGGCGGGCACCACATCGTTACTGCTTTGACCCATATTGATATGATCATTAGGGTGAACTTTTGCCTGCAAAATGTTGCTAGCGAGGCTGGCAATGACTTCATTAACATTCATATTAGAACTGGTGCCAGAGCCTGTTTGGAACAAATCAATTGGAAAGTGCTGCGAAAAATCAAGCTTCTTACTGGCGATAATCGCTTGTTGAATTGCATTGGCCATAGCGTTATCTAACAAGCCGAGTTGGCTATTAGCCTGTGCTGCAGCTGATTTTATGTCGAGTAGGGCGAGTATTGCTGGCGACGGAAAGCGTCGCTCAGAAAACTGAAAGTTATCTCGTGCACGTTGAGTTTGCGCCTGGTAATAAACATCATCTGGCACCTGAACTTTCCCCATGCTGTCATATTCTATACGTATCTTACTCATAAGGTTTTCGACTCGATTTTTGATTGGGATATGTTAGTGTGTTCACTAAGCTTAGCAGGAAGTGCCAGTAAACGTTTATAGGGAGATCAGTAATGAACCATTCTATGCAATTATTGAAACAGATTGAAAGTAATGACAAAACTTTCCGGTATTACAGCTTTGATCGACTAGCAGAACACTACGATTTATCCCGCTTACCCTTTGCGGCAAAAATATTATTAGAAAATCTACTGCGTTATGAAAATTCGGAATTTGTCCAGCCGAAGGATATTGAAATCTTGGCCCGCTGGGATCTGGATAACTGGTCTGAAACCGAAATTGCCTTTGTCCCTTCTCGAGTCATTCTACAAGATTTTACCGGTGTACCTTCAGTCGTCGATTTGGCCGCTATGCGTGATGCAATCGTGACATTGGGCGGCAATGCCGACGCTATTAATCCACTGAACCCGGTGGAGCTGGTTATTGACCACTCAGTGATGGTCGATGTATTTGCCGAAACAGGGGCGTTGCAAAAAAATACTGCCATTGAAATTCAACGAAACCGCGAACGATATCAGTTTTTGCGTTGGGGTCAGCAAGCCTTCGACAACTTTAAAGTGGTACCGCCCGGGCGCGGTATCGTGCACCAAATCAATCTGGAATATCTGGCGAGAGTGGTCTTTGTCAAAGAAGATGAAGATAACCTATTGTATCCAGACACCTTAGTCGGAACCGATTCTCACACCACCATGATCAACGGTTTGGGGGTATTGGGTTGGGGCGTCGGCGGCATTGAGGCTGAGGCCGCGATGTTAGGCCAACCCGTGACGATGTTGTTACCCGAAATTGTCGGATTTGAATTTATCGGTAAATTGCCTCCAGGGGTTACCGCTACCGATCTGGTGTTAACCGTGACCGAACAACTGCGCTCATTTGGCGTGGTAGGTAAGTTTGTTGAATTTTTTGGTGCCGGTGTCGATCAATTAACCTTGGCCGATAGGGCGACCATTGCCAATATGGCGCCAGAATACGGTGCTACTTGTGGCATTTTCCCGATTGACCAACAAACACTAGATTACCTAAAGCTTACTGGTCGTGATCCAGAGCATATCGCGCTGATCAAGGCGTATCTTAAACAGATGGGTATGTGGGCAAGTGCATCCGACAACAAAGCCTGTTATCACGCCAGCTTACAACTGGATTTGGGCAGTATTGTGCCTTCTATCGCTGGCCCCAAAAGGCCACAGGACAGAATTGCACTTGAGCAAGCTGGAGTCAGTTTCCGTCAGTGGTTGGATAGTCAGATCCCTGTTAGCCACATCGACGCCGAAGGTAAAGACGAGCTGGCAAGCGAGGGTGGCCCATCAGTGCAAGTTTCCGTCGTTGATGGTAGTACCGGTGTTGCTTGCCGTTATCGAGATAAAGACTTTGTGCTGGAAGCTGGCGCGGTAGTGATAGCGGCGATAACCAGCTGTACTAATACCTCTAATCCATCGGTGTTAATTGCAGCCGGACTATTGGCCAGAAACGCTCGTGAAAAAGGCTTACAGGTTAAACCTTGGGTGAAAACCAGCTTTGCACCTGGCTCACAGGTAGTGACGGATTATTTAATAAAATCAGGTCTTAATGTCGATTTAGATGCACTAGGCTTTCAGTTGGTTGGCTACGGCTGTACCACCTGTATTGGTAATTCCGGCCCATTGCCTCAACCCGTCAGCGAAGCGATACAACAGGGCAGGTTAAAGGTGTGTTCGGTGTTGTCGGGCAACCGTAACTTTGATGGACGTATCCATCCAGAAGTGCAAGCCAATTACTTAGCATCGCCGCCATTAGTGGTGGCATATGCATTGGCCGGTAATATGAAAGCCGATATGGTCACTGAGCCATTGGGTGAAGATGCTGATGGTAATGCGGTGTATTTAAAAGATATCTGGCCAGACAATCAGGAAATCCAACAGGTCATGGCCAGCGCTGTGCAAAGTGAGATGTTTGTTTCCCGTTATGCCGATGTATACAGCGGCGACGCAGACTGGCAAGGGCTTGAGGTGGTGCAGAGCCAAAAATATAACTGGCCCGATTCCACCTATGTTAAACAGCCGCCATTTTTTGACGGGATCAGTGCCGAAATACCGAAAATTATGGCTATCGACAATGCCCGTTGTTTACTTAAGTTAGGTGATTCGGTCACTACCGACCATATTTCACCTGCGGGATCTATTGCACCAGACAGCCCTGCCGGAGACTATTTACAGCAAGCTGGAGTCGCCATTAAGGACTTTAACTCTTACGGTTCACGCCGTGGCAACCATGAAGTAATGATGCGCGGCACCTTTGCCAATGTAAGGCTAAGAAACCTGCTGGCACCGGGAACCGAAGGCTGTTGGACACGTTCAATGCCTAACGGTGAGTCGATGACAGTATTTGATGCCGCTATGCAGTATCAGCAACAAGGTACGCCTTGTATTGTGCTGGCAGGGAAAGAATATGGCACCGGTAGCTCACGAGACTGGGCGGCCAAAGGGCCTGCATTGTTGGGGGTAAAAGCGGTTATCGCGCAAAGTTATGAGCGTATTCACCGTTCTAATTTGGTTGGAATGGGTATCTTGCCACTGCAGTTTATGCCTGATGACAGTGCAGAATCGCTAAACCTCACAGGTGAAGAGCAATTTAGTATTCCTGCGGTAAGTGCCGAGCAGAAAACCGTGAATGTATCAGTGACCGACAAAGCGGGTAAGCAACATTCGTTTGAAGCTAAAATCCGCATTGATACCCCTAATGAGTTTAGTTATTACCGACATGGCGGCATCTTGCATTATGTATTACGTAATTTAGCGAGGTAATTTAGTTAAGTCTTCTCGCTCAGTCGCTTGGTTTTAACCTAAGGTTATGACCTGCTTTAAATAACCCGTAAATAGGTTCAAGTTTAACGATTTGGGCCTATTTTTTTGAGTGAAAAAATGAGCTGCTATGACGGGAAGATAAGTTATTTGCTTATGTTGATTTAGGGATTATGTTGAGTAAGGGATTATGTGGCGCAAGCTTTGTAAACTCATTTATGCCCACTACGAGTAAAAGAGGTTACTACTTCCCATTTTTTTAGATTAATTTTCAATACATTAATCTGTGAGGGTAAAGCCTTTCGTGCCTATGTATTAGTCACTGAAGACGACATCATCACGACCTCTGTTTTTTGCGAGATAAAGTGCTTCATCTGCGCGTTGTAGCCATGTGTCTGCAGTTGTACCTGAAACCCAGAGTGCGACACCAAATGACACGGTTATTTCTTCGCCATCTGGATTTTTCAATTCTTTTTTAATCGCCGTTCTCAGGCTGTCAAAAAACGCTGGTTGTTGATTACTGCTCTCGGGAATTAATAGCACAAACTCCTCCCCGCCAAAGCGATAAAGCCGATCATATTTACCAATGTGCGAAGTGGTAATTGTCACAAAATTTTTAAGTATTTGGTCGCCCACAGCATGACCGAATTTATCATTAACCCTCTTAAAGTAATCTAAATCTAGGATGGCTAGCCACTGCCTAATACTGTGGCTATCAGCGTTGGATAACACCTCATTCATATCTGAGCTCATGGCGCGGCGATTAAATGCACCTGTGAGTGGGTCTATCGTATTGAGATCTTCCAGCAAGCGAAATTGCTTGGCACTGTGGCTGGCATAAACGAAAACACACAATGACAACATCAAGTTTGTCACAATGAAGGAGTCCTCTGATATGGTGGCAAAAATGTTAGATAGTTTTACTACAGCAACGCCGGCGACAGCATTAATACCAAGGGCTTCAATTGGCTTTACCAGAACAAAAGTGCTGGCGAAAACAGGGTAAATCCACAAAAAACTATCTATTCCGTTAGCAATAACAATAACGACAACACCGACATTAATAAATATTGCTATCACCGCGCTTACGATGCGGATTTTTTTTACATAATGTGCATAAGTAACTAGCGCTATGATGCCTAATATCAGCGTAATATCAATAATTGCAGCCGTGAAGTTACCAGCAAGATAACGTATCACCACAAAAGGAGAAATCCCCAATACAGCCACGGCGCTGAGTAGCAACAATAGTGACAGTTGATATTTTTCCTGCAGCTGATTGATCATAATGCACTCGCAATAAGTTTAATTATTATGTTGTTCAAACTGAGACATTAACAAGTTGAAACCCCTGTTTTGCTTGTTAAAAATCACCAGTATCTTTGGCTTAGAATACTACACCTTTCACTATTTAGTTTTGCTTATATTTCGTGCAAATATTGTCTAGTCATCATTTCGTTTAAAATCATTATTGTCATCTCTATTAAGGGTTATCTTTATCCTTGCGCTTCGATTATGCTCGCTTGTTAACATCAGTTTTCGTGCTGAAGCTCAGTGAATTTGTCCTGTTGATTCACTGGCAATAACGCTAACGTTGACTTATTTTAGATTTTAAACGCTAAGGTATTGTAGTCCATCTTTAAGTTAACATAACGTACTGACTTGGAAGTCAATTTACAAAGGGAATTTACATAAGGAATTTACAAAAGGAGTTTGGCTGTGTTTGACATTATTGCCGTTTATTCAGGATTAATCGCGACAATTTGAATTATTATTGGCGTAACTTCAATTGGCAATAAACTCAGCAAAGACACAAAACAGTTGGCTACGCTGTAAATTGGTATAGCCTACTGTCAATGGTCTATTAGTAAAGCGTTTTACCAACAGCTACGAGGAAGTAACATGGAAGTAAATGTATTTGAAAGAAGCAGTACTACTGATCCCATTATTAGTGCGGCAGCCTATAATTTTGCTATCGGTTTAACCCTCTGTTGGGGTTTTGCTATGAACTGGTTGATGGTCACAAATATCGATCCTCAATCGATAGCAGATGTAAATCCTTGGATTTTCTTTATTGGGTACTTTGCTTCATGCTTTTTTGGTCTGTATCTGTTTAATAAGTCTAGTAATCCACTGGTGAGTTTTATTGGCTACAATTTTGTCGTTATTCCCTTTGGTTTAATTATTAACTTGGTGGTGAGTGGCTACGATGCCTCCATTGTATCTGAAGCGATTCGGATTACTGGCTTAGTGACCATTGGCATGATGTGCTTAGGGTCTATGTTTCCCGCTTTTTTTAAAAAAATATCTGGCGCACTCAGTATCGCCCTGCTGCTTGTTATTGTTGTGGAGTTGATTGAGATATTTGTTTTTGGGATCCACCATGGGATTATTGATTGGATAGTGGTGCTGATTTTCTGTGGCTATATTGGTTATGACTGGGGGCGAGCTAATCAGATACCCAAAACACTCGATAATGCGATTGATAGCGCAGCTGCGTTGTACATGGACATCATCAACTTGTTCCTTCGTATCTTAAGAATACTTGGGCGCAAATAAGTTCAGTGCGTGATTGTGAAGTAAATAGGGAGAATGTTGTGTATAGGGTTATTGTAGAAAAATAAAGCGTATTATCTTCATTATTAATCTATAAATGCGTGATGTCGGACTAAAATAATCAATTTGTAAGTCGCAGTCGGCGTCTGTTGTCCTCCCTTTTGTGGTGTGATTAGACGTGATTGAACTCTACATGCTATGGATGAGAAGACATCTACAGCAGACTTTTGGACTCCTGTAAGATTACCGTTAATTCACAATGGCTAAAAATATTATGGAACATAAACGATACTTTCTCATTCTGTCAGTCATCTTTGGTATTGAATTCCTAGTTATTTCTATATCGCCTTATGATCGAGCCGATTGGGCGCTTGAAAATGTACTCGTTGTCTTATCTGCCATGTTCATTTTTTTTACGTATAAGAAATGCCCATTATCGCGACTCTCTTATAGTTTGATATTTGCCTTTATGAGCTTGCATGAAATAGGTTCATATTATACTTATTCCAATGTTCCCTATGATGCATTTTTAACGTCGTATTTTAACTTTAGCCTTAATGAATATATGGGCTGGACCAGGAACAATTTTGATAGATTGATTCATTTGGCATACGGTCTTTTATTGGCATATCCTGTTAGAGATTTGTATTGTCGGATTGCTGGTTTGAAAGGCTTTTGGAGTTATTTAACGCCTTTAAATCTTATTATGGCAACATCGATGCTATATGAATTGATTGAGTGGGGCGCCGCTGAGGCATTTGGTGGCGAGCTAGGAATGGCATATTTAGGCACACAGGGAGATGTTTGGGATGCACATAAAGATATGGCCCTGGCAAGTCTTGGCGGTTTTATAGCGATGGCGATAACTCTTTTTATCCATTCACGTATTCAGAAAGACTTTCGAGAACAATGGACATTAAGTTTAACAGTAAAAAATAATGAATATTAAGCAGGAAATTAAAGCCCTAGTGTGCAACTTGACTAGCAATAGACATGCTCACCTAAGATGGGTACTGATTAGAGTCCAGCCTATGTTCACATGGTTGTTAATCACAGAGCTAAAAACTGCAGGCTATGTTGTTACTCTCAATATGAGCCCACAATTTTTAAACCATATACCCAAGACAGATCAAAATACACAATCCTGCATTTCGGGACCATTTGGTTATTATTAACGGTAAACCATACCGCCATCGATCAGCGGCGCCTGACCTGTCATGTAATCAGAGTCTGGACCCGCTAAATATGAAACAAAGTTGGCGACATCTAAAGGTGTTTGCGCACGACCAAGGGCAATGCCTTTCACGTATTTATTATAGGTTTCACCTATTGGAGCCCCAGTAATTTCAGAAAAGCGTTTATCAATCTCGACCCACATATCGGTTCCGACCACACCAGGGCAATAAGCATTGACTGTAATACCTGCGCTAGCATATTCCTGTGCTGCAGCCTGAGTTAACGCACGCACTGCAAATTTAGTCGCCGAATATGCGCCCAGTAAAGCAAATCCGTTATGGCCCGCAATGGAAGATGCACTGATAATTTTGCCTTTTTGCTTGCGTTCGATGAATTTTTTTGCCGCGGCTTGAATACCCCAAAGGGTTCCGTCTACGTTGATCTTTTGGATTTTATCCATTTCTTCTTGAGTAATATCGGCTATGGCTTGAACTTGCGCAATACCTGCGTTATTCACCATAATATCGAATCCACCTAAGGCTTTTTCTACATGGTCTATAGCGGCATAAACTTGTTTCCGGTCGCTAATGTCAGCTTTAAAAGTAGTTGATTTTCGACCAAGGGCTTCGACCTCAAGAGATACTGCGAGCATTTTTTCTTCGTTTAGATCAACGATGGCAACATCTGCTCCATCTTTTGCTAAACGAAGTGCAATGGCACGTCCTATGCCCTGAGCTGCGCCAGTGACTAGCGCTACTTTTCCTTGTAATGACATATCTGACTCCTTTTTGATAATAGATAAGGAAGACCTTTTTATAGCCTTCCAGATAACGATTGAATGATCAGTTTACAAGGACGTAGAGCAATAAAATTAGATGTAGATCAATTCGAGTCAGCATAATGGTTGAAAATTAAACATGTTTAATCTCTAAGAATGACCTTTCAATATTAGTGAGGAGCATTTAGATATCATGCTTTTAGTTTAAAAATACTACACTAATCAATGGTCAACATCATCAGGATGTGTAACCGCCTCCTTCGGTCAATACCTTTAATATCTAATTAGCATGTTAGATAAAAATTGAATCACCCTTCGAACATCAATGCTGTTTATCTACTCCGCTCTCATTAGGTTGTTGAAATTTTATCCTGTATGGCCAGTCTTAATCTGTTAAATGACAATGTTGTCATATAGGTTGCGAGTGCGATGCGTCAGGTGAGATACTTTTAAGTGTTTCCCAAGGATAAAACTCAATGAACGTATTGCTTGTCGAAGATGAACAAAAAATTGCAGATTTTATCTGTGAAGGTTTGCGCGCCAAAAATTTCGATGTCACTCATTGTGCCGATGGTAATCAAGGTTATCAGGCGGCAAGCAACAATACTTATGATGTGATTATTCTCGACATTATGCTTCCGGGCAGAGATGGCTTGGATATTCTTCGTTCGCTGCGTCAACAAGGTGTCGATACGCCCATTATTTTGCTTACAGCACGTAATGAGTTGGGCGATCGCGTTCAAGGGTTAGACATGGGCGCAGATGATTACTTAGCTAAACCATTTTATGTTGAAGAGTTGCATGCTCGCATTCAAGCCTTATTACGTCGGCATGGCGGCACACAACAGCATGTTGTCGAAGTAGGTGCATTGCAACTTGATTGTATTAATCGCAGCCTTAATTGTCAGGGACAATCGGTCGAACTTACTAGTCGAGAATTTAGCCTGCTTGAACATTTAATGCGTTCACCCAACCAAGTGTTAACCCGGGGGCAGTTGTTGGAGCATGTTTGGGGATACGACTTTGATCCTTGTACCAATGTTGTCGATGTGTGCATTAAACGTATCCGCAGTAAGATGGCTTCTTTAGAGAAGGCCGGAAAAATGGTCGGCGCCATTGAGTCTGTCCGCGGCACAGGCTATCGCCTGAGCATTCGATAAGGTGTTAATATGCATTTTCGTACTCGTATTTTTGCCATATCAATTTTAACGGTAACCGCTGTGCTTACGTTGGTTATCAGCCTAAGTTGGTCGCGTATTATGACTGTAGAATTGACTCACCTTGATTCTCGCCTTTGTATGGAAGCAAAACGCTTAATACCCAAGCATACATTACCTGATGTAAATAATTCCGCTGCCAATATAAGTAATTTACGCGACACTTCGCTTTCTAGTAGCCGGTTAATGACTGATTTAACGGACAAGTTACGAATCAATTCACCTAGTCAATTAATGCTGTCTGTCGGTTCTGCTGAGCAAGGCTTTTTAACCGCGCCAGACGGTGTAGACGTACAAGGCGTGATAAGTCGCTTAAATTGGCTACGCGCTGAGTCACTCATATTACCCCACAACAATAAAGCCGACGCGGTTTGTCAGCAGGCCTTTTTTAAACATCAGCAAAACCGATGGCGAGCCAGCTTATTTCAAACCTCAAACCAACAAAGTTTTATCGCTGTGAATATTGCAGCCACCACAAATCAGTTAACGAATACCTTGCTGACCGCGTTGGGTGTGGTTATTCCTTTTTCATTACTGCTCAGTATTCTAGGCGCATGGATTATCTCGACCAATACCATTAAACCAATAAACAGATTACATAAAGCCATGGATAAGGTGACCCAAAAAGATCTTAGCCATCGCTTGCCTGAGCATAAAGAAGACAAAGAATTCAAAATGTTGATTGATGCATACAATATGATGCTCGATCGCCTAGAGGACAGTTTTCAACAAGTTTCTCGTTTTACGGCTGATGCCGCTCATGAGCTAAAAACACCACTTACAGTGCTAAGAGGTAAGCTTGAACAAGCTGTGTTGTCTGAAAACCCATCGCTATTGGATCTCAATGCCATTCTTGATGAAGTAGGGCATTTGTCGGCTATTACCCGTAAATTGTTGCTGCTATCACAGGCGGATTCTGGCTCTATGGCGTTGCATTTTGAACCGATAAATATCACTGAATTGGTCGATGAGTTGATTGCCGATATGACCTTGCTGTCAGATGAACTGGAGCTTGATTGTGTTATTGAAAAAGGGTTAATCACTAAAGGCGATATTGTGTTGCTGAAGCAGCTGTTAAATAATCTGCTCGTAAACGTAATGCGTTATAGCCTTCATCACAAAGGTATCACTATCCACGCTCGCCAACACGAGTCTGCTATAGAAGTGGTTATTAGTAATTTTTGTCTGCCGATATCTCACGAGGTCAGGGTCAAACTGTTTGATCGTTTTTACCGCGGAGAGCCTGCTCATACCCAAGGCATATCCGGCAGTGGTTTAGGGTTAAGTTTAGCCAGAGAAATTGCTCGCGCGCATGGTGGCGATCTTACGCTTGAGCCCAGTGATATTGAGGTTGTGACGATGCGGCTGTTGTTACCCATCGTTAAATGACAACATTGTCATCCATCAGCGAAGCCTAATCGATACACTTAAGTTAACTCATTAATCGTTAACTTAAGTGTATTGGAGATTAGGCCATGAATACCCACATTATTGGCGCCATTTTATCTTTGACGTTGCTCAGTGCAAACGCCGTTAATGCCAAGCCGTCAATTGAACTCACCAGTCCTGCATTTTCCGATAAGGGGACATTGCCAGTTGAATTTACCTGTGAGGGAGAGGGTATCTCACCACCATTAAGTTGGCGCGGAGTACCAGACGGAACCCAGTCATTGGTAGTGATCATGGATCACATGCCTAAGCCTCATTTCACAAACAATGTCGCAGGCAACGAAAAGAACGCACCAAAGGCTGACTCGGCTGACAATAACAAAGGCACTCCACCTCAAGGTGACACTAAGGCACCTAAACTAAACCAGCCTGAAGAACTCAAGTGGTATTGGACTGTGTACAATATTCCGGCGCAAGCTTCTGGTATTGGTTCTGGCAGTAAAGAAAAGCAATCTGTTGGTTCATTTGGCAGTAATACGGTGAATAATCGTAACGAGTATGCACCGCCATGCTCTAAAGGGCCTGGTCAAAAAGTGTATACTTTTCATCTTTATGCACTATCCAAATCTTTAGATATCGATTCGTCAGCCCCTGTGTCAGCCCCAGTATCAGCCCCTGTGTCTGCAATAATGCTTCGACAAAGCATGCAAGGCTTCATACTGGACTCAGACTCTTTGACAGTGAGTTTTGAGCGACACTGTCAAACGCCGCAACGGGCTCATTCACCACAAGCTCATCCGGAACAAGCACCGCCACATAATGACAGCATGGATCCGCTGTCAACATTGCCATTGTGTAAACCCACTTTGAATACGGCTTCTGCTGTTATTGATAGTAAGTAAACGCAAATCCGTTATTACAAGATTGTTAGCGCAGATCCGTCACTAAAAAGACATTAAGAGATCCACATGAAAAAGAACATTAAAAACACCTTGCTGCTTCTTACTCTTGGCGCAATCGTTGCCGTTGTAGGCTACAAGTACACTCAAGCACAACAAGATCAACCTATCTTTACCTCCGATGTGGTTAAACGCGGCAACATCGAAAAAGTAGTACTGACCAATGGCGTACTTTATCCGTCTAAATTAGTCAGTGTCGGTGCTCAAGTATCGGGGTTAATCGAAACAATGGACGTGAACGTTGGCCAAAATATAAAACAGGGCGACTTGATTGCTCAAATCGATAACTTAACTCAACAAAATGCCCTTAAAGAAGCCCAAGCATCACTGCAAAGTATTGATGCGCAATATCGGGCAAAGCAGGCTCAAATAAAAGTCGCACAGTCTGAATATGCTCGTAATAAAAAGATGCTGGTTAATGGCGCTGCCTCGGTATCAGATTTTGACTCGGCAGAATCGATATTGGCGGTTTATCTGGCTGAGCTTGATGAACTCAGTGCTGAAAAAGACAAAGCAATCATCAGTGTCGATAACGCTAAGCTCAATTTAGGTTACACAACTATTCGTTCACCTATTGATGGCACCGTGATTTACGTGTCGGTCGAAGAGGGGCAAACCGTTAATAACAATCAAGGCACCCCCAGTATTATTGAGCTGGCGCAATTAGACGTAATGACGATTAAAGCGCAAGTCTCTGAAGCTGACATTATCAATGTGAGTGCTGGGCAAGACGTGTATTTTAGTATTTTGGGCGCGACAGCGAAAAAGTACCGTGGTGTATTACGCACCATTGAACCAGGGCCAACTTTGCTTAGCGGCGCCGACAGCTCATTGATGATTGGCGATGATGAAGCGATTTACTACAACGCTTTGTTTGATGTTGAAAACCCTGACAACCTATTGCGCTTTGGCATGACAGCGCAGGTATCGATTATTTTAGCCAATGCGCAAGATACCTTGCTGGTCCCATCACAGGTATTGGTCACCAAATTAGGTTCGAGTACTTCGTATCAAGTGCCAGTGATCATAAACAACCACATTGAATACCGCGATGTTGAAGTGGGCATTAACAATAAAATCTACGCTCAAATCCTCTCTGGGCTTAACGAAGGTGATGAAATCATGCTTAGTCAATCTTCAGCTAAAGACAGCGCAGTTTCGATGACCGGTTTAGCTACAGGCAATAAGCTTGGACAACGTACACCTGGTCTTGGCAAAGAGATGAGGTTATAACCCATGGCTGACGTTCTGTTAAATATTAAAGGTGTTAGTCGTTCTTTTACCGCCGGAGAGCAGGAGCTGACGGTACTTAACAACATTAACCTGCAAATCTGTCGTGGTGAATTGATTGCCATTATCGGCGCGTCTGGTTCCGGTAAATCTACATTAATGAACATCCTTGGCTGTCTGGATAAACCCAATACAGGCAGTTATTTCATTAATGATCAGGACACATCCAGTATGGATGACAATGAATTGGCCGCCCTGCGACGTGAATATTTTGGGTTTATCTTTCAGCGCTATCATCTTTTGGGAGATTTAACTGCGCTTGGTAATGTGGAAGTACCGGCATTGTATGCCAATGAGGGGCCGCAAACCCGACACGAAAAAGCTAAAAAATTACTGACTCGTCTGGGGTTGAGCGATCGTTTAGATCATAAACCAAGTCAGCTAAGTGGCGGCCAACAACAACGTGTCAGTGTGGCCAGAGCTTTAATCAATGGTGGCGATATTATTCTGGCCGATGAACCCACCGGTGCTTTAGATAGCAGTAGCGGCGAAGAAATGATGAAACTCATTCAAGAACTGCATCGCGACGGCCACACGATTATTTTGGTGACACACGACCCACATATTGCCGAATTTGCCGATCGCGTCATCGAGCTAAAAGACGGCGAAATCATTGCCGATACCCAAAAACGTATCCCAGCAGAAACGAGCTCGTTAATCGCAGACAGACAATCTTCCCAAGCAAGTATGAAGATAAACTGGTCGCGATACCTTGAAGCGTTAAAAATGGCGTTAATTGCCATGTCCAATCATCGTTTGCGTACGTTTCTGACGATGCTCGGCATTATTATTGGCATTGCTTCAGTGGTGTCCGTGGTTGCGTTAGGTGCCGGTTCGCAGCAATCTATTTTGGATAATATTGCCTCAATGGGCACCAATACCATTGAAATAAAACCAGGCACAGGGCGAGGAGATCGCCGCTCTGAACGGGTTAAGTCGCTCACGGCAGACGATGCCAATGCGCTTAAAATATTGCCCTATGTGGACAGCGTTACCCCAACCGTTAGGACCAATGTTGCCATACGTTATGCAAGTGAAACCGTCACAGGCTCAGTTCAAGGCGTGGGTACTGAGTATTTTCGGGTGCGCGGTTATGCGTTGGCCAAAGGACAATATTTTGCCGATGACAGTATCGATGCGTTAGAACAGGTTGCCGTCATTGATGCCAATACTGAGCAAACGCTTTTTTCTGACGGCAGTGCATTAGGTAGCGTCATTTTTCTCGGCCGCCTTCCGGTTCGTGTTATTGGCGTAACAAAGCCAATTGAAAGTGTGTCCGACAACAGTGATGAACTGAATGTTTGGTTGCCGTATACCACGGTGTCAGGACGTATTCTTAGACAAAATTATGTTAACGATATTACCGTAAGGATAGATGCCAATGTATCAAGCGATGTGGCAGAGCAAGGCATTATTAGCTTATTGACTATGCGCCACGGCAAAGTTGATTTTTTCACTATTAATACAGATACGATACGCAAAAGTATTGAAAAAACATCTGAAACCATGACGTTACTGATATCAGCTATCGCGTTTATCTCTTTGTTAGTTGGCGGGATTGGGGTAATGAATATCATGCTGGTATCGGTAACAGAGCGAACGCGCGAAATAGGCATTCGTATGGCCGTTGGTGCCAGGCAAACCGATATTATGCGTCAGTTTTTGATTGAAGCTGTATTGGTATGTTTTTGTGGTGGCGCATTGGGGATTGGACTTGCTTATCTTATCGGTATGATATTTACCTACACAGGCAGCAGTTTTCAGATGATCTATTCGAGTACGTCAATAGTGGCAGCTTTTGCCTGCTCGACCTTAATCGGTATTGTGTTTGGTTATCTGCCCGCCCGGAATGCAGCTAAATTGAATCCGGTTGATGCACTTGCTAGAGACTAACCTCTGCCAAGTAAATATGGCCCCCTAAATTATCGGCTTTGATGAACAAGCGAAGTAATTGTACCGCGCACAGTTTGAAGCAGTATGGCAAATGTTAAGTTAATTTTGGATCACCCGAAAACACTTACAAAGTCAGCTTGGGTGCACGGCGGTTCTGCATACTTGGGGGCAAATTTTAACCTCACTATTCACTTACACTGCTTAATCCCAGAATGTAGTGAATGAGTAAAACTGGCCATCAGTTTGTAGGTAATGTAAATAAATTTGATGTGGCGACTGGGAGTTTCAAGAAGGAATAGCCGTTGATTTTCTCTTGGTCTGGTGTGGGCGAAGCGCCACGACATTAGTGGCCGAAGGCCATATCTTAAATACACTTTCGCCCATAAACGGGTGAGCAAACCTTCAAGAATTGATAATGTTTTATTGGGGGAAACTACAATATGATTATGCCGGTTTAAACTGGTTAGATGGAATGTCATCTGTGGTGATCAACCGTTATAGGGTGTGACGTTCCACTTTGTATCGAGAACAACAACCTTACCTAATAGTTGTTCAATGTACTCCGAAGTGTGGGCTATCTTCCGTAATTTTGGAAATACATTGTTTGCGTATATTTCATGAGCTGCTGGTGATTCCCAATGCGTTACCACCAAGTAACAGTCATGGTGTTCAATATGGCGCCAAACGTGACCGCCTAGCAATCCAGGTTGCGTTGACAGTTGAGGGTTCCAGAGCAGCTGTTGATCTCGATTAAACCTATCAATGTCCAGTACTCTTGAGCAGTAATCGACTCTTAATACTCCAGCACCTGAAAAATCAATCTCTGAGCCAGGTATAGTTGAAATCAGTTCGAAGTAATTAACTGAACAATGACGGTAAGTGGATTGTTGTTTATTATTTAAATAAATCTCATCGTGGGTTGTGCTCATGAATTCACTCACGTGAAACTGTGATTCCCAAAAACCTAAAATAATGGCTGTGCTTGACGATGCTTCCCATCCACCTGCTTGCCCTATAAAACCGTTACACGTCGACAGCTGACTCCAAGCACTCTGACTTTGTGAAAAAGCCTCCTGTTTACCGTCATCAACCTCGCACATAATCAATTTTGCTATAGTCAAAATGGTTCCTAATATTGATGGTTCATGGGTCAACATGGTCTTTCAAAGCTCAATCTATCAGGGAGCAATATCTTTGTGGTGTTGGAGTCACCATGCCCAGTGCTAGCAGCAAAGCTTAACTGTTCAATGCTTCTTTTTAACGGAACAAAACCATAGCAATTAGCACCTTTGAATCCGTTTCCCTTGGATAAGTTATTTCTGCTCTAGTTTGTAACTAATCTTATTGATGTACCAGGTTTTATCGCCTTGAGGTGTGCTCACTACCGCTTCATCGTCGACTTGTTTTTTGAGTAACGCGCGGGCCATGGGCGAGTCGATGGAGATGTAGTCTTTACGTTCGTCGTAAATTTCTTCTGGGCCGACAATTTTAAAGGTTTTAATGTCACCGGCGTCGTTTTCAATTTCAACCGTGGCGCCAAAAAACACTTTGCCTTCTTGCTCTGGTGCGTAATAGACAATTTTGAGTTCGGGCAGCAGTTTGCGTAAATAGCGTACTCGGCGGTCAATTTGCCTTAATAAACGCTTATTAAAAGTGTAATCAGCATTCTCGGAGCGATCACCTAAACCTGCCGCCCAAGTGACAATCTTAGTGACTTCAGGACGTTGTTCTTTCCACAAGTAGTCGTGCTCAATTCTGAGCTTATTGTAGCCTTCTAAAGTGATTAACTTAGTTTTCACGCGGTTTACTCTTAATGTGGTCGAAGAACGGTGAGATTTTATATAAGCCGTAATATTATCATCTGTGTTTTAGCACTTCATGCCCGATGATGCATTCTTTTTATCGATTATCTATAAAGACATCATAAAGCCTTTCGTACTAGCAGCGAACTGGTGGTCTTTATGGTATCTTTGGCATAATTTTATTTTAAACCATGTCGAATTCGATTGATTATGCATAATATTGCCCAGATTATCGCTCAAGAACTTAATGTCCGTGAACAACAGGTCACAGCGACCATTGCGCTATTAGATGATGGCGCCACCGTGCCGTTTATTGCGCGCTATCGTAAAGAAGCTACCGGTGGTTTAGATGACACTCAGTTGCGTAACTTGTTTTCTCGTTTAGGTTATTTACGTGAGTTACACGACCGCCGCCAAGTGGTATTGTCGAGCATTGATGCGCAAGGCAAGTTAACCCCAGCGTTAACTCAAGCGATTAATGACGCCGACAGCAAAACCCGTCTTGAAGATTTATATCTGCCATTCAAACCAAAGCGTCGTACTAAGGGCCAAATAGCCATCGAAGCGGGTATTGAGCCGCTTGTAGATGCAGTATTAGCCAATCGTCAATTAGATATAGACAGCAAAGCAACAGAGTTTATTAATCCTGATGCAGGTTTTGCCGACACTAAAGCAGTGCTTGATGGTGCGCGTTACATTTTAATGGAGCGCTTTGCTGAAGATGCAGAGTTACTGCGTAAAGTGCGCCAGCATTTATTACAACAAGCGGTACTTGAAAGCCGCATGGTAAAAGGCAAAGAGAAAGAAGGCGCTAAATTCCGCGACTATTTCGAGCATAATGAGCTGATGAGCAAAATCCCATCTCACCGTGCTTTAGCCATGTTGCGCGGCCGTAACGAAGGCATGTTAAGCCTGTCGATGAACGCCGATCCCGATACTCAAGCGACAGAAGGCAGTTATTGTGAAGTGATTATTAGCGATCACTTTAAGTTAGAACTGACTAACTCTAGCGTTGATGAATGGTTGAAAACGGTAGTGACCTCGACTTGGCGCATTAAAGTTGCTTTGCAAATGGAAACCGAGTTTATCGCTAAGATGCGTGAAAGCGCGGAAGAAGAAGCCATTAGAGTGTTTGCCCGTAACTTGGGCGATTTATTAATGGCGGCTCCTGCTGGTGCTAAAGCGACAATGGGACTCGATCCTGGTATCCGTACTGGCGTGAAAGTCGCGATTGTTGATAACACCGGTAAGCTGGTGGCCCACACCACTATTTTCCCGCATGCGCCACAAAACTTATGGGACAAATCGATTCGTACCCTAAGTAATTTAGTGACCATGCATAAAGTTGAAATTATTGCGATTGGTAACGGTACTGGCTCGCGTGAGACAGACAAGCTAACTGGCGAGTTAATCGCTGCCGTAAAAGAAACGCATCCGACGCTGACCAAAGTGATTGTGAGTGAAGCGGGCGCATCGGTATATTCGGCCTCTGAGTTTGCCGCTAATGAGTTTCCTAATCTTGATGTGTCAATTCGTGGCGCGGTATCAATTGCACGTCGCTTACAAGATCCGTTGGCAGAGCTAGTAAAAATTGAACCCAAAGCGATTGGCGTAGGACAGTATCAGCATGATGTAAGCCAGAGCCAGTTATCGCAGTCGCTCGATGCTGTCGTCGAAGACTGTGTTAATGCCGTAGGTGTTGACTTAAATATGGCATCGGCGCCGTTATTAGCTCAAGTTGCTGGTTTAACCAAAACCTTAGCTAAAAACGTGGTTGATTTTCGTGACGCGAATGGTCAATTTACCAATCGTAAGCAGCTATTGAGTGTGGCTCGTTTAGGGCCTAAAGCTTATGAGCAAGCTGCGGGGTTTTTACGCATCCGTAATGGTGATAATCCATTGGATTCATCATCTGTTCATCCAGAAGCTTACAGCCTAGTTGAGTCGATTGCTGGTGCTAAGCAATTGCCATTAACTGAACTGATTGGTAATAGCGATTTGTTAAAACAGATTAATGCTGCCGATTTTGTTACCGATGCATTTGGTGTGCCGACCATTAATGATATTTTAGCCGAACTAGACAAGCCAGGACGCGACCCGCGTGGTGAGTTTAAAACGGCTACGTTTAAAGACGGCATAGAAGAATTGAAGCACCTTAAAGTCGAGATGATTTTAGAAGGTGTAGTCACCAACGTGACCAACTTTGGTGCCTTTGTTGATGTGGGTGTGCATCAAGATGGTTTAGTGCATATTTCATCGTTAACCGACAAGTTTGTTAGTGACCCACATACAGTGGTTAAAGCCGGCGATGTGGTTAAAGTGAAAGTGATGGAAGTGGATATTGAGCGTCGTCGTATTGCGTTAAGCATGCGTCTTGATGAAAAAATTGATACCGAAAAAGCAACCAGACAGTCGCAGGGTAAGCCACAAAACAGTTACCAGAAAAAGCCTGCTGCGGGTAAATCGTCAACCAATACCAAGAGTTCTGGTCATAATAAACCAGCCAGTAAACCGGTTAAAGCACCACAAAATGCGGCTATGGGTAATGCGTTTGCTGATGCCTTTGCCAAGATAAAGAAATAACCCATTATACCGCGTGGTAAAACACCTTTAGCTAATATATTGATTCTAAAGCCTTTGCATTGATGTGTGAGGGCTTTTTTTTAGCTAATGTTTATATTTTGAAACTGAATAAAGCCCCGCAGCAATAATTCAGTTTTTATTCAGTAGATCTTAAGTGTTTTGGTTGAATATCAGCGCCAGTCGAGTTTATTGCGAGTGGCAAAATTGAAATTACTAACGAAAACATTATCCAGTATCAGCCCAAAGAACATCAGTTACGAGGCGATGACCTGCATTATCGCTGTCTATTTTGGCTTGGTATTAAATTTTCCGATAATCCGTAAAATCTATCAATTATCAGCAGACGGTCATGTGTTGTTTTCTTTGTCACCGGCGTTGTTATTAAGCAGTTGTTTTATGCTTATTTTTAGCTTATTTGCTTTTAAATTTGTTTTTAAACCCGTGATGATTGTGTTGTTACTGACATCATCTGCGGCCATGTATGCCATGTTGCAGTACAACGTGATGTTTGATTACGGCATGATTGAAAATATTTTTGAAACCAATTCTGGCGAAGCGTTTTCTTACATCAACTCACATTCTATTGGCTATGTGTTGGTGCTCGGGGTATTGCCTTCTATTTTGTTATATCGCACCAAATTATCGAGTGGTCCGTCACTGGCCAAAATAGTGCTTCGTCGTGTTGGTTTTACCATAATCAGTATGGCGTTAGTCGGGTTGATGGTGCTGTTTTTTTACAAAGACTATGCGTCAGTGGGGCGCAATAATAATTATCTGAATAAGATGATTATTCCTGCACATATTTATAATACGGTTAAATACTTAAACAACCGTTACTTTACCGAAAAGTTAACTTTTGACCCTATTGGTCAAGATGCACATCTAACTCCTAGCGTGAATGGCAAACCGACCCTTATGGTGCTTGTTGTCGGTGAAACTGCCCGTGCAGAAAATATGGCGTATAACGGTTACCAACGTAACACCAACCCATACACAGAAAACCTAGGCATGATTGCCTTACAGAATGTGTCGTCGTGTGGCACGGCTACCGCGCATTCGTTACCGTGTATGTTCTCAAATCTAATCCATGACAATTACAATCGTGAAGTTGCCGATGCACGAAATAATGTGCTTGATGTAGTTAAGGCGGCAGGTGTTAACGTGACATGGTTTGAAAACGATGGCGGCGATAAAGACGTAGGAGCCCGCATTAATAAGATTGATATTTCGCCGAGCGAGCCAAATCCATTATGTGATGGTTTAAGTTGTTATGACGAGATTTTAGTTGAAAAACTCAGCCAAAAATTACAACAAGACATTGAAGCCAGTGCACTGTCGGGTAAAGGCTTAGATAATCAATTTATCGCTTTGCATACTATTGGCAGTCACGGACCAACATATTGGCAGCGTTACCCAGCCGATAAAGCGTTATTTACGCCAGCTTGTAGCCGCAGCGATATTGAAAACTGTAGCGACCAAGAGATTGTTAATGTTTACGACAATACTATTGCCTATACCGATTTTGTGTTGGCAGAAACGATTAATGTACTTAAGCAGTATCAAGACAAATATAACGTCGCGCTGGTGTATTTATCTGACCATGGTGAGTCGTTGGGTGAAAGTGGTATGTATTTACACGGTACGCCTTACAGCATTGCGCCGAGCCAACAAACTCATGTGCCTTGGTTTATGTGGTTACCACAAGACTACACACAAGCTAAAGAAATTGACCGTGAATGTGTTGCCGAGCATGCATTAAGTGGCTCGTACTCACATGACAACTTGTTCCATACATTGTTAGGGCTTTACGGTGTTAGCAGTTCGGTACGTGATCCTAAGCTAGATATCACCACCGATTGTAAAATGAACTAGGGATATACTCATGACAATTTCAGCTTCATCATCTACGTCTGATGATAATGTAACAAAGAATACGGCAAAGAGTGCAGCAACTAAACAGCCAAAAATTGTGGTGAAACGCCATGGCATTATGCGCTTGCTGTATACCTGTAAACATACCTTTAATGGTTTAAAGTGGATGTGCCGTAATGAAGCGGCATTTCAGCAAGAGTTAATGCTGTTTATTCCATTAACTGTATTTGCTTGTATGGCAAATATTAGTGCGCCGCAATCTGCCATGTTAGTGCTGGCGTTACTATTTGTATTGTTTGCTGAACTGGTTAACACTGCTGTAGAAGTGGTGGTTGACCGTATTGGCCTGGAGTTTAATGAGTTATCTGGGCTCGCCAAAGATATTGCTTCTGCATTTGTGTTTCTCAGCATGCTGATGGCAGCGATTGTTTGGTGGGTTGTTTTATGGGCATAATTGACTCGTAAACGGTTAATCTGCCCGCAACGTGTCGGCTGTTAACTTATCGCTATGGATAGCATAGAGATAAGTTTGCTAATGGTAGTTTGTTATCCCGAGTTTAGATTATTTTTCCGTTTGGACTGCATCACTCGTAATATGGATATAGGCGCAATTATGATAAAGGACACTCAATGAAAGTGTTGTTAATTGAAGACTCTGAAGCGCTGCGTCGCGGCATTAGAGTTGGGTTAGATCATTTAGGTTATACCGTTGATGAAACCGGTGATGGTTCTGAGGGCTTAAGTATGGCGCTCACTAATTCTTATGATTTCATTATTTTGGATCTCATGCTGCCTAATGTAGATGGTCTGAGTTTACTTAAGAGTATTCGTAAATTAGGTAATCAATCTAAGGTCATTATTTTATCGGCTAAATCACAAGCTGAAGATCGTGTTACTGGCTTATTGGCGGGTGCCGATGATTATCTGTGTAAACCATTTTCGTTTGACGAATTACAAGCCCGACTCGTGACTCTTGGTCGCCGTGGTGAACTCAATCAACAAGTTAAAACTATTTGTATTGCTAATTTTGTTTTAGACACAAGTAATAAATCACTTCATGCAGATGGCCATTATATCGATCTGACTAAAAACGAATTCAAAATTGTTGAATATTTATTTAGTAACCCTAAGCAAGTACTTAATCCTGAACAAATCAGTGAAGCAGTCGTGGGTTCATTTAATCATTTATCAAAAAACACCATCGAGGCTCATTTATCGTCCGTGCGTAAAAAAGCTAAAGCCGTAGGGGTGACGCTACCGATAAAAAACAAACGTGGTTTTGGCTATTTTGTGGGTGAACATTAATGAGATCGTTAACCACCAATTTAGTCAATACCATGACCTATGTGGTATCAGCCATGTTGATTTTGGTGTTTTTGGCGATTGATATCAGTATCGATAATTGGGTCGATGTTGAGTTTGATAGCGCGTTAACAGACAAGTCTAACTACCTAAAGACCTTAGTTAAAGTGACTCCAGAAGGCACCGAGTTTGATTTTGCTGGCGAGTTTATGCCTGAATTTGGCATCTCGACTAAAGCAAGCTTTTTTCAATTGTGGCAAGGCTCAAGCGTGTTTGAACGTTCTGAGTCGTTGCGTAATTTCGAGGGGGTAGATTTACTTAAAAAAGACATTCCACTCAACAGTGCTTTTTTTGCCGATGTGGTGTTACCAGATGGTCGAGACGGCAGGGCGATGGTGTCGTATTTTGAGCCGCAAGTGCCTAAAACTAATCGGTCAATGATGGATACAGTCGAACCCATGTGGTTAACCATAGCCATTACCACTGAAGATTTGTCGCAAATTTTGGTGATCATCGACTCTAGTTTAGCCATTGGCTTACTACTGGTGATTGTGTTGATCCGTTGGGCCGTAGTGAAGGTTATTCATCGTGGTTTGACCCCGTTGAACGAATTAAACATGTCGCTAAAAAGCGTCGATGTCACTAAAAAATACATCCCACTGTCTAATGAGTCTGAACGTTATCTCGAAATTGAACCAATTCGTAATGAACTGAATAAATTTGTCAAAATTAGCCAACAATACTTACAAACAGAAAAGCGCATTACTGCCGATATCGCTCATGAACTGAAAACACCAATCAGTGAGTTGATTAGTTTAAGTGAAATTTATATTCGTTATCCGGATGATCAGCGTATTGGCGTGAGCTATAAACAAGATGTACTCAGCATTAGTTTACGGATGAAAACCATAGTCAATAATTTACTACTATTGCAACAAGCCACATCTGAAAATATTAATCTACATCGCCAGCATATCAATATCAAAACCTTGATGGGCCAGGTTATTGATGAGTTGGCATTTAAGTACTCGACTATTCATGCTCGTTTGAATATTGAAAATAGTGATTTGGATCAAAACTGCCTTGTCGATGAGTTTTCTTTGCACCTTATCTTGACCAATTTATTTGATAATGCACTGTACTACAGTCCGCCAAAGTCATCGATTAAAATAAGGTTAGTCTCTGATAATAAAGGATTAAGTTTTAGTGTTGAAAATCAATTAGTGACCAGTATTAATGCGAATGATTTAGAGCGACTTACGCTACCGTTATTCCAAGCTGAACAATCGCGATCAAATAGCGAAAGGCATGGATTAGGATTGGCCATCGTTGAAAATATTGCCAAAGTGAATGGATTTAAGTTTAGTTTTGAATTGGTTTCGGAAGACAAAATTATGTTTACTGTGTTGATTCCGAGTGACCATGCGGCGATGGTGTAAGTCGATGCAAAAACCTTTTTAAAAAACAGAATTTAACCGACTGTAAATAAGATGTTAATATATGTTATTACGCCCTGAACTTAATATCTTCGCTAAGGTCTTAGGCTCAGATGGTTTTTGTTACTGTGTCTTCTCGTAGCCCGTTTACGATAATGATATTGAAAATATAACAAAAAATCTTGTTTAAAATCGTTGAGTAAACAAGGTTTTCAGTAACACGATAAGCTTAAGTTGCCCTTAAGATACGCATACTAGTCTATTACCCAGTAATTATGTTATTACATTTGGGGTAGCTTGTTGCGGACTTAATTGCATATGAAGCCTAAAAATAATAATAATTTTGGAGCAATAAATGGCTGTCAATTTCTTTGGTCTTGGTAGTAGTTCAAGTGAACTCGGTACACAAAAGACCTCGCATAATTTATTTCAAGCAATTGTTATATTTAGTGTTATCTCTCTGCTTATTATGAGTTTGAGCCGTATTGGCATGTCTTTATGGCAAGCTGAGCGAGTATCCGATGCCCAAGGTTGGGGCTACATTTTATTGCAAGGTTTACGGGTAGATTTTGCCTCTTTATGTTGGTTGTGGGGTATTGCAGCGCTCGGAACCGTAGTGTTTGCCGGTGAGCATTTAGTTGGCCGTGTTTGGCTGACGATATTACGCGTATGGCTCACACTAGGTTTATGGGTGGTGGTTTTTCTTGAGGCGTCATCGCCGTCATTTATTGCTGAATATGGTTTTAGACCTAACCGTTTATATGTTGAATATCTGGTTTATCCAAAAGAAGTGTTATCGATGTTATGGGCAGGGCGTAAAGGCGAGCTTATTTTATCGGCGCTAATCACCGTGGGTACCTTATGGGGTGGCTGGTGGTTAAGTGGCAAATTAACGCAATATATTCGTTTTCCTAAATGGTATTGGCGTCCAGTGCTTGCGGTTATCGTCATTGCTATTACGGTGCTAGGTGCGCGTTCATCGTTGGGGCATCGACCTCTTAATCCTTCATTAGTGGCATTTTCTGACGATCCTTTAGTTAATTCTTTGGTGTTGAATTCCTCTTTCTCATTAATCTTTGCGATTAAGCAAATGAGTAATGAAGAAGATGCATCGAAAGTGTATGGCAAGTTAGCGGACGCAAAAGTGATCGATATTGTGCGTCGTGAAAGCGGTCGGCCACTGAGTGCATTTACCTCATCAACCATACCGACGTTGTCATTTAATCAAGCCAGCTATACCGGTAAACCAAAGAACCTTGTGATCATTTTACAAGAAAGCTTAGGTGCGCGCTTTGTGGGGAGTTTAGGTGGTTTACCGTTAACGCCTAATATTGACGAACTCTCTAAACAAGGGTGGTTTTTTGAAAATTTATACGCAACTGGTACGCGTTCGGTAAGAGGTATTGAAGCGGTAACAACCGGTTTTACGCCAACGCCAGCACGCGCCGTGGTGAAACTAGGGAAGAGTCAAACAGGCTTTTTTACCATTGCTGATTTATTGAAGCAACATGGCTATACCACGCAGTTTATTTATGGTGGTGAAAGCCATTTTGATAATATGCGCAGCTTCTTTTTAGGCAATGGTTTTACCGATATAGTTGATCAAGGTGACTATAAAGACCCCGCGTTTGTAGCGTCTTGGGGGGTGTCTGATGAGGATTTATTGTTTAGAGCTGATGAAGAGTTTTCGCGGATGCACAAAGAGGGCAAACCGTTCTTTAGTTTAGTGTTTAGCTCAAGTAATCATGATCCGTATGAGTTCCCAGATGACCGTATTGAGTTGTACGAACAGCCGCAATATACCATGCATAACGCGGTGAAATATGCCGATTATGCCGTGGGTGAGTTTTTCAAAAAAGCTAAAAAATCAGATTACTGGAAAGATACCTTATTCCTCGTTGTGGCCGATCATGACAGTCGAGTGGGTGGCGCAGCACTAATACCTGTGTCACGTTTTCGTATTCCTGGGCTTATATTAGGTGATGGGATTGATGCGAAGCGCGATCCACGTGTTGTGAGCCAAATTGATATGTCGCCGACGTTAATTTCGTTGCTGGGTATTTCGGACAGCTATCCAATGCTAGGCCGTGATTTAACCACAATGCCAGACTCTTGGCCGGGTCGAGCAATGATGCAATATGATAAAAACTTTGGTTTATTGGAGGGGAATAAAATGACAATTTTACAACCTGAATTACCACCGGAAAGTGTTACCTATAATTTTGTGACTGAAAAATTGACTCCGACCACATTGAATGAACCGCAAGCAGAAGCCGCGTTAGGTTGGGCATTGTGGGGGAGTTTAGCGTACAACAAAATGTTGTATCGTTCGGCTAATTCAGAGGCAAAACCGACACTGTCTGATATGGCTACCAAAGAAGTATCACGCTAATATTTGTAGTTGAGACTCATTATTTGGGGCGGATTGCTGTTGATAAAATTGACCAATCCGTTGACCGAATTGTTGGTAGGTCGCTTTGGATATGCCAGTGTCTAGCGCTTGGCGTTGACGGGGCTCTGGTGTTGTTTTAGCATTTGTCGATTGTGTTTTTAGTTGAATATCTTTACGTTGCAGCGCTGGGGTTTGGCTAGCCATGATTCTAATGACTTGAGGCCGAATGACTGGCGAGGCAATTGCTTTAGACTCTACCGCTTGTTGTGTGACACTTTGCTGTTGTCGTTTAGCTTGCTCTTGCTGCTGTTTTTTCTCCGCGACAATGTAAGGCGTAGCGCGTTCATTTTGTTGGTTTAATGACCGTTCAGCATGTTCTTTTGTCGGTTCTTGTGGCGGGATAATCGGCGGTTTTTGTTGATTGTCCACTCGTGCAAGATCCGTCGCAACATTCGAAGTTGCTAACGGTACTTGTGGATAATGAGTGGTAATTATCATGTTGACCTTGTCAATACGACGCCTTGACTAAATTATAGACAACATTTGGCTAAGGCTAAAGTGCTATTAAGATATTTTTAGCGGTATTTTGTGATCCACGGTAATAAATGGTTTAAAAATGCATCGGGATGCGAAATAAACGGTGCATGGGATGCTTTGTGGAGCAGCACATCTTCAATGTTGTCACTGCTTGGTAATGACGAGATAATCTTTCTCGGCACCAAACTATCTAACTTTCCCCAAATTCGTAACCATGGCTGCTGTATTTGAGTGATCGTGGCGCGTAAATCTACTTGCGCTAACATATCCAATCCTTGTGATAAGCCTTGTTGTGTCGGCAATGGTTTGCTTAACACTAAGCTTTTTATTTGTTGGATATCAGATTTTGGATTATCACTTCCCATGGCTTGAATTGCCAGGAACCGTTCAACAGTGCGAGACAAATCGCGACTTAATTGACTTGAAAATTGTGCCAATACATCAGGTTGAATACCTGCCCAAGATAGGGTTGAGTCGTCTTTTTCGTGAGCCATAACACTTTCGCGGGCCATAAAGCATGGTGATGAGGCAATAGTGACTAATGCAGCCACTGACTCTGGGTAATCGATGGCAATTTGGCTAGCGATTAACCCTCCCAACGACCAACCAATCCAAATCGCCTGCTGTGGAAGTTGCTCTGCAAGTGCTTGTGACCATTGCGTTATGTCTCCGTCGATATTGGGACTTAACCCAAAACCCGGCAAATCAACATAATGCACTCTATACTGGTGCAATGCGTTTTTTAATGGACTAAAGACTTGGTTATTCACACCCCAACCGTGTAATAGCACGATGTCTTGGCCTTGTGAGCCTACGGTATCAATATGCAATGCAGGAAAACTCACGGTTAACACCTCTTTTGAGTCTATTTAATGGAATGAATAGCCAATGCCGCCAATCAATAATTCAATCGATATCAGCCATATCTTACGTTTATGCGTCAAGCGCCTTCAGCGTGCCAGGGTCATTTTACTAGGCAGTTTACCCAACCGTTGCTTGCTGTGCCAGCAAAGGATAGATCAAACGGGTTATCAGCAATTGTTCCCTAATCAAGTGCTCACAGGTGTTTGCCAAGTGTGTCTAGCGGCAAGTTTGTATCAGCACGAAGTGTGCTTAGGTTGTGGGCGCGAAATAGCGTTGCTGCAGGCTTATTGTGGTAAATGCCTTAAACACACCCCTAATTGGGTGGTAGCCCCTTGTAGTTATCATCAAGGGCTGGGACCTGTTATTGCTGCTATTAAATATCAACAGCAATGTGCACCGCTTAACGCGATAACTCAGCAACTAGCCTGTCGAATCGCATTGTTAATTAAGCATGGCATTATTAGGCGACCACAAGTGTTAATCCCCGTTCCGTTACATCCCAATCGTTTACGTCAGCGAGGTTTTAATCAAGCTTGGCTCATTGCTAAAGAGTTAAGCCTATTAACGAATATTCCTCTAGATGACCGTTGTTTAATTCGGATTGTTGATACGTTGCCACAAACGGGACTTGCGGGTAAGCAGAGGCGTAAAAACTGCCATGGTGCATTTGCACTACAACCAAGTATGACGTATCAGCGTGTTGCGTTGATTGATGATGTTGTTACTACTGGAACAACCGTAGATGAAATTGCAGGTTTATTTAGTCTACAGTTTGTCCATGTGCAAACTTGGTGCCTTGCGCGTGCTGAAGCGCCGGGATTGTTAGATTAAATCTTTTTAAGCGTAGATTAATCTAGGTTGAGGTTAGATTAATTCGATTTGAGTAATAACAAGATTTTTTGTAAATAAAAACAATTAATTAATATGTCTTGTAACTCTTGGTATATGGGGCATTGCAGTTTTTTTAGGGTAAAAAAAAGTTGAACTGGATCATTTTTTCGAGATCAAATCCCACTGACACTACAAAGCCAATGCAACACAGAGTATCATAGGTCTAATTCTTACTAATTTACTCAGGTATTCCCTGACGGAGCAGGTTTTTATGATCACCATTACCGATACAGCTCAGGCCCATTTCGTCAAACTATTGGCCGACCAGCCGGAAGGTACGCACATTCGTGTGTTTGTTATCAGCCCAGGTACTGCACAAGCAGAGTGTGGTGTGTCTTATTGTCCACCTGATGCCGCTGAAGCTGATGATGTAGAACTTCCATTTAATGGCTTTAGTGCTATGGTCGATGAAAAGAGCGCACCATTTTTAGATGATGCCAGCATTGACTTTGTAACCGACCAGCTTGGTTCGCAACTAACATTAAAAGCACCTAATGCAAAAATGCGCAAAGTGTCTGGAGATGCGCCATTAGTTGAACGTATTGAATATATTATTCAGTCAGAGATTAATCCACAACTTGCTAGCCACGGCGGTAACATCATGCTGGTAGAAATTACCGAAGCTGGTGTTGCAGTATTGCAGTTTGGCGGTGGGTGTAACGGTTGCTCGCAAGTTGATATCACCTTAAAAGATGGTATTGAGAAGCAATTGTTAGATATGTTCCCAACGGAATTGACTGGTGTTCGTGACGTGACAGAGCATGAGCATGGCGAGCATTCTTACGCCTAATCTCGTGATGAATTACTGCTACTAACAAAGCTAATAAACAAAAACGCGACCTCATTATGAGGTCGCGTTTTTTGTTGGTATCGATTAGGTTTTCGCCATCTAGTGGCTTTAGTCGTCTCGAGTGAGTACTTCAAGTAATTCAATATCAAAAAATAAATCTGAGTGTGCTGGAATACGCTCACCAATCTGGCGTTCTCCATAAGCTAAATGAGCCGGAACTGATAGTTGTCGCTTGCCGCCGACATTCATACCAATAATACCCTGATCCCAGCCTTTAATGACTCTGCCCGTGCCAATGACACACTGAAACGCATCTGAAGCGTCAAACTGACTTCCGTCGGTTAATCGACCGCTATAACGAGTGGTAATTAGCGCACCTTTAACTGCGGTTTTACCGTTGCCAACTTCAATGTCGGTAATAATCAATTCTTGAGTCATAGTATTCTCATATGTGACGACTTGGGCTATTTGAGGTTATTTGAGGTTATTTTACCCCAAGATTGGTCGCTAAGAAGTGTTCTATTGCAATGAATGTTGTAAGACGATGTTCATTATTACTTAAGTAATGATCGCCATTTTCCAGTTCGATATATTTTACGGGTTTATGTAAATCTTTAAGCGCATCATACATTTCTTCACTGTGTTGCACTCGCACCACGCGATCTTTAGTGCCGTGGATTAATAATACCGGCACGTTAATATTGGCTACTTTGCTAATAGGTGAGCGCTGATACAAATCGTCGTAATCATCACCAATTTGTTTTTTAACAATTTTGCTGTTGTCGTACCGACGCGATGATTTAACTAAATATTCAAGGTCAGTTACGCCCGCGACACTAATGGCACATTGATACAGATCGGGGGTGATAGCTACGCCCATTAATGCGGCATAACCACCGTAACTGGCACCGACAATACACACGCGTTTAGGATCGCTAATACCTTGTTCGATAAGCCAGTGAGTACCATCCTCAATGTCGGTTTGCATTTCTAGGCCCCAGTTTTTAAGACCCGAACTCATGAAATTGAAGCCATAGCCTGACGATCCTCGAAAATTCATTTGTAGTACAGCATAGCCACGATTAGCTAAAAACTGCGCCCAATAATCAAACGTGGTTGAGTCGTAGCTAATAGGTCCACCATGGGGGAAAATTATGGTCGGTAAGTTTTTGGCGTCAGTGTCTTTTGGAGTAGTGAGAAAGGCTTCAATGGCTAAACCATCACGAGCATTATAATGGACTGTTTGTGGCTGAGATAACACTTCTGGTGGTAATTGGCTGTAACGGTAAGCGATAGGGTAAAGTGCTTTTTGATCTCTATTTCCAAAGTAATACGCACCAGATTCAATAGGGCCAGTAGCATAAACGATGTAACGACGTTCATCATCACTGAACTGAGTGATCACATTATGTGACTCTGGTAATGCAGTTGTAAGACCATTGTTCAACTTGATATAATCTTGGTCCCAGAACAGATATTCACCTTCAATGTCGGTGCTTAAACCAATGACCTTTTGTTTTAGCGCGGAATACACTAGCCAGCCTTCAACATCGTAATTTTCATTGTGAGAAACGAGTTCTTTAGTCAATGTCGGGTCAGTTAAATTGACTTTAAAGATGGCTTTAAAACCTTGATGATAGGCGCTGATATATAAGATATTAGGGTCATGGTCAAAACCGATAGGCCAAATTACGTCTTCTGCTAAAGCCTCGAACTCCCATAACTTGCGGAGATCTTCACCCGCTCCTTTTTGCTCGTAAATACGGTAGGTAGTGTCATCGCGATAAATGCCAATACGCACTTTGTGCTGCCTATCGGTTAACCAGTTTCCAATGTGCATACGTGCTGGTTGTAAAGTCTTGATACCGCCTGTTTTTAAACTGACTTTAACGACGCTTTCATATTGTGGTTTAGAACCTAAACCTTGAATTTGCATGAGGATATGATCTGGATCGTTGTCAAGATAATCAATAACCGATGCTTGTAATTGCGGTAAATCGACAAAACGCGATAGAGAACGATTAGAAAACACACTTGAGGTTTTATTGTCGCTCAGTGAGTATTTTATTAACCGTGTTTCGGTTGTGGGAACACCTCGACGGATGGCGGGATATTTAGACTCGATTAAGATGACATCATTATTTGCCCACGTTAACGATAAAATGACAAATTTCTGATTATCAGTTTGTAATGGATAAATATCTTTATTGGTTTGAATATCGCGAATAGTGAGTACTTGGCCTTCAAGCTCATTAGTACTGACTCGTACGAGCGACGCAATTTTTTTACCGTCTGGAGATAAGCTAACAAAGCGGACATCTGGGATGCTGGCAAAGGCTTCTATAGGCAGAGGTTTGGCAAATGAGCTAAGCGAAAATAGACATAAACTAATAAC
The DNA here is from genome assembly GCF_014596695.2 of Shewanella sp. BF02_Schw. Classification (NCBI taxonomy): domain Bacteria; kingdom Pseudomonadati; phylum Pseudomonadota; class Gammaproteobacteria; order Alteromonadales; family Shewanellaceae; genus Shewanella; species Shewanella sp. BF02_Schw. The sequence goes on from NZ_JABKAW020000004.1 coordinate 85,282, forward strand.
AACAAGCCATAAAATCCGTTTCATTAAAGGTCCATGTAATGCGATATAAAAATGTTATTTGGATGTTACATTTTTATATCAAGGTCTTCAATATATTATACGGCCGCCAGTTGATATCTGAGTTTGTAGTAATAGTGCCAACCAAGAGTCACGCTTCGGCATAGCATGAATATTGACATCGCAGCCCAAAGGCTGTGGTTGCCCCAATCTTGCAATAGGTACCAACTCGGAAAGTAAACGCCAAAGGTAGCAATTATCATGCTGTTTCGCATAATATTCCCGTGCGCTGCACCAATATACACACCATCAAACAGGTAACAGCCAAATGCCAAGATAGGCATAAAAATGAGCCAGATTAAGTAGTTGTTTGCAGCGTTTTGTACCGCTTCAATATTGGTTAATAGCTGAATTATCCATGGTCCTGCCGACCAAAAAAGCAGGCTAAATAATACCGCAACCATTGCCGACCAGCAAAATGCCAATACGACACTGTCATGCAGTAATGTTGGATTTTTTTGACCAAATGCGCGGCCCACTTCGGCTTCAGCATAATAAGCTATACCATCCAACGCATAAGATATCAGCATGAGTAAATTAAGCAACACTGCGTTAGCGGCAATCGTATTGTCGCCCAAACCGGCACCATAAAAGGTCATAAAACTAAAGGCGGCTTGCAAGCACAAACTGCGGATAAAAATATCACGGTTTAAGGTGAGTAAACGAGCATATCCGCGCCATGATAAATGGGCGATAACCTGGCTTAAATTAAGCCCTCCAGTATGTACTAGCTGGCGTTTGACCATAATCAATGCCACTGAAAAAGCACTGATATCAGCAATAACCGATGCCAATGCAGCGCCTTGGACATTCCATTTAAAGATGATGACAAATACAATATCGAGAATAATATTAGCGCTGTTAGCGATAATTAATTGCCACATGGCTGCTTTCGGCGCTTGGCGTCCGAGTAACCAGCCTAATAACACTAAGTTGACGAGAGCAAAAGGCAGTGACCAGATTCGGATTTCGACGTATTGGCGGCAGTAGAACATCACTTGTTCGCTGGCATCGCTGAGGCTTAATGCTAAATCAAGTATGGGAGAGTGTAATATTACACAAGCTACTCCCAAGGTTAATGCTAGGCTGCAACCTTGTATCAGTAATTGTTGTTGAGTTGAGGTATCATTAGCACCGTAGGCTTGTGCGACTAACCCGGTGGTGGACATGCGTAAAAAGCCGAGTAACCAAATCATTAAGGTGATAATGGTACTGCCTAGTGCTACGCCACCAAGATAGTAAGCTTGTCCAAGATGACCAATCACCGCAGTATCAACTAATCCTAATAGCGGAATGGTGATATTCGACAGTATCATTGGTGTCGCTAAAGCCAATAATTGACGATTTTTTTGGCGGTTTAATAGTAATGCGCTAACTGACATAGGTATGGATAATCATGGTTAAAAAAATAGCTTTATTGTTGGTGTTGTTCAGCTTGAGTGTATTGCATTTTGATGCCAATGCGGTGGTCATTTTACAATATCACCACGTGTCGGAAAATACCCCCAAAAGCACGAGTGTGACGCCAAGTCAGTTTGCTGAACAGATGCAGTACTTGGCTGATAATGATTTTACCGTGATTTCATTAGCTGAAGCTGTTGATTCAATAAAGCATAACACGCCAATAGCCGATAGACGTATTGTGATTACTTTCGATGACGGTTATGACAGCATTATCAACAATGCTGCGCCCATTCTAGCCTCACATCAATTTCCGTATACTGTGTTTATTTCTGTTGCCCCCATCGATGCCGGTTTCAAGGGCATGATGAGTTGGAAAGACATTACTGCCTTATCCGATCAAGGCGTGACGATTGCCAACCACAGCTGGGGACACGAACATTTAATTCGTCGTCAAGGCAAAGAAACCCAAGCCCAATGGCAAGCCCGTGTCGAAGATAATATCTTATCGACAGAAGCTGAAATATTAAAACGTACTGGCCAAAGTGTAAAAATGTTTGCCTACCCGTATGGTGAATACACTAACAAATTAGAAGCAATTTTGACGAAACAGGGCTTTGTTGGCTTTGGTCAGCAATCTGGTGCCGCAGGGGAATATGCTTCACTAACGGCATTACCGCGCTTTCCGGTTGCCAATGCTTATGCTGATTTAGCGAGTTTAACGGTTAAGTTTTCCAGTTTACCAATGCCGGTGATTAAGCAGAACATCAGCGATCCATTATTGGTATCAGGTAAGTGGCGACCTAAATTAGAGTTAACTCTTGATACGCAGGATATTTATCCACATCAAGTGATGTGTTTTATTCAAGGCCAAGGACCGAAGAAACCTATTTGGTTAAGTGAAAATCGCTTATCTATCCAAGCATCATCAGATTTGGCACCCGGTCGTTCACGCTATAACTGCACAGCGCCCAGCAAAACAAAAACGGGCTATTATTGGTTTTCACAAGCGTGGATCCGCCCGCAAGATAATGGTCAATGGCTCGAAGAGTAACGATATTACGTAAATGGCTAGTGCCAAGATTGAACGATTTGGCTAAAGTCAGCAATGAGCTCAGCATTAAGAATTTGTGCGAGCTGACCAGGCTGTGGTTTGGGTTTAAATACTGCTATTTTCTCCCCTCTTGGTGAAACCAACACATACGATGCGCTATGGTCTACTTGGTAATCACTGTTGTCTCCCACCATGGCATACACAAAGCCTAAGTCACGACTAAATGGAAACAAATCGGCGTGTTCTGCACTGACGGCTTTAAAATCTTTATTGAAAAAGTTTATGTAATCTAATCGTTTAGCTTGAGTGTCACGTTTAGGGTCTGCTGACACAAACACCACTTGTACATTGCTGGCTATTTTTTGCAGTTGTGGATATGCCGCTGCGAGTTTATTCAGAGTGGTAGGGCATACATCCGGGCAAGCGGTGTAACCAATAAAGAACAAACTCCATTTACCTTGTAACGTTTGGTTAGTAAACGCATTGCCGTATTGGTCTGCTAATGTAAATGGTGCTAATGGGCGCTGCTGCTCAAATACATAACTGGTCGCCAATGGCATAGGCTCTGTTTGCGTCTGTTGATAAACGACACCACCCACTAGGGCTAATAACATTAGCCCTACCGCTATCATTATTTTCAATATATTTTCCTTTCTAATTTAAGCGTTTACCCAAAAGTAATGGTCAACTAATAATACAATAAATAACACCATTAAATGATAAATTGAGAATTTAAATACTTGCATAGACAGCTCTGGATAGTCATGAAACTTTAACTGCCACGCTTTATAGATAAAACCACAACTCAGTAACGTTGAACCCACCAAATATATTGGACCACACATGCCGACTAAAACGGGTAGTAGACAGGCAATGGCTAATAAAATGGTGTAAAGCAAAATACAGGTTTTGGTAAATTCTACCCCATGCGTCACCGGTAACATTGGAATATCGACCTTGGCATATTCTTTACGGCGATGAATGGCTAATGCCCAAAAATGCGGTGGAGTCCAAGTGAAGATAATAATAACCAGAAGCAGAGCGTAGCCATGCAGTTCATTGGTTATTGCGGTCCAGCCTAATAATGGCGGCATAGCGCCGGCTAAGCCACCAATGACAATATTTTGTGAGGTCGCCCGTTTAAGATAGGCGGTATACACCAAGGCATAACCAATTAAACTGGCAAAGGTTAACCAAGCTGTGAGGGGATTAACTAAGGTATATAACACCACAAAGCCGAGTGATCCGAGCGACACCGCAAAGGTTGCCGCTTTAATGCTGGAGATTTTTCCTTTAGGCAGCGGACGATTATAAGTTCGAGCCATCAAACCATCGATTTTACGATCAATTAAGTGATTAAACGCCGCCGCAGAGCCTGCCATCATCGCAATGCCTGCCATTCCCGCAACCAAAGGTTGTAACGGTACAATGCCAGGCACGGATAAACACATGCCGACCAACACTGTAAGCAGCATAAGTGCTACGACTTTGGGTTTGGTCATTTCAAAATAGGCGCGCCATTGTAGAGTTATCTTAGGTTGAACCTGACTAATAGTAAGAGGTTTTGTCATGGTTGATCCTCACTTATGCTTTACGCAACAGGGCGTAATTAATAAAGACTAAGGTAAGCAGCAATAAGGCTGCGCCTCCATTGTGTGATACTGCGATGCCTAAAGGTAAATTCATCACCACATTACTAATACCCAGTCCGACTTGAGCGATGACCAGTAACACTAATAAGTAACCACTGTTACGCATTATATGTGATTGTGCATAGCGTAATTTGAGTGCAAGTACGATTAGCGTTATGGCGGTTACCACGGCCCAAATTCGATGGCTGACATGAATGGTCATGCGGGTGGAATAGTCTAAAACGCCAAATTCAAAACTGGGGTGATCGCCTTGGAATGGTGAAAAAGCATCGGCTAAACGTAAATTATCGACCCAATTACCTTCACATATGGGCAAGGTGGTACAGGCAAGCGCTGCGTAATTTGATGAGGTCCAGCCACCGAGTATAATTTGAATGACTAATACACCCAAACTGATTAGTGCTAACGGAATGAGCTTACGCGCATAGGTATCACCTCCGGGGATCCTTAATGGTTTAAGCCGCAGATATAACAGCAGTAACAAGGCGAATAAACTAAAACCGCCTATAAGGTGCGCCATTACTACAACAGGCATTAATTTCATGGTGACAGTCCACATTCCCAATGCGGCTTGAAACACAATGAGTACCGCAATAAAAACGGGCAGTTTTTTGGGTGCTTGCGGCTGTTTAAGGCACATAATTAGAATGGCTAAAACCATTAACCCCAAAGTACCTGCGATATAGCGATGGATCATTTCAAGCCAAGCTTTTTCTGGCTCAATTTGAGCATCAGGAAATCGACTTTCAATATTGGCTAAATCATGGCTTGCACTCGGCACCGCTAAATGGCCGTAACAGCCTGGCCAGTCAGGACAACCTAATCCAGCATCAGACAGACGTGTATAGGCGCCCATTAAAATAACGGCCAAGGTAAACACTAAAGTGAATTTGATTAATCGCTGTATTGCCATTAGCCAACCCTCGACAACTTAAGCATTTTGCGTAAATCAGCAATCATGGCTTTGCCCTGAGCAATATTGGCGTCGTGACCTATTACGTTGTCATATTGCATGACTAAGCTACCGAGAGGGTCGACAATAATAAGCTGTTGATTGGTCAGTAGTGCAGCAAGTGCGTCATTGGCGTTTGCTTGGTCAAATGAGATATTTAATTGCTTGAGAATTTTGGTGTCACTGTGGCTGTTTACTACAATGATTGGGGTAACACGATCCCTATCTTTGCCCAGGGCAATATAGCTTTGGTGTAAAATGTACAGCCGTTCTTGGCATTGCTCATTGCAGGTTTCGGGTAGAAAAAACAGTACTTGCCATGCATGAGGTTTAGGGTTTTCCATGGCTAAGTTGGTGTAGTTTATGTCGGGAGCGATCAGCGCCCCTTTGTTGGTTGCTGCTCCGTTATACAGCTCTAGGCTTAACACTAATTTGGCTAAGGCAACCGGTAAAATAAATACCAGCAGTAAGACCAGTAGTGCTTTATTGCTTTTTTTCGGTAGGGAGTTCATTCCATCTCCTCTTTATCATTTGATATTATTGTTAAGTTAATTATGAACGACGGTGCTTAGCGTCGAAATTGTCGAAATGCTATCCAACTCATTAGTCCTAAAAATACTGCTGCCATGGTGAACCATTGCAAGGCATACCCTTGATGTTTTTGTGCCGACAATGGAATGGGTATCCAAGGTTGAGGCAGGTGATAATTTGGAACATTGTCGGGTTGCAGCACCACAGGCGTCAGCGTATGGCCAAGCATGTCAGTGAGTGCGGGTATATTGATATTTTGAAAACGTACTGGAGCATGAGTATCGGCTAATTGCTCTGCATCGAGTCGGTCACTTAATGGGTTGGGTTGTTTTTGATAAACTCGGCCAACCAGTGTGTAGTAATTTGTTTTTAACGGGGTTAGTTCAGGTAAAATTCGGCGGTCCTTGTTTGCAGGTACAAAGCCTAACTCGACCATTATCCAAGGTTGTTCAGGGGTTATTTCAAAAATTTGATAAGCTAAATATCCTACTTGACCCTGAAACACTTGATTGTCTAATAACAGCATCATGTTATTGACGGGTTTAGCTGAGATCTTCAGACGATAACCCGTGAGTAATCTCGTCTCCGGTTGAGAGCTTGTTGAGGCTTCTGACGTTTCAACTATTGTCAACATTTCCTCATAAGTGAGTGCTTGTTGCTGTTGGCGCTGGATAAGTGTGCTTTGCCACTCTTGTTTAAAGGTTGCTCGTGATAACTGCCATAATCCTAACTTGACCAACAAGCTAAACACGACCAAAGTAATGATTACGAATAATACCCGAGACACCCCCACACTTTTAAAAGGATTGCCTGTGACAACACCTTTCATCGTTAAGTTAGTTTTAGTCTCGTTGCTTGTATTCATATTATTTAACTTAGGTAGGGCCTTATTTATTATGGTTAAGGGCGAGCATCAACAATCAATGAGTCGTTTTCTCGGCCGGCGCGTATTGTTTTCTGTTGTCGTTATAATGGTATTGCTGGTGGCTTTGGGGCTTGGTTACATTCAACCTAACCCCAGACCTTATTAGTCGTTAATACGTGGTTTTATAGTACGTATACGAAAATGAATAAACATAACCACACCACATCAACGAAGTGCCAATACCAACTCCCAGCTTGAAAAGCGAAATGCTTGTCGGGGCTAAAGTGGCCCTTTACAATTCTGAGTAATAAAATAATCAAGAACAGGGTGCCAATCGTTACGTGCATGCCGTGAAAACCGGTTAACAAAAAGAAGGTGTTGCCGTAGACACCAGAAGAGAGCGTAAGCCCCATTTCTTGGTATGCATGGCTATATTCTTCAACCTGTAAACTGAGAAACGCAATACCCAGAATTACCGTCAACGCTAACCAGATTATCAAAGGTTTACGATTGGCTTTTTCGAGATTGGTATGAGCAAAGTGCAAGGTAACCGACGAGGTTAGCAGTATAATAGTGTTAATTAACGGCAAACCCGTCCATGGCATGGCTTCTGTTGCGGTGCCATCAGGTGTTTTAACCAATGGCCACATAGCTTCAAATGCAGGCCACAACACTTCATGGGTCATGGCATTGTTAGATGCGCCACCCAGCCAAGGTACTGAAATCATGCGGGCATAAAATAGCGCGCCGAAAAATGCCCCAAAAAACATAATCTCTGAAAAAATAAACCAACTCATTCCCTGCCTAAATGAACGATCCATTTGCGGTGAATACAGTCCAGCCATGGATTCATCAATAACGGTCTTAAACCAGCCAAAAATCATAAAGATAATCACGGCCAAGCCGGTTATTAAAATGTAACCGCCAGAGGTTTTTTCAGTGGTTAATTGTTGTACATAATTACCTGCGCCAAACGCAATTAAAAATAAACCGATAGCACCGATTATTGGCCAAGCACTTTGGGTTGGCACATAATAAGTTTGATACTTTGTTGTCATTTTGCTGCTCCTTGCTCTATGACGATCGCCTGTCTATCGGTGATGTCATAAAGGGTATAAGAGAGAGTCAATGTGTTAATGGACGCTGGTAAATCAGGGTCCACGTAAAAAATCAGTGGTAGTTCTGCTGTTGCTGCTGCAGCCAAAGGTTGTTGATTAAAGCAAAAACATTCCGTTTTATTGAAGTATGCAGCCCCTTGCCCTGGCGATACCGAAGGGATTGCTTGGCCTACAGTGTCACGTGTCGATAGGTTTTTAACCAAAAATTGTGCATGAGTGAGCTCCCCAGGATGTACGCTTATTTGGTTAACTTTAGGGCTAAATTCCCATGGCATACCTGATTGAACTTGAGTCACAAATTCAATGGTTACGGTCCGGTTTTTATCAACCACCACCGCTTCATAACTACTGGCGCTATTTTGGGGTTTGCCATTAATCCCCAATGTATCGCAGAGCACGTCATAAAGCGGTACCAGCGCAAAACCAAACCCAAACATACCAATTGACCCGGCAATCAGGATGATTAATAGCTTACGATTTGATTTTGTTGGCTGTGTCATCTCATTTAATCTCCGGTGGAGTGGTAAACGAGTGATATGGCGCAGGGCTGGCAATCGACCATTCCAAGCCTTCGGCTGCTTCCCAAGGATTATCTCCAGCGGGTTTGCCACCCTTGATACATTTGAGAACTACAACAAGGAAAATTAGCTGAGATAAACCAAATGCAAAGCCACCAATCGACACAATTTGATTCACATCGGCAAACTGTACCGCGTAGTCGGGGACCCGGCGCGGCATACCCGCTAAGCCTAGAAAGTGCATTGGGAAAAACAACACGTTGACGGATATTACCGAACACCAAAAGTGCCACTTACCTAAAGTTTCGTTATACATATGGCCGGTCCATTTAGGCAGCCAATAGTAAGCCGCCGCCATAATGGAGAATATCGCCCCAGTCACCAGTACATAATGGAAGTGAGCCACGACAAAGTAAGTGTCGTGGTATTGGAAATCAGCAGGGGTAATTGCCAGCATCAAGCCCGAAAAGCCACCAATAGTAAACAGGATGATAAATGCCACTGCAAACAGCATTGGAGTTTCAAATGTCATTGAACCGCGCCACATAGTGGCGACCCAATTAAACACTTTCACCCCGGTTGGAATGGCAATCAACATGGTGCAATACATGAAAAACAATTCGGCAAAAACAGGCATACCAGTAGTAAACATGTGATGTGCCCATACCAAAAATGACAGAATGGCAATACTGGCAGTGGCGTAAACCATCGAGGAGTAACCAAACAGCTTTTTACGGCTAAAGGTTGGTACTATCGCGGAGATAATACCGAAGGACGGTAAAATCATGATGTAAACTTCGGGATGGCCAAAGAACCAGAAAATATGCTGGAACATCACCGGATCGCCACCACCTGCAGCATCAAAAAAGCTAGTACCAAAAAACTTATCGGTTAATACCATGGTGACCGCACCTGCGAGCACCGGCATTACCGCAATCAGTAAAAATGCGGTAATGAGCCAAGTCCACACAAACAAAGGTAACTTCATCCAGGTCATGCCAGGAGCTCGCAAGTTTACAATGGTTACAATGACGTTAATTGCACCCATTATCGAACTTATTCCCATTATGTGAATGGAAAAAACAAATAGGGCGGTACTGTCAGGACTATAGGTGGTTGAGAGCGGAGCATAGAATGTCCAGCCAAAGTTAGGGCCGCCGCCTTCCATAAAGAGTGAACCTAATAAAATGGTAAAGGCGAAGGGTAAAATCCAAAAACTCCAGTTGTTCATTCGCGGTAGTGCCATATCTGGGGCACCAATCATCATTGGAATTAACCAGTTTGCTAACCCGGTAAAAGCGGGCATCACCGCCCCAAACACCATGATGAGGCCATGAACTGTGGTCATCTGATTAAAAAAGTTAGGTTCTACTAGCTGTAATCCAGGCTGAAATAATTCAGCTCGAATCACCATTGCCATCGCACCGCCAGTAAGAAACATAATGAAACTAAACCATAAATACAGCGAGCCGATATCTTTATGGTTAGTGGTGAGTAGCCAGCGCATTAGCCCCTTCGGAGCGCCGTGATGATGATCATCATGAGCGGTAGCCAGTGTATCGTGCGTTGTTGTGCTCATTGTTTTCCCCTACTGTCCATGGCTAGCGACATCGGCAGGTTGCACCGCTTCGCCAGAATTATTGCCCCACGCATTGCGCTCATAAGTAATCACAGCCGCCATCTTTTGCGGGCTAAGTTGACTACTAAATGCCTGCATTGCGGTACCTGGTTTTCCGTGCATAACGATATCGATATGTCCGCTAACCGGTCCAGTAACAACAGGGCTGCCAATAAGTGAAGGGAAAGCGCCTGGTAAACCAGCGCCAGTGGCTTGGTGACATGCAGCACATGTCGTAGCATAAACCTGCTCACCTTCAGCAATTAATTGCTCCAAGGTTAACGTGGGCAGATCCTCTGGTACAACAGCTTCTGCTTCTGCTTCGACAGCTTGATTGGCTTTGTCGGTAACCGCATCGGTAATGTCAGTTGTCGTGGCTGCAATAGTACTTGCTGCATCGGTTACTGCTTTACTTGGTTCGGTGCTTGCCTCGTTACTGCCTAAAAAGTTGCCTATATCAGCAGCTTGAACTACGTCACCGCTATTATTGCCCCACGCATTACGCTCAAAGGTAATTACTGCGGCAATTTCTTGGGCGCTAAGTTGCTTTGCAAAGGCTTGCATTGCAGTACCTGGTTTACCGTTTAAGACGATATTCAGGTGATCTTTAACAGGGCCTTTTATGATAGGGCTGCCAATTAATGATGGGAATACACCAGGAAGACCCGCACCATTGGGTTGGTGACAAGCGGCGCACCTAGCAATATAGATTTGTTCACCTTGTGAGGTTAGCTCCTCAAGAGACAAGGTTTTAGACATTGATGCCGCAGCGGCTGCAGCTGCATTGCTTGCTAGTTTTTTTTGCTCCACTAACCAATTATCAAAATCGGCCTCCGATAATGCTTGCACCACAATCGGCATGAAACCATGGTCTTTACCGCATAACTCGGCACATTGGCCGCGATACGTTCCAGGCTTATCAATACGAGTCCAGGCTTCGTTGATAAAGCCTGGATTGGCATCTTTTTTAACGGCAAACGCGGGCACCCACCATGAATGGATAACATCATCTGATGTCATCAAGAAGCGCACTTTTTGGTTAATAGGCAGTACTAATGGCTTATCGACTTCAAGGAGGTAATGTTCGCCTTTGGCCTCACTGCCATCAATTTGTGCTCTGGGAGTGGATAATGTGCTGTAAAATTCGATGTCTTTATCAAAATAGCTGTAATGCCACTTCCACTGCGACCCGGTAATTTTTATGGTGAGATCAGCATCACTGGGATCTTCCATAGCAATCAAGGTTTTGGTGGCTGGAATAGCCATGCCGATTAAGATGATGAAAGGGATGACGGTCCAAGCAATTTCCACTTTGGTACTTTCGTGAAAATTGGCCGCGACAGCGCCTTTTGATTTGCGGTGATAAATCATTGAGTAAATCATGATCCCAAACACCACTAACCCAATTGCACAACAGATGTAAAGAATCGTCATGTGGAGGTCATAAACCTTGCCACTGATATCTGTCACGCCTTGAGTCATGTTGAGGGGCATTTCTGATGCCCCAAGCGGAAGTGCTACAAACACCACCAGTAAACAATACAACCATTGCTTCACAAGACTACTCCTCTGCTAATTGCAAATAGCAACTACAAAGAAGAGTCACACAGTAATTCTCTGCTCTATGCAAACTCTTCGGTTCCCGAAAAAAGTTTGATGACCTCAAAGTACTTTGGTGGCTGTAAACATACGGTTTACGGTTTTATTGTTAGCTGTGCACCACGCTTGTACCTACTACTGAACTTATCAATTTTGATTTGGCTCATTTGTCTGAAAGTAATCTTGATTACTGCCATTCACGTCCAATTAAAGATAAAAAATGTTTCATCCTTGTTAACCACATTACTTGTAGATTAAACATTGATCAAGATCACTTTGTTGGCTAATAGGCTGAAAAAAGATGAAAAAAAACCCTGAATTCAATACAGGGCTTGGTAATGAAGGGTTCGTGCTTAGTGAAATGAGCAAAAATTACTTGTTCCATTTGTTAAAGTAGGGCTAACAAGTTGATGTTTGTGAGGTAAGTGAGCATTCACATCTTCAATTACCACCCCTAATGCACGTGCACTTTTGGCGACAATTTCTAAACGGCGACTATCGCGAGCATCAAGTGAGCTTGTCCAAGTTACTACTGCGCTCGATGTACCGCTAGTGAGCGCTTTCTCCATGGCCCATAATGTTTCGACTTCATCTTTGGTGTGCACCAGTAAAATGCGATCCATTCTTACACCAGCACTTGCCAGCATATGTTTATAGCCAATATGGGGCGGGCTAATTAATACAATCCATCTGCCTTGCTGGCTCAATATTGCTAACTGGCTGCACAATTGGCTCAGTTCAGCTTCACCTTGGGTGACAGTTTGTAATGTTTGAATGGTTTGGGTGCCATGCAGTTCTGTTTCAGTTAAATCTACCCATAAGCCCGGGTGGCGTGGCGCGATGCCCATTAGTTTGTTCATAACCAATCTCCATTACGGATAACGCCAACGGCAAGCCCTTCGATGGTTAGGCTTTGGCAACTTAAATCTACTTTTATCGGATTGTAATCTTCATTTTCGGCATGCAGATAAATCACATTACCTTTTTGTTCAAATCGTTTTACGGTGACGTCATCATCAACACGTGCCACAACAACCTGGCCATTACGTGCTTGCTGCATTTTATGTACAGCGAGTAAGTCACCTTCTAAAATGCCAATGTTTTTCATGCTGTCACCACGCACTCGCAATAAAAAATCTGCGGCGGGCTTAAACATGTTTGGATCGACTTGATAGTATTGCTCTACATGCTCTTGGGCCAAAATTGGTTCACCAGCAGCAACCTGTCCAATGAGTGGCAGACCGGTTTCAACCTGTTCTTCATGAGGTAAACGAATGCCTCTTGAGGTACCAGGCATGATCTCGATAAAGCCTTTTTTGGCTAATGCTTTTAAATGCTCTTCGGCGGCATTAGCACTTTTAAAGCCAAGACGATTCGCAATTTCAGCACGAGTGGGTGGCATACCTGTTTCGGCGATATTGTTTTTAATTAAGTCTAAAATTTCTGCTTGGCGCGGCGTTAACGGTCTCATGATGATTCCTGTCTTTTTATACAGTGACTGTCATTATATACAGTGTTTGTGTTCGCGCAAGTATTAACCAACTATTTTTTGTATTTTGTTGATTAAGTATCACTCAACAATATGTTTTAATTAACTATTACTAATGTTCTGTCTTATGTTATTTCTGATAGTGAGAGCTTAAACGTAAAGATAGATCGGTCTGATAGTGTAAGCAGGGTGGTTTCTGGTATCCTATACGACAATATTACAGTGGCTTATGTTGCGAAAATAACCATGTCAAAACCAGATTCAATATTTTTACGAGCATTAAGATGGATTCAAAAGTGGATGGTACAGACCATTGTGGTCCCTCACGATCCTTTTGATGACCTCAATATAGATCCAACTAAACCTTTGGTTTATTTAATGAAAACGGAATCTATTAGCGATATTGCCGCGTTGAGCGAAATCACCGAGGGCTTTGGTCTGCCCAGTCCTTATGAGCCATTACAGCTTGATGGCTTAACCGTGCCTCGTGTGGTCTGTTTAGAGGGCCGCAAGCCACTATTTGGTAAACGTGAAAGTGGTGACAAATTCCTTAATTATTTTACCAGTTTATTGTCACTTCATAGTGAGAGCCCTGAATTAGATATACAGTTGGTTCCTGTTTGCCTTTATTGGGGACGTACCCCAGGTAAAGAAGAAGACAGCATGAAAGCTGCTGTATTTGAACGTGAAAACCCTACGTGGTTACGTAAATGGTTAATGATTTTATTTTTAGGACGCCATAATTTCGTCCAGTTTTCTAATGCATTATCGCTTCGTCATATGGCCGATGAACATGGTACTGATAAAAGAATTGCTCACAAATTAACCCGAGTCGCCCGTGTGCATTTCCGCCGTCAACGCAAAGTGATGACGGGGCCACAATTACCGAATCGACAAGCGTTGTTTGCCTCTTTATTAAAATCAGAATCTATCAAAAAAGCCATTGAAGAAGAGTCTGCAAATAAGAAAGTAACAGTCGAGAAAGCACGTGAAACCGCCATTGAATACCTTGATGAAATTGCCGCAGACTATTCTGATAGTTTGGTGCGTATTGCCGAACGTTTCCTGACTTGGTTATGGAACAAATTATACAGTGGCATCAATATCAAAGGTGCCGAGCAAGTAAGACAGTTACATCATGATGGCCATGAAATTGTTTACGTTCCTTGCCATCGTAGCCATATGGATTACTTGCTACTGTCGTATATTTTGTATTATCAGGGCATGGTTCCGCCGCACATTGCTGCCGGTATTAACCTTAATTTTTGGCCAGCAGGGCCGATGTTCCGCCGTGGTGGGGCATTCTTTATCCGTCGTAGTTTTAATGGTAATAAACTTTATACCGCAGTATTTCGTGAATATTTAGATCAGTTATTTGCTAAGGGTTATGCGGTCGAGTATTTCACTGAAGGAGGTCGTTCGCGTACAGGACGTTTGCTAGCGCCTAAAACCGGTATGTTGGCTATGACAATTAACAGTGTGCTACGTGGGATAGAGCGCCCAGTAACCTTAGTACCCGTGTATTTAGGTTATGACCATGTGATGGAAGTGGCGACGTACCACAAAGAATTAAGCGGTAAGAAAAAGAAAAAAGAATCTGTATGGCAGGTATTTGGTGCTATTCGTAAGTTAGGCAATTTTGGCCAAGGTTATGTGAATTTTGGTGAGCCGATTAATTTACAACAGTTCTTAAATCAGCAGGCGCCAGAGTGGCGTGATGAGCTAGCTAAAGATCCTGACCAAAAACCATCTTGGTTTACGCCCTCAGTTAATTTGTTAGCTAACCGCGTAATGACTAATATTAATGGAGCGGCCGCAGCCAGTTCAGTAACATTGACTAGTTTAGTGTTATTAGCGTCAGAGCAAAATGCGTTAGAAAGAAGCCAGTTAGAACGTCAGCTTGATTTGTATTTAGCCTTACTTAAAACAGTGCCTTATACCGATTATACCTCTGTGGCCGAAGGTAATGGCAAGTCAATTATTGATCACTGTCTGTCGTTAAATAAGTTTGTGAGTACCAAAGACCTTATTGGTGAAATTATTTCAGTTGATGAAAAAATTGCCATCACCATGAGTTATTACCGTAATAATATTATTCATTTGATGGCGTTGCCGTCATTAATTGCCAGTTGTTTAGTGCATTATGACGTGTGCGATCGCCAGCGAATTCATGGCATTGTAATGGACTTTTATCCATTACTTAAAGCTGAGCTATTTATGAGCATTGATGATGTGCCTCAACATGTGGATAGCATTTTAGATTTCATGGTTGAACAAGGTTTACTGACCGGTAGCGATCAGTTTGAGATAACGCCTCGTCATATTACCCAAGTGTTACTGCTTGCTGAAACTATCAGTGAAACGTTGCAACGTTATGCGATTATCTTCAATTTACTGGCAATAAAACCTGATCTTGAGCGCTCAGAACTGGAACGCGATAGTCATTTGTTAGCCCAACGATTAGGCGCGCTGCATGGCATTACCGCACCAGAATTTTATGACAAAAAATTATATAATACCCTGAGTGTGAAACTGAAAGAATTGGGTTATTTATGCAGCGACGAACATCGTGCTGAAGTGATCAGAATTCGTGATAACGCTAATAAATTACTCAGCTCTTTAGTAAGACAAACCATTGTTGATAGTGTGGAAGCGGAGCACGGACAATAATGGCTAATCATATGAATGCTGCCAAGCATCGTACCAGCGGTAAATCTGTATTGGGTGGGGCGATGATTATTGCCGGAACCACTGTGGGTGCGGGCATGTTTTCGTTACCCGTTGTTGGTGCTGGAATGTGGTTTGGCTATTCTATCGCGATGTTGCTCGGCGTTTGGTTTTGCATGCTAATGTCGGGTTTATTGTTATTAGAAGCCAATTTGCATTTTGAACCAGGTGACAGTTTTGACACCTTAACTCGGGTGACTCTGGGGCAGTTCTGGCGGGTGATTAACGGCGTTTCGATTGCGTTTGTGTTATATATTTTAACCTATGCTTACATCAGCGGTGGTGGTTCGATTGTGAATCACAGTCTGTCTGCATTGGGCGTAAGCCTACCGCAGAGCGTAGCCGGATTAGTGTTTGCGGTAGTTTTGGCTCTGGTGGTATTTATTAGTACTAAAGCGGTCGACCGTATCACCACAATCATGCTTGGCGGTATGGTGATTACTTTCTTTTTGGCTATTGGTAACTTATTAATCGATATCGATACCATAAAGCTAGTGTCGCCTGATGGTGAATCGCGTTACCTGCCTTATTTACTTGCCGCGATTCCATTTGGCTTAGCCAGTTTTGGTTATCACGGCAATGTGCCAAGTTTAGTCAAATATTACGGTAAAGATGCCAAAACCATCGTTAAAGCCATTATTACTGGAACCACTATCGCATTGGTAATTTATATATGTTGGTTAGTGGCAACGATGGGTAATATTCAACGAAGCCAGTTTGCCGATATTATTGCTCAAGGTGGCAATATAGGTGTGTTAGTGGGTGCGTTGTCTGGGGTTATTGCCAGCCAATGGCTTGATAACATGCTAACTCTATTTGCTAACCTTGCCGTAGCCTCATCATTTTTAGGTGTGACACTAGGCTTGTTCGATTACCTTGCTGATTTATTTGGGTTTGACGACTCGCGATCAGGACGAATTAAAACGGCAGCGGTCACGTTTGTGCCACCAACAATCCTTGGTTTGTTATTTCCGAATGGATTTATTTTAGCGATTGGTTTTGCTGCGCTAGCTGCCACTATTTGGGCTGTTATTGTACCAGCGTTATTAGCCTATAAAGTAAGACAACAATATCCTGACTCAAAGGGATTTAAAGTCCCTGGTGGAACCCCGTTAATTGCTATTGTGGTGTTGTTTGGAGTTATCACTGCCACATGTCATTTGCTGGCCATGGCCGATATATTGCCGGTGTTTAAATAGACGCAAAAATTCCGGTGAAACAACTTTTAGCCTAAAAGCCTTCGTTTGAAGGCTTTTTGCTTTTCTGCTGATATCGACTTAACTTATGAGACAAGTTTCATGTTGGCTATATCAAGGCAACTATTTTTATAAAGGATTAGGGTAATGAAGGTACAACAGTATCAACAAGGACAGCCTTGCTGGATTGAATTAGCAACTCATGATTGGGCGGCAGGTAAAGCATTTTATCAGGCGCTATTTGGCTGGGGAGCCGATGATATGCCTATGCCAGAAGGGCATTATACTATGCTGCAAATCGACGGTGATGACATTGCGGCAATGTACCCAATGCCAGCAGAAATGGAAGCCTTACCGACTCATTGGACAATTTATTTTGCGGTCGATGATGTTGATGCTACCTCTAAGGTTGTGACTCAAGCTGGAGGTGAGATTATTGCTGGGCCACATTCTGTTGGAGATGCTGGCCGTATGGCGCTATGCACAGATCCAGAAGGCTGTCGATTTGCATTATGGCAAGGCCAAGACCATATTGGCATTAAGCGATCGCAAGAATCAAATACCCTATGTTGGGTTGAGCTTGCTTGTCGTGATACCGCTGCGGCGAAACAGTTTTATAGCCAAGTATTAGGTTACCAAACTCAGCTTAATGATGTGGCTGATTTTGAATACACCGAATGGTATGCGGATGAACAAGCCATTGGCGGAATGATGGAAATGACTGCAGAATGGGGTGATACTCTTGCCCACTGGATGAGTTACTTTGCCGTTGATGACTGTGATGTATCAGTGACTAAAGCACAAACCTTGGGAGCTACTGTTTGTGTGCCAGCAACCAATATTCCTAACGTAGGCCGTTTTTCAGTACTCAATGATCCACAAGGTGGGGTTTTTTCAATTATTGCGTTATTTGCTGCGGAATAAATAAATTTGAAAATTATATTTTTACATAATGAATGTTGATTATTTATATTCGTGTGTTGCCGATTAAAGCTAGAGTATCATTTAATGTAGAGTGCCGATTTAAGATAGAAGGGCGATTGAACCTTGATTATTAAGTGATGTCATATTGAGTTGTTGGAAAAATGTTACTGTTAGTAGAGTGTTACTATTAGTTGTTGGTAAGAGTTAGTGTATTTAAACAAGGATGAGTGAATGACACAGGAAAACACCCAAATCACATTAGCCAGTATTCATCGCAGTATGTTGTTAGTGGCACTGATCGATTTTCCTGGCACGATATTATTTGGTCTTGGGCTCTACGGTATCCTTGTAGGGTTTGACCAAGATTTCTTGCCTATGTTAGCCAACCCTTTGATCATTATTATTATGTTGATTATCGGTGCGATTATTATGCTATGGGGGATTATCCGCATGATGCTGCTTGCGCGTCAAAAACAAGGAATATTACAACAATGAAAAAACGGATAATCCAATTAAGCTTGTTATCTAGCTTAGTGATACTTACGGGATGCCGTGGTACCGATATCATCAATATTGGTAATAATATTGGCAATGCAGATGACAATAAAAATGACACAGATTACATGATACTGAATGTCCCTAGGGCAATTTTAGCCAGCGATCCATGCAAATATGGGCATCCTGACGATATTGCGGCTTGCCGTAAAAAGAAACAAGATGAAGCCGACCAACTTAATGAATCACTTAAGCGTAAATAACATTGTGATTAGCATATAAAAATCCCAAGCGATTAATCGTTTGGGATTTTTTATTTATAGAGATAAAAAGTAAATAAATTTAAGTGAATTATTGCTTGGGCAACTTGCGGCCGTATATGAGTAAGTAAATTGCTGGGATAACAAATAGCGACAGTAGCGGCGCCGTGACCATACCGCCGACCATAGGTGCAGCAATTTTTTGCATCACTTCATTACCCGTACCGCTGCCCCACATGATCGGCAGTAAACCAAAAAAGATGGTTGCGACGGTCATGGCTTTAGGGCGAATTCGCATCACTGCACCTTCCACTAATGCAGCCGTTAAATCCGCTTTACTGTGGTAGTTGTCGGCTTCTTTATAGGCCTTAATACTATTATTAAGGTACACCTGCATCACCACGCCAAACTCTGCGGCAACCCCAGCTAAGGCAATCATGCCGACAGATACGGCAACTGAAAAATTAAAGTCCAGCCCATAAAGTAACCATGCACTACCCACCAATGAGAAAGGTAAACTTAACATGATCACCGATGCTTGTATTACTGAATTGAAAGTCATCATCAGCAACATAAAAATCACCGCGATCATTAATGGGATCACCATTTTCATTTTGGCGTCTACGCGTTGCATATACTCGTATTGTCCAGCAAAACTATAGTTGTAGCGTGGAGGAAGAGTGATTTGTTGTTTAAGTGCCTTTTCTGCTGCAACGATATATTCACCGATAGAAATGTCTTTTAGATCGACAAACACCCACGAGATAAGGCGACCATTTTCACTGGCTAGCATTGGGGCGCCATCGGTGATTTTCAGTTCGGCTAAATAACTTAACGGTAAGTACTTACCCGTTTTAGTCAGTACCGGTAAATTTCTGAGTTTCTCGATGTTGTCACGTAACTCTCGCGGGTAACGGATATTGATTGGATAGCGTTCTTGACCTTGTATTGATTCACCAACGGTCATGCCGCCAATGGCAATTTTTACCACATCTTGGATATCTTTTAAGGTCATGCCATAACGTGCAGCATTTTTAAGGTCTGGTGTGATATCAATATAGCGGCCGCCGCTACTGCGCTGTGAAAATGCCGACTCAGTTCCCGGTAATTGGTTTACTACCGCTTCTATTTCTGCACCAATACGTTGTAGTTCTTCAACATTTGCGCCCGATATTTTTATGCCGACAGGGGTTCTCACGCCGGTAGATAGCATATCGATACGGGTTTTAATCGGTTGCACCCAAGCATTGGTCATCCCTGGTATACGCACGGTTTTTTGCAGTTCAGCAATAATGCTCTCTAAGGTTACGCCTTCACGCCATTCGCCAGGCGGTTTGAGCATGATGGTGGTTTCTAGCATTGTTAGCGGCGCAGGGTCTGTTGCTGTCATGGCCCGGCCCACTTTGCCAAATACTCGTTTCACTTCGGGTACTGTTTTTATCAGTCGGTCAGTTTGTTGCAATATTTCTGCTGCTTTGCCTGCACTTACACTGGGTAGCGTGGTGGGCATATAAAGTAGGTCACCTTCTTCTAAGGTGGGCATAAACTCTGAGCCCATTTGGCTTAATGGGTAGTAAGCACTGAATAGCACAATGATGGCTAATCCGATGGTGATTTTAGGAAAATGCAGTACCCATTTTAACAATGGTTGGTATATGGCAATTAATACTCGGCTAATGGGGTTTTTACGCTCATCAGGGATTTTTCCGCGGACAAAATAACCCATTAACACCGGAATTAAGGTGATTGCTAAAATGGCAGATGCCGCCATAGCGAAGGTTTTGGTAAAGGCTAGCGGGTGGAATAAACGCCCTTCTTGTGCTTCAAGGGCAAATACCGGCGTAAAGCTTAAAGTGATAATCAACAAGCTGAAAAATAATGCAGGGCCGACCTCAATAGAGGCTTCTCTGACGAGTTGCCAATGATCTTCTCCCTCAGGAGCTTTACCGTGTTTTTGGCGATAATGTTCCAAATGTTTATGGGTATTTTCGACCATCACAATTGACGCATCAACCACCGCTCCTATGGCAATGGCAATACCGCCTAAGCTCATAATATTGGCATTGACACCAATGATATTCATGGCGATAAAGCTGACTAAAATCGAAATAGGTAAGGTGATTATCGCGACTAACGTTGAGCGTGCATGCAGTAAAAATAGTAGACAAATAAGTCCGACAACCAGCATTTCTTCTAGCACTTTATGCTTAAGGTTATCGACTGAGCGTAAGATTAACTCTGAGCGATCATAAGTGGTGACTAATTCGACCCCATCAGGTAATCCATTACTGATTTCCTTGAGTTTTTGCTTAACATTATTAATGGTTTCAAGAGCATTTTCACCATAGCGCATCACCACAATACCGCCGACAACTTCGCCTTTACCATCGAGTTCGGCAATACCACGACGCGCCGCTGGGCCGGTTCGTAGTTGGGCAACGTCTTTCATTAATACCGGCGTACCAGTTTCCGATAAAATGCCCAGTGGGATTTCAGCAAAGTCGGCAATGGTTTGGCGATAACCACTTGAAGTGATCATGTATTCTGCTTCGGCCATTTCAATCACCGAGCCGCCTGTCGAGCTATTGGAATTATCTAAGGCGTTTTTAATGGTCATTAAGTCGATTTTATACAGTGCTAGCTTATGTGGGTCGACGACCACTTGATATGTTTGTTCCATCCCGCCAACAGTGGCAACTTCTGATACCCCGGCAACACTTTGTAATTCTAGTTTTAAAAACCAATCTTGTAATGAACGCAGTTGGGCTAAATCATACTGTCCATTGCGATCGACTAAGGCATATTGGAAAATCCAACCCACTCCCGATGCATCTGGGCCAATACTGGGTGTGACACCGGCTGGCAGTTGGTCTTGGGTTTGCGATAAATATTCAAGCACCCGTGAACGCGCCCAATAGATATCGGTGCCATCTTCAAAAATGACATACACAAACGAGTCACCAAACATTGAAAAGCCACGTACTGTTTTGGCTCCCGGCACGGCCAGCATGGCCGATGACAATGGATAGGTAATTTGGTCTTCAACTAATTGCGGTGCCTGGCCTGGGTAAGAGGTTTTTACAATAACTTGTACGTCTGATAAATCAGGTAGCGCGTCCAGTGGGGTCATGCGCATGGCTTGATAACCCACTAACGCGATAACGGCCGTGAGTATCAACACCATAACGCGTTGCTTTATTGAAGCACTGATAATTTTTGCTAACATTGTCGTGCTCCTTAGTGCTGGTGAGCATCGGTAGTGGTTGATTCTTTGGTCGTTGGAGCATTACTTAAACGCTGTAAACTGCCTTGAATACTGGCTTCTGAGTCCAATAAGAACTGCCCTGAAATAACCACTTTGTCATGTTCATTCAGTCCTTCTAAGATTTCGGCTCTACCGTCTGCCATCATACCAATTTTGACTGGCACGGAAGCAAAGCTGGTATCACTGCGTTGCACCACCACACGGTTTTCACGTCCAGTAAGGATCAGTGCTTCAGTTGGTACCGTGAGCACATTATTCTTAGGCAGACCAAATAAGGTCACATCAACTAAACTGCCTGGTCTGAGTTTGTCGTTATGATTGTTAAGCTTGATCCGCACCCGCATCGCTCGGGTGACAGGGTCTAATTCTGGGTAGATATAGTCAATTGTCGAGTCAATATCAAACAGCCCTTGTGCTGCAGCGCTAACACTGACTTTACGGCCTTGTTGTAGCCAGCTTTGTTCATTTTCAAATACATCAGCAATGACCCATACACTGTCTAAATTAACGATTTCAAACAAGGTATCTCCAGGCTGAATATACATGCCATCACGCACGGTTAGCTTACTGATAAAGCCATCTTGTGGGGCATAAAAAGGCACTTTAAAAATGGTTTCACCGGTTTTTTCTAAACGATCAATTATCGAGGTATCGACGCCAAGCAACTCTAAGCGTTTACGTGCTTTAAGTAATAAACTGCTACCTCGTTTTTTATCTTGCAAAAGGTAGTCTTGAGCTTGGGAATAGTCGTCTTGGGCATTGACGAGTTCGGGCGAGTAAAGCTCATATAAAAGTTGGCCCTTTTTTATCTGTTGTCCCACGTTATGTACCGTGAGCGTTTCGATCCATCCGGTTGCGCGTGTATGCACATGGCCAATCGCATTTTCATTATATTGCACTGTGCCTATGGTATTCACTTGGCGCGACAAACTGGTCTTTTCAACTACATGGCTTCGCATACCCAAAGCTTGTTGCATCCCGCCAGAAACACCGACAACAATTTCTTGGCTTGCATCGGTAACGGTGACCTTCTCTAGATTCATCCCGCAAATAGGGCAGGTACCAGGAGCATCGGACACTACATGTGGATGCATTGGACAGACATATTTTACATTGGTGCTATCGCTCTGATTTGCTGTCGGCACTAATGTAGGTTTAGGTTGGCTAAACACCTTATCTGCTTGGCTTTGTTTTACAGGAGTCGCACTTTGCATGTTTGCCATTGGATCTTGAGTGCCGTCAACGGTGGACTCTTCTTCCTCCTCTTTGACGACGAGAAACATATTACAGATGGGGCAGGTTCCCTCTTTATCACTGATCACTTCAGGGTGCATCGGGCAAGTATAGGTTTTACTGGCTTGTGACTGATGCTGGGCATGATCGTGCTCTGCGCCATAAGCGACAGGTGATGTGAAAGCCGCGGGGATCATTACCCCAACAAACGCGCCTAATAGCACACTAGAAAGTGGGAATTTTTTCATAACAACCTCGATATTCATCATGACAATACTGACGATTGCCATGATGATAAACGCTAAAAACAATAATGTTGAATGTGCTCAACACACAAGAATGATCAATTAAACTTGTCTGCTAGGCTTGGTTCTTTTTGAATAGCGCCATGCATGTTAGCCATTGGATGTTGAGTGTCGCCAGCACTGGACTCTTGTTGCTCATCTTTGACGACGAGAAACATATTACAGACGGGACAGGTTCCCTCTTTATCGCTGATCACTTCAGGGTGCATCGGGCAGGTATAGGTTTTACTGGCTTGCGACTGATGCTGGGCATGATCGTGCTCTGCGCCATAAGCAACCGTTGATGTCAGAGCTGCGGGGATGATGACCCCAACGAATGCGCTTAATAGCACATTAAAAAATGGCAATTTTTTCATAATAACCTCGATATTCATCATGACAATACTGATAACCGGCATGATGATAAACGCTAAAAAACAATAGTATTGAATGTGCTTAACGCACAAGAATGATCAATTGAATTAAGCGATAGGAGGGCGGAACGCAGGAGGGAATGCGATTGACACATGGTTAACAACCATCGCAAGCGGTGCAGAGTAAACGGGAATACTGGTCGTTGCCAATGGAATATCAATTAGGTTGGCAGTAAACGAAATAGTCAAACAGTGGTTACAATCCAAGCTGCAAAATCCGGAACCATTACAACAGCTGGTTTGCGGTAACTTTGCGGCAATAGGTTCATCCATATCATTGACGATATTTTGCATATTATCGTGGCAATTCTTCATTGCCTTATGCGACATGGCTGATGTGGTGTTGGTTGTTTTGTCGGTTTGAGCGGACATTGCTTGAGCCATTTCTGCATGGGCCATTGGCACCATCAAACTGTCATTAGTCAGCAACCCCTGTCCGACAAGTGCGAACAAAGTGATTACGATGATCCAATAGTTTGACTGCTTTGCTCTCATTTAGCCTTAACCAAGTCGTTTATTAGGGGTTAGCTTAACAGACCTTTACTTAAGTAAAAATCTTTCAAGTAATAACAGATTAAATTTATTAATCTGAAAATGATGATAACGCTTTTATGATCAGTATCGTGTGATACACATTCCATTTCATTAATTTAGGGTCAACTTACGTTTAAATCGCCATTATTTGCGCTTTAGTTTGGGCCGATACCTGTTGCGCTTAAGCATATCAATCACCCAAATTAATCCACTAAAGGTTAACCATAACGTTATAAACGCAAAAATCTTGATAGGGATGTTATTAAAGCTGCCTTCACTGGTGTAATCCATAAAGTGCAGCATAAAAAATATATCGGCTAAACGTGTATGTTCATCACTGTGGCCGACGAGTCGACCCGACTGTGCTTCAATATAAACACTGGTGCCAATATTATCGGCGAAATTTATCTGCCAAGTGTCATTGCGCTGTTTTGGAAAGTCGTCCAATGGCGGAGTGAGTAAGAGAGTTGAACTTATTACAGCCTCTCCAGAGTAAGATGCTTTGGCCAACTGTTGCGCCATAGTGGTATTAATTATTACTTGGTTACCGTCATAAGCATCAACCAAGGTGTAGTCATTGTTAAGATGATTGTATAAGCCTTTTTCATGGGTTAATAGGTAGTAAGGTTTATCTAATAAATTAATGATGTTAAGCGATACGCTAGGTTTAAAGGCGGCCAGAATAGTACTAGGTTCACGCAAACGATGAGTCTCTATTACCACTTCAGTGTGAGTGTCGTTAAGGTGGGTAAGTCCTTGGGCTTTATTGTGATCCATAAGATTAAAATACAGCCCGC
This sequence comes from Shewanella sp. BF02_Schw, assembly GCF_014596695.2. NCBI lineage: Bacteria > Pseudomonadati > Pseudomonadota > Gammaproteobacteria > Alteromonadales > Shewanellaceae > Shewanella > Shewanella sp. BF02_Schw. The sequence continues at coordinate 110,285 of NZ_JABKAW020000004.1, forward strand.
TGATTAACCAAAGGAGTAACTGAACCCCTACAATGACTGATGCCCATTTATGCAGTTTTCTGACCCAAAACATTAGGCAACCCCACTGTGTTTACGCTTGCTCAACATAGGCTTACGTTTGTTTTTAGTACGACGTAATACCCTGAAATACACTAATATTAACCCGCTAACGGTAGCTAAAGTTGAGAACAACGCTATCCAGAATAATAATTGGTTATCGATTTCTTCAGCATCGCCATAATCCATCACATGAAAACGAAACACCCAGTCGAATAAACGCCAAAATGCATGGCGCTTGCCTACTAATAATCCACTGTCAGCTGAGATATAAAGTGATGGTGCGGAAAAGTGGTCGAAATTAATTCGCCACGCCGGTAAGTGACGAGCACTGAGTTCAAAAGGTGGGTTATCAGTCAGTAAACTCACTTCGCTAATGGGCTCATTACCAAGGTAATAATATTGCGCTAATGCTATGGCTGCCGTTTGATTAAGTGGCGATAAACGTTCACCTGTTTGCGCATTTAGCAGTACCTGCTGAGTCGATTTTATGGTCGCATTTATAGTCGTATTTATGGTCGTGATAGAGAAGCGGTATACGTCTTGTTGCATCAGTTTACCGACACTTATTTGCTCTGCTTCAGGATAAGTTTGTAACAGTTTTGTCAATGAATACTGCATTTTATCGGTATTGATTTTTGTTTGGGGGTTACTGATGAGCGAATCCCCATGAATATAGTCAATATGCATAAACACCATATATGTTCCTGTTACTGACCAAATCACAAACTGTAGCCCGAGAAACAGCATCAACCATTTATGGAGTGTTCTTGCGGTTTTATGCATTCAAATTAACCTTATTATTTTTATTATTGGTTTAGTTAGAAAGTGTTTTAGGCTAGTAAATCAAGCTATAAATGACCATCGAGATACCATTATCTGTTAAGTAACTCATAGTTTGCAGCAATTTATGTTAATCGTGAAGTTAAAGCAGAGCTGTCAACGGACGCCAATAGCATTACTAGCACTAATAGCATCAATAGCATCACTAGCATGCAATTAGTGGCTAACAATGCGATGCCTGCAATGGAGTCGCATCACACTCAACATTAGTCGTCAGCGCTAACGCCGAATCAATTAGCGGGCAGTGAGTAATTGTTTCACTAATATTTGGCAGGAGATAAATGTTATCTCCTGCCTTTATCTACCACCGCTGTTGTTAATTTTTGCTCTTCAGTGTTGTTAGCCACTAGTGAAGGGTGAAGGCAAATACTTAAATTCAAAATCAAATTCAAAATCAAATTTAAAATCAAATTTAAAATCAAAAACAAATTTGGACACTGACAAGTTCACTCTTTTACTCGACGTTACCTTTATTGGCCACTTCGTTGACCTGATCCAGTAATTGATCATTATTTCGGTACGGCATATGCAAAAGTCGAGATCTAGCTCGCATTTTAGACATATTTTAGATAAACAATTCTCAAAATGGCGACTAAAATCAATTTTATAATTTCGAATAATCCTAAACTAGACTTATAAATATTAGAAATTCCTTTTTTGCTATTACGGAGATTGAACAATGAACTGGCGTGCACTATTTAAACCAAGCGCGAAGTACTCGATTATTGCCCTTATTGTGGTTGGTGTAATTGTGGGTGTCGTAGGTTATTTCGCAACACAACAAACTTTACATGCAACAAGTAGCGATGCTTTTTGTATGACATGTCACCGTGACCACTCGTTAAGAGAAGAGGTTATGGCGTCAGCCCATGGTGGTGGTAGAGCAGGTGTCACAGTACAATGTCAAGATTGTCACTTACCACATGGCCCATTTGATTATTTAGTTAAAAAAATCATTGTTTCTAAGGACATTATTGGCTTGATGACCATTGATGGCTTTATGACGCAAGAATGGTTAGATGAAAACCGTAAAGAACAAGCTGATTTAGCATTAGAATACTTCCGCAGTAATGATTCGGCTAACTGTCAGCATTGCCACACTCGTATTTATGAAGATCAGCCTGATACGATGAAGAAAATGGCCGTAAGAATGCACAGTATGAACTTTAAAAAAGCACCAGAAGACAGAAAGACCTGTGTCGATTGTCATAAAGGTGTCGCGCATCCTTACCCTAAAAAGTAATGTGCCGATGTTGTTAACTAAAAAACCTCGTTAAATAACGAGGTTTTTTTATGCCAATGTCTCAGATAATCGTCATTTTTATTATTTGTTGCTGCGGTTAACAAGCGGGCTAGCGTACTGTGAATGATGTTGCTCAAATAGTGCAAATACTCCCCACAGCAAAATCGCCCGATAATGTGCCGCAGGTATACTGTTTCGGAAATTTTTTAAGCGTGTGAGTAGCACAAATAACATGTGCATTGCCGCGGTGATAAAGGCAAACGTATTAATAAACAGCGATACATCAGGGCTGAAAATAAACAAGCCGTAAGCCACCAAACACCACATCGACAAAGTGGCCGTTTTACCAATTAATATAATATCGTGTATTGATATAGGCATTAACTTAATCGGCCGATAATTCGGTATTGTTCGGCTGATATTGGTACAGTCGATAACATACTTGACCTGCCTTTTTTTCTTTTAAGGCAACCCAGGTTGCTGGCACATTGACTGAGGTTAATTCTGATTCGGTTTCGAGATAAATTTGTGCATTGGGGTTTAACCATTGATGTTGCATCAATAACTCAATGGTTTTGTTTACTAAATCTTTACGAAATGGTGGATCGATAAACACAATATCAAAACCACTGGGTGTGCCTTTAGCAAGCACTTGTAAACTGTCGGCATTAATAACCTGTGCATTTTGACATTGCAGGGTGGCAAGGTTTTGTTTCAACTGATTAGCAGCATTTTTTTGCAGTTCAATTATGGTAGCAAAACTGGCATAACGAGATAAAGCTTCAAGGCATAAAGCACCGCTGCCGGCAAAGCAATCGAGTACTCTGGCACCACGGATATCGTTGGCAAGCCAATTAAATAAGGTCTCGCGAACGCGATCAGTTGTTGGGCGTAAACCTTCAAGATCATGGATCGGTAGCTTACGAGATCGCCATTGACCTGAAATAATCCGCACCTGACCGCTGCTGGTATTTTTTTTAGCCATCTCACCCTCGTGATTTTGCCTGAACAAAGAAAATAGAAAGTGGTAGACTATGCCACAATCTGAACCGCCGTTATTTTATATCAAACTTGTGATTAAATGTGAGTATTCATCATTTTACTGGTTAGAGATGCAACAAACGGCTTCAACTGAATTTTTAAGCATATAAATACTGGTAGCAAACATGGCAAAGAAAGGTTTTTTTTCCTGGTTTCGTAAAGATAAGCCCGTCCCTGAAGTTGAAGAACAGCAACAACTCGATATTGATGCGGAAAATGAAGTTGCAACAGAGTCTGCTGACCAAACCCAACAAGCTGAGCTGCAAAAGCAAACTGAAGCAACAGCGCGTCTAGACGTTGAGCGTTTTGAGCAAGAACGTCTCGAAAGCGAACGCGCAGAACAAGCGCATATCGACACTGGGCGTATTGCCGCGGATAAGTTAGCTGCTGATGTTTTAACTTCAGAAAAGCTAGCCGTTGAGCAGGCAGAGCAACAAAAGCAAGCGCAAGAGACTCAACGTGCAGAGGCTGAGCGTGCTGAACAGCTTGATCTAGAAAATAAGCGTCTTGAGCAAGAGCGTGTCGACAGTGAACGAGTAGAACAAGCCCGTATCGATGCTGAGCGTATTGCTGCAGAAAAGCTAGCCGCTGAGCAGGCTGAGCAACAAAAGCAAGCACAAGAGATTCAGCGTTTAGAAACTGAACGTTTAGAAGCCGAACGTGCTGAACAGATTCGTCTTGAACAGCTTCATCTAGAAACGCAGCGTCTTGAGCAAGAGCGTATCGACAATGAACGAGCAGAACAAGCCCGTGTCGGTGCTGAACGTATTGCTGCAGAAACGTTAGCAGCTGAAGCCTTAGCAACCGAAGCTTTAGCTACAGAACCAGCCGCACAGCAATTAGCAGAGCAGCATTTAGCAGAACAACAGGCTGCCGAGCAACAAGCACCGATAGAGTCTATTGAGTTAGCACAACAAGATGAACCGCAAGCTAAACCTCAAAAAGAGGGTATGTTTGCCCGCTTAAAACGTGGCTTAATGCGCACCAGCGAGAATATTGGTTCTGGTTTCATTGGCTTATTCCGCGGTAAAAAAATTAATGATGAGTTATTTGAAGAACTCGAAGAACAATTGTTAATCGCTGATGTGGGTGTCGAAACCACCAATAAATTAATTAAAAGCCTGACCGAGCATGCATCACGTAAGCAACTTAAAGATGCAGAAGCACTTTATGATTTAATGCGTGAAGAAATGCAAAAAATGCTCGATCCGGTAGCCATTCCTTTAGTTCCCGATAACGCCAATGGCCCGTTTGTCATTCTTATGATTGGTGTCAATGGTGTGGGTAAAACCACCACGATAGGTAAACTGGCTAAACAGTACCAAAGCCAGGGTAAATCTGTCATGTTAGCAGCCGGTGATACCTTCCGCGCAGCAGCCGTTGAGCAGTTACAAGTGTGGGGACAACGCAATAATATTCCGGTCGTGGCCCAACATACTGGCGCAGACAGTGCTTCAGTCATATTTGATGCCTTGCAAGCCGCTAAAGCACGCAAAGTAGACGTATTAATTGCTGATACAGCAGGACGTTTGCAAAACAAAAGTCACTTAATGGAAGAGTTAAAGAAGGTCGTGCGAGTGATGAAAAAACTCGACCCAGATTCGCCTCATGAAGTCATGCTAACGTTAGATGCCAGCACTGGCCAGAATGCTATTAGCCAAGCACAGTTGTTTAAAGAGGCGGTTGGCGTGACGGGGATTACCATCAGTAAATTAGATGGTACCGCCAAAGGTGGGGTGATTTTTGCGATTGCCGATAAGTTTTCTATTCCTATTCGTCATATTGGTGTCGGTGAGCAAATTGATGATTTGCGTACTTTTAACTCCAATGACTTCATTGAAGCATTATTTAGCCAGGATAAAACGGACCAATAATTTATGATCCAATTTGAGCAGGTCAGTAAAATCTATGCTGGAGGCCAAAAGGCCCTTATGGATGTCAACTTTCACCTTCGACAAGGTGAAATGGCTTTTTTAACCGGCCATTCTGGTGCGGGTAAAAGTACCTTGCTCAAACTCATTACGGTTATTGAACGTGCTACGGCAGGTAAGGTGTCTATTAATGGGCATAACATTGCCAATGTAGGGCCAAAACATGTGCCCTATTTACGTCGCAATATTGGGGTGATCTTCCAAAATCATCACTTGTTGATGGATAAAACCGTATTTGACAATATTGCCTTGCCGTTAGTGATCGAAGGTTTCACCCATGGCGAAATTCGTAAGCGTGTTGCTGGCGCACTCGACATGGTGGGTTTATATGGCAAAGAACGGCATTTGCCGATAATGCTGTCGGGTGGTGAACAACAACGAGTCGGCATTGCCCGCGCTATTGTTAACAAGCCACCACTGTTGTTGGCCGATGAACCTACGGGTAACTTAGACCCTAAATTATCGATGGATATTTTACGCTTATTCGAAGCCTTTAATGACTCGGGTACTAGCGTGCTAATTGCCACCCATGATTTAGGCCTTATTGCGCGCATGAAATATCGCACTTTTACTCTGCGTGAAGGACGTATGCTCGGTGGAGAACGTTCTACTGCTGGTGGGGAGACAATACGATGAGTAAAAAAGTGAATATTACTCAGAGTAAATTACCTTTAAGCGGTCGTATTGTGATGTTTTTTATTCGCCATGTGCAACAAGGCATGTCGAGTATGGGCGAACTTTGGCGCAGCCCTGTTTCATCCATTATGACCATGGCAGTATTGGGCGTGAGTTTAAGTTTACCGGCGGCATTGCAGGTACTGGTAAAAAATGCTGAAAACATCACTCAATCTTGGAACAGTGCCGCTGAAATTTCGTTATTTATTAATAAAGGCCGCAGTGAGCAATCCATTCAAAGTTTGTTGTCGCGTATCAAAGCATTCCGCGAGGTTGAATCGGTCACTTATATTAGTCGCGATCAAGCATTAGAAGAGTTTCAACGCTTATCTGGTTTTGGTGAGGCGTTGTCATATTTAGATGAAAACCCACTACCTGCAGTTGTTACTGTAACGCCTTCGCTTAAGTATTCTAGTCCCACAGGGGCGCGTGAGTTACTGGTAAAATTAGAACGTGAATCCGAAGTTAACTTTGGTCGTTTAGATATTGAATGGTTAGAGCGTCTGCAGGCATTACTTAAATTACTTGAAAAAACGGTGTTGGCTATTGCTGCCTTGCTGGTTCTTGCGGTGGTATTAGTTATTGGCAATACCATTCGGCTTGCGATTATGAACCGTCGAACCGAAATTGAAGTGATGAAGCTAGTGGGTGCAACCGAAGCCTTTATTCAACGTCCGTTTTTATATACTGGAATTTGGTATGGGGTCATCGGTGGCATTTTGGCTTGGCTCATTATTAATGTGTTAGTGTGGTATCTCGATGGTGCCTTAGCAGAGTTACTGGGATTATATGGCAGTGAATTAACCATCCAGTCATTAACATTTTCAGAGTTGATTAAACTGGTGTTATTGGCATCATTCTTAGGCTGGTTTGGCTCATATTTATCTGTACGACAACACTTACGTAGCATTGAACCGTCATAATTGCAGGCGTATGATGAAGCTTAAGCCTTAATAATGAACGTTTGTTCACTTGCATTGCGATAGCCTTGCGGTAAAAATGTTCATCTAGTAGAACCTTATTTGACATATGATGTCATATAGTTGATAGTTTATCGGCTAAATCGAGTTAGCTCTCTTGTGTTGTGAACCAAGAGACCTTATTCATCGTACAGAATAATCGTACCGAGTTAGCTGAAATATATTTTTGAATGTAGTAGGAGAGCGAATGACTTATCAAACGCAATCAATGGCGCTGGCGGTTCCGCATAATGCTAGTAGCCTAGAAGCGTACATCCAGTCTGTGACCAGCATCAATATGCTGGACGCCGATACAGAGTACGACATCGCCAAGCGTTTACAAGAAAATGGCGACCTACAAGCGGCAAAGCAATTAATTATGTCACATCTTCGTTTTGTTGTGCATGTTGCGAAAGGTTATTCAGGATACGGTTTACCACAGGCAGATCTTATTCAAGAAGGTAACATTGGCTTGATGAAAGCGGTTAAACGCTTCGATCCCGATGTTGGTGTTCGCCTTGTGTCTTTTGCTGTGCATTGGATTAAAGCTGAAATTCATGAATACGTGTTGAAAAACTGGCGTATCGTGAAAGTAGCTACCACGAAAGCACAGCGTAAATTATTCTTTAATATTCGTAAGTCTAAAAAGCGTTTAGGTTGGTTTAGTGACGCTGAAGTGACCATGGTTGCAGAGAATTTAGGCGTATCGAAAGCTGATGTGACCGAAATGGAATCACGGATGGCAGCCCAAGATCCGGCCTTCGACTTAACCAATGACAGCGATGACGATCATCATGATTTTGCCCCAGCATTATATTTAGAAGATCATTCTTCAGATGTGGCGGATCAGGTTGAGCACGCCAATTGGGAAGCAGACTCTCAAACACGTTTATTATCGGCCATTAAAACCTTAGACGAACGTAGTCAGCATATATTACGTGCGCGTTGGTTAGATGATACTAAAGTGACTTTGCAGGAACTTGCATCGACTTATGAAGTCTCTGCTGAGCGAATCAGACAGTTAGAAAAGAATGCCATGAACAAGCTTAAATCTTGTATGGAGTAACACTCCAGAGTATTCGATTTTGATAGATTAAAACCTGCTACGGCAGGTTTTTTTATGGCTGGAATTTGATAATTTGATAATTTGGCTGCGAAGCTTTATCAGCACTCATTGATGTTGAACTTAGAGCAATCCAATGCAGACCCATTCACTCTAGAGCCAGTCAATGTCGTATATAGGCAAATTTCGAATAAGCGAATTTAGTGCCATCAAATAAGCCCGAAGCCACCGATGGTTAAGCGTTGTTGAGCAATCAATATTATTATGGTGCTATTTTTGCTGCGTCTATCTGGGTTTGAATGGCGTTGATGATGCTTTTTCTTGGCACTTTTAAACCACTGGTGACGACGTCTTTTGGCCAACCAAAAAATTGTCTAGGCCGCTTGAAACGCGCCAGTGTTGATTCAACTAACTGACTCAGCTGCAGGTTAATGTTGTCGACATCAATTGCTCTTAAATCAACAGTCTTTAAGTCAACAGCCTCCATGTTAACGGTCTCGAAATCAACTGGATTGGCATTAACGGTTTCGAGTTCAATTGCATTAGTACTATTGTCTGCGACACAATAATCAATAATGGCAGCAGGTAAGTGGCCAAAAATTGTATCGTCTAGGGCAAATACAATCGCTTGCGCGACATTGGGATGAGTTAATAATACTGCTTCAAGTTGTTCTGGATGAATGTTCTCACCGCCACAAATAAACATGTTATCCATGCGGCCTAAAATACTCAGTTGTCCTTCTGGATCTAATAGTCCTTTGTCGTGGGTACAAAACCAACCTTGATCATCTAATGGCAAGCTTAACCCCTGGTCGGTTAAATAGCCTAAAAATAAACACTCACCTTTTACCCAAATCACCCCGTCTTTTAACCTCAGTTGTCTTGAAGGCAAAGGACAACCATGATGGCTTAATAAATTGGCTTTAGCGGTGGTAATTTGCGAGCTCATCTCTGTCATACCATAGCTGGTGTAAGCATTAATGTGCAGGTGTTGTAGTGCATCAATAAGAGCCGGTTCTATGGCTCCGCCACCCAACAGTAATGCGCTTACATTGGTAAACGCCGCGGGATGTTGCTGGAGTATCTGTATCGCCTGGGTTGGCACTAATGACACATGGGTGATATGGCTACTTGTTAGCTGTTCGGCCAGTGTCAATGCGGGATCTCGCAATACAATGCAGGCTCCAGCCAAAGTGCAACGATGAATAATGGCCAACCCACCAATATGAAACAGTGGTAACGATAATAGCCAAGCGTCAGACGGCGCTAAAGCAATAAACGTTGCAGCCCCTTTGGCGCTGCTCAAATGGTTAGTTAAGCAATGTACCGCAGCTTTGGGTGTTCCACTTGAACCAGATGTGAGAATAATATTGGAAGCTTGATGTGGTGATACCTCAACAGCTTGGTTGCTTAGTTGATCTACTTTTTGAGGCAGTTCAATATCGAGCCAGTAGGCAATCTCAATTGCGGTTTTTCTGCTGACGTTATCGGTCCATAACCATTGGAGATCAAAGCGTTTGATAAGCTGATTAATCTGCACATCAGCCAATCGAGGTGACAAAGGTAAAAATATCCATCCCGCATCAATGCATGCCCAATATAGGCAAATCATGTCAATATTATTGTGTGACACACAAGCTACAATATCGCCATGCTTAACACCTTGTGATTGCAATTGTTGCACTACGCAGTGAACTAAACCACTTAACTGAGCATAACTGACGCGAGTCGTGGGGCAAGTATTGTTGCAAGTCTTATTACCAGTAGTGATGCTCGGATTGACGGCTTTATGGCTACTTTCAATAGCAATAGCATCTGGATGATTTAATGCTGCTTGATGCAAAGGTGACATCATTATATATCAGCCTCGCTTGAGCTTTGTGGTTGGCCGATGTGAGTCAGTAATTGCAACACTTGATGATTTAGCCGTGGAGATAATCCAGAGGTGGCTAACAGCAAGGGTTTGCCAAAGGCGCTTAATGTATCAAGGCCTGGTGGTTCATCTGGTGTTAGTGCCTGGCTCACTATGCGTAAGTCGCTGATACCGAGGTCAGCTTCTAAGCTTGAACTTACTATACCGCGCACACCAGCAAGATGAGCTTGGCTAATCATGTTTTGCAATTTTTCCAGCGAACCCAATAACATGGGTTTGATAATTAATGCGCCTAAGCCGGGTTGTTGTAATGCTAAATCGAGATCAAATTGAGATGAATTTAATGACTCATCTAAAGCATATTTTATTCCTAATTGCCGGTGTATTTGGGCATTATCACTGGGGTTAATACATGGCTCTTCAATGTATTCAATTTTGTGTTTTGGTAAACACGCTAAAAAGTCGATAGCCTGTTCAAGACTAAAACCACGATTAGCATCTAAGCGTAATGTTACGTGAGGTGCGATTGCCAGCACTTGATAAATAAATTGGATTTCGCTTTCCATACTGGTTTGAGCGACTTTAATTTTTACGCTGTTGATGCTGGTCAGTGTCTGTAACTTTTGAGTAATAACGTGTGCTGACATTCCATCGTAAAGTAATGGCACCACAGCTAACTGAGTCTGTGGATTTTCGATGCGAACAGGCAATCGATGGGTTAGTTTTGCATCCAATAAGCTCAATGAGAATGCCAATGATGGCAGCGACATCTGCTCGGCAATATTGGCTAAAATCGCTAAGGGTTGATCGATCAAGCTCGGTAATATTGACAACAGTTGTGATGTCACCTCATCAAGCGACTCTTGGCTAAACCCTGTTATTGGTTGGCTATCAATATCAAGGCCTGATAATGGGGCAATTTCAACCCAAGCCACTTGTTGATTATTGAGCTGGATAGCAAGCACTAACCCTTTACGAAAATCAATTCGTTGTATGCCTACAGGTAAACTAGGATTGAGCTCAATTTGATATTGATACAGAGTACAGCTGGTTATCGTTGAGTTATCTGATGACATTGTTACTCCTTTGGATCCGTTAACGGATCTAAGCACAATAACCCCAGTAAGGTGTCGGTAAACAATTGAGGATGCAGGCTGTGAATATTATGTCCTGCGGTGTGCAAAGGATGTAACTGCAAAGTGCCTAAACCAGACTCTGCCAGTGTCGCCTGCCAATCTATAGCCACCTGAGCAAATTTTTTGTCATCAACCCCATACATAAAATGACATGGACACGTTAGCGACTCAAGTACAGTGCGGCAGTCTTGCTGCAAACTAAGAGACGTTGTTATGTAACAATTGGCTAAGCGTTGTGGATCATTGCTGCGGCGTATTGCAATAAGTTGCTGCTTTTGAGATTGACGCAAGTCATTAAAAACCGCTTGTTGATACCAAAGACTGAGAAAGTCCGCTATGGGCATATGCTGGAGTTTTTTCGCCCAGATACTATCGCTTTTAGCTCGCGCGGCTTGTTGCTGAGCATCTTGCAAGCCTGGATGAGCGGATTCGAGCGTTAAGCTCAAGAGCGAATCAGCATAATCATCTGCAATATGCAGCGCTATCCGTCCGCCGAGTGAGTAACCCAATACATGAAACTGCATATAACCCATGCTATGCATTTTACTCACAATAAGCTCTGCCGCTTGGTGTAATCCCGGTGAGTTTAAAGTGTCTACGTTAGCGCCATGGCCTGGTAAATCAATGCAAATACAATGAAAATATTGGCTTAAACGTGGCATTAAAATAGACCAGTCGTCTTTACTACCCAAAAAACCATGCAGCATTAATAATGCTGGTAATTGTGGTTGGCCAAAGCGACTGATCATTACCATTAGTGTTGTTTCACCCATTGACTGATTTGTGCTATTTGGTCGCTGGCTTGAGTTGGGCTGACATTGACTTCAATCACTGAGGCACAATTAAACTCAAAGGCTTCTTGATACGCTTGATTAAACGACTCAATATCATCTGCTTGTCGATAGGCTAAACCAAACATAGCAGCGCCATAACCAAACTCTAAACCGTGGCTTAATCGATAAAAATCATTGCGCAGGCTTTCATTGGGTACAGGTAATAGATTAAAAATATTACCTCCATCATTATTAATAATAACCAGCACAAATGGTTGAGTCATTTGTTTTAACAGTGCCAGAGAATTGAAATCATGCAAACAGGATAGGTCGCCCATCACTAGGGTTGTAGATGCATTTTTGTCTGCGGCTACGCCACAAGCGGTTGCAATTAATCCATCAATGCCCGATGCCCCTCGGTTGGTATAAATTGCCGGTGTATTGGTGGCAATTGGTGCGTACATATCGTAGAGCCTGATAGGTAAACTATTACCGATAAACAGTATATGTTGATCTGTTTGAGCCAATGCTATGGCACGCACAACTTGGGCTTCACCAAAGGTTGTATTGTCGATTTGTTGTTTAAACAGCGACTCCAATGACTCATTCAGCGGTAATAATTGTAATGCCCAGTTGGCTTGTGATGAGCGTGGCCAAGGTAATTGGCATACCGCTTGAACACTTGCCTGATAAAATTCTTTAGATTGATGGCTCGGGTCTAAACGATCGCCGTATTTACTTACATGCCAGTAGCTATGCCAAGATTGTTGGGCAATATATTGAAGTAAACGTTTAGAAATAAAACGCCCACCAAAGACTAATATCCGCTCAGCTTGCTCGAGTTGTTTGTTGGCTTTCGGGTTTAATAATAACTGGTCAACGTGGCCTATTACGCCTGGATGCTGACGCAACTGTGATTGTGCATCAACTAATACTGGCCAGCCAAGCTTCTGTGCTAACGCGACGATTTGCTGTGGATTATCTTCAGGAGCTAAGGTACCAATCACTATCACGCCTTTACCGTGAACAAAGCGCATTAAGGTGTCTGTAGTGGGTAACTCTGCAGTCGTTAGGCTAGCATAGCGCGTCAGTGGTTTAGTGTTTTCAAACCACTGGTTTAATGGTGCAAGATAGGTTGCAGTTGTAAAGCTCGCGGTTTTTTTTACGTGAGCCAATGTCACCAATTCTGTTGGGTATAGCGGCTCACGGTACATACAGTTTATGTGAACCGGCTGGTGTTGGTTAGCTACAGCATGATCGATAGTACTCAATAATGCATTAGCCGGATAACCAAGATCAGGCGTTGGTAAGTTAACTTGTTTAGCATATTGAGCAAAAATAGCGGGCTGAATTATCGCTTGATTCGCACCACAATCAATCAGCTCTGGTGGTCTGTCACCAGATAAAATAATCAGCGGCACATGGGTTAACCACGCCTCAACAATGGCTGGATAAAGATTGGCCACGGCGGTGCCTGAGGTGGTAATGATGGCGACTGGCGCATTGCTGGCTTTTGCCAATCCAAGGGCCATAAACCCTAAACCACGCTCGTCAAAATGAATATGACGAGTGAGCTGGGTTTGACTAGCAGCGGCCAATGTTAGCGGAGTTGAGCGAGAACCTGGTGCCATACACACATGCTTAACCCCTAAGCGTGCAAGCTCTTCCAAGATCAATTGACCCCATAACAAATTCATATCGGCGCTGGTCTGTTGTTGCATATTGGCTCATATTACAAATAAATAAACGAATATTAGTGTAACGCCAAGTTAGCGTTATATCTAAGATTTAGCGCAGATTTTTATCCAAAATCTGCGAAATAAGTTGTTAAGGCTACAATCAAATATCAGCCTCATCCTCTCTTGCTTTATTTATGTTGTGCTAATGTTATTAATATGATTTATTTATTGTATTAAAAATAATAACAAGGACTCTCGGAATATGGAATCTGCTGCATTATTAAAAAGAGTTGATGAGTTACCTCGCTTACCCAAAGCGGTTAGTGAATTGTTAGATGCGGTTAATAATGAAAATACCACCGTAAAGAGTATTGCAGCCAAAGTGGCTCAAGATCCTCTTATTAGCGCTAGAGTATTGAGGTTAGCTAATTCAGCTCATTTTGGTCGCAGTCGTGAAGTGGGTTCTATTGACGAAGCTGTGATTCGATTAGGCATGCAAACGTTGCGGACGTTAGTGATTGCTTCTGCGGTTATTGGTGCAATTCCTAATGCTGAAGGGATTGATCTCGCCCAATTCTGGGGTGAGACTTTTGAGGTCGCCCTGTATTCACAAGAAGTAGCCAAACGTTGTGGCGTTGCACCAGATGAAGCTTTTACGTGCGCAATTTTACACAATATTGGTGATTTACTGATTGCCGTTGTTGAGCCTTCGGTCGCAGCACAAATCAGAGCCGCTGTCGCTGAAGGGGCTGATAAGCAACAGCTTGAAACGAGCTTATTAGGTTTCGACTCACCCTCTGTTGGTGCTCTATTAGCTAAAGCATGGAAATTTACTCCCTCTTTAGTGCAAGGGCTCGAGCATCAACGCGCACCGCTTAATGCCAAGCCGGTTTCTAAGCTGGCTGCCGTTATCTATTTGTCGCACGAGGTGTTTGCCCATTGGGATGATCAACGCGATGACGAATCTTTTACCGCTTGGTTGGCAGATATAACGAATCACAAAGCCGGTATCATCAAAATGGATATGGCCGGATTAGCCGAGAAGCTCATCGAGTTAAGAGGTAAAGGGTTAGAAATAGGTAAGCAATTAGCTTAGTTACAGTTAACACACTTAACCATTAAGCTCTGTCTATACAGAGCTTTTTTAGGCTTGATTGTTAATCCATTCGCTCATAACCACATGGGTTTTAATTTTGACGATGTCAGCTTGAGCATCAATAAATTCGCGGATTTCATGTAATCGTTGCATAGAATTGGCATGCACATAAACCAATAAATCCATGTCGCCGGTAATGCCTTGGCAAGTTATCACTTCCGGTATGGTGGTGAAAATATGGATGACTTCGGCGCAACGGGCGCAACGATGCTGAATTTCAAAGTATGCCGACACGCCTTGTTTTGCGACTCACTCAGTAAAACCTGATAGCCACGGATAACCCCCGTTTGTTCTAATTTCTTAATTCGCTCGGTGACAGCACTGCGCGATAAATTCACTTGCTCAGCAATAAACGAAATACTCTGTCGAGCATTGTGGCGTAATTCGTTTATAATCGCTTTATCAAATTTATCCAATGATTTATATCCCGATAATTGTGTGTCACACCTACATACTGTCATTATGACGGAAAGTTGCCTTTTATCCGTCATATTGTCGGTTTAGCAAAGCAACTTGAGCTCATTAACCCGCAGAATGTTTTACTGTTTGGCCTTATAATATCGCAATATATCACAGTAAGAATAAGATAATGAATCAAATGACCGCAACAATAGGACGCTGGCAAGGCGCTGGCTTAATGGCCACCACATTGCTAGGCACTGGGGTATTTATTTTACCGCAAATGACCATAGAGGTAGCAGGCTCAGGTTCGCTATTAGCATGGTTGTTATTAACGGTAGCCATTATTCCAGTCGCATTAGTATTTGGTTTGTTAGCGAGTCGATTCCCGCATGCAGCGGGTCCAGCTTACTTTATTGAAAAAGCATTTGGTGCTACAGCAGGCCGAACAATTGGGCTGATTTTTTTATTAGTGATCCCCATTGGTGCACCTGCTGCAATTTTAATGACCTTTCAATTTTTAGAAGCATTAATATCGATTTCTGGGCTAGGTCAATTAGTCGCAGAGTTATTGATTGTGGCTGTGTTATTGCTGCTGAATATTAAAGGTATTCAGGTGTCGGCAAAATTACAGTTTGCATTAACCTTGTTGATTGTATCGGTAGTCGCAATATTATTTGGCGCCAGCGGGTTAAATGTCGATCAGCTACAAACCTTTGCGCATGGCAGTCATCCGCAGTTTAGTGGGGTGATGCTAGCAATGGGTATTGGTTTTTGGAGTTTTCTAGGCATTGAGGCCATGACACATCTTGCCAGTGACTTTCGCCAACCCGAAAAAGATTTGCTGCCTGCAATGATGATGGGCACCGTATTAGTGGGTGTTATTTATTTAGCCTGTACTTTTTTATTGCTAATGGTACCAACCGAGGGTGACGGCTTAGCGATGATATCGGCATTTGATTATTTGTTATCAAACACCTTTTTGGGTGGATATGGCGCGTATATCATCGGAGTATTAGGTATCGCCAGCGGGTTAGCAACCGTGAATGTGTATGCTGCTAGCGCCGCGCGTTTATTGTGGAGCTTCAGTAAAGAAGGCATTTTACCGCGCTATTTTGATAAATTAAACCCACACGGTGTACCCTTTAGAGCCTTGTTTGCCATTTTGGGGGCTATGGCGGTGGTGATCATCGTGACCTTTTATAGCACTCAAGAATTAGAAGACTTAATCGCTTGGAGTAATGGCGTGTTTGTGATTATTTACTTATTGGCGATGTTGTCTGCAGCTAAGTTACTCAGCAAGCGGTATCTACCATTAGTGATTGCAGGTTGTTTGTTTTGTGTTGGTTTGGGCATCGCGCTTGGCAGTAATATGATTTACGCCATTGTATTGGTGTTGGTTATCGCCCCTTTTATGTGGTGGCAAAAAGCTCATCTTACGCGTAAGTATTTACTCAATAATAGCCAAGGCTAATTGGCTATTATTTAGCGAGTTTCCATGGCGATATTGCGCATTTGAATCAGTTCACTGTGCTTTAAATGCAGTAAATCAGCTGTACGGCGAATAATTTGGTCTTCATATTGCGACAATTCACCATCGGCATAAGCTAATTGCCACATTGACAGCAGTAATTTTTGTTTGTCATCAATACTAAATTGAGCATTGATTTCGGCGGTAAACTCAAATAGAGACGTGGCATTTTTACGGCTTTGATTTGCTTCTTCTATAAGGGTTATCGCTTCTTCTGGGTTAATGCCTAAAGTGCTGATGAGCACTTCGGGCAGTAAAGCAGCTTCAGCAGCAGCCAAATTTTCGTCGGCGTACACAACCTCTTGCAATAGGGTTGCCGCGGCCAGGTTGAGGTTTTTCTGTTTCTCTTCTGGGCTACTTTCTTGAGTATGCGATTGGAGAAATTGCTTTAGTTTGGCGATCATAATTATTCTGTCCAATGTTACTATTCATTTTTATGCTAGCAAAAATGCTAATCCCAAGCGAATGGCTTGGGATTAAATAATGTTAACGCGGGTGTTAGGGTAGCTTTAAGCCGTCTTAATAATGATTATAAGACTGAACCTAAGCCTTTCATTAATAAATCAACCGTACCGTCACCACCACTCTGTTGGAGATAGTTTTTAGCGATATCAACCATAGGGGTAATATATTCTTTTGAGATACCAAGCTTTTCAAAAGCATCATATACCATTGCGCTACCTTGTAACGCAGAGCCTAAATCACCTGCTTGTGACAATAATCCTGACATGCCATTGCCTGATGATAAAGCAGGAACTGCAGCCAGTAGACCGTCCGCATTTGGGATGCTGTTGCTTAATTGGCTAAAATCATTTTCACCTAAATTGGTTTGAGCCAAGCTAAGTAGTGAGCCTAACCCGCCTTCAGCTTGGGTTTGAGATAAGCCAAGTTGAGACATAACGTTACCCACTAAAGCACTTGATTGCTCAGTTGTTTCAGACAGTGCAATGGTTTTGGCTTGTTCAGTTGCTGGTTTTTTAGTTATTTCAGCAACGTTGTCTAACCAGCCCGCAGTTGCTGGCGCTGAGAATACGAAGACGGTAAACAGTACCGGTAATGCAGAAGCTAATTTCATAATGAGTGTCCTTTGATGTGGCTCAATGTCTAAACTTATGCATCATTTTACCCTGATTTACATAAATGCGACAGATGATCGCGATTTTTACACATTAGACTTGTGCAAAATGCATTTTTTTTGGGTATCCTAAGCGCAATATTCGTTGTTAATAGATTACTGGAACCCACATGTCATTGTTTGCAATTTTGACTGAAGCATTTAACTTTTTTCGAAACCACATCCGTCAGCTTGCCGTACTGACGCTGCCATTACTGTTAATCCAAGTCGCTATTCAACTTTGGCTAGGTAATGAAATGCTACAGGCTGATGCTGAAAACCCACAATTCGGTGCAGTACACGCTGCAGCAATGATGGTGTTATTGTTGGTGTTTTCGTTTTTAATTGCCGCATTAACTTTGTATTTAGAGCTACGCTCTCAAGGCCATGATCTTGCCCCGGCACAAATATTAAAGGCTAGTTTGCCTTTTGTACCGCCATTATTACTGGCTGGAGTATTTTCTGGTTTAGCCATTTTAGCGCCGGTGATGATCTTTGCTGCGTTTGGCCCACTATGGTTGATTGGCTTAATCGTGAGCTTGTACTTGTTTTCTCGCCTCGCCTATGTGAACTTTATGGTGGTGGTTGAACGTTTAACACCTTTAGAAGCGATTAAGAGTAGCTTTAAATTTAGCGGCCCTATAACGATTAAAACCATTGCGGTATTAATGCTGTACGTGCCATTGTCTCTATTAGCTGGCATGTTTTCACAAGTCGCGATGCAAGTTGGTTTTCCATTGCAGCTGGTGGTTGAAGCAACGTTTTCGTTCTTAGGTTTGTTTGTTAATATTGCGTTATTTAGATTGTATATGGTTAATCGTAAAACACCGGATGCCGATAAAGCAGAGGGATAAATATTCAATCAACATGCTAAAAGGAGAAACCATTGTTAAATGATATTGAGTTTATTAATGGTTTCTCTGTTGAGTTGGGCGATGATTACCGTTTAGCTAAAAGCTATGTACGCGATATTCCTACCCAAGCGTTAGTTTACATTCGCAGCTTTACCCATAAACTCGCCGCTCAATTAGCGGTGCAGCATGATGTAACGTTTACCTCGGCAAACTTGTATGATCGTATCGAGCAGCTAAACCTTCGACGCGTTATTGATGTTGCTGCAGTGCGGGCGTTACACCGATTGCGCAGTGATGGTAATCGTGGTGCGCATCCTGAAAAATATCATTTAACTCAAACTCAGCTTGTTAGCATCGCAGAAAAGTCGATCCATCAAATTCTGCAAATAATTGCAAAGCTATATCCTTCACTGCATCAAGGTGCTGCTCCGCGCTATCAATTTGAAGCATTTGATTCATATGCTGGCCGCGACTTATGTTATCGCGCAGTGATGAAGAATGACCCCGAAGCACAGTATTTAGTGGGGATGTCACTTAAAGCCAAAGGATTAATGCTACAAGAGCAAGAGCGTGCGTTGGCGCAAACCACAGACGGTTCACTCTTAGCAAATTCAAGTTCACATTCAAGTTCAAATTCAGCATCATCACGCTCAACATCGTCAAGTTCAAATTCAGCAGAATCAAACACTCCAAGCCTTATATCAACCACGGTTGAGCAAACGTCAGCGGATGTATTTGCCCAAGCAGCGCATTGGTTTCATATTGCATCAGTTCATCATCAAGCGGCATTGTTTGAGCATGGCGTGAGCTTACTGCATGGCTATAGTGGTGCGGCAAATCCTGCGACGGGCGAGGCGTTTATTGCGCAAGCTGCAGCACAAGGTATTGTTAATGCGCAGGCCTTATTAGGTTTCTTTTATCTGGTGGGCAGTGATCAATTTGAAGTGGATATTAATCAAGCCGAAACATTGCTGACATTAGCCGCTAATGCGGAAGATGCTGAAGCAATGTCAAACCTTGGGGTGCTGTTTTATCAAAACCAACAATTTGAACAAGCTTACTTATGGGTAAATAAAGCCGCGCAAACCGGTTACCCGCATGCACAATATCATTTGGCGCTGATGCTTGAACAAGGTGAGGGCTGCCAGGTTGATATCGCTACGAGCCAGCAATGGATGCAAGAAGCCGCCGAGCAAGGTCAATTAGATGCGATGTTACGTTGTGGCAGTGATATTTTGCACGACGATGGTGCTAGCCAACAGCAACTTAATATTGCTGAACACTATTTACATGAAGTGATTAAATACGGCCGTAATGTCACCGCGATGATTGAACTGAGTGTCGCCTTAGCCGACGGCATTTTAGGCCGTATCGATGTGGTACAAGCAGCGTATTTATTACAACAAGCTAATTTGCACGCCAACGAGATTCAGCGCCAAGTTATCGAACCGCTTTGGCAGTCGTTACTGATGCAAATTGACAGTGTTATCGCGCTTAATCCAACGGAAGATGAGTTAGCGACCTTGCAACAGGCAAAGTGCTTACTCGTGTAAATTACGTTTGCTTTATTATGGTTTTTTTACTTTGGGGTTGTTTTTACGTTGGGGGGTTATTAGCCAGTAAGGACTTACCGCAGATAAGTTTGTCGCGCGTACCTTCAATTCGCTTTAGTTAGAAACAATGCCTAATATTTAACTGATATATATTCAACATATCTCAACCTGCTTTGAAGCGCTTAGTGGAAAAACTTCACAGCAAGCCTAGCCTTACCATGCTCATACCAATAGAAAAGGTTAACTGACAGGTGCCTGCAATGAATATAACGACTTTGCCACCGCTTCCTGATGCGCATGCACTGGCTGTGTTATTGCTTGTGTTGCTTGCCCTGTTTCTATTTACCAGAGAATCTATTGCCATTGAGACGTCGAGTCTGTTTATTCTGGCAATGCTGAGCATCGGTTTTACTGTTTTTCCTTACGTCAATTCGCAGGGGCAACATCTTGAGGCGTTGCAGTTTTTCAGTGGTTTTGGCCATGAAGCGCTGGTGGCAGTGTGTGCGCTAATGATTGCCGGAAATGGTTTAGTGCGCACCGGAGCGCTAGTACCTCTTGGCCGAATTCTGGCGCGCTTATGGCTTGTAAGCCCCGCATTGAGTATGTTGCTGACCTTGCTGGTTGGCGCTTTTCTGAGTGCATTTGTTAATAATGTACCGATAGTCGTATTGCTGCTGCCTATTCTAATCAGTGTATCGCTGCGAACCGGAGAGCCAGCTTCGGGGATGTTAATGCCAATGGGATTTGCCACTCTGGTGGGCGGTATGAGCACCAGTATTGGCACCTCGACGAATTTGTTAGTTGTTTCAGTTGCTGCAGATATGGGCTTAAGAAGACTGCAGATGTTTGATTTTTTTGTACCGGCAGCAATCGTTGCCGCTATTGCTATTGTTTATTTATGGTTGATTGCGCCACGCTTACTGCCTGCTCGTAAGGCCATACTCAGCGATACCTCCCCAAGAATATTTACTGCCCAACTGGTTATATTGGAAGACGGTTTTGCAGTCGGTAAGACATTGACCGAACTGATTGAAAAGAGCTCAGGTTTGCTGGAAGTATCACGCATTATGCGGGGCACTGGAACCTATGTTGTACCGTTGCCCGATGCGCAAATTCAGGCTGGAGATAGGTTAATGGTGAATGACACTCCGGAAAATTTGAAGGAACTGGAAAGTGCTCTGGATGCCATGCTCTATGTTGGAGATACGCCTGTTGATGAAGAGCATCCATTATCCGGTGAGGGACAGCAGATTGCCGAAATAGTTGTCATGCAAGGTTCACCTTTGCTCGGTATGACCTTGAGGCAGCTTAACTTTTATGATCGTTATCAATTAATGGTGCTGGCAATACATCGAGAGGGAAACTCAGTAGAGACGCTGCGTGAAAAAATAGCACAGGCCCGTTTGCGCATTGGTGATGTTCTTTTAGTGCAGGGAGATCAAGATACCATTGGCGAAATTAAACGTGCTGGTGAGCTATTAGTGCTCGATGCCACCGCAGATCTTCCGTACACGGATAAAGCGGTAACGGCTTTACTGATTATGGCGGCAATTATTCTTGTGTCTGCATTTGGGGATGTTCCCATTGCGATAAGTGCTGTAGGGGGTGTGCTGCTTATGCTGGTCACACGCTGCCTAACCTGGCGCCATGCTTCTATGGCGCTAAGCACTCAGGTCATTTTGATTGTGGCGGCGAGTTTGGCGATGGGGGCGGCATTATTAAAAACCGGTGGTGCAGAGTATTTAGCACAAGTCTTTGTCGCGTTAACCGCAGGGGCTTCTCCGGCGGTTATTGTATCTGGACTGATGTTGCTAATGGCCATTATGACCAATATTGTGTCTAATAATGCTGCTGCAGTCATAGGCACTCCTATTGCTATCAGCATTGCGCAGCAACTGCAGGTTGATCCCGAACCCTTTGTTATTGCTGTGCTGTTTGGTGCCAATATGAGTTATGCCACACCTATGGCTTATAAGACTAACCTACTGGTAATGCATGCTGGCGGCTATAAATTTACCGATTTTGTCCGAGTGGGCGTCCCACTAACGATTATCGTTTGGGTGAGTTTATCGCTATTACTGCCAGTCATGTATTCGCTTAGCTGGTAATCTTTGAAGTGGCTGTTTATTCTTTATTGGCTACGGCCACTAACGTAGTTGGTTCTGACCACTTCAAAGCTAGTTATGTAAATCATTTATGCAGTAAAGTGAGTTAGCAAGGTACATCAGGGAAAGGCAATAATCGAAAAAGATGAAAGCTAACAAAACCCACCTTAAAAGGTGTAATCAGAACAGGAAATTAGCCAAAAGATTGTACAAAATACCACTACCGTTAAAAAGCGAATTCCTATAGCATCTTACGTTAAGAAAAAAGTTACCCGTTAACTTGGATGTGGCTTCGACCAAGTCCAACAAGCGATTTATGCGTCGCAAACAGCGCAACTCATAAATACTAAAACGTTAACTCTTAATCATGAAAAGGACATCATCATGTTTCCAATGGAATTTTACATCCTCCCTGAAGAGCTCTTCCGACTAGGTAATTCCACAAGTCCAAAGCTTGCCAATGTACGCGCTAGAGACGTAGATATAATCGAAATTAACGGTATTAAGGTTATTATCGCAAACGGTAAAGGCATTAGCGTCTTTGATAAGGTTGGGATCAACGAATCGCCAATGACAGGTTGGGCGTGGCGATTCGCTCCTAACACTAGGCCTCCGGTTGGTTTAAAGATGGTTCAGGATAAACCCCATCACTATTGTATTTCACCGGCGTGTAATATGCCTGTTGATAAATACAAAGGATTACTTGAAGAAATGGCATTGATTGCCACTCGGGTGTTCAAAAAAGAAGGCAAATTTGCATGAGTAGTATTCAACTCGATTTAACCGCTTCTGAAGCCAAAATTATTCTTGAGGCTCTGACAGAAATGGAAGCCAAGATGACTGCCATCTGCGAAACCTCTGCAGATGAAGATGAGGTTGCTGATGTTGGAAATGACCTCATTGAGGTTCGGCTGCTGCTAAACCCTCTCAAGAAGCAAGCAATTACTCAGTTTGGTGAAAATGTAATAAATTTTTCTCGAGAGCTACTATAAAGTTAACAAACAAAGTCACTGCGACCAAATACTCTTCACTTCGTTTTCGTGCCGAAAAATGCTCTCACAAAAACAAAGCTCCGGTATTTGGCGCGTGCTTTGGACGTTACCCATAGAAATTTTAATCCGAAACTCACGAACTAGAGTTAGGAATCTAACGCACTTTTGTCCATAAATGCGTTAAATACCTTGCTTGAAAATGGATAAATTCAACTCTGAACTTGTGGCCGTTGAAGACTCTTTATAAAAGAATGCGTGAGCTTGACAGGACGTCAGGCTAGCTTTCGCGGTACAGGATGTACCATCGGAAGCGTTAGCATTTTCATTCTTTATTACAAGATGGGCCGAAGACGGTTACAGACGAAGTCAAAAGCTGGATCAATCCCCATGGCAATTTTTTCGCTGTTTAGAAAATGTTGCGGGGCGGCTGGGAGTTCCAAGAGGGAACTGCCGTTGGTTTCCTCTTGGTCTGGTGTGGGTGAAGCGCCACGACGTTAGTGGCCGCAGGCCATATCTTAAATACACTTTTGTCCAAAAATCAGCAAGCGTATTAGCTTTTATCATTTGCACAATGGTCACTCTTCCACACCTAGATAATCGCCAGCCAGTTCGGTAATCTAGCAGTGTGCGATGGATGAAATGTCATTTCAGGCTTAAAGTTCAGGCTTAAAGTTCAGGCTTAAAGTTCAGGCTTAAAGTTCAGCGCTAAATAGTGGTGCACCCAACCACGGAATATAGCTGATTTGTTTTATCTAAGGCTATGAAAAAATACTAAAAAAACGGCCAGCGTTGTGCTGGCCTTAATGTTGTTTAAGTGTTTATGGCGTTGTTAGGCGAATGCCTACTGAATGGATTAATTTAGGATATCAGTGAGGGATTTACTGCCATTAAATAATTCAAAGACTTTGCCGCCTAGCTGTGGTTTTCCTACCGCGTAAGTCAGTGCGCGAGCAACATCTTCTCTGTTAATGGTCATTTTTTCTTTGCTGCTCGGCCGTTGGGTTTGGACTTTACCTGTGGCACGATCATCGGTTAATGAACCCGGTCTAAATATAGTGTAGTTAAGCCCACTGCTGATCAAGTATTCGTCGGCCATGTGTTTGGCAACTAAGTAAGGCTTCATTTGTTCTGAGCCTTGGTCGGGATCGTCAGCGCCGATAGAGCTGACCATAATGAAATGTGACACATTAGCCGCTTTTGCGTAATCAATGGCTTTACAGGCCGCCCATAAATCAATGAGCATAGTTTTGTCTGCACCTGTTTTACCACCTGAGCCAGCGCTGAAAATGACCTGATCGCAATCGTTAAATGCTTGGCTAAAGTCCTGTTCTAAATCCGCTTCAACGATGTCTAGCTTCTTATCGCTGGCGATATCAGCCAATTTATTTTTATCTCGCACTAACGCTATGACTGATTGGCCTTCTGCTAATAGCTGCTTTGTTGCCATGTTACCGATCTGTCCGCTTGCGCCTAAAATGAGTGTCTTGTTCATTTTATCTTCTCCTCAGTATCGAATTTTTGGCTTATATTACTGGCAAATGTGGCAGCATCGTTTGCTACTCTATTTGCCCGCCTTCTAATAACATTGGGATTTGATCTGCGCGATTCAATGCCTAAGAGGTGACTAGTGTTTAGCCGCTCTTTATGTTTTACATAAATAATAAACATAGCCAGCCGATATTTTTGGCGAATATTTAAGGTTTTACCGGCTTAGATATCGTTAATAGCTTGCAGGAATGACGACTAATGACGGTAATCTTAAGATAAACATAGCCAATACCAATTTAGAATAATGGCTAGAATCGGTAAGGTTGTCACTAAACGCATTTAACGGTTAGTTAATCTGCCTGATGCTCAAATGTGCGACCAGTGTGTTCAGTTTGATTCGATTTAGGTCGGCTAAACATATCTGCGTAAGGTGCTGCTTGTTCGCGCTGAACATCAGCGCGGTCTTGGTAGATATCACCTTGTTGGGCTTGTGACTGGTTTCTCTGCAATATTTTTTTACCTAATAGCTGTAAAGTAATAAAGCTTAATAAACCTAGTAACAATAAAAAGGGTAATAGCACAATTGTGGTTAATGCGATGCTAAAAAACATCAGTAATGCCAAGATGGGGTTCATAGCAGAGAATCGACTTTTCAAATTGGCAGTGTGGAATGATTGATTAAATTTCATGGTAGCTCCTGAATGCGCTTGGTCTGAATATGGGTGTCTAAAGACGTTACTTATAAATTAGTAACGATGACTTAATATACAGCCTGCAACGTTTTGACATAATATGTCACGTTAAACCTAGTTAATGTTTTAAGTTTGAGAGCGAAAGTTATTGCCCACACAGACAATGCCAAAGGGTTAATCGAGACTAGATTTAGGCATACTGTTTATAAAATGCTTTTAGTGATGGTTACTTTCGCTGTCATGTTATAACGGCTGCATGATGGTCAATAAGTTAGTCAATACTAACCTGTTATTTTTCAACTTTAGTTACGATAGTCCTGCAGATTTGGCATGACTCAAACGAGATTTCTGATTCGAGTTTTCTCGTTCAATATTTGGATGATCATGATAAATATCATCTTTGGGATTAGCTGTTGAAAGGGGTGATGATGCAGTACGATGCTGGCGCATGTATTGGCGTCTTAGCAGTGTCATACCGATGAAACCTACAAACACAAACAGTAATATTAACGGTACTATTAACAGTAATATTAACGGTAATAATAGCAAGCCGCCGATCAAGACTGTGGCAACCGTTGTAAATGCTGCCAATGGTCGCATTTTTTGCAGACGTTGCATTATTTTGTGAGTGTAAATTGAACTGAACATCCTCTGATCTCCGAGGGTTTACCCTATTACATAATCCATCAGGTTGGCTTGATGGATTATTTGTCATCTAGTCGTTTTATTTGAGTGTTGCGCGAGCTAAAAGTTCAATTTAGGCTCAATGTCAGCCGTTGTGTTTACTAAATATGTTGGTTCGCGATGGCTTTATCGACGCTGCTGAAAATAATATTGCGAAACCATTGATGTCCCGGCTCTTGATTATTTCGTTCATGCCATAAAAACACATAAGCCATAGGCATAAACTCAAAGGGTAAGGGAATGGGCACCAGCGAATATAGTTTTTGTGCATGGTTAGCAAAGCTAGAGGGCAAGGTAAAAATTAAATCGGTATTGGCACAAACGCTGGCAGCACCATAAAAATCTGGCACTGTGGTCGATAGGTTACGATGTAAGCCCAAGTTGGCTAAGTGGTAATCTAGTGCCCACCAATCGTTACCTTCACATCTTACCTGTACATGAGACATGTTAAGGTAGTGAGCTTGATCCCAGCGACCATCTTTTACAGCCTGTAAAATAGGATGATTTTTACGCACTAAGCAAACTTGATGGTCGTTAAATAAGACTTGTGATTCAATGCCTTCAGGTACGTTGTCAATATTGACGTCGGTTTGAGGCAGAATATCTCGACCTGCAATGCCAAAATCTATTTGTCCTTGCTGTAGGTCTTGCATGGATTTTTCGGTCCAAACATAGGAATCTAATTTTATTAACGGTGCCTGTTGTAATAATGGTCCGATAAAATAGGGAATTAAGGTTTCATAAGCACTTTCGACCATCGAGAATGAAAATTGGCGGTTACTGGTCGCCGGATGAAAAGTTGGCGGTTGCGTGAGTTGATACAAGTTTTGTAATACTAACGGCAGTTGTTGTCTTAATGCATCAGCATGTGCGGTTGGCTTTAAGCCGTGTGCTGTGCGTTGAAACAGTGGATCGTCTAATGTTTCTCGCAACCGATTTAAGCTTTTACTGACAGCAGATTGACTCACATGCAAGCGATGGGCAGCCCGAGTGACGCTTTGCTCCTCAAGTAATACTTGTAGAATGACTAATAGATTAAGATCGATTCGAGCAAGGTTGTCTAAATTCATGTGATATTCTCAAATGGAAATTCACTTCGGATTTTATATCATTTTCATTCATACCTCCATTTGACTTATTATAGTGCCCTATTAAGGGTGACCTTTGTGCATTAAAAATTTGAGAGAAAGAAGTTTATGCGTCGTAACCTATTGCCACTGTTAATGTTTATGGTGCTTTTGAGCCCGTTGGCTATTGATATTTATCTACCGTCTATGCCTGCAATGGCATTGGAGTACGGTGTATCAAACAGTGAAGTACAGTCCACCTTAGTGTTATTTTTATTTGCGATGGGCGTAGGGCAAATTTTAATTGGTCCACTCGCGGACCGTTTTGGCCGTAAACCTGTCGCATTATTTGGGATTGTACTTTATGGCATTAGCAGTTTATTAGGGGCTTATGCGGTTGAGTTTGAATGGTTGCAGGTTGCCCGTGTGTTTCAAGGCTTAGCGGCTTGTTCCACCTCTATTGTGGTATTTAGTGCGGTACGTGACTGCTATTCGCGCAAAGAAAGTGTGTCGATGTACAGTTATCTAAATGGTGCAATTTGTGTGGTCCCGGCACTGGCACCTACATTTGGTGGCTTATTAGCATTACAGTTTGGCTGGCGTTCTACCTTCATTTTTATGGCTTTGTATGCCATTTTTGTGTTGTTTTTGGTGGGGTTCCGTTTTCCGGAAACACGTCCGTTAAATACCGACAGTACAGGGCCTTTATACCGTTGGAGCCGCTATAAGCCGGTTATTGGCGACCCTCATTTTATGTTTTATGCCAGTTGTTGCATGATCGCGATGGCATCAATTTTATGTTACGTGTCTTATTCACCAGTATGGTTAATTGGTCATTTAGGCATTTCAGAATTAACTTTCAGCGGTTTATTTGGCCTTAATGCTGCGGTAAATATTGCCGCATGTTTTGCTGCCCCAGTGTTGGTTAAGCGTATCGGTAACCGTCCGGGAGTAGTAGTGGCATTATCGTTGATGTTGATTGCTGCTGTTATCGAAGCCGCGATGTACTTTGCTGGCCCTCAAGAAGGATTAGCCGCCGCAATAGCCTTTATGGCTCCGATGATGATTTTATGTATTGGCTTTGCTATTTTGCTTGGCCCAGCAACCAGTATGGCGTTGTCGGCTTTCGGTGAGCGCGCTGGTACCGCGACGGCGATGTTAGGTTGCATTCAAATGAGTGGGGCATCAATACTGACGGCGTTGATCCAGCTAACAGATATACCTGCACCTTATGCGATAGCGGTTGTTATGGGGGGCTTTAGTGCAGTATTGCTGATCATTATGGCAATGAACCGTTTAAGCCATCTGCATCAAGAACAGTTACAACATGACTAATTAGCTTTAGTAATATCACCTTTAACCCGCAGAATGCTAACCACATTCCGCGGGTATTTTTTTGCCTCAATATGATGAAATTTAGAAACGGGCGTTAATTGCTATGCCAACATTAGTTTCTGAATCACTATTATACTCACCATTATCGAAATAATGTTCTAGTGAAAACTTAGCCGAGAATACATCTGAAAAATGCCAGAAGTAACGTGTATTTAAACCCGTTTCAGTGATGTTGTTGCTGTGGCTACTTTTATTTGAGTCATCAATATTACTGCTGCTGAAATCAGTATTTACATCTGTCCGGTAGTAAGTCGCACCCACTGACCATGCGTTATTGATATACCAATCTGCAAACACTGCAACAGTATAAATGTCATTTTCAAAGTTTATTTTAGAATCTTGCACTATAGTCGGAGTTGAGCCATCAACTTGAGTGAGCATTTCGTTGTTGATATATTGTGGGTTTTGATAACCTACAGCCCCAGTTATAAACACTCCAGCGGTTGATTGTAATGGAATAAAATGTTCGTAAGTTAACGTGATAGCATCAATATTTTGGCTAAAATATGATTCAAATTCATATTCTAGATATGCGCCATTGTTAGATTCTGATTCTGAGTTGGTCGTGTAGTTCAAGGATAACTTTGAGTGTTCGCTAAAAAAATATCCAGCACTAATCTCGTATGTTGTGATGTCAAATACAGCATCATCTGCATTTAACTGGTTGACTCCAGCCCCCAAAAACCATTTTGAGTCAAAAACGTATTCTCCAGCGATGTGATATAAATCTTGGAAGTCAGTGGTGGCATAACGCGCAGAAACAGTTGAGCCTTGATTAAAGAATCCCGCCAATGCGTATGGCTTATCTGCTTGTTCAACCGCTTTAAAGTAATAGCGATAATTGGCGTTAACTAGGCCATCCGCTTCACCTGATGAGTCTAAAAAACCGATTTCTGCTTCGTGGTGATAGGTATTATCTTGGGCTGCATATGCAGGGATTGTGGCCAATGCGAGCATTAATGCCACAGACATCTTTGTTCTAGTCATAGTAATGGTTCTTCCTTGAGGTATTATGGTGTAGAGCGAAGTATATTGAACTCAACTTTACATATTTGCAACAACAGATTTGCAACAAAATAAGACAAAAAATGAGCAGAAGTTATTGTATCCATTGTCAATACCCACAGTCGGCTTGCGTGTGTCATGCGCTCAAACCGGTGACGTCAAATACCGAGGTGGTGGTGATGCAGCATCCATCTGAAGTGGATCATGCTAAGAACACCGTGAGGTTATTGAAACTGGTGATGCCGCAGATGAAAATTTACGTGGGTGAATCTGCCGCGGACTTTATTGAGCTGCAACATTATTTAGCTGCGCAAACGAAGCCGATTTATGTGGTTTATCCAAATGAGCACAGTCAAACTGTAGCCGAGGCTGGAGCGAGTGAGGCTGCGATAATTATTTTAGTCGACGGTACTTGGCGTAAAGCATACCGAATGTTGCAGCTCAATCCGTGGTTACTTAATTACCCGTCATTGCATCTAGAATGTGAAGATGAGTCGCAATATATCATTCGTAAAGCGAAACGTAGCGACAGCTTGTCGACTCTGGAAGCGGTTGCCCACACGTTGATTGCGTTAAATCCCGCTGCTGAAATCGCGCCAATATTTGCAGTGTTTAACGCAATGGTGCAACATAAGTTAACGGCCATGCCTGCTGTGGTTCGTGAGCGTTATAACGGCGATAAAATCAAAGGATAGACAAGATGAAACATCGGCTAATAGGCTCATTTATTTTGCTCGTTACTGCCAGTTCATTGGCGTTTTTTACAGTAGCTGCTGATAAGCCACATAAAACAATGACCTTGGCTGAAAAAGGCGAGCAAGCGCGCCAAGAGTCGGCTGAACTTGAGCAAACGCAATTGCAAAAAGCGCGTGAGGCAGCCAAGGCTACCTCGGAACGTGAGCAAGAAGTATTAGCTAAGTCGCAGCCAAACGATTGGGAAGCGCAGCAGCTCGAAAAAGCCCGTGCTCAATCGGATGAGCGTTTAACCCGTCAGCAAAAGTATTTACAACAGGCGCAAGAGGCCGCTACTCAAACCCGTAAAATCCCTAAAGACACCAGTATAGAGCCAGTTCAATCTGATTAGTCTTGCTGTTGATTGACCCATTCGGTTTATTTTGGAGTTCGCTTTGTCGTCTTGTCCTTTGTGTCACCATGAAACAGTTGCTTTTTCTCAAGATAAAAGTCGTCCCTATGTCCGTTGTCCGCAATGTTTTTTGGTATCGGTTCCTGCAGCATTTCATTTGGATCAAATAGCTGAAAAAGCCCATTATGATTGCCACAATAATGACGTTGCCGATGTGGGTTATCAACAATTTTTATCTCGTACTTTAACGCCATTAATCGCCCGTATTAAACCCGACGCAACAGGGTTAGATTTTGGCTGCGGAGAAGGTGCTGTATTAAGCCAAATGGCTGCAGCGCAAGGTATTAAGGTGGTTAATTATGATTTATTTTACCACCCAGATACTCAAGTACTCTCTCAGCAATATGATTTTGTTTGCTTAACTGAAGTGATAGAGCACATTGCCAATGCGCAGGCGTTGATGACGCAGTTAAGTACATTATTGTTGCCTGGCGGCATATTGGCAGTAATGACCAAACAAGTACCCAGCTTAGATAAGTTTAACAATTGGTACTATAAAATTGACCCAACTCATATCAATTTCTACTCTATAGAAACCTTTCAATGGTTAGCATTACAGCAAGGTTGGCAGCTTGAAATTATCGACAGCGATGTGGTGTTTTTTCACCTTCCAAAGTCGCCAGTTTAGTCGTGAGTGTTGGGTATTAATAAATAGATACAATTGACTTGTTAGCAAAGCGGTAAAAGATTTAACAAAAGCGTCATTTCAAGGTAGTTTTGTTGCACTAATTACTATAATAAATGGAATAAACATGCGCCTGACGTCTGTTGCTTTACTGCTTTCAAGTGTATTTGCCACCAGTGTTTACAGCACGACTACCGTGGCTAGCGTGCCCAATGCTGCAGAACTAACCGCTCAAGTTGAAAGCAAAGTCATTGCATGGCGCCGCGATTTACATCAACACCCTGAATTATCTAATCGCGAATTTCGCACCAGTAAAGTGATTGAGAAACATCTTAAATCTCTCGGACTTGAAGTGCAGACGGGTATTGCTCATACCGGTGTGGTCGCCATACTAAAAGGCGGCAAGCCTGGGCCATTAATTGGTTTACGCGCTGATATGGATGCGCTGCCCGTTACCGAAGTGGTTGATTTACCTTTTGCCTCTAAAGTAACTGACACTTATCGAAATCAAACAGTAGGTGTGATGCACGCGTGCGGTCATGATACCCATGTGGCTATGCTGATGGGCGTGGCTGAAAACCTCGTAAAAGTAAAAGACAGCCTAGCCGGTGATGTAATGTTTATCTTTCAGCCAGCCGAAGAAGGCGCGCCAGAAGGTGAACAAGGCGGTGCGGAGTTAATGCTCAAACAAGGCTTATTTGCCAAGCGCAAGCCTGAGCAAGTGTTTGGTATGCATGTTACTTCAAGCATGCCTACAGGTATGATTGGTCTACGTTCCGGCCCTGCAATGGCGAGTGAAGACTCATTTACGATTAAAGTGATGGGTAAGCAAACCCATGGCTCACGTCCTTGGAGTGGTGTTGATCCTATCGTGGCCTCGGCACAAATTATTAATAGTGTACAAACCATTATTAGTCGTCAGGTGGATATCACCAAAGCACCCGCCGTGGTGAGTTTTGGGGCCATTAATGGTGGTATTCGATCGAATATTATTCCTGATGAAGTAGAGCTTATCGGTACTATTCGTACTTTCGATCAAGATATGCGCGCCGACATTAAAGTTAAATTGGCCGAAGTGGCAGCTAATGCCGCTAAAACAGTTGGCGCCACTGCAGTAACCGTGATCCAACCTGGTTATCCGGTTACGGTTAACAACCCAGAATTAGTCAGTAAAATGCGCCCTGTTATCGCCTCTGTAGTGGGTGACAATATGTTGATTGAGCCAGGACTGATTACCGGTGCGGAAGACTTTTCTTATTACGCATTAGAAACACCTGGGATGTTCTTTTTCTTAGGGGTGACTCCTGCTGACCAAGATATCAATAACGTCGCCAGTAATCACTCTCCGGCATTTTATGTTGATGAAAGTGCCCTAAAGGTTGGCGTACAAACCATGACCCAAATTGCTTTAACCGCATTAAGCGCGGCACAATAGCCCTATTTAAAAACCAATTTTAATAATCCATTTTAAAAAAACCAATTTTAATAAACCATTGGACGATAGCTCAAAAGGAGCGAGATATGACCCGCAAGATAATGGCGTTGCTGATGACGTTAGGTGTACTGAGTGCACCTAATGTGTCAGCGACACAAGCTGAAGATATTAATAGTTTTACCTTAGATAATGGCATGAAGATAATGGTGTTGGAGGATAGTTCTATCCCTAATGCCAATATGTACATTTTTTGGAAAGTGGGTTCGCGCAATGAAGTACCAGGCATTACCGGTATTTCGCATTTTTTTGAACACATGATGTTTAATGGTTCTAAAAAGTTTGGCCCTAAAATGTTTGACCGCACGATGGAAGCGGCTGGTGGCGCCAACAACGCTTATACCAGTGAAGATTTAACGGTATATACCGACTGGTTTCCAGCCAATGGTCTAGAAACTATTTTTGATTTAGAAGCAGACCGCATCGCCAATTTAGACATCAACCCTGAAATGGTTGAGAGTGAGCGCGGTGTGGTGCAGTCAGAGCGTACCACAGGGCTTGAAAACTCTAACTGGCGTACGATTCAAGAAGCGCTTAAAAGTGTCGCCTTTGCGGCGCATCCTTATAGCTGGTCGGTTATTGGTTATGAGTCAGACATTGCAGCTTGGACATTAGCAGACTTACAGCAATACCATAAAACCTACTATGCCCCTAACAATGCGCTAGTGGTGATTACCGGTGATGTGAAGCTAGCCGAAGTGAAAGCCTTGGCTAATCAGTATTTTGCGCCAATTCCGGCCCAAGCCCCACCGAAAGCCGTACGCACGGTTGAACCGCCACAAAATGGCGAACGTCGGGTATTTGTTAAAAAAGAATCGGTAAGCACGCCAAACATTATGTTGGCTTATCATGTACCTGCAACTAGCCATGCAGACTACTATGCATTGGATTTATTAACGTCGATGTTAAGCGAAGGTAATAGCTCGCGCTTTTATAAAGCGCTAGTCGACAAGCAATTAGCTGTCGCTGCCGACACTTACATGCCGATGTCGTTTGACCCTAACTTGTTTTATATCTTGGGTGTAGCGAATGCGGGAGTCAGTGCCGAGACTTTAGAAAAAGCCCTCATCGAGCAGATTGATCTAATTTCCGAGCAAGGTGTGACTCAGCAAGAACTTGAAAAAGTTAAAAATATTAAGTTAATGGACTTTTACCGCACTATGGAAACCATTAATGGTAAAGCCAATACTTTAGGCACATACGAGCTGTATTTTGGCGACTATGCAAAACTGTTTAACGCCCCAGAAGCGTATAACAAGGTCACTCCTGCTGATATTCAGCGTGTGGCGCAAACCTATTTAATTAAAGCGAATCGAACTGTCGGTGTGCTCGCTGCTACTGAGGAGTCAGACAAATGAAAACCGTAACTCACACACGCATTACAATATCATTATCAGCAATCGCATTGGCCTGTAGCTTAGGGATAAGTGGTTGTGCGACGACCCAGAAAACCACTGCCGACTCCGCCAATCCTGTTACCACTAGCTTTGTTATGCCAAGCTACCAATCTGTTACCTTAGACAATGGCTTAAAGGTTAAGCTGATGGTGCAAAAAGAGGTGCCATTAGTGACCATTGATGCCGTAGTGAGAGCGGGTGCAGTCAATGATATGACTTCTGGTATGGCTTACATTACCTCACAAAGTTTAATGTTGGGTGCCGCGGGTCAATTAAAGGCCGACATCGAGCAGCAGTTAGATTTTATCGGCGCCAGCATAGACACCAACGCTGATTTAGAAGGCAGTTATATTCGTGCCAATATGATGAGCAAAGATGTTGATACCGTGCTCGATATTTTTAGCCACGTATTGCGCCAACCAGACTTTGATAGCGCTGAATTTGATAAACTAAAACAGCGCGAAATTGTGGGTTTATCACAGCAAAAAGAGAGTCCTCGAGCAGTGATTGGTCGCTACTTCAATAAGTTAGTCTTTGGTGATCATCCTTATGCCAATCCGGTATCAGGCAATAGTGACACCATTGGTAAACTTTCTGTTGAGGAGTTACGTGCTTTTCATAAAGGCTATTATCAACCAAACAACATGACCATTAACGTGGTGGGCGATTTTGATGTTGCCGACATGACCGCTAAACTGAATAAAGCCTTTGGCGATTGGCAGACCACTGAAACCGTGGTTCAGCCAGATTTAAGCCAACATTTACCAACATTAACCCAACCTCACGTACTGTTGGTCGACAAGCCTGACGCAATTGAAACCACCTTTTTAATTGGTGGCGTGGGGATCCGTTATGACAATCCTGATTATGTTGGGTTAACTGTAGTGAACACCATTTTAGGTGGTCGTTTTACTTCATGGTTAAATGATGAATTACGCGTCAATGCCGGATTAACTTACGGTGCCCGTTCTGGTTTTAGCCCTTATGCTCAATCTGGGGTATTCCAAATCAGTACTTTTACTAAGTCATCGACCACTAAAGAAGCCATTGATTTAGCCTTAAAAACCTATGCTCGTTTATGGGAAAAGGGCATTGATCAAACCACTTTAGATTCTGCCAAAGCTTATGTTAAAGGCCAGTTCCCACCTAAGTATGAGACGAGTGGACAGTTAGCCGGTTTATTGTCAGACATGTATCTGTATGGCTTTAATGATGATTTTATTAATCAATTTCAAGCTAAAGTAGATGGACTTACCCTTGCAGACACTCAACGTTTGATTAAGCAATATTTCCCACAACAAAACCTACAGTTTGTGTTGATTGGCAACGCTGAAAACATTGCTGATATTGCGGCGCAATACGGTGAAGTGACTAAAGTTGATATCACTGCGACGGGTTTTGGTCAGTAGTTATTAGTGGGTTAATGACTTATGCAATTAATGGCTTATTCAGTTAATGACTTATTCAATTAATGACTTAGTCAGCTAATTGCACTGTAGTATCGTATGATGGCTCACATAAGTGGGCCATTTTTATGGCTAGATATCATGGTGTCACTCAGTGATTCAATGAGCTCGCTAAGCCAGAATAGATGCAGGTACAATTGCTTATGTTGAGCTTGTGATCCGTTAAGTGTTAAACGCGATTGCGATAAGAGGATGGTTAATGATACATACATGCCGATTTATATTACTGCTAACGGCGATGTTGTTACTGACACATTCAACGTCATCTTATGCTGCGAAAGTAACCTTAGATACGTTTTGTAGCCAACTAGCGGGTGAGTGGCAGGGCAGTGCAGCCAATCCGAATGTTGCGCCTAAGCAGGTAAGCACTTCGGTGATGTGCTCGGCAGATAAACGTAATTTATACATTAGTGTTAGCCGTGGTAGTCGCTTTTCGAACAGTGAAACTTGGTGGTTTAGGCAACAACAAGATCATATTTTATTGGTGTATGCCAATGGGATTACCGATGATATTTCGCAACAGTTAACGCTTTATGAGCAAGCGGGCAGTTACTCATTTTTAGGCAAGGGGGAAATTAATCAACGTCCGGCCTTAGTACAATTGCAGTTCGATCCCATGATGAGTGATACCAAACCGTCAACAGCAGGATGGCAATGGCAGCAAAGCGCGCACTATTTGGATGACGACAGTGAGCAGTATCAAGTCATTAGAGCCATTAGTCTGCTTAAACCATCGGCAAAGAATACTCTGCCGACAGAATAAAATGAGTGCTTCTTAACACCCACAGTGACTTAGCGATAAAACAAATAAGCGGCAAACAATGCCCAACTCAATAGCAGTAACCCCAGCAACGACCATGTTAAAGGGTTGAATCGACTCTCTGGTTCAATGTAAGACATATCGGAATCGTCATCATTTGAGCTTGTCGCGCTTTTAGATTTTTGCTGCTGTTTACGGGCTTTATCTCGTTCACGAGCCTTAGCCTTCTCACGTTTTTTGTATTCAGCAATCCCCTTTTCAACGCCCGCAGCAATCAGCTTGGTTTGTTCTTTAACTTGCCCAGGTTTTTGGGTTGCTTTAGCAATGGCTAAAGCATCTTGTTGGGTTTCAGGTGATAGCGTCTTTTTCATTACTCAGCGCCTGCAAAACCCAGCTGACGCCATGCTTCATAACTAATAATGGCAACTGAATTGGATAAGTTTAAGCTACGGCTATTGGCGGTCATTGGGATACGTAAGCGCTGCGCAAGTGGCGTCGCATCAATAATATCCATTGGTAACCCACGGGTTTCGGGGCCAAATAATAATACATCATTTTCTTGGAAAGCAATTTGCGTATGAGGACGGCTACCTTTAGTGGTGCAAGCAATAATACGCTTTCCTGCCATGGCCTCTAAAAAAGCGGCATAGTTTTTATGGCGAGTCACACTGGTTAGATCCGAATAATCGAGTCCCGCGCGACGTAATTTCTTTTCTTCGAGATCAAAACCTAACGGCTCAATCAAATGTAACTGCGAGCCATTGTTGGCGCATAGACGAATGATGTTTCCGGTATTTGGAGCGATTTCGGGTTCATAAAGGGCAATATGAAACATAGCAACCTTAGGTACGAAGCATAAAAAGAGTGGCAAATTATACCCTAACCAAGGTTTGACTGCGAGGCGTTATCAATGCTGACGTTATCAAAATGGGCGATACAGCCCTGATGATAATTGCTGGTTGGGCGCTGACACATAGGCAATAACAACCTGATAAAATACTGGCTATTTTATTGATGCCTTCGCGCTATAGTTCGCATATCGAGAAATAAAAATTCCATGCTTATTCCTCAACCAACATAAGAGCTTAGATAATATTGGCGCCACTTTCAGGATCTCGTGATTGTGCCGCTTGTTGACGTATATCATCGGTATCGCTGCTGATGTCATCGCTAGTTTCATTATGGGCATCTTCTAATGACTCTTGGGCTTTGTTGCTGTTGTGCTCAGTGCTCTGTATCGTATTCAGAGGTGTTTCACCTTGCTGATGTCCATTGGTGACTAATTGTATCCCTTGAGGGAAAATACGTTCGCGGGCGTCGTCAGGCAAGCTGATCTGATTCGCTTCATAAGCGCGCACCAGCAAGCGCATTAAAATTGAAGCCACTTTTGGAACACTGTGAGTTTCAGCATTGACCCAAAAATACACTTGTAGATTAATCGTCGATGAACCAAGGTTTTTTATCAGCACCTGCGGCTCGGGATCTGCGAGTACGCCGTGATGATCGGCCATGATCTCCATAGCGATGTCCTGAGCCTTACGGATACTTGCATCATAGCCAATGCCAATGACAAAATTGCCACGCATTCTCGGGTTGGCGGTAAGATTTTTAATCACGTTTTTATAGATAGTGGCATTGGGTATTTGGATATGATTTCCGTCGTAATCGACTAACGTGGTGGCTCTTGCTGTGACTTGCTTTACCACTCCCAAATTCCCTTCGACGGAGATTACATCACCTAATTTGAACGGACGCTGCACACTGAGTAATAAGCTGGAAATAAAGTTTTCGGCGATGTCTTTAAAGGCAAAACCTAAAATCAGCCCAATGACACCAGTGCTGCTAATAATAGCGACCGCAAACTGCGTTAAGCCCGCGAGACGCAAGAATATATACAGCCCTAACAATATGATTAATATGCTGATGCTGCGCTGCATCACTAAACGGATCAATTCACTTTTTGTCACCCAAGCTAAGGGACTAATCAATAAGCGAGCTAAAGGATGTGAAAGCCAAAATAGGAGTAAGAAAATCGATAACCCTAAAGCCAAACGCGGTAAATAGAGTAAGGCTTTGGCCCAAAATTGCTCAGCATCTTGCTTCAGTGGAGCCAAAGATAAGGGCGCAATAGGTTGCAAGTGAATATTATCGACAACCTGAGTTACACCAGGTAAAGCGGCTATAGTTTGCAGTATGCGCTCTTTACTCGCTTGCTCCGTGGCAGAGCCGTTTAGATTGACGACAGAGCCTTGTATTTCAATGTCTATTGCGCTGCTTGGGTCGTTAATCTGTATCAGTTGCTTCACAGTGTTGGGCGAAGGCGCAGCCTGGGCATCAGTAGACACAAAGTTGGTAAGGCAACCAACAGAGACTAAACTCCATAGTAGAATCCATCGACTTAATCTTGGGGATGATCGCTGATTGCAGTGAGAAAAACGGTTTAAAAAAAATCGACAAATCATAAGATTATCCGCAAGGTATTAGCCTGTCATTATTCAATATTAGCAAATAAACTTCAAAGGCACCAAAGGTTGTGAGTGTTATCTGCTAATGTTTTTAGAGTATGCAAAAAGGGCTTTTTTCACTTCTAAAGGCATACTAATAGGTCAATATATGGGGTCGTGTAGTTGCTTAAAAACCGATGCTGATTAAGATCTAGAACAGCAACATTAGAAATAGTGGTCTGGTAATTGCTTTGTATATTATGAAAGTGAATACAAATCAGTTCATACACGCTGGGGTAATTGCTAACCTCAACACATTCAAAATGGAGAATATCATGGATTTATTACGTATTTTAATCGCAATCTTACTACCACCTCTTGGGGTTTTCCTGCAAGTGGGGCTAAGTAAGACCTTATTATTAAATATAATTTTAACCTTGCTAGGCTACATTCCTGGGATAGTGCACGCGGTATGGGTGATTGCTAAGCGCTAGTGGCTGCCAAGATGATTATCCCTAATGGTGAAGCGGCTCAGGCTGCTCACATTTATCGGAAAATGTTGCCAGTTAGGGGTAATTTTTACCTAGTAATGACATGTTTATCAATAATGTGCTTTACGCTGTGTCGTCTATTAAGCTGAGCTAGCTGTTTATTGATACTCGTTTATTCCCTGCGTATGCAGGGGTTATGGACAATGCCATTACTCAGTCCGATTAGAATATAAGTGGTTGAAGTTTATCTTTTTATATCGACTAGCTAACCGGTAAACTGATACTGAGCTTAAGGCCTTCGCGCTTTCCTGTTGGGCCGATAAGGTTTTCTGCCACTATACTGCCTTGGTGTAACGTAATGGCGGCTTGAGTGATTGCCAAGCCCAAACCCCAACCGCCGCTTTGCCTATCTCTGGCAGTGTCGGGGCGATAGAAAGGTTTAAATATAGCTTCGAGTTCTTGTGGCTCTATACCTGGACCGTCGTCTTCCACCGTTATCAATATGTGCTTGCCAACTTGGGCTGCACTAATGGTTATCTGACTATTGGCATAGTAAATCGCATTACGCAGCAGATTTTCTATGGCGCGCGAGAGTGTCTTTGGGTGAAAAGGTAATAGCAGCGCCTCTGGTATATCAATTTGTAATAGTTTTCCTTGCTGCTCGGCTTCAAATTCGGCGTCATCTAACACTTGGCTTAAAGATTCTGCTAATTCGAGTACGACTTTATTTTCATGGCTGGCCAAGCTTACCCGAGATAGAGTGAGCAACTCGCTTATTAGCGCTTCAAGTTGTAGTGCTTCATAGCCGATACGTTCTAGCTCTTCACTTTGCAGCCCTTTTTTACGACCTAACGCTAAGGCTAATTGCAGCCTAGTGAGCGGTGTGCGCAGTTCATGAGATATGTCGCCCATTAATCTTTGCTGATTGTTAATCATGGTTTGTACGGCATCGGCCATGCCGTTGAAAGCCTGTGCCAATTGGCCCATTTCATCGCGACGATTTGCGGTAGCTGCATCAACTCTGCTAGATAAATCACCTCTAGCGAGGGCATTGGCACTGTGTTTTAGCGAACGTAATGGCTTACCCAAATACCATGCGAGTAAACCGCATAATAAGCCTGACAATAATATGGCTAAGCCTGCAGTCAGTAATTTATTGTCGGCAAAGAAAAAGAACCACGGCCGTGGATGATTATCGGGGAAACGACCAAATAATTGATACGGTTTGCTGTTGACTTCAAAAGAATACGGGCCAAAAATAAGCTCATCTCTAAATTGATGGCTGATCGGTTGGTCTGCTTCTTCTGCCATGAGTTGAAAACGTCTAAATCCACGCGATACTCGTTTGGTATTTAATACTTGGCCTTCGCCATCAGTTAAATATAAACGCAATGGGCCGCCATTATGGTTTCTATCACCTTCTTTATTGCGGCTACGGTGCAGACGTTGAAGGTTTTTACCTTCGAGCAATTGAGGTTGCTCTTGTATCCGTTCTGCAACGTTTTTAAGCACTCGCTCAAGGCTGGCAGGTAATGGCGAACGATCATGGTTTTGTTGCAGTAATGGCAATAAAGACACCAGTGCAATAATCAATGAACTGCATAGCCAAAAGCCTAACAATAATTTAAAAAATAGCCCGTTAAATGGATTGTTCTTTAGCATTACGGTATCCAAATATAACCTTTACCGCGCAGGGTTTTGACGCGTGGACGGCCATCTTGGCGCTCTGGTAGTTTCTTGCGTAAGTTAGACAAATGCATATCTAAGCTACGATCAAATGGCATTAACTTTTTGCCTAATACGTTTTCGCTTAATGATTCTTTGGTGACCAGTTCGCCTGACTTTTCGATTAAATGAAATAGCAGTGAAAATTCGGTGCCAGTGAGAATGATTAGTTGCTCATTGCAATAGGTTTCTTGGCGGGTAGGGTCGAGACGTAAATCACCAAACTGCATCATTTCATTGGCTTGGCTATCTTGCTGAGTGGTTTGCGCTCGACGTAATATGGCTCTAATTCGAGCCACTAACTCGCGATCATTAAAGGGTTTTGGCAAATAGTCATCGGCACCAATTTCAAGGCCGACAACCCGGTCAATTTCATCACCGCGAGCGGTTAGCATTAATACCGGTGTTTGCTTGCGTTGGCGTAAAGCACGCAAGACTTCAAAACCATTCAGTTTAGGCAGCATCACGTCAAGAAGGATTAAATCGAAGTCTTGCTGTTGCGCCATCATCAGCCCTTGCTCACCATCATAAGCTTGGGTTAATACAAAGCCTTCCAACTCAAGTAATTGGCTGAGTAGATCGGATAAACCAATATCATCGTCGATCAGTAAAATACGATTCATAACTTTCCTCTGGCACAAAGAAAATCTGTATGTTGAAGCTAACATACAGATTTTTCAATCAATTAAGCTTATCTTATGCCAAGATTAAATCATATCAACATTGCACAGTTTTACATTTATCCTGCTTTATTTTGCACTATGTAGCGTTTAATTCTGGCAATAATAAAGGTCAGTACAATAGACCCCAAAATCAGACCTACAGAAAAGACTGCATTTTGCAGTGAGTTAGGGTTAAACACTAACATGCTGCCTAAACCTAACATCATAATACCTGACATCAGTTTAAGTACTTCGCCTTCTTTTTCGGTCAGTTTGCGTTTACCTAAGGTCATTGAGAATACAATCACAATAGCGGCAAGTGGAATAACGTAAACCACATTGTAAGCGATGAGGTATAAGTAACGTTGCATGGTATCGAGATCTGATAACGACAACACTGAGGTGTAAATCATTGGAAAACCAGCGGTGCAAAGCAGTTCATAAGTGTTAGCTAAAATAGCCAGAATCGTTGAGCCTAAAATCATTGTCGGTAACGAGCTGGCTTTAGATAATTTGCCCATACGCTTAATAAGCGAGCCACGATTTTCAACTGACATTGAAAGGCTGACCTCGCCGCGGCCGTAAAAGTAATCTTTTATATTCACTATGGCTGCAATCAATGCCAATACTCCCGCACAAGTGATAATGATACCGCCATCACCGCCGCCAAGTAGTTGGAATAAGTTAAGCCAGGCGCTCATAAATATAAAGTAGATAAAGCCTGAGAAGAATACAAAAATACCGCCTACCAATAACATACGTTTGCGGCTGCCTGCATTAACCATGATGCTCAGTAAAAACAGCAACACGAAAAATGCGCAAGGATTAAAAGCATCGA
Source organism: Shewanella sp. BF02_Schw (assembly GCF_014596695.2). Taxonomy (NCBI): domain Bacteria; kingdom Pseudomonadati; phylum Pseudomonadota; class Gammaproteobacteria; order Alteromonadales; family Shewanellaceae; genus Shewanella; species Shewanella sp. BF02_Schw. Next base: position 152,637 of record NZ_JABKAW020000004.1, read on the forward strand.
CACCAGCGAGTACTAAGGTGAGCACTGGCAATGACATTTCTTCAGGGTGCACTGCACCAATGAGTGGAATGTCGACAGGCTGAACAGTTGGTATAGGGGTAATGTCACTGGCTTGGTCAAATGACATGCCACACGAACCTTCGGCTTCTGGGTCGTCACTTGTGTCACTACAGGTTTCAAATAGTGGTGCGCTTACCACTGGCGTAGCGCCTAAGAAATCATCGAGCTTATTACCAATGTCAGCTTTACCACCTTGGCGTTGATAGCAGTTAACTAAGCGCTCTAGGATGTAACGCCCTGTGACATCATGGCTGTTATAGCCAACAACGGCCTCGCCACAAATGGCAAAGTAGGGCACCGATTTAGGTTCAACACCAGTGTGTTGGCCCATTTCCATGAGTTTATCGACATTGCCGGGTTCGCTAATGGCGTAGTCGTGTAATTCTATCCAGTCAAAACGTTCGCCTAAAGCATCAATAAAAGGATGCGCTTCACGACAATGAGGACAGGTTTTAGACCAAAAGAAATGCAGTTTAACCACAGGCTGCTGGTTTTGCTGAGTATACCAAAGTGAGTCGTCTGTTGAGGCCGCGGTACTGGCTATTGAGCTGGGTGCCAATATCAGTACACAAAGAAGTAACAGTAATTGGCCAATCAATCGGTTCATAATGTATTCCATTAAAGCGCTAATAGTTAGATTTTATGCCCTAATATGAATACTGTAAGGATCAAGTCTGAATTACGTTAACTGGCTCGCATTACTGCGATTTTTATCATTCAATATGCCAACTTGATCATGAATTACTGGCGCTAAAGTGCTATGAAAACGTTCTTTACATAGGTTTACTCAGTCTTAACCCTCATTGACATTGCATTCGGTAAACTGAGTATCAAATCTGCTAAGGCAGAAAATAAATCCCATTCATACCGAGGTACTTAACAATGAAAACATCATCAATCATCAAAACGAGTTTAGTTGCCTTAGTGGCAAGTTCGTCTTTATTAGCTGGCCAGTTATATGCAGTTGATGCAGCTGATAACACTGTAAAAACTGAAAATGTTGCCGCTAAAGGTGACCGACATCATGGTCACAAAGGCAGCATGCATAAAATGCTTCGTAAGCTGGACTTAACTGATGCCCAAAAAGTTCAAGTAAAAGCCATCTTCGATAAGTACAAAGCTAACCGTCCTGAGCGCCCAACTAAAGAGCAGCGCGCTGAGCACCGTACAGAAATGTTAGCGTTAATCACTACCGCTGGTTTTGACGAAGCAAAAGCAACTGCAATGGCTGAAGCACAGCAACAAAAGCATTTACAAAAGATGCTGACGCATTTGAAAATGCAAAACGAAATTTATCAATTATTAACGCCTGAACAGCAACAAACGTTTCAAGATAAATTTAAGCTAGGCAAAGGCCACAAACCGCGCCGTTAATGATTAACTGATACAACATCAGGTTAAATAGATAAAAGCCATTACCTTGGGGTAATGGCTTTTTTATTCATGCAAGTTTGCTAATGGTCACACTTTGCATAAGACCAGCAGCGACTTTAGTAAACTTTATCCTAATCGAGCAATGAACTTGCTATAGTAATAGCAGATAAATCATCAGTTAAATGAGCCGACAATTCTTATATGAGTACCTCTTCTGAATATGACTTTTGGGTCAAATTAGCTAGCCGCGCGTCGGTAGCTACTGCGCTGTGTCTTATTGTGATTAAGTTAATCGCTTGGTTGTACTCTGGCTCGGCCAGTATGTTGGGCTCATTAACGGATTCATTTGCAGATGCACTTGCTTCGATTGTTAACTTTATTGCTATTCGGTATGCCATTGTTCCCGCGGATAAAGATCATCGTTATGGCCATGGCAAAGCTGAACCATTAGCAACGTTAGCCCAAGCGGCCTTTATTTTAGGTTCGGCGTCGTTATTATTATTGTATGGCGGCGAAAAGCTTATTCATCCAGTGGCAGTCACCAATGCGATGAGTGGCATAGTGGTGTCGATTATTGCCATTGTGCTGACATTTGCACTCGTTTTACTGCAACGACATGCGTTGAAAAAAACCAATAGCTCTTTGGTTGAAGCCGATTCATTGCATTATAAGTCTGACTTGTTATTGAATGCAGCGGTGTTGTTTGCGCTAATATTAGCGCAATATGGCTGGTGGTGGGCCGATGGTTTGTTTGCGGTGTTTATTGCGTTGTTTATTGGTAATCAAGCACTCGGTTTAGGTTATCGTTCAATTCAGAGCTTACTTGACCGCGAGTTAGACAATGAGACTCGTGACAAGATTAAAGCCTTGGCCAAGCAAGACCCTCGGGTTCAAGGTATTCACGATTTACGTACTCGCCAAGCAGGTAAAACCACATTTATTCAATTGCACATGGAATTAGCCGGTAACTTGTCTTTGCATGATGCTCATGAAATAGCAGATAAAGCGGGTATGACGATTAAAGCGGCGTTTGATGATGCTGAAGTGATTATTCACCAAGACCCGGTGTGATAGAGATGAATGGGGATGACAAATGCCAGCTCAGCAATACGTGCGATTAAGCTGACACAGGTTAGATATGGAGATTAAAATCCCAGAGCGTTAAATTGCGCCAAAGCCTGCTTTACTATGTCTGTAATACTGGCGTTAATATCGACAGTCACCACTAATGGCTCATTAGTGGGTTCTTCTAATGTGGCAAACTGGCTGTCGACCATGTTTTGTTTCATAAAGTGACCTTTTCTGGCCATTATGCGTGCCAAAATCAATTCATAGTTACCCTGCAAATATAAAAAACCGACCTGTTGATTACCTTGCCGAATTAGATCCCGATAGGATTTTTTTAGTGCAGAACAACCAATAATCACGGTTTTATTTTGGTTGTTAAATTCTAAAGCTAGATCACCAATACGCGATAACCAAGGTGCTCTATCAGCATCATTTAGAGGTTCTCCTCGGGCCATTTTTTCTATGTTGGCCTGGGGGTGAAGATCGTCACCGTCTACAAAAGTGGCATTCATCATTTTTGCTAACAGTTCACCTACGCTGCTTTTACCACATGCGCACACACCCATTACAATAATGCATTTTCCTGTCATTCTCTTACCATTCCTTAATATAAGCTTATATAATTAAAGGCTTATTTTTTCGTAACTCAGTTTATAACTTGAGTTTACTGATCTCATTAAGGTTTGTGAATTCGAATTAGCACTCTCATTAATCACTTTGGAATATAGTATGGACACAATGGTACAAATCGCAGACCCGACCTACTTGTTGATGATAGCTGCACTCGCCATTATCGCGTTATTGATCCTGATTATTAAAATGAAATTGCATGCTTTTGTATCGTTAACATTAGTCTGCGTGGCCACTGCACTGGCAAGTGGCATTAGCAGTGATCAAGTAGTGCCGACTATGATGGCGGGTTTTGGTGGCACCTTGGCTTCAGTTGCCTTATTAGTCGGCCTTGGCGCTATGATAGGTAAGATTTTAGAGGTCACTGGCGGTGCTAAAGTGCTTGCCGATACCTTGATTAGCCGCTTTGGTGAAGATAAAGCGCCGCTAGCGTTAGGTATCGCTTCGCTGTTGTTTGGTTTTCCAATATTTTTTGATGCTGGCTTAATGGTAATGATGCCTATTATTTTTAGCGTGGCTAAACGCTTTGGCGACTCACCACTTAAGTATGCTTTACCGTCTGCGGGTGCATTTGCGGTGATGCATGCTTTTGTACCGCCACACCCTGGACCGGTAGCAGCTGCAGACTTACTTGGCGCCAACATTGGTTTATTGCTATTTGTTGGCATGATGGTAGCAATCCCTACATGGTATATCGGCGCTTACTTATTTGGTTTATATGCAGGCAAAAAATTTGATATTCCCGTATCGAAAGTTTTCTTCAGCACCGCACCTATTATCGATGTCGACAAGATCCCCAAGTTTGCTACAGTGATGTCGATTCTGGTGTTACCTGTGATACTCATTTTTATGGATACGGGATTAAATACCTTAGCGGTAGCAGGAGTTATTGATGGTAAGTTGCCATTAGTTCAATTACTGCGAATGCTGGGTAAGACGCCCATCGCATTGCTGATTACCTTATTAGTGTGTTTGGTGGTCTTTGCTAAAGACTACGGCATGCAACCGCTTGAAAAACTGTGTGGCGATTCATTAGGGCCAATTTGTGCGGTGATATTAGTCACGGGTGCTGGTGGCATGTTTGGTGGTGTGTTACGTGCCAGTGGTATAGGACAAGCGTTAGCGGATGCATTATCCGATACCGGTATGCCGTTAATTGTGGCCGCATTTGTTATTGCCACCTGTTTGCGGGTGGCGCAAGGTTCTGCAACTGTGGCATTAACCACTACAGCTGCATTAATTGCGCCCATGGTTGCGGCAACGGCTGGATTAAGCGCTGCTGATTTATGTTTTATTGTGATTGCCATTGCTGGTGGTTCAACGGTGTTATCGCACTTTAATGATTCCGGTTTTTGGCTGGTAGGGCGTTTGATGGAAATGGACGAGAAAACCACGTTAAAAACATGGACAGTGATGGAAACTTTACTCGGCACCATAGCTTTTATCATTGTTGGTATCTTGAGCATACTGTTTTAAATATCAATCGGTTATCATTAACAGTGACGAATTGACGTTTTAATACTAACAAAGCCGCAATAGCGGATTTTGTTAGCCAGAATATTGGCTTAATTTAGTGTATTTATGACTCTAGGTTATGCAAACACTAGCTGGCTAGTGATTTGTGATCGGGCTTGTTCTAACGCTGAATCTGCACGCAAAATAAGGCGGTCGATAGTGTCGTCAGCTTGCCAGTTAGATAACCCGACACAGGCACTAAAGCGAATGTGCTTACCGCTTTCTGGTTCGATTAGCTCCGTATGTTCGATACTATGACGAATACTCTCGGCTATTTTTAGTGCAATATTTTTGCTGCTAGCTTGAATGATGGCAATAAATTCATCACCGCTCCAACGGGCGATTAAGTCAGTTTCAGCAAGCTTACTTTGGCAATGCTGAGCAAAGTGAATTAACGCTTTATCACCCATATCATGGCCAAACAAATGGTTAATTTGCTTTAAATCATCTATACCCATTAAGACACAATAAAGGTGTTCATGCACAAGGGTGCTATGGGTCATTAATTGCTGACTAAAATGGATTAACCCTCGTCGATTAAGGGCTTTTGTGAGGTAATCAACATAGATTTGTTTATCGAGTTTGTCTTTTAATAAATAAGATTCGGTGACATCGATCATGGTAACTTGAATAGCGGGTTGCTGCTCCCAACTGATCACCGTCTCAATTAATTTCACCCATATGATACGACCGCTAAGGTGTAGGCATTTGATTTCAACAGGATGAGGTTTAACTTTATTCGCGAGTAACGCAGCGTTAGCGTCTAGGCGCTGTTCTTGATAGCTTGGTTCAATCACATCCAAAATTGAGGCGAGTGACATAATACTTTGGGTATTAGGGTAACCGAATAGTTGTGCTAATGTCTGATTGCAATATAGCGGGCTAAAGTTGCGATGTACTAATACGCCTTGTACAGATCCATTGACTAATTGCTGATAGCGACTTTCACTTTGTACTAAAGCTTGTTTAAGTGTTGTAGATTCAGTTAAATCCACAATCGTGATTTGTAGGGCTGATCGTCCTTGCCATTCAACTATGTGTTCAATAGCTAATATATTGAGTTTCAAACCTAAACGGTTACGGTTAACGTAGCTGCGTACCTGAGGTTTTTCTATACCACTCATTAATGCGTAGTAAGTGTGTGTGGCTACATCCTGTAGTTCGGGATCGATTAACTCTAGAACACTCTTTAGCGCTAAAATATCTTGAGCTGTATTATAACCGAAGATTTTTGCATAATTATCATCGGCATAAAGTGGTATAAAATCTTGATGAATAACTACACCATAATGAGCATCAAAATCCAAAATCGTTCCTTGTTTGAATGTTATATTTTAATGTAGCATTTTTACTCGATAAATATTCTAGCGCTTTTGGTTATTTGTACCCTGATGTGATGTGATGTGTAAACTGGGTAAACTCGGCAATATGAGATCATCTTCGCACTTACCGTTGTTAAGATCATAGCATTTTCATAAAAGTGTCATTGCCATAATGTTATTACATCATTATGGCTCCCCTGCGTCGTTTCGTTTTTAGTCCATCGACAGCTCTTTTAATTTACGCGTTAGGGTATTACGACCCCAACCTAGACGTTTAGCGGCTTCTTGTTTATGGCCTTGAGTATGTCTTAGTGCTGTTTCAAGTAAAATACGTTCAAATTCAGGTTGCACTTCAGTGAGTAAATCACTTTCACCTGCAGCCAGCTTTTCATCAATCCAATCAGTTAATGCGGTTTGCCAGTCACTTGCTCCAGCTTGTTTCTGCTGGGTTGCTACTGGGTCTTTAAGCAATTCTGGTGGTAAATCTTGCGGTAAAATTTCTTGTCCGGACGCCATTACGGTTAACCAACGACAAGTATTCTCAAGTTGACGAACATTACCCGGCCAAGGAAGGTTAGCCAATTTTACCGCGGTTTCTTTAGTGAGTATTTTGGGTTCAACGCCAATCTCTTTCGCTGCGGTGCTTAAAAAGTGATTGGCGAGTTGGGCAATGTCTTCACGGCGCTGCGATAACGGCGGTAAGTGTACTCTGATCACATTGAGGCGATGAAATAAATCTTCGCGGAAGGTGCCTTTTTGCACCTGCACCTCAAGATTTTGATGTGTCGCAGCAATAATACGTACATCAACTTGCACTGCTTGATGACCGCCGACACGATAGAACTGGCCGTCGGCAAGGACTCGTAATAATCGCGTTTGCACATCGATTGGCATGTCACCAATTTCATCTAAAAATAGCGTGCCACCATTAGCTTGTTCAAAACGACCTTGGCGCACGTTGGCGGCACCAGTAAAGGCGCCTTTTTCATGGCCAAAGAGTTCAGATTCAATCAAATCTTTTGGGATGGCAGCCATATTTAATGCAATAAAGGGTTTGTCCTTACGCGGGCTGTGTTTGTGCAATGCACCAGCGACTAATTCTTTACCAGTACCAGATTGGCCATTGATGAGCACACTGATAGATGAGCGAGATAATCGGCCTATGGCACGAAACACTTCTTGCATTGCCGGGGCTTCACCAATAATTTCAGGGGTTTTTATGGTGGTATCAATAACGGGTTGTGGTGCTTGCTCTGTTGCATGTGTGAGTGCGCGTTCAACTAAATTAATGGCTTCATCAATATCAAATGGTTTTGGTAGGTATTCAAATGCACCTGCTTGATATGCGCTCACGGCACTGTCTAAGTCTGAGTGGGCGGTCATGATGATCACTGGAATATGCGGATAATGCAGTTGTAAGCGATCAAGCAAGGTTAAGCCATCAGTACCTGGCATGCGGATGTCTGAAACGATGACTTGAGGTTGTGATGCTTCTAAAGCTTGCCACAAGGATTCTGCAGCAGCAAAGCTAGCCGTTGACAGTGATGCGCCTTTAAGGGCTTTTTCGAGTACCCAACGGATCGAACTATCATCATCGAGGATCCAAACTTGTTCACTAATGTTCATGTTACTACCTCATTCTGCCTACAAAGGCATGCTAGTTATTGTAATGGCAGGTTAATAATAAATTCGGTATGCCCTGGTGCCGAAACACAATCAATGCGACCGCCGTGTAATCGGGCAATGTTATGCGCAATGGATAATCCTAACCCTGAACCCTCGTCACGTCCGGTGACCATAGGGTAGAAGAGGGTATCCATTAACTCAGCAGGAATACCGGGGCCGTTATCAATAATGGATAAGGCGAGTACCACTTTATAGCGCTGTGTTCCAATGGTGACTTGATGTTGAGTGCGAGTGCGAATGACAATATCGCCACCACAATGTTCTAACGCTTGTATCGCATTTTGGACAATATTCAATACAGCTTGCTGCATTTGATCTGGATCCATCTGAATATCTGGAATCGATGGATCATAATCTCGTTTTAAGCAGATATTGTCTGGCAGTGCCATTTCGACTAACTTAAGCACTTTTTGAATCACTTGATGGATATTGTGTTCAGCATGCTGCGTTGGTCGTTGTGGGCCAAGTAAACGGTCGACTAAATTACGTAATCTATCTGCTTGTTCGATAATAAGACTGGTAAATTCTTTTAATTCGGGCGAGTCGAGCTCTCGCGATAACAACTGCGCAGCGCCTCTAAGGCCGCCCAGTGGGTTTTTAATTTCATGGGCTAAGTTACGTACCAAAAACTGTGCAGCTTGTTGTTGGGCGTCCATATTAAGCTGCTGATGAATGCGACGTTGTTGGTCTACTTGACGTAATTCTAAAATGCTGAGGTTATTGTCATTTTCAATTGGCATCAAGGTGATATCAATGGTGTGATGTTGGCCGTCTAGGGTTATTAATGCGGCGGTATTGACCGTGAGTCCCTGGGCGGCATTAATGGCATCGCGCAGTAATTGTGGCTCAACCCCCATCAGTTGATAAAGCTCAGGAAGCGTTTGCTCGAGTAGCTTATGGTTACCTACTCCCAATAATTGTGCGGCCGCGGCATTAGCATAGCTCGGCTTGAGCTCGTTATTAATAACAAGCACTGCGGTGACTAAGTGATTGAGAAGGTTATTTGTGTCCATTAGCCGTCCTAGTATAGGGTTGCACCATTATAATGCACCACTTTGGTGCATATCACAACCCGGAACACACAAGCACTTTGTAAGATAAATAGTCACGCAAAATTTCATAAGCTAATGAATAAACTGATTTTTATCTTAATCATTTAGACTTTTTTGCAGGTCCAAATACAGATGCTTGGTGAAGGAATATCTTTCTAGGAGAGCTTGATGCAAGGACTTTGCCGCTTTGTGTTACAGCGTTAACAACCAACGAGTGTTCACCTCTATTAATGCCCGTTAATTGGAATATATTCGATGCTTGAGCTGGGGCTGCGATAATACCATCGACTAATAATGTCATTAGCACGCCACGAGGTAATTGAGGGGTGACGCTCACTGACACGGTAAATGCGCCATTATTGTCACGCACAGTAGCTTCTTCTTGGGGAGAGGTAATCGAAATCGTGTAGTTAATTGATGCTTCTGTTGTTGGGATGACATTGATTTTTGTTGGGGTGTCAATCGTCATGTTGTTTTGGGTGTTTTCATTTAATTCAACAGCTTCGGCATTATTTTTTTGTTCATCTGAGTAATGAACTTTGCCATTTTCATCTACCCAACGGTATACGGTAGCAACACTTTGGGCGCTCAATAATAGCAAACTAATAAGTATGATAAGGCGCATGATGTACTCCATAAAACGACAGTTTTAATAGAGTAGACGTTTTTATAAAAAAAATCAGCTTAAACTGTTTAGTTAAGCTGAATCGAAGCGGCGATATTAAACCGCTATTGTTTATTTAGGTGCAACAACACTAGATGTATTGGCAGCAGTATTCTGAAATTTGATCTGTTCGGATACTGAAGCTCACATTTGGTGCAAGCTCAAACTGGCTTGCTTCAGCATATGCAACCCACTCAGTTTTACCCGGTAATAACACGTCAAATTTGCCAGAAATAACCTGCATTATTTCACCTTGAGCCGTTGAAAACTCATATTCACCAGGCAATACCACACCAAAAGTTTGTTTACTACCATCAGCTAATACTACGCTTCTGCTTATCACTTTACCGTTAAAATACACATTGGCTTTTTTAGCGACGCTTACCTGTTGCAACATACTCATATATTTTCCCTAAAAATGATCTTGGTTTGAATCTATCTGCGTTTACGTAAAATATCTAGTTAAATGTTTTCATGTTGTATCACGAGAGTCGCTTTGCTGCTAGAGACAGCTTCAGAAACGATAACAAGCGATAATAAGCGAACGCTGCGTGCAGTCTAGCACCTAGGCTCTTGGCTCGTCATCGCTTGTCATCTCAGGGATAGAGAAAGCTTCGCTGCTAAGCTGTTGACTTTATAGCCTCTAGCCGCGGAGCGTACTAGCAGCGCAGCGTCCTAGGCTCTTTCGCTCGTCACCGCTTGCTACCAATATTTTTAGCCTCCTGTATAGACTAGACAACAAAAAGCCCAGATGCATGCATCTGGGCTTTTTAGGTCTCAATGAGTGGCAGACGTTGCCACTCATTGATGGTAATTAGCTGCGGTTATTACGCTTACGCTCATTCTCAGTTAAGAATCTCTTACGAACACGGATGTTCTTAGGAGTTACTTCAACTAATTCATCATCATCGATGAATTCAAGAGCTTGCTCAAGAGTCAATGTGATAGGCGTAGTCAATACTTGTGCTTCATCAGTACCTGATGCGCGCATGTTAGTAAGCTGCTTACCTTTCAAACAGTTTACTGTCAAATCGTTAGAGCGAGCATGAATACCCACTACTTGACCTTCATACACTTCAGCAGCGTGACCAATAAACATACGACCACGGTCTTGCAAAGCAAATAGAGCGAATGTTAGTGCTTTACCTGTTGCGTTTGAAATCAATACGCCGTTAGCGCGTTGACCAATATCGCCACCTTTGTGTGGACCGTAGTGATCAAATGAATGATAAATTAGACCAGTACCAGATGTTGCTGTTAAGAATTCGGTTTGGAAACCAATTAAGCCACGGCTTGGGATAACGAAGTCGATACGTACACGACCTTTACCATCAAGCTGCATGTCTTTCATTTCGCCTTTACGAACACCTAATTTTTCAATTACGGTACCTTGATGATCTTCTTCAACGTCAACTGTTACAGTTTCGTATGGTTCATGTAGCTCACCATCGATTGTTTTTAGAATAACTTCTGGACGAGATACGGCTAATTCATAACCTTCACGACGCATGTTTTCAATTAAAATCGATAAGTGTAATTCACCACGACCTGAAACGCGGAAACGGTCTGGACTTTCTGTTTCTTCAACGCGAAGTGCTACGTTGTGAACTAATTCAGTCTGTAAACGTTCAAGAATGTTACGTGAAGTAACATACTTACCTTCTTTACCCGCGAACGGAGAAGTGTTTACTTGGAATGTCATCGTTAGTGTTGGTTCATCAACAGTTAACGGTGGCATTGCTTCTACTGCATTCACTGCACAGATAGTATCAGAGATTTTAAGCTCGCCTAAACCTGTAATAGCAACGATGTCACCAGCATTTGCAATTGGCACTTCAGTACGGTCAAGACCCATGTAACCTAATACTTGGCCCATTTTACCGTTACGTGTCTTACCGTCAGCGCCAATAATGGTCACTTGTTGGTTAGTCTTAACGCTACCACGAGTAATACGGCCAATACCGATAACACCCACGTATGAGTTATAATCGATTTGAGAAATTTGCATTTGGAATGGAGCTTCTGCATCAGCATCTGGGAAAGCTACTTTCTCAACGATAGTTTGGAATAGCGGCGTCATATCATCGCTTGCTACATCTGGATCTAACGTTGCAAAACCATTTAATGCCGAAGCATAAACGATTGGGAAATCTAGTTGTTCGTCAGTGGCACCTAAGTTAACGAATAAATCGAATACTTGGTCAATAACCCAATCTGGACGAGCACTTGGACGGTCAATTTTGTTGATAACAACAATTGGCTTAAGGCCTTGAGCGAATGCTTTCTTGGTTACAAAGCGAGTTTGTGGCATTGGGCCATCAACTGCATCAACCAACAATAATACTGAGTCAACCATAGATAGAACGCGTTCAACTTCACCACCGAAATCGGCGTGGCCAGGAGTATCTACGATATTAATACGGTAGTCGTTCCACTGGATGGCAGTGTTCTTTGCCAGAATGGTGATCCCACGTTCTTTTTCAAGATCGTTAGAATCCATAACCCGCTCAGTAGCTTCTCCACGAGATGCAAGGGTTCCTGACTGCGCCAACATTTTGTCAACCAAGGTTGTTTTGCCATGGTCAACGTGGGCAATAATGGCGATGTTACGTAAATTCTCTAGCACGGATAAACCTCTAAACCAGCAAATAAAAAAAAAGGATCTAACAGTAGTTATAGATTATAGCTACTGTAAAAAAGCGTGCCATTCTACTTCACAGCAGCTTTTGTAGATAGGATTATTTTTGAACACTTGTAAATCTATCGCTTGCTATGGATTAATAAACAGCATAAAACGTATATATATGAAGCATAACCATGGTGTAAGACAAAACTGTGACATTGGCTAAAACAGCAACATTAACATGACGCACCATTATGGACTTTTGCACCATGATGAAACATAGTGATGCACGAGGTTGGTGCAAGGTTATGGTTTAGAAGATTTGGAAACTTTCTCATCTTCATAAAATCAATTAGTTAGCGATCTGGCATGAATATCGCTTTATTGCTGATAATTATGAAAAGATTCGTTTTCCAGGTGCATCATCTGGCGAATAGCAAGATTATTTAAGGGACAACCCTTTACCCTACCGGAGGCTTGAGAATGTCAGTTGAATCAGTTTTAAAACAACTTGTAGAGTTAGAAGTTAAGTTTGTAGACTTACGCTTTACCGACACTAAAGGTAAAGAGCAGCACGTTTCTATTCCTTCTCATCAAGTAAATGAAGATTTCTTTGAAGACGGTAAAATGTTTGATGGCTCTTCAATTACAGGTTGGAAAGGCATTAATGAATCTGACATGGTGCTAATGCCAGATCCAACCACTTTCGTATTAGACCCTTTCACAGAAGAAACAACAGCGCTTATTCGTTGTGATATTTTAGAACCTGGTACTATGACAGGTTATGATCGTGACCCACGTTCAATTGCTAAAAAAGCTGAAGCTTACCTAATTTCTACTGGTATTGCTGACACAGTATTGATTGGTCCAGAGCCAGAGTTCTTCTTATTTGACGATGTCCGTTTTGGTACCGACATGTCAGGTTGTTTTGTTAAGATTGACGCAAAAGAAGCATCATGGAACTCAGCTAAGAGCTATGAAGAAGGTAACACGGGTCACCGTCCAATGGTGAAAGGTGGTTATTTCCCAGTTGCACCAGTTGATTCGTCACAAGATTTACGTTCGGCAATGTGTTTAGTACTTGAAGAAATGGGTCAAGTAGTTGAAGCGCATCACCACGAAGTAGCAACAGCGGGTCAAAACGAAATCGCAACACGTTTCAACACGTTGACTAAGAAAGCTGATGAAATTCAAATTCTAAAATACGTTGTTCATAACATGGCGCATGCTTATGGTAAGACAGCGACATTTATGCCAAAACCAATCGTTGGTGACAACGGTAGCGGCATGCACGTGCATCAGTCTTTAGCTAAAGACGGCGTAAACTTATTCGCAGGTGATAAGTATGCTGGTTTGAGTGATTTAGCGCTTTATTACATTGGCGGCATTATTAAGCATGCTCGTGCATTGAATGCGTTCACTAACCCAAGCACTAACTCTTACAAGCGTTTAGTGCCACATTTTGAAGCGCCTGTAATGCTTGCATATTCTGCACGTAACCGCAGTGCTTCAATTCGTATTCCAGTGGTACCAAGCCCTAAAGGCCGTCGTATCGAAGCGCGTTTCCCTGATCCACATGCAAACCCATACTTAGGTTTCTCAGCATTACTTATGGCTGGTCTTGATGGTATTCAAAACAAGATCCACCCAGGTGAAGCAATGGATAAAGATTTATATGACTTACCTCCTGAAGAAGCTGCTGAAATTCCACAGGTTGCAACGTCATTAGAAAACGCACTTGAACATTTACAAGCTGACCATGAGTTCTTGACTAAAGGCGGCGTATTCAGCGAAGACTTTATCCAGTCTTATATCCAACTTAAAACGGCTGAAGCAGAACGTGTTGCACGTACTACTCACCCACTTGAGTTTGAGATGTACTACAGCTTGTAATTCTTGAATACAATTGCTTAAACAAGCAAACCAATAAAAAACCCGATAATTGATTATCGGGTTTTTTTTTGCTCAAAAGAGGTGAGAATGATAGTTTTCAGCAAATGTCAGAAGAGGTGATAAACAGCCGTGAAGAGTTATCTCAACGAGTCAGAGATCGCACTGCAGATTTAGTTATTGCCAAAACTAAAGCGTTACATTTAGCCAATCATGATGTGGTGACTGGACTCGCTAATCGGTTGTCGAACAGGCAGGCAACTGAGCGTTTACGGGATAAAAAACAGCCGTTCTCAATCCTTTTTATCGATCTCGATGGATTCAAAGTCATTAATGATACTTACGGGCACGGCATTGGCGATGCTTTGCTAGTCAAAATTGGTTAACAGGTAAGTAAGCATTTGTTTCCGAGTGAAATTCTTGCGCGTTATGGTGGTGACGAGTTTGTATTACTTTTACCGAATGATATCGACAGTGACGCTGTTATGGCCACTGCCAACAGTGTTCTTAAACTGATCAAACAACCTTTTCAAATAGGCTCACATTCTTTAATCATTAGTGCATGTATTGGCGCTGCCATTTATAATGGTGTTGATAGCGATACAGATAGCTTAATCCATCGTGCTGATGTTGCGATGTATCAGGCTAAACATGCCGGCAAAAGTCAGGTGATACTGGCTGATTAATATTTTAGAATAGAGATTAATGTTATTTTTTATTTGGCTGCAGGATGTCTAAATTGATACATACATGCTCATTTAATCATGGTTGTTTTTCGTGGCGTAAGCCGCAAGGGTTTAGCTTAATAGAACTTGTGGTAGTGATTATTATTTTAGGCATTCTTGCTGTCGTGGTTGCTCCGAAATTTATCGATTTAAAAAGTAATGCTTACGCGAGCAGTATGCAGGGTGTTGCAGCAGCAATTAACAGCGGTAAAACTTTGGTCTATTCAGCTTGCGTGATAAGCGCCAGTTGCGATGAAACGGCCCCTGGAGCCAGTAATGGTTTGGGCAATAGTATTACAGTACAAGGCCAATCAGTGACTCTAGCTTACGGATATCCGCGTCATACCTCAGCAGGTATCATCAGGATGATTAACATTGCCGACAACGGTAGCGGTGGTGAATTTAACATCACAACATACGATGTTAATAATCGAAGCGGGTTACGTATTCGTCCTAATGCGGATTATGCTGCGAATAAATGTGAAATTAGATACTCTCAGCCACAAGTTGCAGGAGAGTCACCTTTAGTTGTCGTCGATATTGACGAGTGTTAAGTGCTCTTGTTATTCGCGAGTATCACCTCAAATTACCCTCTTTAGACAAATGCCATGTTAACTTTATGGCATTTATTGTTTTGTGGCTCCCATTTGCTTGAAATATTTGTGATTAACGTAAATTTGTAGAGGATTTCACTCAGGAATATGATATTTATACCGTTAATCACTCACTAAAAAGCGATTTGTTCAATGGATAAGAAAGACCTCAAGCTATTAGAAATTTTACAACGTCAGGGCCGGATGGCTGTTTCTGAATTAGCCGATAAGGTTAATATGTCGGATACGCCTTGTTTACGACGAGTCAAAAAGCTTGAACAAGATAAAGTGATTTTAGGCTATGGTGCCCAAGTTGACCCTTTTAAAGTGGGTCTTAATGTTGTGGTTTATACATCGATACGCTTAACGGAACATACTGATCAATCGACAGCGTTATTTGAGTCAACCATGGCACAATTACCTCAAGTGATGGAATGCGCCGTGGTAACTGGATCTTATGATTATATGCTCAAAATAGTCGCCAAAGATTTGGTTTCTTATGAGCAATTTATCAAAAAATCGCTCGGCAACCTCAAGTTTGTCGCCAGCATTGAAACTACAGTAGTTTTGAAGCAAATATTTAGCCGTACGGCATTGCCAGTGGACCAGTCACCGATCGAATAAGCACAAATACGCAAATAGGCACATATAAATACCCAAAAGCAGCACCTAGGCCGTCATAGACTATGACAGCATAGGTTACCGCTAAGGGCGTTAAGTTGATAGGTTAGGTAAGGTTTAACCTTGTTCCATTGAGGCAATAAACTTGTTCGATTCGGCAATCGATTTGTTCATTTCTTTAATCAGGCTAGAGATATCAGTCTGTAAATTGGCAAACTCACCTTTAATTGCACCAATAGCCTGCGCATTTAGGTTATGTTTTAAATACAGCATATTATCTTTCATCGCAGTTAGAATGGGTGGCATTTTTGCTTCTGCACGACGCATGCTTCTCACTAGCGTTTTATATGAACGCTTGGTTTCATTGAGCTTGCTGGTGCTGTTACGACGTAAACTGGCTTTACTGATTTCTTCGATTTCAGTTTGCCATTCGTCAAATAATGCATCCGCGACATCTTCGACTTTCTCGATGCGATGACTCACTTCATCTGCTGCAGATTGAGCTGACTCATATTCATCTTTCGCTTTATTATAAGCATCTTCTAAATCGCCACCATCAAATGCCAAAAGCGCCTGCATTTCTTCCAATGCAGAGCTAAATTGCTCTTGTGCTTCTTCCTGCGACTCTTTAGCCTCTTGAACTCTATCGACCATAATGTCGCGTTTGTGGTAGCCGACTTTTTCCATTGCACCGTAATAGGCGCTTTGACAACCGCTCAACAGTAAACTGCTACTTAATAGTGCCAGTGATATCCATTTTTTCATCAATGTGTCTCTTTTATTGTGTGAGGCGAAAAGTGTCCTCGTTGAGGTTAACTACCTTATGAGTTAACTGCCTGATTTAAATTTTGCTGCGTCGATGATGCTCCATAAATGGAATAAACCACCGATAATGGCTGGGATGACCAACACAAAAAAGAAATAGCAAACAGCAGTAATGCAGAAGAATAACAAAGCCGCTAATATGCGCCCTTGTAAAAGCTGACCTAGGCCTGGGAAAAATAAGCTCGCGACAGCTGCGAGTATATTACCCGCCGAACCTTGTTGTGACATCAATTTGCTCCATTATTCGATGACTAATATGTTATAACATTGTACGAAGTTAGTGACTTAATACAAATGTTATCTCCACTAACGTGGTATGAAATAAGGATTATTATGCCCAAAAAGTTTGATTACAGCCCTATTGCGGCTTTTTTTAGTGGGATTTGGCAGTTTCTACTCCATCTCAAACAACGGCTTGCTGAAGACCAAATTAATATACGAGCAGGTCATTTGGCCTATGTGACCTTGTTGTCATTGGTGCCTATGTTGGCTGTCACCATGTCGATGTTATCGGCCTTTCCGGTGTTTAAAGGTATTCGCGGCAATATTGAAGGCTTTATATATAATAATTTTATACCTGCAGCGGGTGATACGGTGCAAGTGCATATCAACGAGTTTGTCGCTAATGCATCTAAAGGCACCTTTGTCGGTATTGTTGCGTTAGTGTTTGTTGCCATTATGCTGATTTCAGCTATCGATAAAGCATTGAATAACATTTGGCGAATTACCGAAAAGCGCTCTTACGTGGTGTCATTTTCGATGTACTGGATGGTGTTAACTCTAGGTCCTGTACTCATTGGTGCAAGTCTAGTGGCCACCTCTTATGTTGTTTCATTAGAGGTGGTAACAGGCAGTGAGTTGTCTGGATTAGTCCCGTGGATTGTTGAGCGTCTACCATTGCTGTTTTCTGTGGCATCTATATTACTGTTGTATATGGTCGTGCCTAACAAGAAAATCCATTTTTTACATGCTCTATTGGGAGCGATTGTAGCAGCGGTATTATTTGAAGCAGGCAAAAAGGGTTTTGCGTTTTATGTGACCCAATTTCCGAGTTATGAAGCCATTTATGGTGCACTGGCAGTAGTGCCGATTTTATTTGTATGGGTATATTTATCGTGGATGATTGTATTACTCGGTGCAGAAATTACTGCCGCACTGCCAGAGTATCTGGAAAGTTTAGCGGTCATCGCGGATGATCTTAAAGCTGAAATTTTTACAGAGACTGAGACTAAAAGCCAGAATCTCAATAATGTGCACGATCCTCTAGTGATCGATAAATCCATTTCGTCGTCTGATAAATCTTAAGTGGCATTGGTGTTCTACGCCAATGTATTCAGTAACAACTAGTCTGTATGGGCCACAGGTAGCAAGTTATGTTGCTACCTGTGGTCTCTCAGTTGGGTTTGTTTTATTTTCTTCAATAAGCATCACCAAATAGCATAGTTTAAGGCAGTTATGATTGCATTAATTCAACGAGTTAAACGCGCGTCAGTGGCGGTCGACAATACAATAGTCGGCAAAATTGACCAAGGCTTGTTAGTATTACTAGGCATAGAGCGCGAAGATAATATTGATAAAATGGTTAAGTTAGCTACAAAAGTCATTAATTATCGGGTGTTTAGTGATGAAAACGGAAAAATGAATCTTAATCTGGCTCAAGTCGGTGGACAATTATTGGTGGTGTCACAATTTACCTTAGCAGCAGATACCGGCAAAGGCTTAAGACCCAGTTTTTCGAGCGCAGCTACTCCTGAACAAGCCGATCGCCTTTATCTGGCTTTTGTCGAATATTGTCGCCAACAAGGGGTTATGACACAGACAGGACAATTTGGTGCAGATATGCAGGTCGAGTTGGTCAATGATGGCCCAGTGACCTTTAATCTGCAGGTATAAGGCCTTAATTTATTACCATTCTATTATTGTCAGTAGAGGTTAACCAGTCATCATCGGAGGGATGCCGTTATGTTTGATATTTCATTCACAGAAGCGCAATCAGATGTCAAGGTCAATGCTTTACTGCAGACCTTGTGTGAAACTTGGCATAGTACGATTCCTGTTAGTCAATTTATGGCCATTAAACCAGCGTTGTTTAATGGAGATAGCCTACAAGTCACTGCACCTTTAGAGCCCAACGTTAACTTACATCACACCATGTTTGCTGGCAGTATTTATACCTTAATGACATTAACAGGCTGGGGAATGGTGTGGTTACAGCAGCAATTGTCACAAGCCCATGGTGATATTGTATTAGCTGATGCAAAAGTCAGGTATTTAAAACCGGTGACTAAACAGCCCTATGCCAAAGTTATTTGGCCCTATACTGATTTGAACCCATTAAACCGAGGCCGGCGAGTCAAAATCACCTTAGAAGTGGCGTTATATTGTGATGACATTATGTGTGCTACGTTTACCGGCCAATTTGTGTCTTTACCGCCAAAAAATGGTCGCGTTGATTAACATATTCGCGTTGAACAAGTGAATATATTTCGATTTTATCGAATATAATTGCATAATTATTGCGCTATTATTCTTTTTTATAGGTCAATATACTAGCTGCATTGGTCAGGCACATAGCATATGACCCAACAAACATATGGGTGAGACTTAACAATGGCAAAAGTATTAATTTTAAAATCAAGCATTCTAGGCAGTTATTCACAGTCTTCAGCATTAGTTGATTATTTAAATCAGCAATGGAGCAGTAAAGATGCACAAATTACAGTGCGTGATTTAGGTGAAAATACCTTGCCAATGTTAGATGGTGAGCTAGCTTCTGGTTTACGTGGCGGCGATAATCTTTCCGAACGCCAATTATCTGCAGTGGCACTATCGAATGAATTAGTCGCTGAAATTAACGATCATGACACCATTGTTATCGCAGCGCCGATGTACAACTTTGGCATACCGACAACGTTAAAAAATTGGATCGATTTTATTGCTCGTGCCGGTGTAACGTTTACTTACACCGATACAGGACCCGTTGGATTAATCAAAGGTAAGCGTGCCATTATTGTGACGACTCGTGGTGGAGCGCATAAAGGCGGGTCTACAGATCATGTTGTACCTTACTTAACAACTGTGTTGGGCTTCATTGGAATTAACAACGTCGAAACCATTTATGCTGAATCATTAAATATGGGCCCAGATGCAGCCGAAGCAGGTATTAGCCAAGCTAAGCTTGATATTGATGCAATAGCACTCTAATCATTTTATCGATGTTTAGATAACGCCACGAATTCGCATACTTAACGCTTAATGAGCCTTTGACATTTAAAGGTTCATTAAGCGTTTTTTTATTTTGTGTTTTGTTGTTATTTTATTAATCCAAAAAAGTATTTACTGCGTATAATTAGTACAACCAGTATCTAGATTGATGCCAATTTTACTTTTCAAAAATGTAGTTTCATTAACAAAAGCCTACGGGTTTATCGTTGAAAAGCCGTCATGCTGTCATTTATTTTTTATGAAACTCAGAAAAATTGTCATCGCGTCAGTATTAATCTTGCTCGCTTTGAGTCTTATGCCTATATTGATGCTGATCAATCAGTGGGCTTCAGAGACAGAGGCTTATGGCATTACCGGAAATGACGGCCAACAGATTCATTTTCGGTGGCAAGACGTTAATCAACAAGTTCACCAGTACCCTGCGTCCGCGGGAACATATACCTACTTATTTTTAGGCTTTTTGTCGTGCTCAGAAATTTGTCCAATACGCATTGAGCAATTAGATCAACTTGAGCAACGAATAGAGCAGGATGCTTCGATAAATAAAGCTGAGGTTCAATTTATGTTTGTGACTATCGATCCTGATAACGACATATTAGCCGTGCGCCAAGCGGTGATCGATGCACGCTCTAAACGTTTTGTCAGTGCGTCATTGTCCGAGTCAGATTTACATCAACTTGAGTTACGCTTATCTGACAATATCAATCGACAACTCGCAACGATAAATCATGTAGGCAATCTATTTTTGTTGGATCCTTACGGAAAAATTGCGCGTATTTACACTGCTAAGCAGCTTTCAACATCCAAAATGCTCATCGACCTAAACCATATTATTTCAACTCAACACTAGGGATATGTATGAATGATAATCAAACAGTAACACTGCTTAAAAAAAATGATTCATATATATATCGATTATTGTTGCTGCAGGCTCCACTGCTAGCAGCGAGTGGTTTTATCGGCGCTAAAATGCTGACATTTAGTATCACCGCCGCGATAGCAGTATTGGTAATATCACAGCTCAGTTATGTTTTGCTAAAAGGTACTGAGTTGTTTGGCATTGTGGCTGCTGTGATTATGATGACAGTATCGGGACTATTAGTTCAAAGCCAAATGGGCATGATTGAAATGCACTTTCATATCTTTGCTACCATGGGGATATTTCTTATTTACCTGCGTTGGCAGCCGTTAGTGGCCGCTTTGTTGACCGTGGCGATACATCACGTCTTAATGACTTATATCCAATTACAAGGTGTTGAACTATTTGATACGCCAGTGATGATTTTTGCTGGCGAGTGTAGCTGGAGTATCATGCTCGTTCATGCGCTGTTTGCCGTAACTGAAACCGGTATTTTAATTCGTATTGCCTTATTTATGCGTGCAGACTCAGTTGCCAATCAACGTATTGCTGGTGCAATTCAACATATTTCACAGCATAAAGATTTATCGATTCGGTTACCTTCAGCCGATACTCAGGCAGAAATGTCCTTTAATTTGATGCTGGAAGAGTTGTCGCAATTGTTTAACGACTATCGCGATATTGCTGTGAAAATGGCAAGTACTTCCGACAATTTAATGAGCCTGAGCGATCAAGCTCAACATGCGGTACAACAGCAAAATAACCAAGCGCGATTGATTGCCGAATCGACTCAACATGTTATTGACAGTTTTCAGCAAATGGCTCATGACAGCCAAATTTCAGCGGATCAAGCAAGAGAGGGGGCAACCTCAAGTCTTGGCGATCGCCAGAACGCATTAAGCATTATGAAAGACATGCAGGCGCTAGAAACTAATATGACTGAAGTAACTGAATCAATGACTGATTTAACCACTGATGTTAGTGCTATTACCACACAGTTGCAGGCCATTCGCAGTATTTCAGATCAAACTAACTTACTTGCGTTGAATGCGGCGATTGAAGCGGCTAGAGCGGGTGAGAGTGGCCGTGGTTTTGCCGTTGTGGCAGATGAAGTTCGCACTTTAGCAAAGCGTACCAGTCAGTCTACCGATGGTATTGAAAAAGTACTGAGTCGTTTAAATGTCAGCATGCTAAAAACCGTTGAGTCGATGGATCAAGGCAAGCAACGTACGACGCAAAATGTAGTCCACACCAGTAGCATTGCTCAAGGACTTGAGCAACGTTCTGCTCAAATAGGTCAAGTGGCTACCTTGAGCCACAATGTGGCAAATGGTACACAACAACAAGCAGATAGATTGACTCAAATAGGTGCGGAGATTTTGGATAACGCCCAAGCCGTTGTACTTTTATCGGCGCAAGTTCAAAAGCTGGCTGGTGGCGCGGTAGAAATGAAACGGATTACTCAAGACTATCAAGCCAAAGCTGCGGCTTACAAGGTGTAAAAACACAGGCGAAAGCATCGCTTTCGCCTGCATTATATGGCTGCAAAGGAGCTATACCCTTATATGATTAACGCCAACGTTTAAAAATCAATGAAGTATTAATGCCACCAAAAGCAAAGTTATTACTCATAATATAGTCGGTGTCGATATGACGAATATCGTCTTTAATGTAATCGAGCGCGGCGCATTCTGGGTCGACATGATTAAGATTGAGTGTTGGTGCAAACCAGCCTTCATTCATCATGTTAATACTAGTCCATGCTTCCAATGAACCACAGGCTCCTAGGGTATGACCGGTATAACTCTTTAATGACGATATTGGCGTTTCTGCGCCAAATACTGCATGAGTCGCGGCAGTTTCAGCTATATCACCGCGATCAGTAGCGGTGCCATGAGCACTGATATAACCGATGTCTTGTGCCGATAGTTGGGCATCTTTTAAGGCTAAACGAATCGCTACTTCCATGGTATTAGCATTGGGTTGAGTGACGTGTTGGCCATCTGAGTTGGTGCCAAAACCAACCAACTCAGCATAAATATTTGCACCACGGGCTTGAGCATGTTCAAGCTCTTCTAATATCAAAGTACAAGCTCCTTCACCGATAACCAAACCATCGCGGCTCTGGTCAAATGGGCGTGGCGTTAGCTCTGGAGTTTCATTTTGGGTGCTGGTGGCATACAAAGTATCAAATACCACCGCCTCAGTAGGACAAAGCTCTTCACCGCCGCCCGCGAGCATAATGGTTTGCATGCCATATTTAATCGCTTCATAAGCATAGCCAATGCCTTGACTGGCAGAGGTACAGGCACTGCTGGTGGTGTGAATACGGCCTTGCAGGCCAAAGAACACCCCAATATTAACCGCGGTAGTGTGGGCCATCATGCGGATATAACTGGTGGCGGTTAACCCCGACATTTCGCCCGTTTTTAACATGTCACCAAAGCCCATAATGGGATCGGTACTGCCTGTAGATGAACCGTAAGCAACGCCAACTTGACCGGAATTAAGGATGGGGTCGTTCAACAAACCTGCATCTTCAAGCGCTAATTCACTGGCTCGTGTCGCCATCATGGATACTCGCCCCATAGAGCGGATCTTTTTACGTGAATAATGGGCAGGTAAAGAAAAATCAGTCACTGGCGCTGCCAGTCGAGTATTTAGACCTGGGTAACGATCCCATTCATCCATACGAATAACGCAGTTGTGTTTGGCTAATAGGCTGGCTTTAATTTGTTGCCAGTCTTGGCCTAATGCGGAAATCCCGCCCATACCGGTAACGACTACACGCTTCATATCATGCCTCCGTTAACGGAGATCACTTGGCGAGTTATGTAGGCGGCATCGTCTGATAATAAAAAGTTAGCTAGCCCGGCTATTTCACTGGGTTTGCCCATGCGTTTCATCGGAACTATTTGGTTGACAATATCAGTTGAAATATCGGTGACCATGTCGGTTTCAATCAACCCTGGTGCGATACAATTGACGGTGATTTTTCGTTTAGCTAACTCAAGCGACAAGGCTTTAGTTGCGCCAATAATTCCCGCTTTTGATGCGCTGTAGTTCACTTGGCCACGATTACCCGCAATGCCTGACACTGAGGCTAGGGTGATAATACGTCCGCCTTTACGTGCTTGCACCATTGGCATCACTGTAGGATGGATAACATTATAAAAACCATCAAGGTTAGTGTGGATCACACTGTCCCATTCATCTTCGGTCATCGCAGGGAAGGCGGTGTCGCGATTAATACCCGCATTAAGAATAACGCCATAATAGGCACCATTTTCGGCAATGTCCGTTTCGATAGCAAGCTTGACCGCTTGGCGGTCGGCAATATCAAATTGCAGTAAACTAACCTGCACACCAAGATCTAATAAGGTTTTTTGTACTTGCGCTGCGGCAGCATGATTGCTGTGAAAGTGCAGCGCAATATCGAAACCATTCTCGGCTAATTTAATTGCGATGGCTTTGCCTATTCCTCGGCTTGAACCGGTAACTAATACTCTATTATTCAAAATGTCTCTCCGTGATTGATTCGAGGAACTCCAATGGGGTGTCAAAAGGTTTGTTGATCATGCTTAGCCGTCAGCTTGGCTTTCATCAATATAGGCTTGGGTGTCTTGTGGTTGGAATACATTGACATTAGCTGCCGCCACTAACGTTTGGTGATGATAAATTTGGCAGTCAAATACCGCTAATCCAGACTCTTCCTGGTACAGCCGAGTCACCTGGGTGCGATAAGACTCACCTAAGGTAAAGGTGTCTATATGCATTTGCAGTTTGCGGGTGCCGAGTAAAAAACCGACTCGGATAGTATCGTCGCACAGTAAGGCTTCAACACCCGCTAATGCAGCAATACTTTGGGCCATATACTCGATGCCAACGTAATTAGGCACGCCATTGAGTTGAGCGTCGAAATAGGCACTATTAGGGCTAATATGGGTTGCGGTGATTAAGCAGTCTGGGCGATGTTCTAAGACATTATCAATCAAGATCATCGGTGATCGATGCGGAATAAAAGTACTTATATCTTGCGCTAACATCGCCGGCGTTGCAGTGACTATTGACATGGAACTAGGCATCCTTTCGACAAAAAATCAGGCTGGCATTACTGCCGCCAAAGGCAAATGAATTGCTCATAATAAAGTTGAGTTGGCTAAGGCCAGTATTGTTGTTGGCACTAACGAGAGCGATATTCGGGTCATTAGTATCTTGCTGCCCATCCCAGATGTGCGGCGGCAAACGCTTATCATGGTTAAGTGGGCTTAATAATAAATAACAAAAGGCAGCTTCAATCGCGCCAGCTGCGCCTAAAGTATGGCCCGTGAGCGGCTTGGTTGAGCTGCAGGCTGGTGATGAATGGCTGAATACTGCAGTGACCGCACGCGATTCCATGGCATCATTTTTGGGAGTAGCGGTACCGTGGAGGTTGAGATAATCGATTTTTTCGGCAGCAATGTTGGCTTCTGCCAGGGCTTGTTGCATAGCGGCAATAGCACCTAATCCTTGCGGGTGTGGCGCTGAAATATGATGAGCATCGGCAGACTCGCCGATCCCCGCCAACATGACGTCACTTTGGCCACGCTCTAAAGTAAATAAAGCAGCCCCTTCACCAATATTAATTCCATCACGATGGCGACTAAACGGATTGCAATGGCCTTTGGATACCGATTCTAATGCGGCAAAGCCATTAACGGTTAACTGACACAAACTGTCTACACCCCCCACAATTACCATATCGCACATATTCGCATTGAGTAACCGCTGAGCACTGGCAAACACTTTTGCACTCGATGAACACGCTGTAGATACGGTATAACAAGGGCCTGACAGTTCAAACAACTGTTTTAAATAATCACTGGGGCTGCCCAGTTCTTGCTGCGAGTAATGGTAACTCGGGGGGAAATGGCCATGTTCAAGCTGATACTTTAATGCCGCTTCGCCTTTGGAAATGCCAGAGGTGCTGGTGCCTAAAACCACTCCGATGCGATGGGAACCAAAACGCTGCTTAGCTTGCTCTATTGCGGGCACAAGTTGCTGGGCGGCAGTGTTTAATAAACGATTATTACGGCAAGCAAATAAACTGAGATGATCGGCAATTTCTATTAACCGTTTGTCATCGACGCAACCGACTAATGTAGGCGCATCGAACAATAAATTATTGCGCCATTGCATAGCACTGATATCACCGCTAATGAGACGCGGCAGCACCTCTTCTGGCAAGTTGCCCAGAGGTGTACACAATCCGATGTGAGTTATTGCTATGCGACTGTTCATGTTTAGTTTGATGGCCTATTTATCTCGGTTTATTGGATTATGCTGGAGCACTTGTTTATCAATCTGTTATTCAATCAGTTAGTTAATTAGTTAGTCAATTAGTTAGTCAATTGGGTTTATTTGCATATGAATATCGGCGGCGTCGATGTCTACATTCACTTGCGCTAACCACGGGTCGATATCGCTATACGTTATCGTGATTAAGGCACCACTGGCATCGATAAGTTGCTTACATAACGGCATATCACATGCCATAGTGACTAATTCACCGCCGGTTAAATGTTGATTAACTTGCTCCGTTGGCCAGTAAATTAACTGCATTATTGCCATTAAATACTCTGCTTTAAATTGCTCACCTAATAACAGACTTTGCTGACTTTGCAGGGTTTGGCCATCGTATACTAACGTGAATAATGCTTGCCCAAGTGGCGCTAATCCCACTAACGTCATCTGTAGTGAATTAAGCTCCAGCTGGGTTAATAACTCATGATTTTCTTGCCCATGGGTAAAGCTGACCATTTGGCTTAAGCTGATATCTTGCTGCGGTGACGTTGTTAACAGCGCAGAGGCTGAGCTTAGGCAATATTGTGCTTCACTGGCGAGTGGGACACAAGTTTGCCGCTCGATTTGTTGGCTGCAAGCACTTAATAGGCTTAGCTGTAATAGCGCCACCACGCGAAGCAATATAATCCCCGCAGAACGTCCCAGCAGATTAAGCAACATTGGGCTTTGGCTCCTGACATAATTCAACAATGGTATTGAGGCGTCGTTCGGACTCTTTTACAAACGGGTTGCTCATGTCCCAAGCGTAGCCTGCTAAAATTGAGCAGATCATTTGTTTAATCTTGTTGTCAGCTTGTTGATAGAAAATGACATCTTGAAAGCGTCCGTCATACCAAGCTTGGACATAGGTTCTAAAGGTGTTAACTCCTTGCATTAATGGCGCAGAGTATTCGCTATCCCAATCAACTGTTTGGCCATTAAGTTGTTTATTCAAACTGGCAACCGCCATTGATGCTGACTGCATGGCAATTGTCACCCCTGATGAAAATACTGGGTCAAGGAACTCGCCAGCATTACCCAGTAAAGCAAACTGATTGGTTGCTAAGGTGGTGACATTAGCCGAATAACCTTTGAGCGTGGCACAAGGCTGAACAATATTGGCATTACTCAGCAACTGCTGTAGCTCAGGCTCTTCATTAATCACCGCTAACAATTGTTGTTCAAGGCTACCGGATAAATGCTCGAGTAAATGTGGCTCAGCCACCACGCCAATTGAGCAACGGTTATTGCTAAAAGGGATTAACCAGTACCAGATATCCTTATGTTGAGGATGAACACTGATTAAGATCTTATTACGATCAAAATGGGGATCGCTAATGTTGTCTTCAATATGGGTGAAAATGGCGCTGCGTGGCGGTAAATTTGATGGTTGTTCTAAATTCAGTAATCGCGGTAATACTCGGCCAAAACCACTAGCATCGAGCACAAATTTAGCATTCACTTGATATTGTGCACCTCGGTCATTCGTTACCGTTAAGCGAGGATTATGAGTCAAATCAATCGCATCAACTTGATGACCAAAACGGATCTCAACCCCTTGGCTGATAGCTGTGTCGGCTAGAAGTTTATCAAAATCCGCCCGTTGAACTTGAAACGTAGTCCCAGGGCCTGGTGTAAATTTATCGGTAAAGTCGAAGGTGGTGTATCGCCCTAGGTGTTGAAATGCTGCGCCATTTTTAAATTGAAATCCAGCCTGATTAACGGCGTCCAGCATGCCTGCTTGTTCGAGAAATTGCATACAACAAGGCAGTAAACTTTCGCCAATCGAAAAACGTGGAAAATGCTGTTTTTCAATAACAACAACCTGATGACCTTGTTGGCGTAAAAGGCTTGCGGCAATGGCGCCAGAAGGGCCTGCACCAATGATGGCAACGTCAACGTCCATGTTGCTGACTGTATGTGAATGACTAGATGGCATTTACAGTTTTCCTAGTAATAAATGAAATAAACGGTGCCAGTAAAAATGAAAAACTGATCCCAAAAAGAAGCGTTAAACCGAAAAAGTGAATAGCATGGGTTTGACTCAGCGCCAGTAAACCAAAAGCTAATAGTGTTGAACAGGCTGACATAAAGATTGCCATCATCACTCCGCGACTGGTGTGCTTGGCCTCGGCAAAAAATAGGCTGTAATCGATACCAATGCCTAACACCAAAATAAGCGCTAAGGCGTGAAACAAGCTAATGCTCGAGCCGACAAGCCCTAAACAAGCTAGCGTGAGCAGTACTGATAAAGCGGGGACAGCGACGATAGCGAATGCCAACTTAATACCGTATTTAATGCTAAACAGTAGGCTGGCTAAAGCAAATACCCACATCAATAGCTGTAATGTTAGTTGGCGATACTTGCCCATTAAATGGGATATATCACCGACCTTATCGATTAACCGAACTTGCCCTAAAGGCCATTCATGCTCAGTCAATCGTTGTTCAAGAGAGGCTAATGAGTGGATGCCACCGAGTAATACTATGGCGCCAAATTGCTGGGTTTGATCGGTTGTTGTGATCGCGCCAAGCCATAACGTCTGTAAATCATCATTAGCTTTGGCTAGCACCATGGTTGGGGTTAACCATTGTGATTCGGCGTGATTAAGTTGTGCCATCATACTGGTGCTTATGCTGTCATCAAGGCCCATTTCACTGATGATTTCGTCTAAATGTTGCCCATAAAGCTGTTGCTGTAACTGATAGTGTTGTTGTTGTTTGGCAATGCTGGGCATAAAGCGGCTGAGACTGATAGCTTGGTCTAACTCAGCATCAGTTATGGCTTTATCCAGTACTGGTGTCAGTTGCTCTAACGTTTGTAATAAAGCTTGTTCATTGGGACCACTGACTAAAATAAATTGGTTATCGGTGCCGCCGCTGAGCAGTTGCCGTAGTTGGTTCTCTTCGGTGGTGATGGCTTCAGGGCTTTGCTGTAGCTGACGAATATCATCGTTAGAATCCGTTTGTGACAAACCGAAAAACAATATTGTTGCCAAACCAATGAGCAAAGCCGCTATAGCTATTTTTTGCCACAATTTATTCGGTGTGAAAATACGTTGTAATAGCCCCAAATAACCTTGGGCAAGGGTTAATCCTGGCGTCGGTTTAAGCGCATGGTTACCCAGTAATGGAAACACCAATAATAACGTTAGGTATGCACCAATTAACCCAGCAGCACAAAAGACGGCCACTTGTTGCATTCCCGGAAATGGGGTAAAGCCAATGGCGATAAAGGCACTGGCACTGGTAGCAAGTGCGAGAGTGAGCGCCGGAAAAATCTGCTTTAAAGTGTCACTGGCGTTGTTATTAGGGTGAGCTTGTTTTTCACAATAAAAGTGAAAGCTGTAATCAATGGCGACGCCAATTAAGCTGGTGCCAAACACTAATGTGAGTAAGTGCAACTCACCGAAAATACTTAAGGTGGCGACAAACGCAAACACCACCCCAGTGGTTAACGTCAGTAGTGCGGCAAATAACGGCATAATCGACCGAAAGGCCAACCAGACTAATAAGATGATCCCCAACATGGAAATTAAGCCAATTCGACTGATTTCTTGTTTGGCTGATTCGGTGGCGGCAATCGCATGAAAAAGCGCACCAGCTTTAAGGAAACTGACATCGGGGACATGCAGAGTCACTTGGCTAAATGCAGCATCTAATGCTTGAATTTGCTGTTGCTGAGCGGTCGGGCTAAAAGCACTGTCGCGCCCTTTGGCCATGACAATCGCAGCCACACCATTGGTAGTATCGGTGAGTAAAATGTCTTGTTGGCTACGCAGCGCACTATTAGGTGATAACGCCAGTAAGTTGGCTGGAAACATCAGTAACGGATCATTGCTGAGCAGCTGGCTGTTGGCAAAACCAAATGCGCTATAAAGTTGATTTTGGGCCGCGTTAAGCAGTTGGCGCCAATTATCTGTTTCAATCGCTTTAGCTTGCTCGGCGGTGAGTAGGGTAAAGCGATGTTCGAAATACACTTTAGCTAAGTCTTGCAGATGATCATCCGCGCCGCTACGAATGTGAATAAAGGGCTGTTGTGGCTGTTTATCTAGTGCATCCATCAGTTGCTGTGCGGCACTGATAGCTTGGTTGTCGTCATCGGCTTTTATTGCAATATACACTTGGTTAGCGAGTTGCTGTTCAACTCTGTTTAATGCTGTTTCAGTGAGTTTGTCTTGTTGTAAATGCGGCAACATCGCCAAAATATCAGTTTGAATATGCGCGCCCTGTTGCCATTGTATTAAGCCAGTGACTAACATTGTCAGTAGCAATAATACCCATAAGACAAAACGCCCAATAGGAGATAACAACGCGGTTAGCGATATTGGCTGCATTATTTAGCGGACTCATTGCCAAGACTAAAAAGTGCCAGCTCAGTTTCACTCAGCGGCCCTTGTTGGGTCAGGGTAAATTGAATTTGAGTATAGTCGCTAATATCCGCTTGGTTACTGGTCATGATTAATGAACGTATAAGGGTATCGCCGCTGAGGGTAATGTTACCCATAGACGATTGCACTTGTGGGTCTTTAGCTTGTAAGCCCAGTTGCCATGACCTATTTTCAGGCTTAGTTGCAGGCTGAATTACGGGCTGAATTACTGATTGAGCAGCAGGCATAAATAAGTTGAAATCGGCACTTAAGGCATCAATATCGCCCGCCATAATGGCTTGTAATAAACGCGGTAATTGCTGTGCAATCGGGTTGCCATTAGCCCCAGCACTAAAGTGTTGAATTTTGCCTTGGCTGTTTTGTTGGATCAACTGCTGATCTTTAAGCACCATCAAGGTTTTGAAAGGACGTTGCTGCTGCCATACCAATCCTTGCGTTGGACTAAATATAAACTGTCCTTGGCTGAGTAAGGGCTTTATAAGCACCTGTAAATGGCGTAGTTGAACAAACTGCCCACGAATATCAAGTTGTAGATTCAGTTGCTGCGCTAGCGCACTGAGGGCTTCAGTGCTGGCTGGTTGAGTATACAGAGTCTGAATATCTGCTAATTGATCTTTGGTCAGAGCTTGAGGCTTTGGCTGTGTCAGCTCTGGAGTAAGTGTTTGATTATTGCTTGCTGGTGGACGTTCGTTAGCTGAGGTGGCCGCAATACACAGGCAACACAACATAATGATGCTGCTTACTCGCGCCAATACACTAATAAATATGCCAGTAAATAGGCTCAAAAATACTCTGCTGCGGGCACTCATTACACTTGGCTCGCATCGAGTAATGGGCGAATTTTTTGCTGAAACACTTCTGGAGTAACAAAGCATAATTCTTGGGTAGCAATCTCAACTGCGGC
Organism: Shewanella sp. BF02_Schw; assembly: GCF_014596695.2. Lineage (NCBI taxonomy): Bacteria > Pseudomonadati > Pseudomonadota > Gammaproteobacteria > Alteromonadales > Shewanellaceae > Shewanella > Shewanella sp. BF02_Schw. Next base: position 183,986 of record NZ_JABKAW020000004.1, read on the forward strand.
TTGGATGGTATAGCCCTTGGTGATGCGCGAGTTGGTGTCGGCATCAACAATTTGATAGTTAATACGTAAGCGGTTTTCCCATTCAACAATGGTGGCGATAACCTTGATTTTTTGGTCAAAGGTGCTGCTTTTAACGTACTTAATTTGCACATCGACAATGGGCCATGCATAACCGGACTCTTGCATAGTGCGATAGTTATAACCGAGTTTATCCAGTAATTGACAACGCACAACCTCAAAATAGCGTAAGTAATTACCGTGCCAAGTAATGCCCATCGAGTCGACATCGTGAAACGGGATCACCATTTCCATTTCTGTGAGTAATAAACCTTTCATTTAACACACCTCCCATAGACCCAGTTGAATTTTGTCTACTGTTTGGCGTAGTACTGCTTCTAATGGACGGTCTTCGGTAAGCAGTTCAAAATCTTCACTGACTTGAGCCAGTGTGGTGGCAAGTGAAGGTGTTAGCGAATTAGGGTCTAATTCTTTCTGTATCACCCGCAGCTGAATACCTTGGCTCATGGCCAGTAATGCGGCGGCAGCGACTTGTTCAGTCAGTTGTAATATTCGCATGCAGTCGCGAGCGGCAATAGTGCCCATGCTCACTTTGTCTTGATTGTGGCATTCAGTTGAGCGTGAAAACACACTGGCAGGCATGGTATTTTTTAATGCTTCAGCAGTCCAAGCTGAAACACCGATTTGTACCGCTTTAAAACCATGGTTAATGGCGCGACGTTGGCCTTCTGCAGCAGATAAATTAGCCGGTAAGCCATTGTTGAATTTAGGGTCCATAACTAAAGCCATTTGACGATCAATTAAATCGGCGATATTGGCCACTGCATTTTTCATAGCATCCATGGCAAAGGCAATGTGGCCGCCATAAAAGTGACCGCCATGGAGGATATGTTCACCCTCGGCATCGACAATTGGGTTGTCGTTAGCGCTATTGAGTTCGGTTTCAATAAACTGACGCATAAAGGGCAAAGCATCTTGCAGTACGCCAATGATGTGCGGTGCACAGCGTATAGAATAGCGGTCTTGTAAGCGGTCAGAATTACGTGGATGCGCATGATGATTTAAGTCTTCGCGGATCCAACTGGCAATCTGGTTTTGTCCTGGGTGGGGTTTGGCGGCAAACAAAATTTCATCAAAATGATTTGTGTTGCCTTTAAGCGTTAACGATGCCATGGCAGTAATACGGCTTGATAAGCGAGTTAAGTACTGCGATCTGTCATAGGCTAAACAGGCGAGTGCTGTCATCACCGCGGTGCCATTCATTAACGCGAGGCCTTCTTTAGGGCGCAGGGTTAATGGCATCATACCGAATTTCAGATAAACATCTTTGGTCGCTTGGCGTTTACCTTGGTATATCACCTCACGTTCGCCAACAAGTACTGCGGCAAGATAAGATAGCGGGGTTAAATCGCCGCTGGCGCCAACCGAACCTTCTTGAGGAATTACCGGGGTAATATCATTATTGAGTAGCCATTCAATGCGCTGCAGTAGCAGATAACTGACACCTGACTTACCCACCGCCAATGAGTTTAAGCGGCAAGCCATAATCGCGCGGGCTTGCATTGGGCTGAATACATCACCTAAACCACAACCATGAAAACGGGTTAAATGCAGTGGTAATTCATGGACTAAGTCTAAGCTGACATTGACTGTGCAGGAGTCGCCGTAACCTGTGGTGACGCCATATACTACGCCTTCTTCATGCAGCAAACTGTCGATGAAACGGGCACCTTTTTGAATATATTCAACATAGTCTGCAGCATCCGCTAGTTTGACCGTTGCGCCTTTGGCGACTGCGACCACTTGTTCAAGGCTCAGGTAGCTTTGGCCTAAATGCACCGTTTTTTCGGCAGATGATGACGGTGAAGAAGTGTTGCTCATTGAATTAGTTATCCTGACTAGGTGAAGTGGTGCTGTTAGCGGGTGCAGTATTTGTATTTGACGCAGCACTTGTATTAAGTGCACTACCAGTATTAAGTGCACTACCAGTATTAAGTGCACTACCAGTATTAAGTGCACTACCAGTATTAGGTGCACTACTAGTATTAGGTGCTGTACCCGTATTGACAGCACTAGCGGGGCGCGACAGCGGACGATCAATCAATTCGTCTTTATGCCAAAAATCGTAAAAATTAAACCACTGCAATGGTGCCTGTTTGGCAAAGTACTCTAAGCGTTGGCTGTACAATTTCATTGCATCAGTTAAGCGTGCAATGCGCCCTGCTCGCGGGCCTTTTAAACTATCACTTAAGTGTTCGACATGTACTTTATAACGGCCTTGTTGGCGAATGCAAAACATGGTGTAAACCGGACAATTTAACAAGCTAGCAAGAATAAATGGTCCTTGCGGAAACGGCGCTTCATGACCGAGAAATGGGAGGTAAACCACCCGACCTTGGCTGTTTGATGAGGTGCGGTCGGCTGCAATAACCACTATTTCGCCCATATCAATTTTTTGCTGTAACAGCATAGAAGTACTGGGATCAAGTTCATTAACATGAATAAGATTAAGGCTACTTTGTGGGTTTAGCTGTTGTAATACTTTGTTAAAGTTTTCGGCGTGTTGAGTCAATACCATAACGTTGACTTTTACTTTCTGCTGGTGGATTGAAATCGCACGGCATAACTCTAAATTACCTAAATGCGACACAATTAGTACGGCTCCTCGACCGGAAGCCACTTGGTTTGCCAGAATATGACGATCGTTAAAATCGACTTGATTGAGTTTGATACGATCGCACCAAGCATCAATTCTATCTAGAGCAGCATTACCAAAAGCAATAAAGTGATTTAGACTGTCGCGCCAATGGGTGGGTTGATGTAAATCTGGATGATCTGGAACTTGTTGCTGCACTCGGGTAAGAAAATTCATCGACGCGTGACGAGCAGAAGCACCGGTTAGAAAAAAATAACCAATCACCGGATACATAATGGCTCGGCACAACCAGTGGCCGCCTAATCTATAGCATTCTGCCAGTAATTTTATGCCCCAATAACTGCCACGCTCTCCCATTGATGACCAATGCTGATGCGGGCTTTTTTTATTCAGAATTTGTGGCAAACGAGTCAACATAGCAAAAAATAACTTAGTGTGCATCCAGCTAATGCGTACATTGTCTTGCAAGCCTTGAAAGTGGCTAATACCGTCTTCTGGGTAGATGACTTTGGTCGGCACATGAACCACTGGAGTGCCTTGCCAGTGCAGTTTGACCATGATTTCAATATCAAAGTCCATCCTCTCACCCAGAGCTTGTTGGCTTAATAACTGCTCGGTTGCCTCTAATGGATAAACCCGAAAGCCACACATAGAATCTTGAATGTCGAGACTTAAGGTTTCAACCCATACCCAAAAATGGGTGATGTAACGCCCGTATAAACGTCCTTTAGGCACCGAGTCATCATAAATCGGTTGGCCAGATATTAATGCTTGTGGCTGTTGTTCTGCAGTCGATATCATTAACGGGATATCGTCTAAATTATGTTGTCCATCAGCATCAACTTGTAATACATGGCTAAAACCATCGCGGTAAGCTTGGCGTAGGCCGCTGGTTACTGCCGCACCTTTACCACGATTAAAAGGATGGTTAATGAGCGTTACCCAGCTAAATTTTTCTGCCATGGCTTGTAAAATATAACGGGTTTCATCTTGGCTACCATCATCAACCAAATAACAAGGCAGATTGAATTTTGCCAAGTCAGTTAAGGTTTGTTCAATGGCAATATGATGATTGTAATTGGGAATAACCAAGGCTAGTTTCATGAGGCGATCTCATTGACTGTCGGCGCAGTAGTCACTACTGCTGGCTTAAGCACAATACGGCCAGAGGCAAACCGTTTATCTTGATCCCGATAGCTAAAGATCAGTTTTGCTTTTTGAGGCTGATGTTCAATGACCAAATCAACATAGGTGTCGGGCAAAATGAGCTGCTGGAATTTAAGCACTTCTAATGTGGCCACTTGGGCTGAATAACCAAACGCCTCACAGCCAAGTTTGACCGCCCAATCTAATTGGGTGACACCTGGTAATACGGCTTGCTGAGGAAAATGGCCATCGAAAAAGGCTAAATCTGCACTGACAAATAAACGCCATTGATAGAGATTGTTACCGCCTTCATGGCTAACAATATGCGGTAATTCTGACTTAATCATGACTAAATAAAGCGACAATTTCTGCTTGGGTACGCTTGCCTTGGCTGTTGAGTGGCAAGTGTGCCGGGTAACGCCAGCGTCGTGGTAGGGTGATGCGCTCAAACTGGCTCAATAAATGGTTTTTTAAGGCATTATTAACCGCTAATTTCCCTTCCGCTTTGAGTGTTTGCTGGCCTAATTCACTTAAACAGACTGCAGCACCTAACATGGTACGCGGTTGTTCTAAAACCGTGACGGCCGCTTCGCTGACAAAAGGATGAGTTTGCAGTAAATGCTCCACTTGCGCTAACGATAAGCGTTTTTCTTCAATTTTTACAATGCGGTCAAGGCGATGCAATAAACGGAACTGGCCATCATCTAACAGTTCAATTTTGTCATCACATTTTAACCATTGAGTTGGATTGTCTAAATAAACAGACTGCAGCATCAGCGCGCCATCTTGCGGGTCCATATCGACATTCACTTGGGTAAATGCTTGCCATGGTTGCATGGGTTGCTGTTGGCGTCGATATCCAATACCGCCCGTTTCAGTGCTGCCAAATATTTCAATAGGTAATTGATTAAAGCATTGTTTAACTGCCTGGGCTGCATCAAAGTTTAACGGACCACCAGAGCTGAAAATTAAGCTTGGGATACGTTGTTGTTTTTGATTATCTAGTGCATCAGGTAAGCGGGTCAATTGAGCTGGACTACTGATTAAACACAAATTTGGCATGATGGCCAAGTAGTAGCTTAAGGTTTCTGGAAAGTCGATTTGTTCACTTAAGAATGCTCGGCTTGCGGCCAAAGGCCACAAAATTTTAAACAATAAACCATAGATATGCTGATGTGAAACCGTCGATACCACTGAACAATGAGGCAAATGCTCGGCAAATGTTTGCTCAAGAATACTGACTTCTGCATCCAGTTGTTGCAGTGTTTTTTTGATCGCTTTAGGCAGGCCGCTACTGCCCGAGGTGAATAACACTAATTCACCTAATGACTTGGTTTTAGGCCAAGTTGCTGCGGGTAAACTGAGTTCTTTTTTGAGCGCGATATACTCACGCACCTCACATAACGGCGTGTCGGCAATAATGGCATCAAACTCATGGTTGAGCTCACTCAAGGTGCCGCTTTGGGTGTTGGCAGGCAATATCACTTGTTTACCGGCTAACAAGGCTGCGCATAAACCAGCGGCAAATAAGTCACTGTGCTTTGCAGCAAGCAGCCAGCGCTGAGCATCACTTTGAATCAGCTGAGCATGTAAGTGGGCCACTTGCGCGCAAAACAACGATCCCGTCATGATGTCATGATGGTCAAAGCTGATTAACTGCTGCGTGGCAGGTCCTGTTGATAACCAATTGAGTAAAAGCTTATTCATGTTTTTTCAACCAAAAGCGACGATAAATCCATTCACCACTGAGCAGCAACCCCATAAGCAGGTATGCGATCAGTCCGTTGTAAAGCGTCCATATTTCAATGCTTGTTGCTATGGCGGTATAGGCAGCCACAGCACCATTAACAACAAATAACCCACACCAAAGTTTAGTGATGGTTTGTAAGTAAGGTATAGCTGAGTCTGGTAAATCCGGCTCTTTTAAACGTGCCAAGCGCTCAATCATGCTTGGACCATTAATCAGTGAATAACTGAATAATCCCAACATGCTCAGATTTATCATCACCGGATAAAACAGTAACCAGTCGTTACGTTGAGTAATGAAACTGGCCGCGGTTAATCCTATGCCCACCAGTATTGGCAATGTCATGGATTTTACTTGCTGCTTAGTGACCATAAACCGTAGCAATAATAACAAACACAGCAGCAAAGCGATTGTGCCTGGTGGTAAATACTGCAAACCAAAGTACACCGCAATAGGGTAAGCAATAATCACCAAGGTCGTAATAATCTGCAGGATTAACCGCATTAGCTTTTTATTAAGCCTTCTATGGCATCAACGACATCATTGACTGTGCGCACGGTTTTAAATGCTTCTGGCTGAATTTTTTTACCCGTCAGCTGTTGCAATTTAATCACCAAATCTACCGCATCAATGCTGTCTAAATCTAGATCTTCATACAAAGAAGCTTCAAGCGTGATATCTGCTGCCTCTATTTCAAATTCATCAATTAAAATGCCACTTAGCATCTCAAGGATTTGTTCACGATTTTGCATGCTGACTCCTAAACACGTTGAGATTCAATAAAGCTAGCTAAGCTAGCAACACTGAAAAAGTGTGCTTTAGTCGCATCAGAGTTGGCTTCAATTTTGACATCAAACTCTTTCTTAATTGCTAAGCCTAATTCAAGTGCGTCGATCGAGTCTAAGCCCAGACCTTCGCCAAATAAGGCCGCATCGGTTTCTATATCATCGACAGTGACATCTTCTAGATCTAAGCAATCAATGATCAGTTGTTTTATTTGATTGTGTAAGTTCATTTTTTGTCTTTCTTATAAGTATGGCTATCAATGTGACTTGATAGGCTGTTTAAGTGTATCAAGGTAAAATTGCTGTAAGTCGCGCGTCAGCTGTCGAGCCATTTTGGCTTCATTACCTTGTTTAGCATCATACAGCAGGTATGACATGCTTGTGCCAATTTCTACTGACATATTGATGGTTTGCCGTGGAATTTGGTACCAAGATTGTTGCTTAGTTAAGCCTGCAACATCAGTACGTAACACTACGGGTAAAATATCGGTTTTAGTGCGCAAGGCAATATTGGCGGCGCCACGCGCAAAGGAGTTAACAATATTACCGGTTAATGTTCGGGTACCCTCGGGGAAAATAATCAGATTAGTATCGGTGCGCAGCACTTGTTGGCAGTCATGTAATAGCCAATCGGCGCCACGATTAGGGATGTAACCAGCGCTGGCGAGCACGCCGCGAATAAACGGATTACGCCATAAGCTTTGTTTTACAATACAGCCCGCATTCGGCATAAGACTAATCAATACCACCACGTCCACTAATGTCGGATGATTAGCGATGACCACTTTCCCTTTTGTTTGCTGTAGTGCCTCAATATTTTTGGTGCTCACAGCTATCACTCCAGCAAAACTGAGCATGGCAACAAATGCTTTAAACATCCAGCTGACGGCTTTTTGGGACCGAGCTACGCGCACTGTTTTCTCGCCCGGCCAAAATCGTAATAGCGGTAAAATAGTTAATGAACTCAACAAGCCGCCTAAACCAAAAGCAATATAACAACACACACCACCAATCCAGCGAGGTATATAACGTAAACCGCTGAGTTTTGGGGCTGAGGCTTTTTTTTGCTCAATAGTGTCAGCAGCTTGTGCTGTATGTTGTTGATTAGTCATGATGTTCGAGTGACCAATACCAATGGCACAATTTACCTTGGATATTTTTTTTGTTGGCAATATGGTGGATCAATTCGCTCAAGCTGATGTTGTTTTGGTTGTGATTGTCGAGCGGATGATCAGATACGCTAAGGGTTATTCGCTGAGCTGATGCAGGTTGTAAAACGATGTCTGCAAGCTGTTTTTTAGCTTGTTGGGCACAGCTATTGAATGGCGCGAGGTACAAACCTAAGGCCAGGGGCAGCTCGATTTCGTGAGTAAACTCACTGTATACCGGTGGAACCGGATCATCACCAAAAACAACTAATACTGGTTGTGGCGATTGCGCTAATTGCGCGTAGGCTTCAATGAGTGCTTGAGTGAGAGTTTGTTCTCCAGCGGCAATCGATGTAGACGAAGCGGTATTGTTATTAACAATACCAAAAATTCCACTGGCAGTATTGTGCACGGATTGGCTAAAAGCCATTGGCGATAACGCCTGTTTTTGAGTGATATCTTTGAGCAAGCCCAAGGTGCGCGTGAGCTCTCCATGGCGAGATGAAAAAATACTGCGGCAATTATTCTGTGGTTGGCATTGGTATGCCGCCGTAAGCATCATTTTGGTTAAGCGACTAAAGCGACGACGTTGCATAGCAGGAATATGCTTCAATGCTGGCGAGTCAGACTTAGGTGACGGGTTGCTGTTAGGCTGCTGCCATTGTAGCCAACTCTCAGGTGTCTGAAAGTCCGGCGACCATGCGCCCCATGATAGAAGCTCAAATTCTAAATGCACTACATTCCCTCTATAACGGCTTGGCTATCCTTTTCTAAGTGTTAACAATAATTATGTAATAATGAATATTCGTTAACCTTGCTAATTGTACACCTAAGTTAATGTAGATAAGAAGCTGTGTGGACGAAAAAGCCTAATAGCTGATTGTTAATTCAACAAAGTGACCATTAAATAAAAAAGCGCGACGGTAACCGTCGCGCTGATAACAGATAGCTTACTAAAATAGCTTTACCGCTTGATGTAAAAGCCTATTTGTTCGCAAAGCTTTGTTGCAATTTTTTGACAGCTTCTTTAATTTTTCGCGTGTTGTCTGGCCCCATACGGATCAACAATTTTTGAGCATTAGGTAATGCTTCAAGGTTTGGATCGACATATTTATAGTTAACACTGATTGACGATAACTCAATAGGGTCTTCAATAATGGGCGCGCTAGCAATCATGCTAAAAGCCTGTTGCATACGCTTATCAAAATCAATATCACTGTAACCGAGTTCAGTAAAGGCTTCGGCAAATAGTGGTTTTAACTCAGTGTAAGTAGTCACTAAGTCTTTTTCACTCAAGCCTGCTATAAAATTAGCATACAAATCATAGCGATGATAACCGTCTGGATTAAGATATGTTTTGTTGGTTATTTCACTCACGGTAAATTGCGTGTCAGGGCCTTTTAACGGGCTAGCTTTACGCACAATATCGCCTTGGGCTAGGTTATCAACAAACACCACAAATTGGCGGGCAATATCTTTTTTCAAGATCATCGGCGCTATTTTCATACCGTTGGCTATAGCTAATGTTTTTGCTTCAACAAAATCATCAGACTCAGCTAATGCAGGAAGTGGTTCTGCAACTACAGCTTCCGAAGATGTTTCAGAGTCTCCTGTGGGTACTACATCATCTGTGGTGGTAATGTTTTGCGGTTCTTCAATAGACGTTTGTTCTATTGGTGTCTCTGGAACTGACTCTGGCAGCTCAACTGGAGTGATAACAACCGGTTCAAATTCTTCAGTGTCATCACTGGTAAAATAGAAATAACTGCTCGCGCCTAACAGGGCGATTACCGCGATAGCGATTAATAGCATGTTAGACCCTGGTTTCTCAGCGGCTTGTGGGGTAATTCGGTCTTCTTCATTAACTTGCATTTCAATTCCTTGGGGTTATTGCTAATCGATATAAATATCTTGGTGGAGTCGAAAAATACTGCATAATATCAATCACATCAGTTATCTTAACCGTTCAGAGCGTCTCAAGCTTTTCAATTCAAGGCGTATTAATATAGGAATGGTTGTTCCCTTTTAAGTTAATGCAACGCAGTACTTGAATGCTTGAAACGCTTCCGAAGGACGGGTTTCTAATTACTTAACTCTGCGTTGCAGCCTTTCAACGTAAAATGGCTATGCTTTCAAACCTTCGCCTGATTACAGCCATTTGAATTCCCGCTGCACGACCAGATAACGAATACGATTAGTATACCATTCTGCAATATTCAGCAGACTTGTCTAGTGATAACTGATGATAATGAACAATATATTAAGATCTATTTAAGCTTGGACATATTGCTGTCTATCACCTATCCAGCGTTGAATGATAGCATCTACGTTTTGAGGCACTTGCTGGTAAACGTGTGATGCCAATTTTTGGGTTGGGGCAATTAAATGTTGATCACGTATTAGATCAGCTATTTTAAGATCTGCCAAACCGGTTTGTTTGGTGCCAAGCACTTCACCTGGCCCTCGAATTTCTAAGTCTTTTTGAGCAATTACAAAGCCATCATTACTGCTGCGCAGCACACCTAAACGTTTAGTGGCGGTTTGTGACAGTGGCGCTTTATAAAGTAATACACAATGGCTAGCAATAGCACCTCGGCCTACTCGGCCTCTTAACTGGTGCAACTGTGCTAGGCCTAATCGTTCAGGGTTTTCGATAATCATTAAACTGGCATTGGCTACATCTACACCGACTTCTATGACGGTAGTCGCGACTAATAAGTTCAACTCACCCGCTTTAAATTGCGCCATAATCGCCTGCTTTTCAGCACTTTTCATTCGGCCATGGATTAAGCCAATTTTGAGCTCAGGTAGTGCAATGGTGAGTTCAGCTGCGGTGTCTTCTGCGGCTTGGCATTCAAGCACCTCAGATTCTTCAATTAACGTACATACCCAATAAGCTTGGCGATTATCGTGTAATGCAGCTTGTTTGACTCGCTCAATCACTTGCTCACGACGGCTATCGGCAATCGCAACCGTTGTCACAGGGGTGCGTCCTGGAGGAAGCTCGTCAATTACTGAGGTGTCTAAATCTGCATAAGCTGTCATGGCTAAAGTTCGTGGGATCGGAGTGGCTGTCATGATTAGCTGGTGTGGATGAAAACCTTGGCTGACGCCTTTTTCTCGTAATCCTAAGCGTTGATGAACCCCAAAACGATGTTGTTCGTCAATAATGATCAATGCCAGCTTGTTAAACACCACCGCTTGTTGAAATATCGCATGAGTACCGATGACCATTTGTGCCGCACCAGAGGCAATATCTTCAAGGGATTGTGTTCTGGCTTTACCTTTGAGTTTACCCGCCAGCCAGCCGATTTTTAGCCCAAGTGGTTCAAACCAAGTTGCAAAATTAGCTGCGTGCTGTTCAGCCAATAATTCAGTAGGGGCCATCATGGCTACTTGGTAACCGTTTTCAATTGCTTGTAATGCCGCCAGTGCCGCCACCAAGGTTTTACCTGAACCTACGTCACCTTGAACTAAACGCATCATGGGGGTTGGGTGCTGAAGATCTTGGTTGATTTCGGCGACAACTCTTTGTTGTGCTCCCGTTGGCTTAAAGGGTAGTTGCGCTAAAAAAGGGCTTAACAATTGCCCGGTAGCAGGCATTGGCACTGCGGCATCTTGATTACTGCGCTGGCGTAGTTGCAACATGCTCAAATTATGAGCCAGCAGTTCTTCTTGGATTAATCTTTGCTGTGCAGGATGTTGACCTTGCTCTAATTCAAAAGGAGACACCGAGCTATGGGGACGGTGCAAAATATGCAGTGCATCACGCAGGCTAATATTGTTTGGTTGTAATCCACTGGGAAGTAATTCGGGTAATCCACCCTGGTCTAACATCGCTAAGGCTTGCTCTGTCAATTTTATCCAACTGGCTTGTTTTAGCCCTTCAGTTGTCGGGTAAATAGGCGTCAGCGTGTCGCTTAATGTGACCGATTCACCAGGATGAATAATTTGATATTCTGGGTGAACAATTTCTTTATGATGATTGCCGCGGCGTATTTCACCGTAAGCCCGAATGCTGGCACCATTTTCCATGGCGTTACGTTGCGCCATCGAGAAATTAAAAAACCGTAGGCTCATCATTCCGCTGTGATCACGGACATTACACACTAACATGCGCCGCCGACCTTGCATGATTTGAGTCGACTGAATTTCTGCTTCGATGGTGCCATAACTGCCAGGAGGTAATGCGGCAATAGGATGGATTTGCGTACGGTCTTCATAACGCAGCGGTAAATGAAACAGTACATCTTGTACTGTTTTAATACCTAACTTAGCCAGTTTTTCCGCAACCTTTTTAGCAACGCCTTTAAGGTCGGTGATCGGAACAAGATCCAGTCGTAGCAAATTGTGCTCACCTAAATTGATTATCAAAGATGTAAAAACCATAGTGATTTCAAGCTATCAATCTCGAATCACTGTAATTATATACAGATGTTTAAGGTATCTTAGCAGACTTTGAATACAAGGCAATATTAAGCCGTTAATTACAACCAACCCTTTTGCTTGGCGATTCTGGCGGCATCAATTCGGTTATTGGCATTGAGTTTGCTGATGGCTTCCGATAAATAGTTTCGTACTGTGCCTTCTGCAATAAACAACTGACTGGCAATATCGCTGGTTGATAAGCCTTCGCTTGCCAGGCGCAATGCACGTCTTTCTTTGTCGTTGAGAGGGTCTATTTCACCAATAGCGGTAAAAGCTAATTCTGGATCAATAACCCGTTTACCCGCCATCACTTGTTTAATCGCATTAATTAAGTCATCAGACGGAGCGTCTTTTAATAAAAAACCACCGACACCGTATTCTAATGCGCGTTTGATATAACCTGCTCGGCCAAAGGTGGTCAAAATAATCACTTTGGTCTGGCTGCGCTGTTGTTGTAACCATTGGCTCAGCTCTAAACCTGATTTTCCAGGCATTTCAATGTCGGTGAGTAACAGGTCAAATGAATCTGTTTTAAGTTGTTGCATCGCTTTATCGCCGTCTTCGACTTCGACAATCTCTATTTCATTTAAGCTATCACACGCTAATGTGAGCAACGCGGCGAGGGCGCCTCTTACCATCGCTTGATCTTCGGCTAATAGAATTTTCATCTAACGGGCTCACTTAGTGGCAATTGGATACTCACTTTATAATGGGGAATTAATTGATAGTCGATTGTGCCATGTAGCAAGCTTACTCGCTCTTGAATGCCTGTTAATCCGTTGCCTTTGGTGATGATTTTAACCGGCACATTCTCGATAAAGTTGAGTTTGAGCCAGTCTTGGCTTGTTTCAATACACAAGGTGCAATGTGTCGCTTGGCTGTGTTTTATGGTGTTATTAATCAACTCAGTTAGTAGCAAGCTGATTTGCGATTCCATGAGTTCACTGAGTTTAGGGAATGTGCCTTCTATGCTGACAGCAATAGCGTTATCTCTTAACGTGTTGGCTAAGGTGTTTAACGTTTGGGTTAACCCTTGATGTTTATAACCCGATACCGTGTGGCGAATTTGGCTTAAACAGTCTCGAGTTATCACGCTAACTTGATGAATTTGCAGCTGCGCTTGGTCGATTTTACCTGAGGTAATGAGCTTGTCTGCCAGTTCTGCTTTTAAGGCGATGGCGGCTAAGTGATGTCCCATAACATCATGTAAATCGCGGCCAATACGTTCGCGCTCTAATGCGGTGGCTAAATTGGCGACTTCATCTTTTGATTGTTGTTGCTGGCGTTTTATTCGTTGGCGATTTTGTTCAATCACACCAAAAACTCCGACACCTAAGCAAATTCCCATACCATAAAAAGTAAAAAAGTAGCCTGAGTAACCCATGCTGATATCGATGACTAAAAGCAAAATACTCAGTCCGATAAAACTCAATATAGCAGTGCGAAGTGAGTAGAAAAAACCAACAAAGAAGCAGCAAAAACTGAATAGTGATATTGCACCACTGCTGACGAATGACGACGCTATTGCTGTGAAAAACATTAACCCAATGGGTTTGAGGGCTTGCTCTTTGCTACTGTTATAAGCCCAGAAATAACCAATAATAAAGGGCACTAATAATACGATCGCAATCGTAATCTTTAACCATTGACCGTCCATGAAATACAAGGGAATAAAGTAAAAACCTAAGTTTATGAGGTAAACCCAAGCGGTTTTTTGCTCGTAACTTTTTTCATTATTAGATGATAAACATGATGTCATTGTGCCTCCTAGCGCAGTTAATCATAGAGTAACTGCGCGCTAACTAAAACCTATGCGAGTAATAATTAACTGGTCGATTACTGCTTTACTGTTTGTTGGTTTAACAGATATGTTGCCCAACCATACTGAGGGTCAACCTCAGTGGCGGTTTGCCAATCTTGTAAAGCACCTTTTAAGTCGCCTTGTTCCTGTTTCGCTAGTCCGCGCCAAGTATAGGCTTCAGCATGTCCCCAACAGATTTCGTTACAAGGCTGCTCAAATTGACTAATTGCTTGGGTTGCTAATGTTTGTGACTTATCGAGGCCGCCACCAAATACGCTTGGGGTATAAAATGCATTAATTGCTCGCACTAGGCTGACTCGCGGATTGTTAGGTTCGAGATCGTTTGCTTGTTGCAATAATTGCGCTGTTTTCATTCCTAATACAGCACCTTTGCTATTATCAAACGAGATTTGCATTCCGTATACCGCAGCAAGTAGAGCTTGTTGGTCTGCAGATGGATCTTGGACTAAAAGGGATTCTAATGTGTGCTGGGCATTGTTTAATGAATCTGTAGCGAGTTGACGTTGGCCGATGATGTTGGCTGTAATGGCTATGCGATAATCAGCATAGGCTTTTTCATAATCAATAGCTTGTTCACTGTATTGACTCAGTTCAGTGATATTCATGGTGTTAGCTGCAGCATCAATATCGCTAATGTTAGCAAAGCTAGTGTGGCTGACTAAGGTTAAGCTGGTGATCAGTAGTAAAGTTTTCATGGCTATCTCCATTTACGTTTTCCCCAATCAATATGTTGTTGGGATAGGTGTAGTATGGCGATAGACGGAGGATATTCTTAGACACAAAGGTCATCAATTGAAGATGACAAATGTCATTTATTTTCAGCAGCACATCTTAAATGTGAGTGCAGTTTCAGAACTTGTTAATAAAAGACCGAATCAATATTCGGCCTTAGTATGAGTAATATTGTCGTTAACTTAAACCACTTGCATCACCAAGTAACTGGTGTAGCCAAGGTAACCAGCTAACAGAACACTACCTTCACGACGACCAATACGTAAGCCACTCCAAGCAAACGGTAATACCATGAAGGCGAAGATCAACATGGCGATAAAATCGATTTCGTTAAATCCGGCCGCGGAAACTGGGTGGATTAATGCTGTTGCGCCTAAAATACCGAGTACGTTGAAAATATTTGATCCAACAACATTACCGATGGCAATGTCACTTTGACCTTTAAGAGCTGCCATCACCGAGGTGACAAGCTCTGGCATACTGGTACCAATAGCCACAATGGTTAAGCCGATGATGACTTCGCTAATGCCAAACTGTTTGGCTAAATCGACGGCACCATCAACAAATAATATGCCACCACCAACTAACATCGCGATACCAACAATGATTAATGCGATAGATAAGCCAGGGTGTTGCGGGCTGGCATCAACATCCAGATCTTCTGGGTTATTTTTGGCACTAACATAACTAAAAACTAAATAGCCAACAAGCGCGCTGA
Source organism: Shewanella sp. BF02_Schw (assembly GCF_014596695.2). Lineage (NCBI taxonomy): Bacteria > Pseudomonadati > Pseudomonadota > Gammaproteobacteria > Alteromonadales > Shewanellaceae > Shewanella > Shewanella sp. BF02_Schw. The sequence continues at coordinate 199,186 of NZ_JABKAW020000004.1, forward strand.
ATAAAATGGCACCGTCGATAAAGCTCACTTCACCATCAAGCAGCAAAAACCACATTAATACTGAAGCGGCAATCATGATAGGGATGTCGCGCTTCACCATTTGAGATTGCACTGTAATAGGGCGAATAAGAGCGGTGATAGCTAGAATTAAACCAATGTTGACAATGTTGGAGCCGACGACATTACCTAATGCTATACCTGGATTACCTGCTAATGCTGATTTAACACTAACGGCTAATTCAGGGGCGCTGGTACCAAATGCCACAATGGTTAAGCCAATAATAAGTGGGGCAATGCCCAAACGCAGCGCTACGGCACTGGCTCCGCGCACAAGTGCTTCAGCGCCAATGGTTAAAATAATAAAACCGCCGATAATGGATAACGCAATGAACATTCGAGTTTCTGCCTAATAAATGGTGTACAACGATAGTGTTAACGCTGCATAGTTAATGGCGGGTATATTGACAGAATATGTCAAAAAAATACACGCATATTGCGTGTATTTTTTGAAGATAGATAATCGTTAGCTGATTATTACAACTCGTCTTCCCAACGTACTTTGGCGCCGCGAACACCGTCTACTTTGGCGGTAAACGCTTTTTCAAGTACGTGACGTTTAATTTTTAACGTCGGGGTTAACACGTCATTCTCAATGGTCCACTCATCATTAACAACGATAATGGCATCAACATGTTCGTGTGACTCTAAATGTGGATTAACACCATCGAGAGTCTCTTTTAACGATGTTCTTACTTCTTCGCGAGGCTGAAGTTTTGAACCTTCTGAAAGCTGCACTAACGCGACCGGATGTGGTAAACCTGAACCGATAACACAAATTAAATCTACATGAGTGTCCTGAGCTAATTTACGTTCAATCGGCACTGGAGCAACATACTTACCTTTTGAGGTTTTGAAATTGTCTTTAACGCGGCCGGTAATGTCGATGTAACCGTCTGCGTCAATTTCGCACAAATCGCCAGTGTGGAAAAAGCCATCTTCAGTAAATGCTGCGGCGGTGGCTTCTTCTTGTAAGTAATAGCCGTTCATCAAGCCTGGGCTTTTAACTAATAACTCACCTTCTTCAGTTTGACGTACTAAGCAGCCTTCAACTGGCCGGCCAACAGTGCCGATCTTCTTGGCGTTGAATGGGAAGTTAATTATCGAGTAAGCACAGTTTTCGGTCATTCCCCACGCTTCACAAATATCGATGCCAATGCTGTAATACCATTGAATCAATGATGGTGGGATGGGTGCTGAGCCTGAGCCGTTCAAGCGAGATTGGTCGAGTCCCAAACCTTTCTTAATTTTACGCTTAACAATACTGCTAATGATGGGCAGTTTGAGTAAGGTTTTGAGTTTTTTCTCACCAATCTTGTTGATGATATTTAATTGGAATACTGTCCATAAACGCGGTACCGAGAAAAACACCGTTGGGCGACAGCGTTGAATGTCATCAACAAATGAGTCGAGGCTTTCTACAAAAGAAACCGTTGCCCCTGAATAAAATGACGAGCCTTCAATGGCCACACGTTCGGTAATGTGTGCTAGCGGTAAGTACGATAATAGTCGGTCAGTAGTATTGGTTTGTAAATCACGAATCACCGCTTCGCACGCCCAGCCATAACTGGTAAAGCTTTGAATCGCGCCTTTGGGTTTGCCGGTTGAACCTGAGGTGTAAATCAGGGTCATGACTTGATCTGCAGTTGGGAACGGCTCGTCAACGAGCGGCTGACCCAGCTTTAACAAGTGATCCCAATGATATTGTGCTGGCATGGTGTCATATGGCATGGCTAAACGGAGAATTTCACCGCCAACAGCAGCTTCTTGTTCAGCCCAATGATCGAGTTTACCGGTAAAAATGGCTTTAGCGCCGCTATGTTCAAGTACATAGCGAATAGTTTCGGCATTAGCGGTTGGATAAACAGGCACACTAATGTAACCACCGTACATTAATGCTAAATCGACAATAAACCACTCGGCACAGTTTTTCGACAATACAGCAATTTTATCGCCACGTTCTAAACCTAAATGACGCAGTGAGCCTGCAATTTGTTGCATCTTTTGCTGAACTTCACGCCATGTGAAATCAACATATTTACCGTCAATCGGCTGGCGAAGGTAAACTTTGTCACCTTGCGTATCTACCCAATGAGACAACATCTCAACAGGAGTTTTAATTAAATTTTCCATCGACGCTTCCATGTTCTTTATTGTTATTGTGGGTCTCTATAAATTTAGTATGGCCATTTTTGTGCGCTGGCGCAAACAATTGCACATTATGTGTGCAAGATAACACTATAAACACGTTAGCAGAATCTACTGAATAAACAATAGATATTGAGCAAATACTCTACTAAGTAAAACGGATAGACGATTCGTTGCAGAAATTGAATTCACTAACTGATTGATGCCACATTTCATCAGAATGAGCACTTCTGTTTAAAGTATTAAATGCTTGTAGCGATGATTTTGTATCTATTTAACCTATTTTTTGCGGCGATACCAGTACTGATAAAGCCCAGTAAAAGCCAATGTCATTAGTATTAAGCTGACAATACACCAAATGCTCCGCGTGAATTATCCACCGGAAAAACCGAAATAAAGTTTATCAACGCTGTCTAAAATCCCGTAAGAGTAACCGCTGAACAAATGGCTTGTTTCGCTAAAGATAATCCTGCAAGTGCTGAGATAATCTCTTGCCGCTAGACGTCTTTTAATTGCGTATCGGTTATAACTGAAACCGATTGAGAAAATCTCTGAGATGGCTAAATCTTAACGTGATTCGCCGCTAGCTGATTGAGCGATATAGTTAGCAATGTCACTGCCTTTTACTTCAATTGTTTCGATATTTTCTTTTTTAGTATTTTCATCAGGCACTGTCTCGGCGGCAATGGCCTGTTGAGTTAAACTGATAGTACATAACACGGTTAAGGTGATTTTTCTGATTTCAAGGTGTTATCATTTGTACTGCGATGAACGAATCCATTTTCTGGGTGTTAGCAAAGTCAGTTTTTGTAGCTAAGCTATTCAATCGCTAGGAATTAATTGCTAGGAGATGCCGTCGCTGAGTGTTTGGCAGTTGAAGACTTCTTGATGGTCGTGTAGCTATTCACTGATGATGATTTTGGGTCGAAGATAATCTTCTTTTTATTGGTATTAATGTGGTCAGCTAATAATAAATAAGGCGCTATTAGCGCCTTATTTATTATCCAGTTAAATTAATTTATACAATTAAATCATACTGTTCACGTAGCACTTTAATAATGTCCGCTTTTGGGTTGGCTGGTAATGGAATACTTGAACCAGTGACTTTTTCTGCAACACCAATATAAGTGCGCGATACATTCATCATCGCGTCTAATGGTAAGTCGTTGTCACGAGCAAGTGCTTCACGCTCTGGCATTCTGTCTTTGTTTAGCAAAATGTCGGCATCGTCAAAATGATTCAGTAAGAACTGGCGGAAGCCTTCTTTTGAGTTTTCAACAATCTTGCCCTCACGATAAGCAGCACCGTCCCAAATACGTGATGAATCTGGTGTGCCGACTTCATCCATGTAAATCAGTTTTGATTGACCATTTTTGTCATTGACGTAGCCAAACTCAAATTTAGTATCGACAAACACTTGATCAAGCTTTGCTAGCGCATCTGAAATTACTTTAAAGCCTTGCTTTAACAAGGTTTCATACAAGTCGATATCTTGTGGTTTTTCAAATCCAAAGGCTTGGTAGTTAGCTTCAATATCGCTACGGCTAATGTTAACGTCATCTTGCGCAGGCACGCCCGGGATGCCGGTTAAGATACCTTTGGTTGACGGGGTGATCAGTAACTCTGGCAGTTTTTGATCTTTGCTTAACCCTTCTGGCAAGGTGATACCACAAAATACCCGTTCGCCTTTTGAATAAGCACGCCACATTGAGCCGGTAATGTATTGGCGACAAATCGCTTCGACTTTAATTGGGCGAGCTTTTTGCACTATCCATACAAAAGGGTGCGGAATATCTAGAATGTGGCTGTCAGCTAAACTATTTTCGGCGAATAAACCAAACCAATGATTTGAAATCGCATTCAGTGCAGCGCCTTTACCTGGAATACCCTGCAAGTTACCATCGCCATGAAAAATACAATCGAACGCCGAGATCCTGTCGCTGATCACCATAATTGCTAGCGGAGTATCTTCAGGTACATCGTAACCTTTGTCGCGGATTAAGCGGCGACTGTCTGTGTCGGTTAACCAGTAAACACTGCGTACTTTGCCACTGTGGACAGGCTTGTCGGTACGGATAGGTAAATCATTGTTCACGGCAAGAACGGAATCGGCAAGATTCATGCGAGTGTTCCTTAGTTAGTAGGGTACATAGGTTTTTATGGCGGCTATTTTACCTGCATTCAAAGCGTTTGCACGATAAAAGGAGGGGTTGAAATAGGCTTTTTTGTTATGCGAACAATCAAGGGTAAGGTTAACCTTTCTTGATAAAGACTTTATTGGGTTATTCAGGCAGAATTAACGCCTTAATGATGTGATGGATAAACCAACGTGAACAGTGAACAAGAAAGCGCGAATGCCCGTTTAGGACTGATATTTGTTTCTATAGCAGTCTTTTTCTGGGGTATTTTGCCTATAGCATTAAAGCTATCAGGTGGATTCATTACACCAGTTACTCTGACCTGGTTTCGGTTTGTCATGGCGTTAGTCGTGACCTTGTTAATTCAATGGCGCTTAGGTGCATTACGTCAATTTGTCGGTTTACCTTCATTAGTATGGTTGAAATTGGTGCTCGCTGGCGTGCTGTTGATGTGCAATTACGTGTCGTTTGTTTATTCGTTGGGATATCTAGCTCCAGGCACTGCACAGCTTAACTTCCAAACCGCGCCTTTTTTCTTGGCATTTGGTGGGGTGTTGTTTTTCAAAGAGCGTTTTAATGCATTTCAGTTAAGTTGTTTTGCCACGCTTGGACTGGGCATGCTGATGTTTTTCCATCCGCAGCTCGATTTAAATCAAGCGAGCGATCATCAAGTGTTGGTTGGGATTATGATTGTGCAGTTTTCGGTGATGTCGTGGACCAGCTATGCTTTGTTACAAAAGTCGGTGAGCCAACGACTGTCACCCAGTAATGTACTGTTATTTATTTACGCATTAGGCATTGTGCTTATGGCGCCATTTAGTGACTTTAGTCAGTTTGAAGCTATGACGCTCGATCAATGGTGGATAGTACTTTTTTGCGGCGCCAATACTTTGATTGCGTATGGCTGTTTTGGTCAAGTTTTACATTATTGGCCAACCGCGCAAGTGAGTGCGATGTTATCGTTAACGCCGGTATTGAGTTTTAGTGCCACCGAATTAGTGGTCAGTTTAGGCTGGTGGAGCGGGGTATTTACCAGTGCGAACATCGATGCATTGTCATTGATGGGGATTGTGCTGATTGTGTGTGCGGTATTTGTGGTGCAAATTGTGCCTATGTATCAAAAGCGTAAGCAGGCAAAAGCGTTCAGGACTGTATTGTAAATAGTCGCTAGGCATTAACTATGTTGCGCAAGGTAATAGAGCGTTAAGCCAAATGCGCTAAATAGTGTGCCGCCAATTATCATCATCCACAATAAGGTTTTATCTTGTTTAGCTGATTTTGTAGCGTCAAGGAATGGCGAGCCAAATATTTGTGCAACGACGAGTAAAAAATCCATTTAGATTACCTATCGGGTTAATTCATTCGAGAATGATAATATTACCTACATTCTTGCAGTAACCAAATTAATTAGTGTTAATTGGTTTTATCATTTTTAGCTTATAAAGAATTGGTTTAACCAAACGCGGAAAACAAAAATGGAGCCCTTAGGCTCCATTTTTTGTGTCATTCAACTGAATGATTAACCGTTGTCACGTGGCTTACGTGGACGACGCTCTGCACTTGCAGGGCGGTCACTAGCCGGACGATCACCCGCTGGGCGGTCAGTACGTGGACGGTCACTGCGAGCACGATCACTACGTGGGCGACGTGGAGCGCCTGCGCCGCGAGTCGTGTCAGCAAACACTTCATCACCCGCTTCACGAATGTTTAAAGGACGACCACACACACGCACTTTTCTTAGGTGCGAAAGGATGTCTTTAGGCATTCCGTCTGGTAAATCAACGGTTGTGACTTGATCAAACAATTGGATTTGACCAATGAAACGGCTATCGATGTTTGCTTCGTTAGCGATAGCGCCAACGATATTACCTACACCAACACCATTTTCACGACCTACATCGATAACATAACGATTCATTTTAACGTCTGGGTTATCTTTTAAGCCTTCTGCATCACCAAAGCTATTTGGTGCTGGACGGCTACTACGCTCGCCACGGTCACTGCGTTCACGGCGTGGACGGTCGCTGCTACTATTGCGATCACCACGGTCACTACCACGATCACTACGTTCGTCACGTGAATCACGTTGACGTTCGGTAATCGTTGGTAACTGTAGTGGACGCTCTTGCTGTACTTGTTGTAACAATGCAGCAGCCAGTAAATCGGTATCAACTTCAAGCTGTTGACATAATTCAGCTACAGCGTTTTTCATGAAATCTAAGTCACCGTTAATGGTTTCTTGGATTTGCTCGCCTAAACGAGATAAACGACGCTCTGCAACTGATTCAGGGCTAGGCACTTTCATTGGCGAAATACGGCTGTTTGTAGCGCGTTCGATAGTGCGTAACATGCGCATTTCACGATTGGTTACAAATAGGATTGCCATACCAGTACGACCAGCACGACCTGTACGACCGATGCGGTGAACATAGGCTTCTGAATCATAAGGAATATCGTAGTTTACTACGTGTCCAATACGTTCAACGTCTAGACCACGTGCCGCAACGTCAGTCGCGATTAAAATGTCTAACTTGCCGCGCTTAAGCTGCTCAACAGCACGCTCACGTGCTTGTTGATTCATGTCACCATGTAATGGAGATGAAGCATAACCACGGGCTTCTAATTTTTCTGCTAATTCAACACAGCTGTTACGGGTACGAACGAAGATGATAATACCTTCAGTATTTTCAACTTCTAAAACACGTACTAACGCTTCTAGTTTATTGTGTTGTGATACTTGCACATAACGTTGGTCGATAGACTCAACAGTTGTCTGGCTAGACGCTATGCTGATGTTCACTGGGTTTGTTAAGTGCTTAGCTGCAACGCGCTTAATTTGCTCAGGCATAGTGGCAGAGAATAATGCAAGTTGGCTGTCAGTAGGCTTGTGCTCTAATACCCATTCGATATCATCGATGAAGCCCATTTTTAGCATTTCATCGGCTTCGTCTAATACTAAGGCTTTTAGATTATCTAGCTTTAATGTGCCACGACGCATGTGATCCATTACACGACCAGGAGTACCAACAATCACTTGTGGTCCACGCTTAAGGGCGTTTAATTGTTGTTGCATGCTTTGACCACCGTAAATCGGTAGTACGTGGAAGCCTTTCATGAATTTGGCATAACTACCAAATGCTTCGGCAACTTGAACCGCTAATTCGCGGGTTGGTGCTAACACTAAAATCTGTGGAGCATTGATTTTCATGTCGATTTTGTTTAGTAAAGGCAGGGCAAACGCGCCTGTTTTACCGGTACCGGTTTGTGCTTGACCGATAATATCTTTACCAGCCATAAGCGGGTCGATACTAGCAGCTTGAATAGGAGTTGGGTTTTCATAACCTAACTCGTCAAGCGAACGCAACAAAGACTCAGACAGGCCGAGTTCGCGGAAAGTTCTTTCAGATGACATTGAGTTGTAGCCTTGTGGATGCGCACGAAGTTCGGAAGCTCGTGCTAAAGTTTCACAGACAGAAAATCAACCCCGTGTCGATTTCCCGCGCCGATAAGGGGGCGTATTATAGCAGCAACAATGCTAGTTGACCACGTAAAAACTGAAAATAAACATTAAATTGCCTATTCTAGTTTAAGATTGGCCTGATTCTTGATTTTTAAGATTTGTTAATTGGTTGAAAAATGAACATTTGTTGGCGTGAATTAGGCTGTTTATGGGGCCTTGGTCAGCTTATCGATGCTGAGCATTTGATATACTGTTTCAGCAACCGCCACAATAAAGTCGATGTCTAACGTGGCTATTGTGTCGTCGGCCGTATGATATTGCGCATGGGGTGGCACGCCAAAATACACCCAGGAGTAGCCGGCTTTATGAAATGGGTAATGGTCTGACGCTCTGAGCCAATCACTTTTTTTCATCCGGCCACTTAGTAAATTTGTGTGATGAGTGCGAATACATAATTGGGTCTGTTGCATCAACAATGGTTTGATTGACTCAAAATTTGACAGATTTTTTTGCCCTTCCATGTAGATTGCTCTGCGCCGATCTGGATGACCTATCATGTCCAAGTTTACACTTAGCTCAATGTCCATCTGTGGGTATTGCTGCAATAACGTCACTAATTCATAGCTGCCATATAAGCCTGGTTCTTCAGCGTCGGTTGCCACAATCATCAAATTAACATCATCTAACGGCGGATTTTCCTGCCATTGGGCTGCAATTGCCATCATTCCGGCAATGCCTGAGGCATTATCATCAGCACCTGGATACATTTTATTGGCCGTTTGACCTAAGTGATCATAATGAGCGGTAATCACTCGCCATCGGTTTGAGCTATTTCTTGCCGCAATAGTGGCAATAATATTGACCCCAGAGACGGTCGAAAATTGATGTTGAAAACTAAACGGGACGGCAAAATTTGACTGCCAGGGTTGTAAGCCCATCTCTGTAAATCGTGTGATTAAATACGCTTGAGTGAGGCGGGCGCCTTCAGAGTCAGTCTTGCGGCCTTGAAATTCAGTGGAACTCAGTGTGGTGATATCTTCAGTAATTTGGCTATGGGCGCTAGACCAAGAGGTGATAATAGCTGACGAGCATTGTTGAGGTGTTTGGCTGCAGGCATTGAGTAAGCAGCACAATAACATCATAGCCAATACCTTGAGGTGAATTTGAGTCGTAAACATAATGTGCTCTCCTCTTATTCACCTAAGGTTTGGTATTTTATCTCAGCGTGTTATTTGGCTTTTTTAGCCTTTACACGTTTATTGTGAAGCGCCAACATCGGCTTTAAGAATCTCGCGGTATGAGACTCTGGGTGCTCTGCTACTTCTTCTGGGCTGCCTGCAGCTAAAATCATGCCGCCGCCAGCACCACCTTCAGGGCCTAAATCGATAATCCAGTCTGCGGTTTTAATCACATCTAAATTATGCTCAATCACCACGACAGTGTTGCCATGAGACTTTAAGCGATGCAGTACTTCTAACAATAGTTGAATATCGGCAAAGTGAAGCCCTGTAGTGGGTTCATCTAAAATGTATAAGGTTTTACCTGTATCGCGTTTAGACAGCTCTTTGGCCAGTTTAACGCGCTGAGCTTCACCGCCAGATAAGGTTGTCGCGCTTTGCCCTAAGCGAATGTACGACAAGCCGACATCCATTAAGGTTTGCAATTTACGTGAAATAGATGGAATCGCATCAAAATAGCCACGAGCGTCTTCAACCGTCATTTGCAGCACTTCGTGAATGTTTTTGCCTTTGTATTTTACTTCTAAGGTTTCGCGGTTATAACGCTTACCTTTACACGAATCACAAGGCACATAAACATCAGGTAAAAAGTGCATTTCCACTTTAATTAACCCATCACCTTGGCAGGCTTCACAACGACCGCCCTTGACGTTAAACGAGAAGCGACCCACTTGATAACCACGGGTGCGCGATTCTTGTGTGCCAGCAAACAGTTCACGTATTGGGGTGAAAATACCCGTATAGGTGGCAGGGTTCGAGCGTGGCGTGCGGCCAATAGGACTTTGATCAATATCGACGACTTTGTCGCAATGATCCATGCCTTCAATACTTCTGTAAGGTGCAGGTTCATCTACGGTAGCGCCATTGAGCATCCTATGGGCAATTTTAAAGAAAGTGTCGTTAATCAGTGTCGATTTACCTGAACCCGATACGCCAGTAACACAGGTAAACAATCCAACTGGAATGGTTAAATCAACATCTCTTAGGTTATTACCCGATGCGCCAAATAACTCAATCACCTTTTTCGGATCGATAGGGGTGCGCTGGTCACTAATGTGTATTTGCTTTTTACCGGAAATATATTGGCCCGTAACCGACGCTTCACAGTTAAGAATATCTTCTAGCGTACCGTCACAAATGACTTCACCGCCATGTACGCCGGCACCTGGGCCAATATCGATAATGTGATCTGCTAAGCGAATCGCATCTTCATCGTGTTCAACCACAATCACGGTATTGCCTAAATCACGCAGATGGATCAGGGTTTGTAATAAACGTTCGTTATCGCGTTGATGCAAACCAATTGAAGGCTCATCAAGCACGTACATCACGCCCACTAAACCCGCTCCAATTTGGCTGGCTAGGCGAATACGTTGCGCCTCGCCACCCGATAAGGTTTCAGCTGAGCGCGACAAGCTTAAATAGTTAAGCCCCACATTGACCAAGAAGCCAAGGCGTTGACTGATCTCTTTTAAGATTTTCTCGGCAATTTGCGCGCGTTGTCCTTCAAACACGACGGTGTCGAAGTATTGTTTAGCTTCGCCAATCGACCAAATGGTCAGTTGCGGTAGGTTTAACTCACCAATAAATACGTTACGGGCTTCTTCACGTAAGCGCGAACCACCACAGCTGTTACACGGCTGCATATTAATAAATTTAGACAGCTCATCGCGCACCGAGTTACTTTCGGTTTCACGGTAACGGCGATCCATATTATTTAAAATGCCTTCAAACGGATGGTTACGGATCACAACATCGCCGCGGTCATTAATGTACTTAAAGGCAATGTTTTGTTTGCCAGAACCATATAAGACAATCTTTTTAACTTTGTCACTTAGTTCGGCATATGGCTTCTCAACATCAAACTTATAATGTTCGGCTAGAGAGCTGAGCATTTGGAAATAGTAAAAGTTGCGTCGGTCCCAGCCTCTAATCGCGCCGCCAGCTAACGATAGTTCATCATTAGCAATGACTCGTTCAGGGTCAAAAAACTGCTGCACACCTAAACCATCACAAGTTTGACAAGCACCGGCCGGATTGTTAAACGAGAAAATACGCGGCTCAAGTTCGGCCATCGAATAGCCACAATGCGGACACGCGAAATTAGCTGAAAATATCAGTTCTTCGGCTTTGCTATCATCCATACTGGCAATTTTTGCAATGCCACCAGATAATTCTAAAGCGGTTTCAAACGACTCAGCCAAGCGCTGTTTCATGTCTTCGCGTACTTTGAAGCGATCGACAACCACTTCAATGGTATGTTTGATGTGTAAATCTAATGTTGGAGGATCGGTTAAGTCACATACTTCACCGTCAATACGGGCGCGGATGTAGCCTTGTGCCGATAAGCTTTCCAGCAACTTAACGTGCTCACCTTTACGGTCGTTAACCACTGGCGCAAGCAGCATTTGACGGCTATCTGCCGGCATCGCCAACACTTTATCCACCATTTGACTCACTGTTTGCGCTGACAACGGCTGATTATGCGTTGGGCAGCGAGGTTCGCCCACACGGGCAAACAACAAGCGTAAATAGTCATAGATTTCGGTAATGGTACCGACGGTCGATCGCGGATTGTGCGAGGTTGATTTTTGTTCAATTGAAATGGCAGGGCTAAGGCCTTCAATATGATCTACATCGGGTTTTTCCATTAAGCTCAAGAATTGACGCGCATACGCCGACAGCGATTCGACATAACGACGTTGGCCTTCTGCATACAAAGTATCGAAGGCTAATGATGATTTTCCTGAACCGGATAACCCAGTTATCACAATAAGTTTGTCACGGGGAATGGTTAGATTGATGTTCTTAAGATTGTGGGTTCGGGCACCGCGTATTTCAATTTTATCCATCTATATCACTCTATGACTTATGTAAAACAAAACAGCGATCAGTATCGCATAGTTTGTTGGGGGACTTCATATCAATTTTGACTATGTTGGTTTCATGGTACGCATAAAACTCAGCTAAAGTTTAACATGCGCAGATAAAACACCTTATATCAAAAACTGTGATTTCCTTTTGAGCTAATTTCTGGCGCTGTGATAATATGCGCACCTTATAATATTGTTGAATTACTTATCGAAGGGCAACAGCATGGCCAGTAATGGACTGTCGGGTATGGAGAAAAAGGTCGCATTTTCGTTAGCCAGTGTGTTTGGTTTACGAATGATGGGATTGTTTATGATTATGCCTGTCTTCGCGCTGTATGGTCAGCACCTTGAAGGCTTTTCACCGCTATGGGTGGGTATTGCCATTGGTGCTTACGGATTAACCCAGGCTTTTTTACAGATCCCAATGGGCATTTTGTCCGACAAATACGGACGTAAGCCGATTATTCTAGGTGGCTTGGTATTGTTTGCCATTGGTAGTTTAATTGCCGCATCATCGGATCACATTTACGGGGTAGTGTTTGGTCGCGCAGTCCAAGGTATGGGCGCAATAGCTGCCGCCGTGTTAGCGCTTGCCGCCGATTTAACCCGAGACGAGCAGCGCACTAAAGTCATGGCGATTATCGGCATGTGTATTGGCTTTTCATTTGCCTTGTCATTATTGGTCGGGCCTATTGTGGCGCAATACATGGGCTTAACGGGGTTGTTTTTATTAACCGCAGTTCTGGCAGTATTGGGCATGTTAATTGTGCAGTTTTTTGTTCCCAATCCTATTAGCCAAGCGCCTAAAGGCGATACGGTCGCCACTCCGACAAAATTAAAGCGTATGTTGTTAGACCCGCAGTTATTTCGCCTAGATGCAGGTATTTTTATTCTGCACTTAGTGCTAACCGCGGTGTTTGTTGCATTGCCGCTCGATTTGGTGGATGCCGGTTTAGTCAAAGAAAAGCATTGGATGCTGTACTTCCCCGCTTTTGTTGGTGCATTTTTCTTAATGGTGCCGTTAATTATCATTGGGGTGAAACGCAACAACACCAAAACCATGTTCCAGTTGTCGTTAATGATCATGATGGTGTCACTTGCCGCGATGGGGCTGTATGCCGATAACCTTTGGGTGTTAAGTGGCGCTGTAGTGCTATTTTTCACCGGCTTTAATTACCTTGAAGCATCATTGCCAAGTTTGATTGCTAAGTTTTGTCCTGTCGGCGATAAAGGTTCGGCTATGGGCGTGTATTCAACTAGTCAATTTTTAGGCGCTTTTTGTGGCGGCATGTTAGGCGGCGGAGCTTATCAGCTCGTCGGCGCATCGGGAGTGTTTTTTGTTGCGCTAGGGCTAATGTGTGTGTGGTTATTTTTGACCCTCGGTATGCAAAAGCCTGTATTATTGAAAAGCTATACTCTTGAAGCTACAGTAAAAGATAGAAGCGATGCACAAGATATGGCCAGTAAATTGTCACAGTTAATCGGTGTTGTAGAGGCCATTGTGGTGCTCGAAGAGAAAGTGGCTTATTTAAAGGTCGATGATAAATTCAATTTAAGCGAAGCGCGAGCTGTGTTAGGCTCTGTGAATTAGATCGTGTAGATCATTCAGCTTAGTATTCAGTTAAAGTAAACAGATAAAAATCTCAGGAGATTTCGATGGCTAGTCGTGGTGTGAATAAAGTGATTTTGGTCGGTAACTTAGGTAAAGATCCTGAGGTTCGTTACATGCCAAACGGCAATGCTGTTGCCAACTTTACTATAGCGACAAGTGAGTCGTGGAAAGACCAACAAGGTCAAATGCAAGAACGTACCGAGTGGCACAACATTGTTATGTATCGTCGTCTTGCGGAAATTGCTGGCGAGTACTTAAAGAAAGGCTCTAAAGTTTATTTAGAAGGCAAATTGCAAACCAGTAAGTGGCAAGATCAGACTACCGGTCAAGACCGTTATAAGACTGAAATCAACGCTATGGAAATGCAAATGTTAGACAGCCGCAACTCAGGTGATAATGCCGGTGGTGGTCAGTATCAAGGGCAAGGTCAAAGCTCTGGGCAAAACGCCGGACAAAATATGGGACAACAACAGTCTCGTCCCGCATCAGCACCTCAAGCTCGTCAGCCACAAGCGCAATACAATCAAACTGCGCCTGCTGCAGGTAATGAAGCTTACCAAGCTCAGCCTAATGCTGGCCAGCAAGGTGGTGGTTACCAGCAACAATCTGCGCCAGCGCAACAAGCTGCACCTGCTTATGCACCAAAGCCAGCCGCTGCACCTCAGGGTAATTTCCAACCACAAAATGCTCCTGCACAGCGTCCAGCACCACAGCCACAACAAAACTTCACTCCAGATTTAGATGAAGGCTGGGATGACGATATTCCGTTCTAATCTTCACTAGAGATTACATAATCCAATGTGTTGATTAAAACTTTTAAGGCCTGCTTTTGCAGGCCTTTTTGTTTTCTACGTTAGAGAAGCAACGAGACTGACTCTGCCAGCAGTATCTTTATGGTGTAAATATCACTGTGGCAGTTTTAGGATATAAAATGTTTTATTCGATTAAAGCAGAGTATTCATCAAGTGACTTATGACCTCTTGCCGTCAGAAAGCTCAACAACGCTTTGGGGCTACGGTTCAGTAAGCGTTCAATTGGAAATTCCACTGTTTCAATGACCTCAATGGCTTTTTCAAACTCGCCTAAGCTAAAAGCAACATGCGAGTCAGAACCCATAACGAGCAGTCCACCTGCTGCTTTTACTGCATTAGCTATTTCAATACAGTTACATGTACTGCCTTTTCTCGACGTCAAAAAAGAGGAGTTATTTATCTCTAGCGCCACGTTATGTTTGGCAGCGGCAGCGGCGACGCGCTTAATATCGATTGGATAAGCAGGGTTGCCTGGGTGAGTAATAATGTCGACATTACCACTTTCAATACAGTTGATGAGTGCTGTAGTGTGAGCCTCTCTAGTCGATGGTGGGAAAACGGGTTCATGGAACCCTGCCAACACAATATCGAGCTCTTTTAAATAATCACCAAAAAAATCAATCTCGCCATGTTCATTTTTGATATTCGCTTCAATGCCGCGCAGCACGCCAACACCGTCAACAATTCTAGGTAACACTCTCATATTTACAAAGTGCCAAAAATGGGGCGCATCAGCCATATCTGGGCCATGATCGGTAATGGCGAATAACTTGATACCTTTGGCTTTCGCAACACAAAGGTAATCATGGAAGGTACTATAAGCGTGAGTTGACGCTATAGTATGCGCGTGAATATCAACAAGGAATTTCATGGCGAGTCTCGTTCTCTGAATCAAAAACAGTAGGCATCAAGTCTACGCTGTTAACTGGGCTTTCTCTATGATCACTTTTGTTGATTACTTGAAGCAGGTATTGAGGCATATTGTCGAAGATGCCTTGGCGTTATACATGGCTGTATTCCGGCATTTGTAGTGAGCCAATCGGCCGCACATGATATTAACGATGTTGTAAGGTATTTGATATGAAATAGGCCGAATGTTGTCACTTTGCCTTATATATTCCACTTCTTAACCCGAGTTGAGGCTGAATAATGAGAGATGAGTTAAGAGCGAAAATTATTGCCGTGTGTGATAAAAAAATTGCGGCGAAAGGCGATAACGTCGGTTTGTCATTTTATGCATTTTTTGCCAACAAAAATGATAATCCTCAATTGCTGATGGAAGCGGCAACATGGTGGATTCAAACACACCAATTGGATCATTTTGTGAAGGCCCACAAAATTAAACAAATGATTCATAATGGCTTGTAATAGTCTGAATAAATTATGTGCGGCGGAGCAATACTGACCAATATTCAATAAGTAACCGATATATAGATTAAGTCATGCCTTAATGATTAAGCTTAATCGCTTAACGGGTTTTTAGATGACACAAGTCGTTTTTGAACGATCAATCAAAATTGTACTAATAGTTTTGACCGTTTTAATGTTATATTTTCACTCTTGAGTGACATTAACGATATTAAATGTCGTGCTTAATACCGATATAGTTAGCAGATATTTTTTGAAAAAAGCCGGAGGAATGAGTGGGAATAATTGGTCGACTGTTAGTTATTGGCGCCACTTTACTATTTTTTAGTGGCTGCGCTAGCACCTCAACAGCGGGTGATCCATTCGAAGCGGTTAATCGAAAAAGCTGGGACTTTAATTACCAGGTCATGGACAAATATGCTTTAAAACCAGCAGCTGAAGGCTATGAAACCATCCCTCAGCCGATCCGACAAGGTGTGACAAATCTGCTATCAAATCTAAGTGAACCTCTTTATGCAGTAAATAACCTCTTACAATGGAAAGTGACCGACAGCGGTAGCAGTGTTTTACGTTTTGTCGTCAACACCACAATCGGCCTTGTGGGTCTTTTTGATCCTGCTACCGATATGGGATTAGTGAAAAAAGAAGAAACATTTGCGCAAACCTTTGGTGTTTGGGGTATTGGCAATGGGCCTTTCATTATGTGGCCTGTTTATGGCGCCAGTACTGCACGTAATACCGTCGGCGATTTTGTTGATGTTTTTGTGTATCCCTTATCTATTCTGTCGTTTGAACAAAGGGCCGGAAAGTTTGTGTTGGAAGGTTTAGACAGTCGGATTGATTTTAAGCAATATGAACCCATATTAGACGGATCGTTAGATCCTTATGGCTATGTTAAAGATGTCTATTTGCAGCGAGATGCTCACTTGGTCAATGACGGTAAAGTGGATGAGACTGAATCTGACGAATTTGATCTAGAGTTTGATGACGAACTATTAGATGATGAGCTATTAAATGACGCACCTGCAGACGACAAATCAGACGATCACACTGATTACAAGGTAACGGACTAGCCAATGTCAAACATCAAAACGTTTTCATCTTGTACGAGTGAATTAAAAAATATTCGCGAATTTGTGGTAGATGCATGCCGCGATTTTCCTTTTAGCGAAGGTAAAGTCAATGAAATCGTATTGGCCGTTGATGAGGCTTGTGCCAATGTTATTCGTCATGGTTATCACATGTCGAAAAAGGGCTGTATAGAAATCGTGGTCAGCAGTGATGATGAGCATGCGCTATTTGTGATTAAAGATGTGTGTTCGCAGATTACTGACAAGCAATTAATACCGGCAGAAAACAATTTATGTAAACCAGGTGGGTTAGGCCTTTGTCTTATTCATTATGTGGCTGAAAAAGTAAGACTTATCCCACATAAAGGCAAAGGTAACTGGCTAGAACTGACGGTTAAATTTGAGTGATATTAAATGAATATTGAAATTGAGACACATAACAATTACCAAGTAGTTAAGCTTTATGGCGAGGTCGATCTGAGCAACTCTCGCAGTATCAAACTCGACATCATAAAATTAATTAAGAGTAAAAATAACATCATTGTCGATTTCACCCACCTGCAATATATCGATAGTTCAGGCATGGCTTCACTGGTTGAAGCTTTCAATGAAGCCAGAGAGAATGACACTGAATTTCATATCGTTGGTGCCAATGGTTCACCGCTTCAAGTACTGCAACTAACCCGTTTAAACACGGTGTTTAACTTAGCTGATTCAGTAAGTGCTGTGAGTAACAATGGTTAACCCTATCATTACTGTAGAGCATTTGTTTGCCCAATATGGCGATACCCATGTACTCAAAGACGTCAATTTAGAGGTCAACCCCGGCGAAATTCTGGTGGTGATGGGCGGATCTGGTTCTGGTAAAAGTACCTTGCTTAACCATATGCTTGGGCTTAAAACCCCTACGTCAGGCACTATCATGATTGATGGTGTGAATATTTTCACGGCTAAAAATAAGCAATTACGTAACTTACGCAAAAAAATGGGCGTGGCTTTCCAAGGCGGTGCACTACTGAGTTCATTAACGGTGGCAGATAATGTCAGGTTACCTTTAGAGCACAACACTTCGTTGGATACCCAAACCATTGATATTATGGTGCGGATGAAGCTTGAATTAATGAACATGGCTGGAACAGGCCATCTAATGCCTTCGGAATTATCAGGCGGCATGCTAAAACGAGCAGGACTGGCTAGGGCCGTAATTATGGACCCTAAATTACTGTTTTTTGATGAACCTTCAGCAGGGCTTGATCCCACAACTGCAGTTGAACTTGACGAGCTTATTCTCACTTTGAGAGATGCCATGAACATGACCATAGTGGTGGTCACTCATGAGCTAGAAAGTGTGTTTAAAATTGCCGATCGCGTGGTGGTATTGTTTGCGGGTGAAGTGGTGGCGAATGGCACCGTTGATGAGATTAAAAACTCGCCAGATGAACGCATTCAAAACATGATCAACCGTCAACCGAACACTTACAGAGATGATGGTGAGGTTTATCTCAATCGTTTGTTAAATAAGGATGAAAAATAATGAATGCCTTGTTTAATTCAGTCAGTAACTTAGGTGCCGCAACGCGTAAAAATATTGAAAGTGTTGGCCTAGCAACATTATTTTTAATGCGTATCGTCAGCAGCCTATTCACTGGGCTGGTGTCATTTAAGCAAGTGATTAAGCAGATATATTTTATTGGTAATCGGTCTTTAATTGTCATTATTGTTGCGGCGCTCTTTACCGGTATGGTTGTGGCGCTGCAGTTTTACGATACCTTAGTGCGATTTGGTTCAGTGGATTTATTGGGTTCGGCAGTTGCCTTGAGCCTGATTAAAGAATTAGGTCCGGTGATGACAGCATTAATGGTAATAGCACGAGTTGGCTCTGCGACCTGTTCAGAAATTGGTATTATGCGTAACGAGCAACAATTTGATGCGCTTGATTGCATGGCGATTAACAGTTACCGCTATGTGATGCTGCCAAGACTGTTAGCGGCGTTGTTTTGTGTGCCTATGCTAACGGCCGTTTTTGACTTGGTGGGCATTGGCGGTGGCTATATCGTTGGAGTACACATTCAAGGAGAAAGTCCTGGTGCATATATTCAAGGTGTAATGGATACCATTAGCTTTAAAGATGTGCTGGTTGGTCAAATAAAGTCACTGGTATTTGGTTTGTTTATTATGTGGATACCTTTATATTACGGCTTTTATTTACACTTAAATCAAAAAAATATGGGCGCTGAAGGCGTCAGCAATGGCACCACTCAGGCGGTGGTAATGAGTGCAATTATTATGTTATTTAGTGACTATATCGTTAGCTCATTAGCGCTATAACTAGAGGTTTCAATGAAAAACAATTACGTCAATTTTCTCGTCGGCCTGTTTGTATTATTCGGGATTGGGGCCTTGGTATTTATGTCAATTACCATTGGTGGAGCATCGGTCACTAATAGTGGTAACTACACCTTAGTGGCTAAATTTGAAAATTCTTCAGGTTTAAAAGAAGGTGCCTTTGTCGAAATGTCAGGTGTACGTGTTGGATTAATTCAATCGATTAATTACGACCCTAAAGCGTATGAGTCAGTGGTTAAAATATCATTAGATAATGCGATTACCGTACCTGATGATTCGATAGCCTCTATTCGTACATCAGGTATTATTGGCGACAGATTTGTTAAAATATCTACCGGTGGTTCAGAAATAAACATGGCAGATGGTGAAGAGTTTATTGAAACAGAATCATCAATCAGCATCGAAGAGTTAATAAGCAAATATATGTTTAGTCAGGATAAATAATGAAATCAATAATTTTTTTAATCATGATGCTAGTGATGCCGTCTCTAGCTTTGGCGGCACAAGAACCAACAGAACGCGTTAAATTAGGTGTGACAGATATCATTAGTATCGCATCAAATAGCGCCTTGTCAGTCGAACAGAAAAAACAATCACTCAGTGATGTGATTGAAAAACACGTCGACATACAAGCCTCTGCACAACGAGTGTTAGGTAAGTATTGGAGACAGGCAAGCGATACCGAAAAACGTCAATTTATGGTGTTGTTAAAAGGCGTATTAGTCGATACCTATATTGTGTTGCTAGAACAGTATGATAATCAAACGGTTGATTACACCAATGAAACAATCAAGAAAAAGGTTTATGCATCGGTAGATACTGAAATTCATACCAAAGAAAATATCATTCCGGTTTCATATCAGCTTTATCAACGTAATAATGAATGGAAAATTTACGATTTTGTTGCTGAAGGTTTATCGATGATCCGTACCTTTAGTAACGACTATAAAAGTACTTTGAAAAAAAGCGGTGTCACTGGTTTGAATGAAGCCCTTGCTGCTAAATTAGCCCAAAAGTAAGGTTACCCTTGAATATTGATAGAGCATTAGCTAACAGCATTATTGATGAAACCTTATGGTTTAAAACCAATTTGGCAGTCACATTAAGTGAGTTTAATTATTACTTAATTAAAAAAAATGGCCAAGTCAGCTGTAATTTTTCATCCTTGTGTGATGAGCATTACACCCGGCTCTATCAACAATTTAAAGCATTGTCGTTACAACACAGTATTACGGAAATTGTGCCTCTAAAGGACGATGGTAAAGTGTGTTGGGTACTGCCTTTTGGTAAAGAATCGAGCTTATTTGACTGTATTATTCTGCTTAATTTACCTGCAGGAACTGAATCGCATCATGTTAGCTCGTTGTATTTTAGGCTTTTGTACCAGCTAAAAAGCTTCCAGTTTTCCGAAGCGTCATCACAACTTAACGCTGCCCAGGTGTGGATCCGCGATGAGATAGAAGAAATTTCGCGCTTGCAGCAATTGATGTTGCCAGACAAAGGTATCGTACTCAGCTCTGTTAAAATGGCTTATACCTATAAAGCGATGAAAGGTGCTGGTGGTGATTATTTAGACATTGTCGACCTTGGTAAAAGTCGCCCAGATGTCCAGGGTGATATCGGAATGATTATTGCTGACGTATCGGGTCACGGCCCTGCCGCGGCAGTAGAAACCGCCATGATAGATGCCATCTTACGCACCTTTGAACCGAAAGATTTAAACAGTAGTTCTTCTGAAGTGCTTAATTATATCAATCAACATTTTTTCACTAAAAAGCCTCGTGGCAGCTTTTTAACCGCTACAGTAATGCGTTATAACTTCCAAGAGAAAGAACTTATTTATGCTAATGCAGGCCATCCTCACGCCTATTTGAAAAAAGCCAACAGGCTGGTTGCCTTAGATCAAGGTGGCATTCCTATTGGGGTACTGCGTGAGCAAAATTGGGATACCTACCGGGTTAGTGTTGATGTAGGTGATATCTTATTTGTGTATACCGATGTGGTCATCGAAACGCAAAATGCCCACAAAGAATTATTTGGTTTCGATCGCTTAGAAAAAGCCATCAGCGCAGCACCCGATGAACCCGAAGCTATGCTGGAGTATCTGGAGCAGCAAATGAAACAGTTTTGCGGTTTTTCAGAGTTTCAGGATGATTTGACCATGTGCGCAATCCAGTTTATTTAAGCTAATTGAGTATTTAATCATTGAGAAGATGAAGATTGGGATGACGATATCCCGTTCTAGGACATCTCCAGTCACAGGTTTAATCGTTTTTATCAATAACTAAAAAGCCTTGAGTTAACGCTCAGGGCTTTTTTTATCTCACTGGTTTGTTGGGCTATTAAGCGGTTAATGCTTCAGCTGGGCCGAAGAATTCATAATGAATTTGGCTTGCTGGTACACCTAAGCTGGTGGCGATGGCCAATGCTGCTTTCATAAAACCGGTAGGGCCAAGCAGGTAAAATTCTACATCGCGGTCTGCAGGGAGTTGCTCTGCAATGATTGATGCATCAATAAACCCAGTGGCATGAGGTTGGCAGTGTTGTTCTGGTTGGCTGTAAACATACAAAGGTTTTATATGGTCATGTGTTGAGGCAAGTTGATCGACATGCTGTTTAAACGCATGGACATCACTATTTATGGCCGCATGAATAAAGCGAATATCGCGTCCTGAACCCGCTTCAGTATTGAGCATACTAATCGCAGGAGTAATACCGACACCGCCAGTCAATAATATTAACGGCTTGGTGTTTTTTCGTAAGATGAAATCGCCACTGGGTGCACGTAATTTCACTTTATCGCCTAACTGAATATTGTTATGTAAGTGATTTGAAACCACGCCATTAGGTTCACGCTTGACGCTAATTCTTAAGTAATCTTTGCCTGCCGCGTCAGATAGACTGTAGTTACGACGCATTGATACGCCGTCGATATCATCAAATACTAAGGTCAAAAATTGCCCAGCATCAAATTTTGGTAAGCCTTTATTATCAAAAGGTTGAAAGTAGAATGAGGTAATCACTGAGCTTTCATCTACACGTTTGACTAAAATAAAGTCACGCTCGCCACGCCAACCACCTTGTTGTTGCTCTTTAGCTGTATAAATTGATTCTTCCGCCGCAATCAATATGTTGGCTAATTGGCCGTAAGCCTTGGTCCAAGCATCAATCACTTCGTCTGTTGCAGCATCACCGAGTACGGCTTTAATGGCTTGTATTAAACAACTGCCAACAGCGTCATATTGTTCAGGTAAAATGCCTAATGCAACATGCTTTTGAACGATTTTACTAACGGCATCACTTAAATTGCCCAATTCATCAATATTGGCACCGTAAGCAATAACCGCATTTGCCAGTGCTTTAGGCTGAGTGCCTTTGGCTTGGTTAGTTTGATTGAAAAATGGTAATACTTCTGGATGCTGTGCAAACAGTAATGGATAAAAATGGCTGGTGATGTCATTAGCGTAAATTTGCAGAGCCGGAACGGTGGCTTTAATAATTTGAACAGTTGCAGTGTCTAACATTAATGATTTCCTTCTAGGGAGTAAAATAGCGATAAGCTTCAATCAATTACCTTGTCTACCCATACATTGCACAGAACACGCCAATATTTATCTAGCTGATTTAGCAGGTATAATTTTCATAAGGGTTAATTTGACCTAGATCAATATATATGTCAAATTAACCTAAATTGGGTTAATTTGACATATTATGAATATTGTTCCCTTTATCGACATTGTAGAAGACTTAAATCGTGACCTGATAAAATCGGAACGATACTTACGACTGATTTTAGCGATTCAGCGCGCTATACCATGTGACGTAGTGGCCTTGTTAAAACTTAAACATGATCATTTAGTCCCTGTGGCTGTTGTAGGGCTAAAGCAACAAGCCCTCGCTAGACAGTTTTCGATCAACCACCATCCACGCTTACAGCAAATTTTAGCTAACCCACATATTACCCGCTTTGATGCCGACTCAACACTGCCCGATCCCTACGACGGTTTAGTCGATGATGGTAGTGAACAATTGCACGTGCATGACTGCATGGGCAGTACCATTTATATCGACGGTAAAGCGTGGGGCGTTTTAACCTTAGACGCCATGAAAGCAGGTAGCTTTGATGCGCTTAACCCAACCGAAACCCGCGCTTATATTGCTGCTGTGGCCGCTGCGATTAGTACCAGTGAACATATTGAAGCATTAGAAGTGCAAGTTGAACGTAATCATCAAGTGGCGCAGTGCATGTTAGCGACTGCTGGACCGTCGAGTATTATTGGAAACAGTGTCGCAATTACGGATTTATTGTCTGAGATAAATACCGTTGCAGCCAGCGATCTATCGGTATTAATCACTGGCGAAACTGGCGTGGGTAAAGAGCTGGTTGCCAAAAGTATTCATCAGCAATCACGTCGCAGCGAGCAACTACTAGTACAAATTAACTGTGCTGCATTGCCAGAAAGCATCGTTGAAAGTGAATTATTTGGTCACGTAAAAGGCGCGTATTCTGGTGCGGTAAGTGACCGTCGCGGCCGCTTTGAATTGGCTGATGGTGGGACATTATTTTTAGATGAAGTGGGTGAGTTACCACTTGCGGTGCAAGCTAAGTTACTACGTGCGTTGCAAAACGGTGAAATTCAACGAGTCGGCAGCGATAATATTATCGTGGTGGATGTCAGAATTGTTGCCGCTACTAACCGTAATTTACAGTTAGAAGTCAAAGAAGGTCGCTTTAGGGCTGACTTATATCATCGCTTGAGTGTGTATCCTTTACCTGTGCCACCATTACGGGATCGTGGTAAAGACGTTATTTTACTGGCTGGCTATTTTTTAGAAAAAAACCAACATCAGCTTGGCGTCGCGAAACTGAGGTTACAGCAAACCGCCATTGATCAGTTAACTCAATACCATTGGCCTGGCAATGTGCGTGAGTTAGAACACTTACTCAGTCGAGCTGCGTTAAGGGCTATTAGCGAGCAAGGGCGTCATGCCAGTATCATTAACATAAGTCGTGTTCATCTCGGTTCAGAGTTTGTTGTGAGCCATACAGTAGCACCAGCAATAGCCGAGGTTGATAATATCAGCGACAGTAATGCCGCAGCTGCATTATCGCAGGTGTTAACCCTTGGACTACGTGATTCAACCGATGAGTACCAACGACAAATAATACAGACGGTATTAGCGACCGAAAGAGGTAATTTAGCCGCTGTTGCCAGAAGTTTACAGCTGGATAGAAGCAATTTAATCCGCACCATGCGTCGTTTAGGGCTTGATCCTAACGCGGCATATTAAGAATGATATCCAAAGAAGCCGTGACGTGAGCGGCTAATTATCTCGTCTGAAGCCATCTCGTTCTGCAGTAATGACGATTTGAGATTAATTAGAATATATTTTGTTATTTCAGTAATATATTCCGAAAAATTCTGGTCTATATACTGAGTGAAGTTGGATTAATTAGAGTTTCCTAAAGGATTAATGTTATGCAAAAAGGTTATGTAGGTAATATTTCGTTGGTGGTTGCCATCGTCGCAGTCGCGATTGCTGCTTTGATGGTTTTTGGCTCGTCACTGGGATTGTGGGACCCTATTGTCGGCTTTATGGCCAGTCGTAATTACAATAACCTGTTGGGTTATTTAGTGGTCGTGGTTGCGGTGCTGGCATTAGTGACCAGCTTTACCATTAAGCAAGACAGTAACGCTAAGGGCAAAGGCATATTAACCTCTACAATAGCGCTATTACTGGGCTTAGCTATATTGTCGCCGAGCATTATGGCGTTGGTTATCAAACCAGTGAAATACCCACCTATTCACGATATTACTACCAATACTCAATCACCACCGCAGTTTGAGTTTTTAACTGACAGCCGGGTTGGCGCTAAAAATAGTTTGGTATATGGCGGAGAAGAGATTGCCGCGCAGCAACTGCAAGCTTTTCCCAATATTCAACCAATTGCGTCAGACTTATCGGTAGAAGCGGCTTATCAAAAAGCATTAACTGTCGCTAAAACCATGGGCTGGACCATTGTCGCTCAAGACCCAAAAGCACTGCGCTTTGAAAGTACGGCAACAACGCCTTTTTTCAATTTTGCAGATGATGTTGTTATCGTCGTGTCTACACTAGAGCAGGGCAGTCGTATTGATTTACGCAGCGTGTCGCGGATTGGTATTGGCGATGCTGGTGTGAACGCAAAACGCATTCAAGAATTTAGTCAGCGGTTCTCTGAATAGTCTGAGTCTTGAATAAATTATGCAGCAGGTTTTAACCAATAAAAAGGAGCATAAAATGCTCCTTTTTATTAATGACGACAAAACGGTTAATTAACTTAAATGCTTAATTGAAGATACAGCTGCTAACGATTATTATGCTAAGTTTTGTGATGCGAGATATTTCTGACTTTAAATCAGCTCTTTAAATCAGCTCTTTAGCAGAACTGCCATTGTTTGTAGCCATCAATCAGTCGGTATCGCGCTTGATGGATATGATGCGAAAGTACAAAGCTGTCTCTCTATTTTACTCGCTTAAAAAGCTATCAAAAAATACATAACAAACAGCGCTATATTGATGCTCTAATTGATATAGGATGCTTATCATTTAACTGCAGTAAGTCCCAAAGATTGCCGTACAGATCTTCAAATACCGCCACTGTGCCGTAGTCTTGCTCTTGAGGCGGGCGCACAAACTTAATCCCATCAAGTTGCATGCGGTTATAGTCGCGCCAAAAATCGTCGGTATTCAAAAAAAGAAATACCCGTCCGCCGGCTTGGTTACCAATAAAATCATGCTGCTCCGGTTTAGATGCACGAGCTAGCAACAACGACACTCCGTTTGACCCCGGAGGCGACACCACAACCCAGCGTTTGTCTTGTTCTGCTTGATAGGTGTCTTCAATTAGATCAAACTTCAATTTATTAACATAAAAATCAATGGCTTCATCGTAATCATTCACCACTAGCGCGATGTGAACTATAGACTGTTTCATTATTATCCTTTGATAGCGTTGTAAATTAGCCAGTGAATTAGCCATTGAGTTAGCTAGTGAGTTAATGCAAATTTACTGTGCCGTCGATTATGCATTAATTAACCAGAACTCGGGATAATAAACGCCTCGCAAACAGCCTTTTTCCTTGCTAACTGCGTTATTTTTTACATCAGAAGACTTGCAATAGGCCAGCTATTGACGGGTTAATTCGTTTTGTTAGTAAAACAAATGACAAGTTTGAGAGTGGTTAATGGCTAAGCTTAATATCTTTATCATTCTATTCTCATCTCTACCCCTAGTTGAGGTTAATTCGATAGGTATGGAGATATTGACGCATAAAAAAAGCCACAGCAATGAACTGTGGCTTACTGATACTAGCGAGTCAGTGAATTCTAAATCGATTAGTTCTTTTTAGAATATTTTGCAGCTTCTTCACCCGCTAAGCGACCGAAGGTGATGATGTCTGAAATGGCATTACCACCTAAGCGGTTAGCACCATGAACACCGCCAGTCACCTCACCAGCACCATACAAGCCTGGGATAACCTGCTTCTTAGCATTCATGACTTCAGCTTTAGTGTCGATCATCACGCCACCCATAGTGTGGTGAACACCAGGTGTGACTTCGATTGCGTAGTAGTTACCTTCGTTAAGTGCGCGCGGTAGGTTTGGACGCTCAAAATCAGTGTCTTTACCGCTACTCACTAAGCTGTTGTAACGCGCAACGGTTTCAGTCAGTGCTTTGCCGTCAATACCTTCCATTTTACCTAATTTAACTAGGCTATCTGCCGTTGGTGCAACACCTAAACCAATATACTTATCAATTTTTGACAGTGATTTACGCACTGAATCATCAAAAATCAAATAAGCTGATTTACCGGTTTGCGCTAAAATAGCGGCAGACGCTTTATCACGAGTGGTAATTTCGTTAACGAAACGCTTACCTTCGCGGTTAACCAAAATCGCACCATTACCGCGTACCGCTTCAGTGACCATTACGCCACCTTTAACAGATAGTGTTGGGTGAGCTTGGATATACTGCATGTCTTTCAATGCGCCACCCGCATTTTCAGCCACATCCAGTCCATCACCTACAGCTCCAGGTTGGTTAGTAGAGATAAAGCCTTTTAGTGAAGGATCAAGTTTAGCCACGCGTTCGTTATTTTTAGCAAAACCACCCGTTGCTAAGATTACCGCATCGGCTTTCACCCAGTAGTAACCTTTATACATCCCCTTAACCAGAATACCTTTAACAGTGCCTTTATCATCTTTAAGCACTTCAATACCGCGAGTGTTCATGCGTAAGTCGATATTGCGTTTCACTGCATTATCATAAAGTACTTGAACGACATGGGCACCAACACCAGCACCACCAGTTGGACGGTGTGCACGGTTAACAGATGCGCCACCCATCATGCCAACATCGGTTAAATCGGCACCCATCGCGGTCAGCCAATCAACAGAGCCTTTAGAGTGCGAAGTTAACACTTCAACCAATG
This sequence comes from Shewanella sp. BF02_Schw, assembly GCF_014596695.2. Taxonomy (NCBI): domain Bacteria; kingdom Pseudomonadati; phylum Pseudomonadota; class Gammaproteobacteria; order Alteromonadales; family Shewanellaceae; genus Shewanella; species Shewanella sp. BF02_Schw. The sequence continues at coordinate 226,785 of NZ_JABKAW020000004.1, forward strand.
CAGGATCGTTTATGTTTTGGCCACCTTTCATGGTGTCTTCGAACATTAACTCAGGGCTATCAGTAATTTTTTTAGCTTTTTGTTGATCAGTCCAAGCAGCGTTCATGCCACCTGCAGCCAACTTAGCATTACCGCCAATAACAGGCTCTTTCTCTATAAGAATGACTTTAGCACCACTGTCTGTTGCAGATATTGCAGCAGAGAAACCTGCGCCGCCAGAACCGACAACCACTACGTCAACAGTGTCGTGTGGGGCGCTAGCAAGGGCCGCCTGACGTTCTGATTTATCTTTGGCCAATTCAGCAATAGTAGGTTCGTCACGTAGCCATTTTTTAGCATAAGGCATGTTGAAATCGAAGCTGTGGCAAGAGTCACAGTACACCATCGATTTTTCGTGTGCGCTGTGGCATGAGGTACAAGCTACTTCGCCTGGGAAATGGGAAGCATGAGCATTGTAATGTTCATGTTTTGTGGTTTCAGCTACTTCAGCAAGTGTGCCATGGCAAGATACACATTGGGCATTTTCATAGGTTAAGCTGTCGTTTGACAGTTCACCATCTGGTGTATGACAGCTATCACACTCTTGGTTTTGTACATGGAATTCAGCTAAGTTATCAGCGGCAACAGCATTGCCCATTAGGCCTGCTGTGCCCATTAATGTAGCAATACAGACTGCAAGATTGATCTTTTTCATTTTTGCTCCCCCTTCTATACGTAATGACGGTTTATTCATTAACGATAGAAGCCTCTTATTGTTTTAGTTAGGCTGAAGTGAAACTGACTTCACTTCACTTTAAAAATACGGTCCAAATTAGCATCGAGTTGGTCAGCTATTATGTTCGCTCAATGTAATCTTTGCCTAAGGGGGCGCAATCAACAACCAGATAACCAGAATAGAGGGCAGAAATGACAACTCAATCACAAGCCTAAAAATGCGCTATGCAAACATGCATAGCTATAAAGGGGTATATGCAATTTTGCATAGCTTATGTAGAGGTAGATCACATCGAGTTAACATCATAAGAAAACGTACATAATGATTTGCTAATTCGGGTAATGCTGCACAGTTTCAAGTGGAGAAAATAGGTAATATCGCGGCATGAAAACTCTATTGCTATTACTTATCATCATCACTATGCCTGTGCTCGCGCAAGACAGCATTGTCTTTGGCGTACACTCAAAAACAGCGCCATTAGAGTGGCGTAATAACGGTGTTGATCAAGGCTTTAATATCGAGTTGATGGATAGAATTGGCCAGCTGACCAATAAGCGCATTATTGTACGTCGAAAGAGTTTTCAACAATTGGTAAAAGATGTTCATGATCCTGACAGCGATATCGATGTGATTACTGTGGTTAGCCCGGTGAACATGGATCGCAAGTTAGCTCAATCTGATCCTATATATGCAACCCATGCTAAAGCTTATACCTTGCAGGGTAAGGCGTTAATAAACAATTGGGCAGATCTTGTTGGTAAGCGGGTAGCTATTAAAAATGGTGCCTTTGTTGATGTGTTTTTATCTGACCATCTGCAAAATTTCGACCGCGTGGATGTTGATTTGTATGAAACCGGTTTTCAATTACTGATAAAAAACCAAGTCGACGTGGTTATTGCCGAGAGTTTTGTTGCGCGGCGCTTACTTCCGCTATATCCATCGGTGCGAAGTTCCAGTGATGCGTTAATTTTCGGGGCATTTAATTTTGTCGCGAATGAGACAAAAACCGAACTGATGTACCAAATTAACGAGGCGCTTAGGCAGTTAAAATTATCGGGCGAATACGACAAACTGGTTAATAAATGGTTTGGCACCGGGCGTGAAAAAGTTGATTTAACCTCTTCCGAAAAGCGCATGTTTGCCCTCGCAATTTTAGTGGCGATTATGTCTGCTATTGGGATGATTTTCACCGGATTTATAAGCGCTAGTTTACGCCGTCATACTAAAGCGCTCGATGCCGAATTAATTCAACGAAAGCGGATTGAAGTTGAAATATCTGAATTGTCGCAACAGTTCCAATCCGTTCTCGATGGGCTTCCTAATGGCGTGACCATAGTAAACCAGGAACTCCAGCATTTATGGAGTAACGATAACAATATTCACCTGTTAGATTCAGATGGATTTTACTATATCGACAACGATGTTTTTAAGCTTAAAGCCGCAGTATTGGAGGTGTTATCGACCCAAAAATCGCTTACTGCCGACATGCGGTATCAGCAGCAATTTTGGCAATTACAAATTCATCCCATTGCCAACAATCAGGTGGTGATTCTACTTGAAGAATCAACCGAGCAGCATCGATTACGCCAAGCTAATGAAGAAGCCAGTCGTTTAGCTTCATTGGGAGAGTTGTCTGCGGGAATTGCCCATGAAATCAATAATCCAACCGGCCTTATTGTGCATGCTGTATCACTATTTACCGCGGCCATGAAAGACTTAACGCCTGCCGCTAAGCACTATCAGAAACAAAATCCTTTCTGGCTTATTGCTGGGCTAAATCCAGACATTGCGATAGAAGAGTTACAGTATAGTTGTGGCTCTATAGAAGAGGGTGCTAAACGTATCAGTCGAATTGTTAATGACCTAAAACGTTACGCCATGCCGCATATTGCCGATCAATATACCCGAGTGAGCTTAAATGATGTGGTTCAAGTGGCCCAGCGCCTCACCGCGAATCAAACAAAATCTCATCAGATCAGCACCATGTTATGTGACCCTAGCCCTTGCATTACAGGCGATGCTCAACAGTTACATCAGGTGTTAATTAACCTCATTCAAAATGCGTGTAATGCTTGCTCAACCCAGCCAGGGAGCATAGTGATAGACACACATGTTGCAAACAATATGGCCATCTTGAGTATCCAAGATAATGGCTGCGGGATGGGCAGTGCCACATTAAAGCGTATTACCGAACCCTTTTTTACCACTAGGCGCAACGAAGGTGGTAGCGGCTTAGGGTTATCGGTGTGCAGTAAAATAATTAAAGAACATCAAGGCGAAATGCAGATTCAGTCTACCTTAGGCAAAGGCACGCAAATTCGACTTATTTTTGCATTAGCACAACAGGATTAGCCCATGAAACTAGCCAGAAATATTCTGTTAATCGACGACGAAGCAGCATGGTTACGAACACTCGCGATAACTCTGAACCGTCTAGTTCCCGAAGCTGAAATTGACACTTGTGTCGACAGTCGCCAGGTGAGTAGTCGCTTACAGGTTGGCGACTATGCGCTAGTGCTAGTCGATCTCACCATGCCATTTCACTCCGGTGAAGAGTTATTAGCGATGATCCGCAGTGATTTCCCTAACACTCGAGTCATTATAGTGACAGGGGTAAATGAGGTTGATACAGCAGTTCGTTGCATTAAAAATGGTGCTTATGACTACTTTATCAAAACAGACAATGTCGATGAACTTGCTCGTACAGTTCGCCGCGCACTTGAAGTAGTCGGGCTTGAAAGAAACTACCTTTACATCAAAGAGAAATTTTTAAGCCGAACCTTAGATAACCCGCAAGCATTCAATAATATGCTGACTTGCGAGCCACAGCTATTAGATCAATTTCGCTATCTTGAAGCCGTATCGTGTAGCCCTGAACCCTTGTTAATTTATGGCGCCAGTGGAACCGGTAAAAGCGAGTTTGCTCAATCTTGCCATGCACTTTATAGCCCTAATGAACCCTTCGTTAGTATTAATCTTGCGGGTATTAGTTGCGAGTCATTTGAGCAAAAAATGTGTGGCCAACTGTATCATCACAATAATGGCGAGCTAGAAGCGGTTGCAGGTTTATTGCATCAAGTGGGCAGTGGGGTACTCTATCTTAACGACATTGGCACGCTACCACTGGATGCCCAAATTAAGTTATTAGCGCTGTTAGAAAGCAAACAATATTACCCTTTAGGTAGCGACACTGCCTATCCGGTAAAATGTAAGTTTGTGGTATCAACTCAAGATGATTTACTCAAGCTTCATCAAGCGGGCCAGTTTAGAAGCGATCTACTCTATCGTTTACGGGCACATAAAATTAAATTACCGCTGTTAGCTGAAAGGCAGTTAGATATTGCTATGTTGATCAATCATTTCATCGCCCTAGCCGCAGCAGAAATGAATCTGCCTGCGCCGATTCAACCAAGCGACTTAGCGTCAAAACTCGCCAGTTACAACTTTCCCGGTAATCTACATGAACTTAAAGGAATGGTCTTTGATGCTGTAAGCCGCAGCGATGGCATAGCGCTTAACACCTCTGCTTTTATGGAAGCCATTAATGAACACAAGTCATTGACTGCAACGCCGCAAGACCGAATTATCTTTCCCAAACAACTGCCCACCATTGCACAGATGAACCAAGCGTTAATGGACGAAGCCATGAGCCGTACCGCTAATAACCAAACTGCAGCAGCGCAAATACTGGGTATCAGCCAAAGTGCATTAAGTAGGCGACTTAAAGGGCATTAGATATTAATTTAAATACAACTTATTTATTATTAAAATATGTGAGCGGATATCTAGTTGAAAAGCGATTTTTACAACTATATCAAACCTCGTTGTAAATCGAGAAGGAAAAATGATCAAATGTATGTTTTATTCTACTTTATAGGTGTCTTCAATTAATCCCAATTTTAATTTATTTACATAAAACCCGATTACATCATAATCTATCAACTCATACTAGTTAGTGGTTGTGTTATTATTGTTTCGTTGAAGTATTTTTTATGTTTCATTTAAGTAGTTGTGATGTTTCTAATTAAGGCGCTAGTTTTAACGTTTATCTATAAGTTTTTAATTAATAACTTTTGATTTCAATCATATTTTTCACTTTAAATTTTGACATATTATTCGATTTGCATCCTTGCGCATCTTCCCTACCTAAAGGACAAGGAGAAAGTTCATTAAATAATGTTGTATTAATATTAAAAACCCCTTTTTCTTTGGCTAACATGCCTTTTTTCTTTAAGCTTCCCAGCATTAAGTCTAACTTTATAACGCTAATATGTAATATGTCAGCAATTTCTTCGCGGGTTAATTTTAAATTGATCGTAAGCCACTTTGATGAAAACGCTGTCTTTAAAGCGACGAGAATATCGAATAGAAACTTAATCAGTTTATCTTCTGGTGATGATGTTAATAAAAAAATAGCCAATGCAGTTTGTCTTTCTGTAAAATAGTTGGCATCAAACATAAAATGAGTAAAAAGCTCAATATCTTTTTTTATTAAGCCTTTAATCAAAGACTTATCGATAAGAATTATCTCGCTATCGCGAGCAACTTTAATGCTTTTACAGCAAGTACAATTGTCTTCTAATAATAAATGATAATCAGTCAACCTATTAGGGATGATGACATTCACAAATTTAGGTTTGGTGTAGTTGTTGGTCCTTTTTATATAAAATAACAATCCAGATTTTAAATATATAAAATTATTAAGTAAAATATCTTTAGAAATCAACTCTCCTTTCTTTAATGTTTTTAGCTCACCATTTTCTTTAATGAAATTCATTATTTCGGTTTTGACTACGTCAGGAAAGAATATAGTAGACCTGCTTTTTTTTTCAGAACTTAGAGACATAGCAAAAGCCATAAAGTAATACCTTAAATTTCCATTGTATTAAGCTGATATTCTAACATTCTAACATTTAGAACCAAACATTATATAACAAGTTAAAACCCTATTTATATCCAGGGCAACCGCATGAGTGTTCATTAATTAGCCATATCACTGAATCCAGCATTTAATACCGCTTCTAAGTATGCTGTTTTCATCCAGGCTCGTTTTTGTTTAGCTGGTATGCTTCCTTTTGAAGGTTCGCTTCTAAGCATATTCAATGCGACTTGGCGTAACATAGCCCAATTTTCAGCACCATGGTCTTGATAAATTTGGCAAGCATCTTCAGCTATACAGACATCTAACACCCAATGCAGGCTATTTTCTACAGCCCAGTGAGCACGCACCGCTTCAGCGAGTTGCTGCTCTGTCAGTTCAGCGGAACTGATATGGTAACGATACATGAGCTCAGGCGCTTTTCCTTTTTTCTGACGAAAGCTCATACTCATGCCAAGTGTTTGTAATTGAGGCCATTGTGAGAATTCTTCTTTAAACTGTTTGGCACTTAAGACATGGTAAACTCGCGCTTCGATACGACCATGTTGTTGCTCAAAGCTTAAGCCGCCTAGCGGGGCTTTACGTGTCTCAGAAAATGCTGTTTCTACAGCTTTATGTAGATTGCCCTGATTACTTTTTAGCGTAAATAAGTAATCGCCACCTTGCTCGACAATGTGCTCTGCAATGTTAACTTGGCAGCCCATGGCATCAATCGAAACCAAAGCACCTTCAATATCCAGAAGCTTTATCAGCTCCGGGATTGCAGTGATTTCATTGGACTTTTCAGAGGTCTTGACTTGCCCAAGAACGAGTTTGTTTTTACATGCAAACGCATTCACCATATGAATTGTTGATTGTCGGTTTCCACGTTGATAGGAGCCTCTCAATGTCTTGCCGTCTATCGCGATAAGTTGACCTTGCGTTATTTCATGCACGGCTTGTATCCACTTTATGAAACACAGCCTAAATTGCTCGGGGTCAATGCGTGAGATAGTCCTCGCGATGGTGTCATCGACAGGGACACCATCACTTAAATATCCATGCTGTTGAAACCAATCAAGATGACCATCAGCGTAATCACGGATCTCGCTCCAGCCCTCTGCTCCAGCGATAACACCACAGAGAGTAACAAATAAAATATCTTCGAGAGGATAAGTGATTTTAGCCGATTGACGAGTGTCGGTAAGCTCGCTGAAAAAGGTTGTGAAGGCTTCAAGGTACATAATTTACTCTCCTAAAAGAGAGTATAAGATCACAGCTAAGCCAAGGCGTCAAACAGATTATGTGTCAATATCAGCAGTTCAAAAAACGTTCACGATCTCACCCTGTATTTATATCCAACTTATGTGGTGTTTATCACATATTTCTTTTAGTTGTGATGCGTGACTGATAAGCAAATAAGGTTTGTTTTTTTGTTAAGTAAATCACATGTTATTTATCATTGTTTATACCTATATGTAGGTATTTGAACGCATGTTCTGATTAAATTGGCTCAATAGATTTATAGATGTTAACTGAAAACCAAATAGAGTCCCGGCTAGTTAGTATTGTTTATTTTGGATCTTAAGAATGAAAAATAAGTTTACGATTTTATTTTCTACAATAAATATAGAAACTTACTTTAATGAAGTAATTATTCAACAGGTAAAGACATGAAGGTAAAAAACTCAGATTTAAGGAGGTATTTAACAATGAGGTCTCTCTATCAACTCGCCATGCTCATTGGTTGCGGATTATTAGTAATGCAAAGTGCTCATGCATTACCGTGGGACGATTTAACCGCAGAGCAGTTAGATACAACATTACAACAAAAATTTACTGACGGGAAATATTCTCCTAAAGGGGCAGACTCTTGTCTTATGTGTCATAAAAAAAATGAAAAGGTGATGGATTTATTTAAGGGAACTCACGGAAAGGTCATTTCAGAGGCATCTCCAATGGCGGGCTTACAGTGTGAGGCATGTCATGGCCCACAAGGTAATCATAATCGCGGTGGTAAAGAGCCGATGATAGCTTTTGGTAAAGACAGCAAGCTATCTGCTCCAGCCCAAAATACTGTTTGCCAAGGTTGTCATAATGACCCTAAACAAATGGCGTGGCATACCAGTACTCATAACTTAGAAGAAATTGCTTGTAGTGATTGCCATACCATTCATACAGCGAAAGACCCCGCACTAGATAAATTGAGTGTGAATAACACATGTACCTCATGTCATACCCAACAAAAAGCGGATATGAACAAGCGCTCATCGCATCCAATGAAGTGGGACCAAATGACCTGTATTGATTGTCATTCTCCTCATGGCTCAATGAGCGAAAGCGCACTCAATAAACCAACGGTAAATGACACTTGTTATAGCTGCCATGCTGAAAAACGTGGACCTTTCTTGTGGGAACATGCTCCTGTAACAGAAAACTGCGTCTCTTGTCATAACCCTCATGGCAGTGTCAATGACAATATGCTTGAAAGCCGAGCACCACAATTATGTCAGCAATGTCATGCCAATGACGGTCATGCTAGCCGTGTTGTCCCAGAACCTGGTATTGATTCATTTGGTGGCGGCAAAAGTTGTTTGAATTGTCATAGCAAAATTCATGGTTCTAATCATCCTGCTGGCAGTTTGCTACAACGTTAATGGAGAGCAAGTTTATGTCATTTAAATTGAATCTGATCACCATATCCATGATAGCCATGTCATCACCTGTTATGGCTGCTAATTTTGCAGTTGGTAACGCAAACATGGATTCGGTGAATACAAAAAATTATGAGTGTAATCGTTGTATAAGTTCTGCGGGGTACCAAGGTGAGGTAACGCTTGCTGCGGGTTATAACGACATTAATGATATTCATGCGGCTAATGCCTTAGGTACTGACAATAACGGCGCTATTGCGGCAGTGAGTGGAAATATCAAATACCAAGGTGAGTCAGGCTATGAAGCGAAGATTCAAGCTTATCAGTTAGGTATGGATAATGGTTTTGCTCATCTATCTGGCGGTCAAGCTGGCTTGTATGAATTTAACTTAGATATTGATTCTATCAAAACCTATCAAGCTGGCGATGTTCAAAGTTCGCTTTGGCACAACAACGGTATGTTGACGCCTAGTGACAGTCTTAATGAATTTGACCTAAATCAACAACGTGAAAAAGTCGGTTTAGGGTTTGAATTTGATCAAGATTTCTATGGTGTATTTGTTAAATATAGCCAAGAAGATAAAACGGGTTACAAGTCTAGTAGCCTCGTATCACCCAGCCCAATAAATTTTGGTTTACCGACAGATTCTACCACTCAACAATTGGATGCTGGCATCCACTTGTCGGGTGATAACTGGTTAACTGAACTGAGCTACTTTGGCAGCTATTATGAAAACAACATCGACAATCTAAGTCTTCCATACGTTAATGACGTGTATTCGGCGACACCAGATAATCAAGCTCATCAAGTGTCGTTATCAGGTCAATATCAGCTCCACCGCACTGTGATGAATGGACGTATTGTCGCAGGACGTATGATCCAAGATGAAGATCTTATCCAAATGGCGGGTAATCCACTGCAAAATTGGGACGGTCAAATCGATACGCTAGACGGTCGTTTCGCTCTGACCTCAATGATAACTAATCGATTACGTTTAGGTGGCAGTATTGATTACACCAAGCGAGATAATCAAAGCTCTACCGCCGAGTTTGCTCAATATAACTTTAATAGTTTAACCGGCGCTTTTAGACAAAATACCCCTCGTGATTTGGAACGTAATACTTATAAAGTCAACGCAAGCTATCGTATCGCCAGCGGTTATCGCTTGCAAGCTGGTTATGATCGCAAAGACGTTGATCGTACTTTTAGTGACAGAGAACAAACCAATGACGATAACTTATGGATGAAGTTCAATGTTCGCGCACTAGATAACGTTAACGTTAATCTTAAAGTTGAGCATGCCAATCGCAGTGGATCTGAGTATGAAGCAAGCGACCTAACCTCATCTGAAAACAACAGCTTATTGCGTAAATACTACTTAGCAGATCGTGACCGCAATGCACTCGAATTCAAGATTGTGCATAACCCAACTGATTGGATGAATCTGGGTATCACAACTCGTTATGCCAAAGACGAATATGACGATACTAAAATTGGATTAACTGAATCAGAAGATTACGGATATGACGTTAATGTCAATATTCAATTTAATCAGTATATAGATGGTTATTTGTTTGGGAGTCAGCAATGGATTAACTCTAATCAAGCAGGCAGTCAAAGCTTTAGTTCATCTGATTGGCAAGACGATATTGAAGATGAATTTATCAATATAGGTACGGGTTTAAGCTACAGCGGTTTAATGCAAGACCGTCTGATAGTAGGGATCGATTATCTATTCAGTAATTCCATTAGTGACACCCTAGTTCACAGCTACGTTGGCTCTACAGATACGCGTAGCACTTACGGCGATTATTATTCATATAGTCACAGTGCCAGCATGTATGCAGATTATGCCCTAAATGAGCAAATGGCACTTAAATTAACTTACCGCTATGAACGCTATTTCGATACTGATGCAGCCAACGTAGGGGTCAATGATATTGCAGGGATGATTACCTTGGGTGATATCAATCATAACTACAACGCACACCAGGTGATGTTGGCGTTTACCTACAAATTGCGCTAAGACGCATCGTTCATGCTACGAGAGGATATATCTATGGAACGTAGAAGTTTTTTAAAAGCAAGTGCCGCACTGAGCTGTGTTGCAACTGTTACTGGTTGTAACACAAGTTCTGATGATGCCAATGTCATACCTCCGACACCGCCAGTCAGTGATGAAACCATTACTTGGTCTGCGTGTTTAGTTAACTGTGGTTCAAATTGTCCTGTTAAGGTATTTAGCAGCGATGGGATTATCACGCGTGTTGAAGCGGATAACGAAACGACTGACGAGTATGGTGTTAATCATCAAATTCGCGCTTGTGCTCGTGGCCGCTCTTTACGACAACGCACTTATGCTGCCGATCGTTTAAAAACACCGATGAAACGTGTTGGTAAGCGTGGTGAAGGAAAATTTGTACCCATAAGCTGGGATGAAGCAGCATCCACTATTGCAAGTGAATTACAACGTATTGCAAATGAATACAGCAATAAGTCCATATTAAAGATATATGGTACAGGTGCTTATTATGGATTCTCTAGCTCAAGTTGTTTTAATCGTGTGTTAAATCTCAATGGTGGTTTCCTGAATATTTATGGTAACTATTCGTGGGCACAACAAACTGAAGCTGCCGCTGCAACAGGGTTTAGTAGTACTTCAGGCTCTAACTTGCTAGCACTAAATGATAGTGATTTATTTATTGGCTTAGGCTATAACCCCAGTGAGATGCGTCAGTCTGGATCTGGTGAAGGTTATGACTTTTTAAATGCACTGCAAAAGAACAATGGTTTAGAAGTGATCATGATTGATCCTCGATATACCGACTCAATGGCTGGGAAGGAGGATAACTGGTTCCCAATTCGTCCAGGTACTGATGCAGCGCTATGTGAAGGTATTGCCTATGAAATGATTAGCTCTGGTTGGGTAGATAACCATTCTAAAAACTTTCTAGATAAATTCTGTGTTGGTTACGATAAAGAATCCTTAATTAATTTAAAAGCTGAATTCGAAATCTCTGAAGATCCTGAAAAAAAAGCATATATCCCATACATTAATCCTAATGATAATTACAAAGATTATATTTTAGGTGAGGGTACGTTTATTTCAACTGGCCCTAAAACACCGAGCTGGGCAGCTAAGATCTGTGGTATTTCTGAAACACATATTAAATCAATTGCGACAAAATTGATGAATGCTCGTGCCCCATTCATTGTTGCTGGTGCAGGTATAAACCGGCATGCGAATGGTGAACAAGCCATGCGATCTTGCTACATGTTATCTTTCTTAACGGGTAAGGTTGGTCAACCAGGTGTAAGTAATGGTGCTCTTCCAAGTCAAGGAAGTCTCAGCCGAAGTGGAATGTCTGGCTTATCTAACCCGATCAAAGAATCCATTTCTTGCTTCACTTTTCCTGACGCAATAGAACGTGGTCATGAAATGACCACTCGAAAAGACGGGATTAGAGGAACTGCTGACTTAGATACGCCATTGGGCGCTGATACAAAAGCAATTTTCGCGATTAATTCTAATGCGTTAATTAATCAACATTCAGATTCTAATGGCATAGCTAAAATTCTTGAAGATGAAACTAAATGTGAACTCATCGTCGTTTGTGACTGTTGGATGACATCATCAGCTAAATTCGCTGACATTCTACTCCCAGATACCTCTTGGTTAGAGTCAAACGATTTAGTGAATGACAGTTATGCTTCGGGCATCATGGGCTACTTAGTTGCGATGAAAGCCGCCATTAAGCCGTTATGGGAATGTAAATCAATGTACGATATGTGTGCTTTGATTGCTGAGAAAATGGGTAAACTTGGCGAGTACACAGAAGGTAAAGATGAGGCCGGATGGTTAACTGAGCTTTATGAAAAAACGCGTACAAATAGTAATAATGCTAATGCAATTCCTCCTCTTCCTAGTACGTATGAAGAAGCACAAGCACAAGGCGTCTTCCGTGCATTTGATGGTAAAACTGTCGTTGCATTAGAAGACTATATAAATGGCACCGATACGCTAAATACTCCATCAGGGAAAATCGAAATTTTCTCACTTGAGTTAGCTCAAAAGGGTACAGACTGGGAATTTGATAGCACAGTAAAAGGCAATTACATTACTAGCATACCTATGTACCAAGCGACTTGGGAAGGTTATGAGGACAGTGAAACATCAGAGGATTATCCATTTCAATTAGTGGGTTATCATACAAAAGGTCGTACTCACTCTAGTTATCATAATGTTCCTTGGTTACGTGAAGCTGTTGAAGATGCCGTTTGGATGAATCCTGCAGATGCCTACAAGCAAGGCTTAACTCAAGGATCAAAAGCCCTTATTTGGAGTCAACGCGGTACTATTGAACTCCCAGTTAGAGTAACTCCTCGTGTTGCGCCAGGTGTTCTCGCTCTTGGCCAAGGAGCTTGGTACACACCAGATCCGACGGGCAGAGTAGGACCATCAGGGCATATTATCGACATTGGTGGATGTATTAATACACTGACCCGTTACCAACCTAGCCCTTTGGCAAAAGGTAATCCACAGCACACAAATCGCGTACAAATTGCTAGCGCTTGATGGAGTAATTAAAAATGACAGAACAAACTCAATATGGTTTTTATTTAGATACCACCAAGTGCACAGGTTGTAAAGCGTGTCACATATCTTGTAAAGATAGACAAGGTGATATTATTCGCAAAACTAATCCAATTGAACAAGGTGTACCGGCATTAGAAGGTATTAACTGGCGCCGAGTATATGAATATGGTGGTGGTGATTGGTCTACTAATGCTGACGGTAGTTTCGAGCAAAATGTTTTCTCTTATTACACCTCTATTAGCTGTAATCATTGTAACGAGCCTGTATGTGTAAAAGCATGTCCTACTGGTGCCATGCATAAGCGTCGTGAGGATGGGTTAGTTCTTGTTCATACAGACTTATGTATTGGTTGTAATAGTTGCGCTGAGGCTTGCCCATATGACGCTCCACAATTAGATCCCCAACGGAAAGTAATGACTAAGTGTGATGGTTGTTACGATAGATTAGCACAAGGAAAGCAGCCCATTTGTGTTGGTTCATGCCCATTACGTGCATTGGATTTTGATACGATGGAAAACTTACGTGCTAAGTATGGTAATGGCGACGGACATATAGCACCACTACCACCACAAAGTATTACCTCACCAAACTTGATCATAAAAGCAAACAAGAACGGTGGCCGCCAAGGTGAAGTGTTGAACTACTCTGAAGTTTAATACTAATCATTAAGTATGATGCCCCCATGGGCATCATACTATATAAAGGAAGGCATAATGACCGACACAACAACGAATATATATCTTGAACTTCATGCTATTGCTCGCTTATTACATAATGTGTTTTTAGATTATCCGACTGTAGATTCTATCCAGTATTTCAATGATAACCAGCTTGATAAAAACTGGCCAGTATTGATAGGATCTGAAGCGAACCAAAAAGGTAAGGTTTTATTAAGTCAATTTATATCGCAATGGCAACCAGACCAAATTAACGAAGTGAAACTGGATTATGGCCAATTATATTTTGGACCCGGAGAACCTAATGCAATGCCATGGGGCTCGGTATATTTAGGTGAGCAACAAATTCTTAATGATCAATCCACCATTCAATTGATGAGTTTTTATAAAAAGTTTGGTATTAGCTTTGACTTAAAGTACAACCAACCAATAGATCATATTTCTCTATTCTATTCAGTAATCGATCAGCTGTTACAGCAATTATTAGATGAACCCAATAACAAATTGGCAAAAGAAGCATTAATCATATTATTACAGCAACATATGCTGCCATGGTCTGGGCGCTGCCATGAGTTAGCAATTGAATATGCACAAACTGATTTTTATAAGGCTATTGCTCTGCTTTCCCAAGATTTTGAATCAGTACTTGCTTCCACCATGAATGTGGTGCCTATGCCAATGCGTTTATTTCGTTAAATAAGGTGTTTAATATGAATGTGATTAGGTCTGTTTCAGAACAATGGCATAAAGCAGAGTTTGCTCACCAATTACATATCTATTTAAGTCAAGAGCAAGTTATCAACGATTTATTCGTGGGTGCGACAAATAAAGCTACTATATGTAATATTATTGCAGCCATGATTGAGTCACCGATAAAACTACATGATGAAAAATATAAAATAGATCAAAATTCAATTTTCGATTGTTTTTTTCAATGTTTTCATTTGCTTTTTATTAAAGAAGTTAAACATCACAGTTTGACCCAAGCTGAACAGTTAATTCTATCTATTTCAGTTTATTTCGCCAATAAGATAAATCAACAACCAGACAGTGTTGATATAAGTGATCTTCAAAAGAGTGCTCATATTATTACAGCAATGTCTCGGCTTGAAATAGTTCGTAAAGAACATCGTAAATCACAATGTAATATGGGTTGAAGTTGATCTTTTTACTTAGTCATAAAAAACTTTTCTACGATAGAAGTTTCGTGTAGTTAATAAAACACGAAAGTCATTTAAGTTCAATTAGTGTTAGAAATCTCAATCACTCTTCGTTACTTAATTATTAGCGTTGAAGTGCATGCAATTAGAAGCTGACTCATAGAGTTGATTCATTTTATAAAAAATAGGAAATAGAAAATTATGGAATTTTTACGAACTGATGATAGTTACTTTGTTAATTTACCAGGCTATCAGTTTACACCTAATTACCTATTAGTGGACGATAGTGAAGGAGGCCAGTTACGGATTCATTATCTTGATGAAGGAGACAAAGATGCTGCGCCAATATTATTACTACATGGAGAACCTTCATGGAGTTTTTTATATCGTAAAATGATCCCGATCCTTGTTGCAGCAGGTCATCGAGTTATTGTCCCAGATCTTATTGGATTTGGCCGTTCAGATAAACCAAGTCAACGTTCTGATTATACCTATCAACGTCATGTAGATTGGATAAAATCATTCGTTTTACAACTTGAATTAACCAACATTACTTTGGTATGCCAAGACTGGGGCGGCTTAATCGGGCTGCGTATGGCAGCTGAAGATATTCCGCGCTATACCGGTATTGTTGCAGCAAACACCATGTTACCCACAGGTGATGAAGAAACTAATGATGCATTTATGCAATGGTTTAATTACTCGCAAGAAGTAGTACATTTCCCTACAGGACAGATGATAAATGGTGCATCTGTTTCAAATTTATCAGATGAAGTTATTGCTGCATATGACGCGCCATTCCCTGATGAAACATACAAAGCTGGTGCTCGTGAATTTCCCTTGTTAGTGCCTATTACGCCTGATGATCCAGCAACACTGAAAAACCGTGCAGCATGGAAAGTATTATCTCAATGGGAAAAACCTTTTTTGACAGCGTTTAGCGACTCAGATCCTGTCTCTTGATCAGATTTCATAAGCTCTCGCCATCAGCAATCATTTCTTTCGCGACTCGGTAGCCTACAACATGAGACTGCAATGTACTCCAACCTTCCCAAACCGCCGTCCAGCTTGCGATCCCTGTTCGTTTGGTATCGGTGAAACCACCCAACTTTGCGATTGATTGATACGCCCATTTCAGACTCGGCGCGCCTTTATCTTTATGCCCTCTAGGCTTATTAAACCGCATTAGCACCTTCCATTCATCTTCTTCGAGTACCGTGTCACAGCGTTGAGCCTCCACTGCTTTGGCCTCCTCAACCAGCCCTTTTTTACGTAAATAATAAGGGATGGTGATGGCTTCTCTGAGTTGCAGTAAACGGACGCCGATAAAAGCTAAGATTGAAACCGCTCTTTCTAAGTTCTTAGGCTCTGTCATTCTTTGGCGCTCAGCTCCTGCACCCGTTTTCCATGCTTTATGAAAATCCTCAATTCGCCATCTTGCGGTGTAAATATCAATAATATGAAGTGCTTGAATTAACGTATCGATTGGCTCTGTTGTTAATAGCACCCAGCGCAACGGCTCAGTAACGCTTTTTGATGTTTTTTCTTGAGCGTACACCACGTTTACTGGCTTAGTCTCACCTTTCGTTTTGAACGTAACCTGTGCCACTTTAATGGTTAGCTTGGCTTTTCTTGCCACGCGGTTTACAGGCTTCCCTTTACTATTTTTTGTCCCCTTCTGGGCGATATCGATAGTGTATTCACCCCGTTCGGCTTGTGATTCAAGATGTTCAAATAACGTAGAGTCAGTCTCTATCAGCGCTCTAGAATGTTTCGCTCGAACGACAAAACGCTCATTATGCTTCTGTTTATCTTGAATATAACTCAGTATGTCTGCTTCTCTATCACACACTGAAATTACCCGTGACATGAGCTTTCCCAAGCGTTGACGGCAGAAATAAGAGGCTTCTGACCACTTACCGCTTTCTTTTTCGTCAGCATCTTCAGGATTATTAGGACGAAGCCAGTATTCTTGATGAATGAGCCCGATAGTCTGAGTCGTGAAGCTGTCTAATAGCAGGGTTGAATGAACCCACCAACCACGTGATTTATCTGTCGTCGTCCCCAGTTTGCCAAGCTCTTCTGCTACTTGATGTTTGTAACTCAGCGCAGTGGTGTCATCAATGGCTAATATCTCAGCATAGGGCTGGGCAAGCTCTGCAGTATGTTGAAAACCAGAAGCTCTAATTACTTCTGGAGAAATGTTGTCGTTACGGATCAATCGATAAGCCCCTTCAACTTTAGCCTCATTACCTTGACATGATAAAGCGATAGACTTACCACTACAACGTGCCATATCTGCAGCGACTTCGATGACACGATCTGTGCGACGCGGGTCACCAAAGAAACCGTTTTTAAAGTGATTGTATGACCATTGCTCTGGGTTGAATATTGACATGGTTTTTCTCTAAGTAACTGAAGTTACTTGATCTGATCACAGTTCACCCCAGAAGTTCAATATTTTTTATACTTGTGTAGAAGAGTCAGACTCAGATCCTATCACTGCTGGCGGAGATAAAATGATGCAACAAATAATACCGGGTGCAAAAGGGCAAAAACATACAACGATTATCAATGCTGGTCATTACTTACAAGAAGAGCAAGGTGAGGTGCTAGCCGAGGTTGTGGTTAAGTTTATTGCTGATAATCGTTAACGCGCCCTTTAGCCAAGTTCGATAACTGCTTAGTAATAATAATGGTATCCATTATTAACATGCTTATCTTGGTGGCTATATGTTCTGTAGAGGGCATATAGCTGCTATTTATCATGATTAGCTTATGGTTTTATTGAACCATATTGATGTTTAATTCTAACATTTTATCTCTGTATTCAATTTCACTATTTATTCCCACCTTAACCTCTCCTAAACCCGTCCATCAGTATGCTTGTTCCAATATGGTGTAATACACACGTTTGGAGATGCAGTTGATGATGGTAAAACCGACCTTACGAAAGGCGATGCTGGCACTGATGGGCATAAGCCTGTTGGGCTGTAGCGCTGTCGATAATGTCAATTACGCCGACCGAGCCAGTCAAGCTGAGGCAGATACTAACCAACGTTTGATTGAGCCGTTATTGGCTGCATCAAATACCCAAGATGCGCCGACGCAATCGGTAGCGCGATTAACGGATTTAGATAAACCGTATATTATAATGTGATGATAATTATATTATCATCAGGTGTTAACTTAATTCGATTGTACTGTAAGGTAATCGGCCTATAATGAGGGGTATCTTGACGCCGTACTAGGTTATGGGATCGCCGCAATGAAATACCGCACACATTTATTTTCTCTTCGTATCGGGCATGCACTCCGAGAGTCTTTAAAAGACGCTCCCTACAATGCCAATGCATTCACTAAAGATTTATTAGCCGGCTTAACTGTTGGCATTATTGCCATTCCACTGGCAATGGCACTTGCAATTGCCATTGGGGTCGCGCCGCAATACGGGTTATATACTGCCATTATTGCTGGGTTTGTTATTCCGCTCACCGGTGGCTCGCGTTACAGCGTGTCTGGCCCTACCGCCGCGTTTGTGGTGATCCTTTATCCCATAGTGCATCAATATGGTTTGTCAGGGTTATTGCTTGCCAGCCTGTTATCCGGGCTAATGTTGATTATCATGGCGTTGTTTCGCTTAGGCCGTTTTATTCAATATATTCCCGAGTCGGTCACGTTGGGTTTTACCGGTGGTATTGCTGTCGTTATCGCAGTATTACAAGTGAAGGATTTTTTTGGCTTAAGCATTAGCGAAATGCCAGAAAGTTTTGTCGGTAAGGTGGCTACCTTGGTTCAAGAAATACCAGGGTTTTCTGGGCCAACATTGCTGGTGGGATTAAGCACCTTAGTAGTGTTTATTCTGTGGCCTAAACTCAAGTTGGCGGTACCCGCACATCTTCCTGCCGTGGTTGTTGCGAGCATTGTGGCGCTGGTACTAAATCAACTCGGTTTTCATGTGGCGACAATTGGTTCTACGTTCAGCTTTACCTTAGCCGACGGCTCAATCGGGGCGGGCATTCCCTCTATGCTGCCTGACTTTGAATGGCCTTGGCTTCGCGCGCAATCCGGTGAAGTGCCATTGGTACTCACTTGGCAATTAGCCAGTGACCTATTGTCTGCCGCCTTTGCGATTGCCATGTTAGGCGCCATTGAATCGTTACTGTGTGCAGTGGTGTTAGACGGCATGTCCGGTAAAAAACACAGCGCCAATAGCGAATTACTTGGCCAAGGTGTCGGTAATATTATCGCGCCATTTTTTGGCGGTATTACCGCGACTGCTGCCATCGCACGTTCGGCGGCTAACTATAAGTCGGGTGCGGTAAGCCCAATCGCGGCCATGATCCATGCGGTGGTGGTATTAGTGTCTTTATTATCGCTCAGTACTGTTTTAGCTTATATCCCCATGGCGGGCATGTCGGCGCTGCTTATCATGGTGGCATGGAACATGAGCGAAGCTCCTAAGATTGTCCATCTGGTTAAAAAAGCCCCTGCCAGCGAAGTGTTAGTGTTGATGGTGTGTTTGTTACTGACTATATTCTTCGATATGGTGATTGCGATCAGTGCAGGGATCATTTTGGCGTCGTTATTATTCATGAAGCAAGTGGCTGATATGACCAAGGTGCAAGACATTAGCGAGCAGAAGAAACACATTCATGTTGAATTACCGCCGCGTTGGAAAGTGTTTAAAATCAATGGACCATTATTTTTTGCTGCCGCCGACAGTGTCTTTGGCGAGTTGGCGCATTTGAGTGGCGACCAAGATGGGGTGGTGTTGTATTTTGATGGGGTATCGCTTTTAGATTCTGGTGGTGTCTCGGCGCTGTATAAGTTTATTGCTAAATGTAAGCATGATAATACTCGGGTATTGTTGGCCGATTTTCAATTTCAGCCACTTAAAACCTTGGCCAAAGCAGGCTTTAAGCCTGACGGCGTGCAGTGCGTGACGTATTCAACCTTGGCTGGTGCGCTAGACGATGTGGTGGCTGGAGTTTAAAACACCATAAAGGCTGACAAACCAGTATGGTGTTTTCGATAAACTAGCTGCGATAACGTTTTGTCAGTTATTGGGCTGGTTTAGCCACTTCAATATAATGCCAAGAGTCTGCAATGTGCAGCCTTGCTGAAGTCACACGTTTATTCCGCTCGACATTAATGTGGTTAGTTTGCTCTGACCACAACTCTTGCAGTGCGGTCATCTTAAGATAAAAACCGTCCATATTAGTGGTGATCGGCGTTTCCTGATAAACCCACAAATACTTGCCCTGTAACTCGGTGCCAACATAGGTCAGCGTTAACGGATGTTGCTGCTGATCCTGCATCGAAAACGTCGAAATAGCATAATAAGCAAACGCTTCACGGCCAACGGGATCGCCGATCAGATCGGTACTTTTATCGATCACTTGTTGGGCCGCGTGTTCAGCATCGTGTAAATAAAACCGATGCTGGACTTCTAGCATGCCGCTACGCTGATTAAATACAATACTGGTGTAAGCTTCTTTTTGCTGGTGGGCCATGGTATTACCCGCCAGCAAACTTAACGCGATAGCCATGAATCCTGCATAAAATGATAGACGCATTATTTCTTCTTCACTTTTATTTCAGGCTCTTTCAGGGCTTCTTTATTGTCATGCATAATGTCGCGATACTTATTGCCCTTTCGTTCCTCTTCTTTAAAGGCTTCAATGCGTGAGGGAATAATTTGTCTTGGGTAATAGTTGTTTTCAATATCGACATCGGCAGTTTCGCCGCGACGATCAACCACGGCAGACACTAAGATTTTGTCTTTGTCGGTAACAATGAGCTTACTGACTTCAAACGGTGAACGGCGCCAAATTTCTGCAGGCAGCACCAATGACTCGGTATCACCATTTTCAAACGTGAGTTCGAGTAAAATTGGCATCACTAAGCCACCTAAATTGGCAAAGTTAAACACATAATAGTTTTTATCTTCTTTGAGTGCGCGTGCGAGTGTTTGTTGCTCCCACGGGTCTAGCTCGGCGTGTTTTTTGTTGTACTTGTTGCGTTCTTTATTGGTCACGCTAAATTGATCATATTGGTCATGATAATCAACGTTATCTGAATTAAGTTCTACCCAGGTTTTTAGGCCACTTTGTTGGTTACGCTCAACCGAATAAGGCATGGGTTTGTCTTTATAATCTTGGCGACGACGATCAAAATCAATATCAGGATTATTGCTGTCTAAGCGCAGTTTATAAATGCGATCTAGCGAGATATCAACATGATCAGTGGTGTAAAACCAGCCACGGAAAAACCAATCTAAGTCGACGCCAGAGGCTTCTTCCATGGTGCGGAAAAAGTCGCTTGGAGTAGGGCGCTTGTTCATCCAGCGACGGCTGTACTCTTGAAAGGCAAAATCGAATAGCTCACGGCCTAATACCACTTCACGTAAAATGTTGAGTGCCACAGCAGGTTTAATATAGGCGTTTGGACCAAGCTGTAACACGCTGTCTGACTGCGTCATCACCGGCACTTGCACGTTAGACTTCATGTACTCAATCACGTCACTTGGCTCACGCCCCCACGGTAAATTAGGGTCCCATTCGCGGGTGGCTATGCCGTCTAAAAAGCTGTTTAAGCCTTCGTCCATCCACGTCCATTGGCGCTCGTCTGAGTTCACAATCATTGGGAAATAGTTATGGCCGACTTCGTGGATTACTACGCCGATTAAGAATTGTTTTTCCGACAAGGTATAAGTACGGCTTTCATCATCGTGCCAAATGGTGCGTGGACCATTAAAGCTGATCATCGGGTATTCCATGCCGCCAACAGGGCCGTTTACACTAATGGCCGCAGGGTAAGGATAATCGAAGGTAAAGCGCGAATAGACTTCAAGGGTGTGAATAACCGATGCAGTTGAATAACGCTGCCAAAGTTCTCCACCTTCTTTAGGATAAAACGACATTGCCATCACTTGTGGGTTCTGGCTGCCTTTTTGTTGGTAACCTTGAGCATCCCAAATAAATTTACGTGAAGATGCCCAAGCAAAGTCGCGTACGTTTTCAGCTTTAAAATGCCAGGTTTTATTGCCTTTAGCAGTGCTTGACTCGTTAGTAATTGCTTCGTCTTCTGAGACAATAAATACAGACTTTTTGGCTGTTTTAGCTTTATCTAAACGGTTGATTTGTTCAGGTGATAACACCTTTTTGCTGTTTTGTAATACGCCAGTGGCTGTGACGATGTGGTCGCTGGGTACGGTCATACTGACATCGTAATTACCAAACTCGAGGGTAAACTCGCCGCTGCCTAAAAACTCTTTATTGTGCCACGCTTCGTAGTCGGAATAGCTGGCAACTCGCGGAAACCACTGCGCCAATAAGAAGATGTCATTACCGCCTTTACGCTTGTCGTCAGGGAAGTGCTCGTAACCCGAACGCGCGCCAACGGCGTCTTCTTCTAAAATGTTATAGCCATAATTAATGTGTAACTGCGTCGATTTATTGTGGCTTAACGGGGTGGGTAAATCGACGCGCATTTGGGCGCCGACAATAGTGTATTTTAAAGGCTTATTATTAGTGTCAGTAACAGCCGCTATTTGATAACCCAAGTTATTGTCAGCTAAAAATTGTTGGCGACGAAGATCACCTAAACTGATTTTGGCAAAGGCATTATCACCGTAAGTGTTGTTAGCACTAACACTACCATCCACGCCATTAAATGCGGCGCTGCGTTCAGATATCGAATCTGATTTAAAACGATTTTGTTCTAGCTGTAACCATAGATATTTGAGCGTATACGGTGAGTTGTTGTGATAAGTAATCACTTGCTCGCCTTGAATGCGACGCTTTTTTTCATCCAGAGTGACATCGATTTTATAATCAACTTGTTGTTGCCAGTAGTCTTTACCTGGTTCGCCAGCAGCATTGCGGTAATCGTTTGGTGTTGGGAGGCTCTCTTCAAGTTGACGAAACTTGTCTACAAAATGACCTTTGCTTTGGACAATTTCAGAAGCCGAACTGGTAATAATAACTGAACTGGTTAATGCCAGTAACAGCAGCTGACGATACACGCGCATAAATACTCCTTTGACGTCAGCAAGCTGATGCCAATAATCCCAAAATGATGATTTGTTATATTTTTTGTAGGCGGAGTGTAACTAAATTGACCCTGTTATGCAGTGATTAGAGTGTTACGAAGTTTTGCACCTTGCTGATGCCAATTCCGTATGGCATAACAACAGCAAGCGAGATTAATTGAAGATAGGCAGGAATTTTTGCAGGTTTTTATGACGGGCCTCGTCAGAGGTCAGTTCAGGTAATATTTTGTATTTACTCATAATCTGCTGATATTCGCCATTGGCTTTTAGCATGTCGATGCCGTTAGCAAAGGTTACTGCATAAGCTTTATTGTGTGGATTAAAGCCAACATATAAAGGTACAGGTTTGCCTACAGTGCCAGCGTAGCGAAGTTGCTTGGTTAAGTTCAATTGACTCGCGGTGTACTCAATGACATTTTTGTTGTCGATGATGACTGAATGACGTCCTTTTACCAGCCGAATAATATTCATCGCTAATGGGTCTCTACCCGAGGCAAAGTAGGTATTAGGATGTGCAGCAAACCAAGCATCGAGCTCAACACCATAGTCATAACCAGTGACGATAGCAGCTTGTTGAGTGCTATTAAGGTCGGTAATCTGCTCAAATGTTTCATTACTATCAACAAGAGTATAAAAGTCATTGCTGTTATAGCCGACAATCACATCAGCATTAATCAATTGGTTTTCGGCAATGGCGTTTGGCGTCAATGCCAGTACAGCATCAATGTTGTTTCTTTGCAGTTCAATCAGTGCGCGTTTATAAGGAAGAATCTGAAATTCAATCGGTTGACCTTGGATTTCAAAAGCGCGACGTGTGAGTTCTACAACGTAGCCTGTTTGGTTGTTGCAGATATAAGGACACCAAATATCAGATGCGATACGGATAGGTGTAGCATGGGCGTGAATACTGAAAATAGACAGTAAAACGAACAGATACTTTAACAAGTATTTTGCTCCATGTGTTGAAGGGGCGGTTATATTAATGGTTTAAAGAGTATAGGCAATCTTTTTTGATTAAAAAAAATACTACTTTATGTTTTGCTAACAAACATGCCGATTTTGTGAACAGGTAACCGGTGCCAGTAACAGGCTATTCATTATAGTTACATTTTAATAACAATTAACCAAGGTGATATTTTTATGGCAATTTTAAACAGAACATTTACTCATGTAGTGGTTGAGCAGCCTGGCGAACCCAGTGCGATGATCATGACTCAATCAACACTTGCGATGCCAACAGAAGGCCAGGTGACGATTAAGGTGCATGCCGCTGGAGTTAATGGGCCTGACATTAAACAGCGCGTTGGCGCTTATCCACCGCCAGCAGATGCCAGTCCGATTATCGGGCTAGAAGTGGCTGGTGAAATTGTTGCCGTGGCAGACGATGTTACCCAATGGAAAGTGGGCGATAAAGTGTGTGCCTTAGTGCCTGGTGGCGGCTATGCCGAGTTAGTGAATACTTACGCAGCACATTGTTTACCCATTCCTACCGGTTACAGTTTTGTACAAGCTGCCGCGTTGCCAGAAACCTTTTTTACCGTGT
Source organism: Shewanella sp. BF02_Schw (assembly GCF_014596695.2). Lineage (NCBI taxonomy): Bacteria > Pseudomonadati > Pseudomonadota > Gammaproteobacteria > Alteromonadales > Shewanellaceae > Shewanella > Shewanella sp. BF02_Schw. Next base: position 251,046 of record NZ_JABKAW020000004.1, read on the forward strand.
GGGGTAACTTGTTTATTCGTGGTGGACTTAACGCGGGTGAAACGGTACTTATTCATGGCGGTTCTGGCGGTATCGGTACGACCGCAATTCAAATGGCAAGTCGTTTAGGCGCAACGGTATTTGCGACCTCTGGCAGTGCAGAGAAATGCCAATACTGTCTTGATCAAGGTGCTAGCGTAGCGATTAACTATAACGAGCAGCACTTTGTTGAGCCGATTTTAGAAGCAACAAATGGATTAGGCGTTAACGTGATTATGGATATTGCAGGTGGCGACTTTATTAACGAAAACCTCAAAGCGATTGCTACCGACGGACGTATGGTGTCGGTTGCCATGCAACGTGGTCCACAAGCAAACGTGGATATTTTCCGTATTATGGCTAAACGAGTGATTTGGACAGGGTCAACGTTACGACCACAAAGCGTGGCGAATAAAGCCCTTATTGCTCAAGGTTTGGCAGAGTTCGTATGGCCGTTATTAAATAGCGGCAAAATGAGCATTCCAATTGATAGTGTGTTCCCATTCTCGCAAGTGGTGCAGGCACATGAACTAATGGAGTCGGGCACACACAAAGGCAAGATAGTGTTAGATCTACAAGCTGATCCTCGTTAAGTAAATGAATACCCTTATCAATACACATATTAATATTGTGGCTTCAATCAGCGATTTTTTTTGATAAAAAACTTGAAGCTTGATGTTTTTAAGCTAAAGTCGTGATCACAAAGTGATTGGCCTGAAACGGGTTAATCACTTTTGTGAGGCGTTTATTTTGTGAGAAAAATGACGATAAAGTGTTAAAAATTGACGACAACCAACATTTTTATGCGATTACTCGAAAATTTCATCGTTTTAGGCATTGATTCTCAGAAATATTCTGTTTAAATACCCACACAAATACAGAACAGATAATCGTGGCGTAGTATGAAGATGTTATCTTCAATAATCCTGCATCATTTTTAGAATATGTGTTGATTAAGGGCGTTAGCATATATGTATAACACTGCAAAAAAACAACTTTGGTTTGGTGAATTAAGAACATCGAAAGGTAACACTATCGTCGTTCATGATAATCAATTGCCAGAAGCGTCACCAGGGCGCATTTTCATGTACAACACTATCCGTAATACGATTGTGGAGTACGTAGAAGACATCGTTAAAGTTAACTTACACGACTTAGACGAGCAACAAACAAAAGCCGCTATGGCTGAGTTTGGCGATGCTTGGAAGGTGGCACGTAGTGAGTTTATGGCAAAGCATCAGTTACGAATTGATTTATCAAAAGTACCCGATACAGCGCCACCGCGTAAGGCTAAACCGGCTCCAGAGCCAGATGAACCGATTAACGCCGATGATGACATTCCAGAATTTGATGATTCAGATGATGACAATGATAGCTTTGATGACATGGGTGATAGTGTAGACGATTAAACCTGCAGATAACATTGAGTCTCTGGCTCAGTGTATTGCGTGGTCTATGTTATTATCCTGCTTATATCTGCTATAGATTACTGACCACATAAGGAATAATTTATTATTCCTTATGTGGTCTATTCTTTGTCGAAACTGTCGACAATAATCGCACCCATGGACGCGGGCATCGCGATTAAAATAATCCGTTTTAACGCTAAAATTGGGTCGGTGATTAATGGCAATTTATCTAATGCCAATAGCACAATGCTGACCACCAATAACGTTAATATATACGCTGCAATTACCCGCAACAAAAATGCTCGTCTACGCTTAACAATATTTGCCTGAAACACACTCTGATAAGCAAACAGAGTAATAAATGCCAGCGACAATACCACCACCAATACCAAATTTAATGCAGGCAAACTGGCCGACAATCTCCATGCTTCTTCAGAAAATGCAATCGGCACTGACAGGGCAAAAGCCCCAACAGCAATTTGACCAATATCTTCGGCATTAAAATTGGATTTTACTGGCTGATTATTCTGCATCAAACTGATATCGAGTGATGTGGTGATAAACCTTGCCAGGTGTTACCCACACATCGCCGGGCAAGTCAGGTTGATTCGGCGAGTCGGGTAGCATTTGCGGTTCAATACACACAGCTTGATGATCGCTTAATACTCGCTGCTTTTTGCCTACAGTGCCCTGCAAAAAGTTTGCGCCGTAAACCTGCACCCCAGGCTGGTTAGTATAAACCGTCATATTACGGCCGCTATTCGGGCTGGCTAAACAACCAAATCGTTGTAAATCTGCACCGGGATTATCTAACACATAGCAATGGTCAAAACCCTTGGTTGCAGCTAATGCTGGACGCTCGGTTTGTACCGACATCGGCGTGGCTTTTGCCATGTCTAGATCGCTACCTGCGGTAGGTTGCATTGCGGTAGGTACGCCAACATCATTCATTGTGAGGTACTTTTTAGCATCCACTTGCAGCGTATGTTGCTTATTAGTGTCGCTGCGATTACCGTCTAAATTAAAGTAGCTGTGTTGGGTTAAACTAATGGGACAGGCTTTATCTGTGCTGGCCAGCATTTCAATGTACAAGTTATTACCCACTAAACGGTAATCGAGTTGCACAGTACAATTGCCCGGAAATCCCATGTCGCCGTCAGGGCTTGTTAAGGTTAAGCGAACCCCATCACTTAAGGTACCGAGTTGCCACAATTTGCGATTAAAGCCCTCAACACCACCGTGCAAACAATTGCTCGCTTGATTTATGCTAAGTTGATATTGATGGCCATCATATTGGGTTTTACCATTGGCAATTCGATTGCTATAACGTCCTGCTATCGCGCCTAAATAGGCTTGTTGAGCAAGATAGTCTTCGGCACTGTCGCAGCCTAAGACGATATTTTTGCGTTCACCGTTACGATCTGGAGTCCATAATGATCGAATGATGCCGCCTAAACTTAATACTTCAAGTGCGATGATGCCATTATCAATTCTAACCCGTTCAATCTCACCACCACGGGGATCTTGCCAAGGTTCCAGCACACTAAAACGTACCATTTATGCCTCTCTAATCTGTAAATTGTTAACCGATGCGTCCTGCACCGCCACTTGCTGAACATAAGTATATTGTTGCTTCGATGCCAGTTTGCTTAAAATATTGGTTTTCAACCAGGTTAATCACCTCATCGGTGAGGTCATGATTAACCAGTGCCAATACGCAGCCATCGCTCATACGCACGCCGCCTTTCTCACCGATTAAAGTGGCAATCATGCTCACTAAGGTGTCAATGTCGGCAGTGATAATGTCAAAGTCATCGCGCATAGATGCTTGAGACTGTGCCATTAACTGACTAAAACGAGCAATATTGTTTTGTTGCAAAGCTCTGGCGGCATTACTCGTACGTTGATTTTCGGTGATGATATGGCGCGCTCGACGAAATTGGACATCGCTGAGTAAGTCTTTATCTGCTGTGAGTAAGCTTAATGATAAATCACGCAGAGAATCGAGACCAAGTAACTTGGTTATCTGATTACACTCTTGTTTGCGTTGTTCAAATTGTTGGGTAAAACCATGACGGTCTTGTTTTAAGTCGATTACGATTAAGCTGAGTTCTTCAGGTAATAGCACTGATTCGCTTTCTAATTCTAAGCAATCAATCAATAAGGCGTGATCAGGCTCTGCCATCGCGCTAATGATTTGGTCCATCATGCCGCAATCTAACAGCATAAATTGGCTTTCGCCACGCTGAGCCAATTGGGCAATAGCGATAGGTGATAAGTTTAGCTGGCTGGCATAACTGATTGCAGTACCAAAAGCGATTTCAAGCGCTGCCGACGATGATAAACCTGCTCCCAGCGGCACGTCACCCACAATGGCTAAGTCTAAGCCTTTGGCTCGTAACCCCGATTGGTTCATGGCGGCGGTAACGCCTTTTAGATAGTGGCTCCAATCATCGCCTGCAGCAACGGGGCCTTCTTCACCAAAGTGCCATTGCTTAATTTCCCCAGGAAACGCCGTTGTCACAGCGCGAAATAAATTATCATCGCGATGCTTAACAGCAATAACAGTATGAAAATTAATTGCGGCGGGTAATGCGAGGCCTTCGTTATAGTCGGTATGCTCGCCCATAATGTTAACTCGCCCGGGCGCCTGGTATAAATCATCTGGCTTGGTGCCAAATGTACGAACAAATAATTTAGTCGCGCGTTGAGCAGGGTTTGACATACTTCAAAAAATCCAACAAAGGGTGACATGGAAAGACTTGTTACTTGAGTTATAGCATGACTTAACCGTGTCTGTAACTGAGATTTTTTTATCTGAAGCAAAATTGAAAATATGCGGTAGTAAACAAAAACGCCTAGAGAGTTATCTAGGCGTTTGCAATTGTTGATTAGTTTTATGATGGCAACTCAGATGTCGTTTCATTTATTGCCGATTGATTTGGCTTATCACTACTAGCAGCAACTGAACTTGGAACCAGTTCTGGTGGTGAATCGAGTAGCTCTTTAATCACATGGTCTACAAAACCAGCACCTGCAGCTTCATACAAGTTATACACAGTATTAACACCAGATTCTTTTAATGACTCGGCATCTTCAGCGTATTGCACAATCGCGCTGATTTTTCCTTCGTAATTAAGCTTTTGCAGTTGTTGCACTGCAAACAAATTACCCGCGTGATGTGGCATTGCCAATAGTACTAACTCTAAGTGTGGCGCTCGTTCAAGCTTGACCCAAAAGTCAGTATCGCTAGCGTCACCTTGCACAACATTACGGCCTTCATTTCGATGAAAATCAACCAATTCTTGTTTGTGTTCAATCCCTAAAATTTCGCCGGTGTATTTGGCGCGTAATTCATCATATGCCCCAGAACCAATACGGCCCATCCCCAAGATCAAAAAGCGTGGATTACCAATGCGGATTTGTCTGTCTTCAGGGTGTAATGGGTGGCGTTCGAGTTTGGTTAATTTAGACTGGAAACGCTGATAAATATTACTGACGTTATTATTAAACGGCGCTGCAAATAAAAAACTAATACTTAATGCCACCGCAATAATGATCAGCCATTCTGGTGGTAACCAACCTTTGTGTGCCGCGACTGCTGCTACGATTAAACCAAACTCACTGTAGTTACCCAAGTTAAACGAGGCGAGCAGCGAGGTTCGCGACCGCAGCTTAAAGCGAGTTAGCAGATAGACAAACATCAAAATTTTCACTGGAATTAGCGCAACTAAAATCGCCGCTAAACCAATATCGGCTAAGGTCGGCAATCCATTTAACCCAATAGTTAAGAAAAATGCGACTAAGAATAACTCTTTAAAGAAATAAATAGATTTGGCTAATTCAGATGATTTAGCATGCCCAGCGAGTAAAATACCCACAATCAATGCGCCTAAATCGGGTTTTAAACCGACGGCTTCAAATAACCATGCCCCCACCACTAATGCCATAACAAGGCCAAACAATACCAACATTTCGCCGTGGCCGACCCGATCAAATATTTTATAAATAAGCGGTCTTGCAAGCGGTAGTAATAACAATGCAAATGCCCAAACCGACGGGATGTTACCTTTAGAAATGGTTAAAAATATCACCGCGAAGATGTCTTGCATAATCAAGATACCAATCGCGACTCGGCCATAGAGCGACTGCATATCACCGCTATCTTCAAGCACTTTTACCGCAAATACGGTACTGGAAAAACTTAATGCAAAGGAAATTAACATCAGTTGATTGAAGCTGTATCCGTCGAGCTGTTCAATGCCTAAAAAGCCCAATAACTTCAGCACTGGCACAAAAAATAGAATCGAACCAATTAAATGTAAGCTTGAACCCGCCCAAACTTCGGCTTTAAACAGGCTTTTAAGATCAAGTTTAAGGCCAATAGAAAACAACAATAAGGTGACACCTAAGTCAGCAAGTTGCTGCAAAATAGGTAAGCTAGTGTCTTCAATGCCTAAGGTGAACAATACAAAACCAGCTGCAAGATAACCAATCAGTGGCGGTAAACCCACTCGGCTGACAAGCATTCCGCAAAGTAGGGTGATAATCAGGATAGCGGGTTCCATAAAGCGCCTTGAATGAGGGATACAAAATCTTATTGTATAAGAAAAAAGTTAACTTTCGATGACTTTAATAGCCTAAAAGCAAAAAACAGCATCTTTAGTGGCTAAAGATGCTGTTTTATATAGTGTATTACTAAATGATTCTACCAACTGCTTTTACGGTACACAGCACAACATGCGATCATTCATTAAGTTGATTAATGCTCTCACTTTGCACATTCACTCAGCCCAGTAAGTTAATGTGCTTAGTCTGTTAAGTAAGTCTGTTAAGTCAGTCTGTTAACTTACTTTGCTAACAGTATATCTAAATGAGCAGCAAAGTCTTTTGGTCCCATAAAGCCGGTAACCCGCAAGTCTTCACGCTGCTCACCGTCGCTATTAAACATTAACAATGTCGGTAAACCTAACACGCCATAATGTTCTAAAAGGGTGATATCAATGTTATCGCTGGCAGTCACGTCAGCTTGCAATAACACCATTTGGTTCATACGCGTTTCCACGTCGGCATTTTTAAAGGTAATGGCTTCAAATTCTTTACACGCCACACACCAGTCGGCGTATAAATCTAACATCACCGTTTTACCGCTAATACTGGCTTTATCCAATTCAACTTCTAAGTCTTCCAGCGACTTAATACGGATAAAGTGATTGGCTTCGGTGTTGGTTTTGCCATCAATACTGGTTTGGGTCATATTTGAGGATTGATGACCAAAGCTGCTCATTAATGCTTGGAAACCATAGGAGAAACTTGCCATCAAAGCCAGTAATAACAACACCCCACGAGTGCTTTGTTTCCAGTTAAATGCTGACAACCTGTTTTGATGCATTAAGTAAGCGATTAAGCTTATTGCCCATACTGACCAAAGTAAATCGGACACTAAACCAGGCCAAATACGACCAATCATTACAATAGAAACTGAAATCAGTAAGAAGCCAAAGATGGTTTTAATAATGTCCATCCACGCTCCTGCGCGCGGTAAAATTTTGCCACCCGAAGTCCCAATCACTAATAACGGTAAACCCATGCCCATGCTGAGTACATACAGCGCTAAAAAGCCTTGCAGTAAATCACCAGACTGCGCCACGTAAATCAGCACGCCAGATAACGGCGCCGTGGTACAAGGCGAAGCGACTAAACCTGAAATCACCCCCATCATAAACACACCAATAAGGTTGCCACCTTTTTGGTTGTTCGACATCGAGTTCATTTTTTCTTGCCACTTCGATGGCAGCTTTAAATCGTACATGCCAAACATCGATAAGCTCAGCAGCACAAACATCACCGCCAAGAAAATCAAAATAGCAGGGTGTTGTAATGCCGCTTGAAACTTAAGTCCGGCAGAGGCAACCACTAATCCTAATAATGAATAGGTAATGGCCATGCCTTGCACGTAGGCCATTGATAGGGTGAAGGCTTTAGCGGTAGAGAGCTTCTTGCCTTGACCAACAATAATGCCCGACAAAATAGGGTACATCGGAAACACACACGGTGTTAATGCTAAGCCAATACCTAAACCAAAGAAAATCACCAAGGTCCATAATAGGCTATCGTTTTGGAGCATTTGGTTTAACGTGTCTTGCTGAGTAATGGGTGCCGCTGGTGCATCGGTTGCCGTTGTTGATGCTTGCGCATCATCAGGTGCGCCAATCACTTTTTTACTGCTTAACGTGCCGTCATTTGCTTCAATCGCTGCTAACGTTACATCGTGCTTGGTTGGCGGATAACACAAGGTACCTTCTGCACAACCCATAAAGGTGACATGAAATACCGCATCGGCTTGCGCTTCTTTAAACGCGATAGGGATTTCAACAAACGAGTAAAACACCTCTTGGTCGCCAAAGTATTCGTCATGATGGTTTTTACCATGAGGTAATTCAATATCACCAATCACCGCACCGTCGACCGAAAACTGCAGCTTATCGCGATATAAATAATAGCCCTCTGCAATGACAAAATTGATTTTGAGCTGATTACCTTGTTGTTGGTAATCAAACACAAAAGCATCGTTAACCTTCATTAACTCAGGTTCGCTGCTTAAAAAGCTGAATTTATTACTCAATACATTAGCGCTGTGTGCTGCTGGCGCGAGTATCATTGATGACATCATTAACAATGATGTCAGGCATATGGCGACGAGTTTTTTCATGATGGTGAGTTGTCTTTTATCCATTGTAAATAAGGGCCAAAACCACCGGTAATTGGAGTGGCAATGAATTCTGGTACTTCATAAGGATGCATTGTGATCACGAGCTGTTCAATTGCATGGTAATCAATTGCCATGCATTTTATCTGTATTGGCACTTCGTGTGACTGACAAATGTTATTGTCCCAATAATAAATTGACTCAACGGCTTGGCCTATTTGTACACATGCCGCTAACTTTGCCTCTACTAATGCAGTCGCAATACTGGCTGCAATGTCAGCATCTGGGCAAGTGGTTAATATAAGTAGCAGTTCAGGTTTATACATAAGTTGTCTTAAAGTTTACTTAAGCTAATGCTGTTATCATGCACAAGGTCATCACAGTACGCTTTTTTAAACGCATTTTCATTAAACTGAGGTGATATTCGTGACGCGTCTTGAAAAGAGACCCGTTCACCCCCATTTAAGTTTCATCGGCAACAGTTTTTTTACAGGTCGCCACTCTGTTATCTTATAAGTCGTCACTCTATCAAAAAGCGATCCTTAGAGGCCAATATGTTTTTTATTTTATTGTTAATATTTGTTTTAATACCGGTTATTGAACTCAATGTACTCATTGAAGTTGCCAGCTCAATTGGTTCATGGACCACAGTCGCGTTAGTGTTATTTACCGCGGTTGTTGGAGTGTCATTGGTACGCAGCCAAGGCCTTAGTACTTTAATGAGTGTGCAACAAAAATTAGCCCGAGGTGAAGCTCCGGGGCAAGAAATTGTTGAAGGTATGATGTTGGCTGCCGCTGGGGTGTTATTGCTTATTCCTGGTTTTGTCACCGACTTTATTGGCTTAATTTTATTAACCCCATTTACCCGTGCTCCTATCGCGGCGTTTTTATATAAACGTATGCAACTTCGTGTTGTGGCTAATGGTGGTATCCCCCCTGGCTTTGGTGGCGGACAAAGTCCTTTTGGACAGTCCGGTCCATTTGCAGGGCAAAAGCCATTTGATCAACAGGGCAACACTTTCGACGGTGATTTTGAACGTAAAAATGATCGTCCACGTAGCCATCAAATTGAGGTAGTTGATCTTGATGATGACATTAAAAATGATCGTGATGATGATATTGAAGATGAGCGTCATGACGACAATCGCGACGATATTATAGATGTAGAGCCTATTAAGCCCAAAGATGACGACAAGCCGTCTTAATACGCACCACTTATGACACATCTTAATACACATTATGGTAATACCAGCTTATTTAACAAGACTAAGTTTGATCTGTGATTTGCCGTGATGTGTAGAGCGTATTTTGTTAAGCCCCACGTTTAGCACTTGATCAAATATAACGTAAACAGCCGACTAATGCAGATGCATTACTTGGCTGTTTTTGTTTTTGCGCCTGTCTCGGAATCAGCTTGCCGCTGGAGTTGCTTATCTTGCTGAGCACCAAACCAAAATGCACTGATGATACTTAATCCCCAGTTGGCTAAAAATATCCAAGTGAGTATCGGCATGGTTGAGCTACTGTCGATGGCAACGTTGGATACCGCAGCATAAATGGAGGTTAAATCGTTGCCGATATTGCCTGCTAAAATTTGCTCCGCAATCACTTGTGCACGGCTAATAATTTGATCCATTATCAACAAAATACACACCATACTGACACTGATAAATCCCCAGCCGAGTAGCTTTTTACCCAACCAAATCTGGCCACTGCCAGGGCAAACAATGCCAGAGAGCATGGCGGCGTAAATGGATTTTTTCATGTTAAACCAAGATTTGTTGCGAGTGATATAGTGTTATTAATCCACTGACACAGATTAAAAAGCAAGTGTGGCTGCCATTATTAACACAGTTTAATATTCGCCAAGGCGAGAGGTTGGTTTATTAGTGTCGTCTTGCTCGCCGTCAGTGGCTAATGAGTTATCTGAACAAGGCACAGTGTGCTTAATCTCTTTTGGCTCACTAATTTGAGTAGCCAGGTAATAACAAGCTATCCCCATCAATGTATTAGCAATGGGTAACGCCAACAAAATACCTTTCACCCCACCAACATACGAGCCTAGCGCCGCCAGCGGTAACATTAATAACATTAAGCGGCACAAGTTAATCACCAGTGAACTCAACGGCCTATGGTAAGCATTTAAGCTAGTGGCAACCATAATAACAATGGCAAGTGGCCCATAAGAGGCAGGCAACACCATAATATAAAAACTCAGCCACTCAATAACCAGTGGGTCGTGAGTAAACAATCTTGCGATAGGTTCGGCATAAAAATACAGCGGAATAAACAAGATTGTTTGAAATACAAAAGCAAATCGCAACGACATCAATAAGGCTTTTTTGGCGCGATCCGGTTGGCTGGCACCTAGGTTTTGGGCAATAAACGGCATTAAACTCGACGACAGCGCCATCACCACAATCAATAATACCGACTCAAGCCTAATTCCGGCACCAAAGGCAGCCACACCCGCATGATCAATCCGTGCCAACATGGCCATTATAATGCCGTTGGCAATAGGATTTATTACATTCATTAACGCCGCTGGGCGGGCGATATGGGATAAGACTTTCCAATGTAAAATTAATCGACCCACATCAAACTCAGCAAACTGAACCAGTTTACGTTTGACAATAATCAAGTGGCCAGCAAATGACATTGCCACTACCCAAGAGAGTGTGGTCGCAATAGCAGCGCCTTGAATTTCTAAACGCGGAAAAGGGCCAATGCCGAAGATAAGTAACGGGTCGAGAACCAGGTTTATAATGGCGGCCAGCATCATAATTTTAGCCGGTGAGTGAGTGTCACCTGTGGCACGTAATGCTTGATTACCCACCATTAATAGCACCAAGGCAGGCGCGCCTAAATACCAGTACCACATGTAGTCATTAATTAATGGCAAACTGGCACCGTTAGCACCAAGCAAACTAAAAATAGGTTCAATAAACACACAGCCGAGTATCGACAAGCCCCAAATAATCACCAGTGTCATGCACAAGGCATCAAATAAAAACACTCTGGATTCGGGCGCATGCCCAGATCCAATCAAACGACCAAGATTGGTTGACACACCCGCTCCAATGCCAATGCCGATGCTCGTAATCACTAAGGTTACCGGAAACGTAAAGCTCACTGCTGCCAGTGCATCTGTACCCAACTGGCTAATAAAAAAAATGTCCACCAGACTGCCACCTAGAATGGTCATAATCCCAATCAGGTTAGGCAAAGTCATGTTAAGCAGTACACGACCAATAGGTGCGCTGAGCAACCCGTGTCTGTCTTTCATCTATTCTCAAACGTTTGGTGTTTCTAAGGAGCCGAATTCTAACAGGATTAGGATTGCTTTAATAAATCAGACTTAAAAAAAGTGCAATTATTTTTAAAATTCCCCTTGGATCTGTGACCAGTCACCCCCATATCACATGCATCAAGGGGGAAACCCTTATTTGTTAGTCAATAGCCTCGCTTTTTGGGCATCAAATCATTAGGAGAGTTCATAGATGAATATTCGTCCATTACATGACCGCGTTATCGTTAAACGCTTAGAAGTTGAATCTAAATCTGCAGGCGGTATCGTGCTTACAGGCAGCGCAGCAGAAAAATCAACTCGCGGTAAAATCCTTGCAGTAGGCAACGGTCGTATTTCAGAAAATGGCACAGTTACACCACTTGACGTTAAAGTGGGCGACGTAGTGATCTTCAATGAAGGTTATGGCGTGAAGAAAGAAAAAATTGACGGTGAAGAAGTGTTAATCCTGTCAGAAGCTGACCTGATGGCAGTAGTAGGCTAAGCCTCTCGCATCAATCGACTTTCCAATTAATCATTAAATTTAAAGGAACATCAAAAAATGGCAGCAAAAGAAGTCTTATTTGGTAACGACGCACGCGTAAAAATGCTTGCAGGCGTTAACATCCTAGCCAACGCAGTTAAAGTAACCTTAGGCCCTAAAGGTCGTAACGTTGTTTTAGATAAAAGCTTTGGTTCGCCAATGATCACCAAAGATGGTGTGTCAGTTGCTAAAGAAATCGAACTAACAGACAAGTTCGAAAACATGGGCGCACAAATGGTTAAAGAAGTTGCTTCTAAAGCCAATGATGCTGCCGGTGACGGTACCACTACTGCAACAGTATTAGCACAAGCTATTGTTGTTGAAGGCCTAAAAGCAGTTGCAGCGGGTATGAACCCAATGGACCTTAAGCGCGGTATCGACAAAGCCGTTATCGCAGCCGTTGCTGAACTTAAACTACTTTCTCAAGAATGTTCAGACACTAAAGCCATTGCTCAAGTAGGTACAATTTCTGCTAACTCTGACGAGTCAATCGGCGACATCATTGCAACCGCAATGGAAAAAGTCGGTAAAGAAGGCGTTATCACCGTTGAAGAAGGCCAAGCGCTTGAAAACGAATTAGACGTTGTTGAAGGTATGCAGTTTGACCGTGGTTACTTATCACCATACTTCATCAACAAGCCAGAAACTGGCAGCATTGAATTAGACAGCCCATTCATTTTATTAGTAGACAAAAAAGTTTCTAATATCCGTGAATTGTTACCAATCCTTGAAGGTCTAGCTAAAACAGGTAAGCCATTGCTTATCGTCGCAGAAGACGTTGAAGGCGAAGCTTTAGCGACACTCGTTGTGAACAACATGCGTGGCATCGTTAAAGTGGCTGCTGTTAAAGCTCCTGGTTTTGGCGACCGTCGTAAAGCAATGCTTCAAGACGTTGCTATCCTAACTGGCGGTACTGTTATCGCTGAAGAAATCGGTCTAGAACTTGAAAAAGCCACTCTAGAAGATTTAGGTACAGCTAAGCGCGTAATCATCACTAAAGATAACACTACAATCATCGATGGTAGTGGCGACCAAGTGCAAATTTCTGCACGTGTTTCGCAAATCAAACAACAAGTTGAAGACTCAACTTCAGACTACGACAAAGAAAAGCTACAAGAGCGTATGGCTAAGTTAGCTGGCGGTGTTGCAGTCATCAAAGTTGGCGCAGCAACAGAAGTTGAAATGAAAGAGAAAAAAGCGCGTGTAGAAGATGCATTACATGCAACTCGCGCAGCGGTTGAAGAAGGTGTGGTCGCCGGTGGTGGTGTTGCCCTTGTTCGCGTAGCAAGCAAAATTAAAGATGTTGAAGTATTGAACGAAGACCAAAAGCACGGTGTAGTAATCGCACTGCGTGCTATGGAAGCGCCTTTACGTCAAATCGCAACTAACGCTGGTCAAGAAGCATCAGTTGTCGCTAACACTGTTAAAAACGGCGAAGGTAACTTCGGTTACAACGCTGGCAACGACACTTACGGTGATATGTTAGAAATGGGTATCCTAGACCCAACTAAAGTAACTCGTAGCGCACTACAGTTCGCCGCATCTATTGCTGGTCTTATGATCACAACAGAAGCGATGATTGCTGAAGTACCACAAGATTCTGCACCAGATATGGGCGGAATGGGTGGTATGGGCGGAATGGGCGGCATGATGTAATCTAGCTTGTCTAAATCGGTGATAACTGCGTTGCTTCACCACTCGTTTAAGAAAGCTAAACGAGTGGTAAAGCGCCTTGTTCTAACCCGATTTATCCTGCGCTATATACATTGTCGTTCTCAAGCCTAGAAGCTTAGAGCTAAATTTCTTGTAAAAGAATAGAGAAAGCCTCGATACCTAACAGTATCGCGGCTTTTTTTTATTCTAGGGAAGGGCGTTTATCTCATGGATAAAGACTGGGCTATCTAGAAGAGTAGGCTAGACTAGGCTATAATATAGTCGTTATCGAGGAGGGTATATGGCAAATTCAGCAACCAATAAAGCACCGAAAAATACTCAAACTTTCACTCCGAAAATGAGCAATTTTGAAATGAGCTCTCGTTATGAAGGCTTATCTATGAAGAAAGAAAATGCCGGAAAATCGATTAATGATTTGAAACTAAAATATGCGCGATAAATACGGGGTAAGTCACGATAGTTACTGTTACCCCGCTTCTGAAGTACTGCAAAATAAGCTTAATATTCAAGATTATGGCAACCTCGCAGAAGCCGAACTGGCTTTTACTGCGATTCGATACAGCGAATACTCATCAACAATTACCTCGATACAAGACTTTAACTTAAAGCATCTCCAAAACCTGCACAGGCAATTATTTCAAGATATCTATCATTGGGCTGGTGAAATAAGAACTGTTGATATTTCTAAGGGAAATACACGGTTTTGTACTTGCTCAAGAATTGAAGCTGAAGCGAATAAGCAATTTTCTCGAATCGTATTATTGGAACGATTGGATTCAAAAGATCAATTAGTTATAGAGATTACCGATATTTTTTGTGAATTGAACATTATTCACCCTTTTAGGGAAGGTGATGGACGAACACAACGTTTTTTCTTTGAAGAACTCTTTTTCTATTTTGACCTGAGTGTTAATTGGCCTGATATTTCGAAAGATGAATGGGTAAATGCAAACATTCAAGGGTATTTAGGCGACCTGAGATCATTAAATCAAATATTGAGTAATGCCACTTCATCAATTTAAGCATCCTCTTATGCCTCATTGGGGGGTATAACTTGATGAATACCGGATTACCTAGATTTCAAACAATTATTAAAGGGCAAATTATGGAGCAGTTTAGGAGTGAGTTTATTAAGGCTAGAGAGATATTTTACGAGATTAAGCATCTTAAGCTCACGTATGAACAGCTCTATAGTGATGCAGAAAATCGACAGATTATTTCAGAGGCTTCACTCGAGTTTTTTAGATTAGTACATTGGTCATTCCGTGACTCAATGATACTGCAATTGTGTAAGCTGACGGATCCCAAGGAGCAAGGGCGCGGGAATAATAGCCATTTAAATCTGACTTTGGAATATTTATTAAAATCTGACGTGGTTGAAAAAAGTGATAAATATCAAGAAATAAGAGATTTGTATGAAAATGGAATTACCCATTTACGTAAACCTCTAAAAGAGTTTAGACATAAATTAGGTGCTCATGCAGATTATCCAACGATGATGTGTTCGAGTATTGTCGATCCTGTAGAAGGTGAGATTTTTGCTTTATTTGATGCAGTTGAAGAGTTTTTTATCTTGATGAATTCCAGTGTTTTTGGTTGTAGTTCACTTAAAAGCAGTTCATCGTCTAATAGTTATAGGAAAGGTGCTTCTGATTTATTGAAGATTTTAAAAAACAATGAAAGTAAGCACATATAAAGGTGCCAAAGGAAAAGATAATCGTTATTTCCCCTTGTCGTTTAACGTTTTGTTCCTTTTCTTGTCTCTTATCCAAATGACAGAACCATTGGTTTTCTTCATTTCAAAAAGATCTATCGATGTGAATAAGTCACTTAATTTTTTGAAGCCATAATTACGCTGATCAAACGAGGCATGGTTAGAAATATGAGTACCGATAGGTCCCAACATTGCCCATCCGTCATCATCCTCTACAGCCTCAATAGCTTGCCTTAATAAACTGATGAGTTTTGTATTTTTGTTTAAGCTTTTAGTGGCTGTTGGTAATGGAGCCTCTGTGCCTTTGTCGTCATTTAGAAATAAAAAGCGAGAACAGCTATTAACAAATGGCATCGGAGCTTTGCGTTCACCAAACCCGATGATAGTTTTACCATCGGCGAGAGCTCTCGTGACTAAGGGAGTAAAATCGCAATCTGATGAGACTAAACAAATAATATCAACATTTTTTGTATATAAAACATCCATCACATCGATAACAAGTGCCATATCTGTGGCATTTTTGCCTTTAGTTAAATCGAATTGCTGTATGGGCTGAATCGCATACTCATGTAATACATCTTCCCAAGCTTTTAGATTAGCGTTTTTCCAATTGCCGTATGCTTTACGTATGTTTACCACACCATAGCGAGCAAGCTCTGCTAGTACTTTATCAATTTTCTTAGCTGGTGCATTATCAGCATCAATAAATACTGCGATTTTATCTTTATCTTTCATATTGACGTCCTAGTCAGATCATTACAGTTTATGCCTATAAGTGCTTTTAATGATTAAATAATCTGCTTTTCAAACCCACAATCTACACAATTCAATGTGTAGGTTTCTTTGCGCTTTGTAACTTTAGTATTTTTACTCATGCATTGTGGGCATGGTAATTTCATCGATGTATTTTTACTGCACTGGTTGCAGTTGATGTAGTAACCGAACTTGCCATACATTGGGGTGTATTGTGTTGATTCACCACAATGTTTACAGCTTAGTATGGGGTGTTGGTCTGGCGCGACAACCGCTACTGGTGCAAGTATTGCGGCAGTAGATTGAGCTAGATGATGAGTGGGCGCTGATGCTGGTTTAGGCCCTTGCTCAAGCTCTGGTTTTAGTTCTGGTCTTTTGGGTATCGCTTGGATTTGCTTTAGTTGAGCCGGAGCAGTGTCAACTTGCTGAATATTTGAGTCGATATGTTGGCTAATAAGAAATTGGCCGATTGAATCGAGTTCCCGTTGGCTAAAGTCTGGTCGAGTGTCGGTGACGCTGACCAAGCGGAGCAATTTGTGTTTAAGATTCATGATATTTTTGAGTTCATCGACCAAAAACTCAGTTTTATACAGTTTGTCTGAAATCTCTTTGGGCATGGTTTTTCGGTCGATCACAGCATTACTGGATACCGCACATAAATAGTGCCAACAACGTCCATTGAAGCCTTGCTGCTTTATACCCAGTAACTTACTTAATATGTTATTCCTATGATGCATGAGCATTTCTTTTAATAAGGCTTGTTGCAGCTCAACTTGCTTGATGGGCGAAGACATACCTGACCATTGACTGTTATAACTGCGTGTCCATTCGCCTTGGTTGTTCACTTTAACGTGACCTTTTATGCTTTTTGATTCAATGAGCACGAAGCCATAGGTGTATACGATCAAGTGATCAATTTGAGCCGTTTCATCATTAAAGCTGAATTTGAAGTCGTTGATAACCAGTACTTCAGGGTTGTCTTTAAATGCGCGGCGTAAGAAGAAGGCTACATCCTGTTCTTGTTTTTGACCGGCAATCGTTTGCGGCGTTTTGGTCATTTGTAGTGTTTTAGTTTTAAGAATCATTTACCAACAGCATCCATTCATAACTTGATAATAATCAAGCTCATAATATCTATGATGCTGATAAAAAAGCCAGTATTAATTTTAAAATCAGGGGGTAATCGATTCGATAGTGTAACAAAGTACACTTTGGACTAACGTGATGACATCTGCACTCAATCAACAATCCTTGGGTTTATCCATTAAAGAAACCAGAAACAAAGCGGCACTAAATAATTTATTAAGACTTATACCACCCACAAGAAAACTGGTTGAGGACGGTAGATTGGGTTCTCGTCCAGAGCATTCAAAAACAGTCGCAGCGATTAAGATATTTCAGAGTAAATCTGTTGGCATGGTTCGTCCTGACGGAAAAATCGATGTAGACGGTCGCTCCCATCGTAAGTTTAACGAAAAATTAAGTGCACATTTGGCGGCTTCAGTAGTACCTATTTCAGGTTCACTCAAAGTGATTTTGAAGAAAAATCTAGAGAAATATGAGGGGCGTGTACCGCATATGTATTTAGATACTGTCGGTCAAGTCACTGTAGGTATTGGGCATATGATGACCGATGTTCAGGCTGCTCAAAAGGTACCTTTTGTTGTTAGTAGTTCGCGTGTCCCCGCAACCGCTCAGCAGATTGAAGATGAGTTTAACCTTATAAAAGCACAATGGGTTAAAGTTCAGGGCGCACAGAAACTACCTAATGCTGCTTATTACATAAAATTTCATGCCTATGCACTTGGCTCAGTAAGAATGTATTGGCGTGTGAATCATTGCCAAATTTAACAATCTGTTAGGTATTTCTCTTTCCATTTGTCTACGATTGAACCGATAACAGAACTCGCTCAGGTATTCTTGCAGGTACTTTCCTGAAACACCATGAAATGTCCCAAGTAAAAATGCCTTTAAGTTACCAATGGCAATATGAACCCAAGGCAGCCATTCATCAACAAGCTCACTGGGGGTAACCCTCGCTTCATGTTGTTGAGTCTTATCTATAATGTTCAACGCAGGTAAGCCGTCTGTATGCACTTCTTGCTGTCTCGTTAAGTGTTTGGCAACGAACTTTTCAACACTATCATGGCAAACGCTATTCACAGCCTGCATAGCAATAAATCCAGCTCTTTTTCCTTTGCTTTCAACGGCAACTAAAACAGGTGTTTTACCTTCTGCTCCACGTCCACGCTTGCCCTTCCTTCTGCCACCCACTAACGCATCATCAATTTCAATAACGCCTGACAGTCTATATAAGCTGTCTCTATGGCCCATAGCCGTTCTCAGCTTACTTAATATCAAACGTGCCGTTCGCCAATTAACTTCAATGTGCTTGCTCAATCTTAATGCTGAAATACTGCCTTTATCTGAGCCTAAAAAGTAGATTGCCCAAAACCACTTAGTGATAGGAATACGGCTACCGTGGAATAATGTGTCAGCTGTGACCGATGTTTGTTTATGACATTGACTGCATTCATATACATTGCGGGTTGTAAGCTCATAAGCATGCTCACAAGAGCATCTAGGACAAACAAAGCCATTAGGCCATCTCATTTTCTTAATGTGATTTAAGCAATCAGTTTCAGAGCTGAATTGACGTTGCCATTCAAAAAAACTCGTTTCAGGCATTTTCATAGCAAATCTCACTTCTAGTCTTGATTTATACTATAAGAATAGGCCAAAACTGACTCAGATGCATAGGCATGTAAAATTTACTAAGTTGGAACTTCTTAATACAGATATTGATGTAATTAGGGACTCTCATATTGTAAATTTTGAAAAAGAGTTAAAAGGTCTCTATGGATACTCTACGTTCTCGACTTACCCTGACGATGTTAAGCTAGCATTATTTGATATGATTTTTAATCTTGGATTGACAAGGTTGAGTAATAAATTTGTTAATTTTAATATACATATCAAGGCTAGTGATTTCAAAAAAGCGGCATTGGAATCTAATCGACATCAGCTGAGTACAGATCGTAATTTTTATGTGCGTAATTTATTGAGTAATGCAAAATGATATTAAAAGTAATGTTAGTAGTAGGATCTGTAGCTGTATTTGGGATTGGGTGTGTGAGTGCAAAGGGAAATATAGCACCATCATTACCATTAAATGCAGGTGAGTTTTTCCTTGAACAAACAAGGGAAACACACAATGCTGATGACTTCAAACTTTTACATAATGACATATGGGGTTATGAAACAGAGCTGAAACATAATCACCATAAGAAGTTAACGGTTAATACCTGCGCAGATTTAGTTACGAGTATAGATTTAGGGTATGAAGCTTCGCAGTCTGCAGATTATGGAGCCGTTATAATAGATTATAAAATATGTAAGTCATGGCAAGAATTATCCCTGTTTAAGCCGTCGCATCAAAGCTACCTTAGTGTTGTTAATTTGGACAAAAACTTTGCCAAACGTGTTCCGCCGCAATTAGCTTTAATTATCTCGAAGGATGATGAGCGTCGTCTGGTTGTAGCCACAAATTGGGATGAAATGAGTCACATTTTGAAGGTTAAAGCCATCGATGAAACTAGCGCAATTTTTGTTGATAATTCTGGAGGATCGCAAAAGCTTAATATAAGAGCTAAAGGTGACTATAATGGTGACGGTATTGAGGATATGCTTTTGAGCACCAGTAATACCGTCGAAGGTGGGAGCTACCATTCAGTAGATTACTTCATTCTTACGCGTCTATCTTCAGAAGCATCTTTTACCTTGTTAAAGCAATGGTAGTAAAACTAGCCCCATTTGATAGGGGCTTATTTTTAATTCTGCTATTATTTGCGCGTAATCTTATCCAAATATCCCATGGCGAAGGCTGATAACACGAAGGTGATGTGGATGAGCAAATACCACATAATTTGTCGTTATCTATATTGATTTCTATCAATCTTAAGGTCAATTTCACAGACTGTATTGATTACATTTAACCGTCAAATTACTAAACAATCATATAGTGTAACAACCTACACTTATAACTCGTTTGGCGACTTAGATAATTAAAAAGTGTACTTAACTACACTTTTGTTGATCTTGACAGGGGAGATCACAATAAAGTGTAGGTTGCTACACTTTACTGTTGAATACTTAACCATTCATAGCTAAAGTGTAGCAAAGTACACTTTGGACTAACGTTATGGCATCTGCACTCAATCAACAATCTTTGGGCTTACTCATTAAAGAAACCAGAAACAATGCGGCACTGACTCAAGATGTGGCGGCGATGCTGTGTGGCGTGACCAAAAAGACGTTAATTCGTGTCGAGAAAGGCGAAGATGTTTATATCTCGACAGTGTTCAAAATTCTTAATGGCTTGGGGATTAGCATTTTGGCGGCACAACATAGTGATGCAGACTCTAATGGCTGGTACTAATGATGAGTACAGCTGAAAAACTGACTTTGGATATGCATCTTGGCGATCAGATAATTGGTGAGCTGTCATTTAACCCCGCGACCGAGACATTCACTGTTCAATACACCCATGATTGGCAACAAAGGGGGTTTCCCATTTCGCCGATGGTCCCCTTAGATGGAACCGCTAACAGCCATCAAATTGCGATGTTTTTAGTAAACCTATTACCCGAAAATAAAGGCTTAGAATACTTAATTGAATCGCTAGGGGTATCTCGTGGTAATACGTTTGCCCTTATTCGTGGTATCGGCCTTGATACCGCGGGTGCCATCGCTTTTTCGCCAAAAGGAACATTGCTACCAGCAACAGCCTTAAGGGAGATAAGTGCTGATGAAGTGATTAAGCGAATTGAAGATCCGCAGCTATGGCCAATGGAAGTGTGGGATGGAAAAGCAAGGCTGTCAGTCGCAGGGGTGCAGTCCAAACTAAACCTATTTTATAACGGCAAAACTTTTGGCTTTGGTGACGGTTCGCTGGCATCCACACATATTTTGAAGTTTGCGCAATACCGTCATTTAGTGATTAACGAGTTTCTTACTATGCGCTTGGCTAAGGCTATTGGTAACGATGTTGCTCATGTCGATATTGTCGAGTTTGGTCAACACAAATCCCTTTGTGTCGAACGCTTTGATCGTCGTTATATGCCTGAGCCTCAAAAAGTCTTGAGACGGCACATGATTGATAGCTGCCAAGCGTTGGGTTTCAGTGTTAACAAAAAATACGAACGTAACTTTGGCACAGGTCGTGATGTGAAAGGTATTCGAGAGGGCGTAAGCTTTGCTCGTTTGTTTAGCCTCGCCAGTCAGTGCACTAATCCTGCAGCGGCTAAACAAAATATGCTGCAGTGGGCTTTATTTAATTTACTCAGCGGTAATGCTGATGCCCATGGCAAAAACTACTCATTTTTCATGACTCCCACAGGTATGGTACCGACCCCCTGGTATGACTTAGTCAATGTGGCAATGTATAAGGATTTCGAGCAGGAGATAGCAATGGCTATCGATGATGAATTCGACCCTAATAAAATTTATGCTTATCAACTGGCTTCATTCGCCGAAGAACTTAGCTTGCCACGAGCCTTTTTAGTGAGCAATTTAACCAAAATGGCAACCAGAATAGAGCAAGCCATAGACGACGTGATTGCCATGCTGCCAACGCTGGATAAAGATGAACATGCCTTTGTGGCTGATTATCGCCAGCAACTCATGACAAGGTGCGAACGCTATCTTGATATGGCTAGCGAAGTTAAGGCCGTTGAATTGTAGAATTTGGTACTGCCACGGATTGATAAATCTTTCTGCAAGGCTTATCTGGTGCCAAGATTGTAAAAATCCTTGCTGGTCTAAAACCTATAAGCTTAGATCCAAACTTCTTATAAAAGAGAAAGCCTCGATTCCTAACCGTATTGAGGCTTTTTGTTTTTCGCGGGATGCTTAATATGTAACGGTTTTTTTCGTTAAGTCTTATTAGGATGCGATGTGAACGATATTGGGCTCAAAGCTTTACTTATTTCACCAATAGTTAGTTAAATTCAGCATTATTTGTAAACACTCTAATTGAGTGAAGCTTAACTTGTTGAATTTTAATAGATTATTTTTGGCGCTGTATTTGCATTGTTATTTCATCTTGATCTATATAGGGAAATACAATGTTATTGGATATTCAATCACTTAGTCATCAATACCAAAGTGGGAAAAAGGCTAAGCCTGCAATCAAATCGCTGTCGCTGCAAGTTGAGCCGGGGATTTTGGGGCTGTTAGGTCCTAATGGTGCGGGTAAATCTAGCTTGATGCGTATTCTCGCAACAATAACAAAACCAACCCATGGGAATATCTTCTGGCAAGGGCAAGATATTATTAAGTCACCTCAAGTATTGAGGAAAGAGCTGGGTTATTTGCCACAATATTTTGGGGTATATGATCAGTTATCCGGCATCGAATTTCTGCACTACATGGCTAGCTTAAAAGGGTTAGATAAATTAATCGCAAATCACACCATCGACGATTTACTTCATAAACTCAACCTAACGCACGCTGCGCATATGCCATTGAAAGGCTATTCTGGCGGCATGAAACAACGAATTGGTATTGCACAGGCTTTACTTAATGATCCCAAATTGCTGATTATTGATGAACCCACCGTTGGCCTTGACCCACAAGAGCGTGCTAATTTTCGCCAGTTATTAACCGAGTTAGCAGGTGAACGGTGCATTATATTCTCTACGCATATCGTGGCCGATGTTGAATCCATTGCAGACCGTATTGCGATTATGCACTCAGGGAGTTTAATTCAATCAGAATCACCACGTGCACTTCAAGATAAGATCGCTAATAAATGCTGGCAACTCACCGCAAATTTCAGTGAACTAAAGCAAATTCAGCATGAGTTTATTGTTAGCCATAGTGTGCGTAAAGACACCATGGTTGAACTCAACATTATTGCTGACAATTGCCCCGATGAAAGAGCCATTTCAAGAACTCCATCCTTAGAAGATGCTTACCTTTATTTTACCAGTAACCGACAAGCTCAAATTGGCTATGCGAGGGCAAGTTAATGAATCAAGTTTGGCAATGCATTGTCGCTGATTTTAAACAACGAACTCGCCAGCAAAGCTTTGTAGTAACACTTCTGGCGATGTCGGTATTAACATTACTTTTTTTCCCATCCCCCGATGCCCATTATCAAACGCTAGTGATTAATGGTTATCGTGGTATCTACAATAGCGCCTGGCTTGGTATATGCCTTGCGATGTTGAACGTGTTGTTTTTGCCTCTTATCTGTTTTTATCTAGTCAAAAATGCTCTTGAATTAGACCGAAAATCAATGACCTGTGAACTCATCGCAGCAACCCCGATTAATAAACTGACTTTTTTATTAGCCAAGTGGTGCACAAGTGTATTTATTCTGGTTTCTATTGTGCTGGTTATGTTGCTGAGTAGTATTGGGATCCAGCTTTATTATGGTGAAAGTCATCAAATCGATCTTTGGGCGTTAGCATGGCCACAATTCGTTTTTGTATTGCCAATGCTATTGGCTATTGCCGCTATCGCGATAATGTTTGAGTCAATTAAGTGGCTTAGAGGCGGGTTAGGCAACGTCGTTTATTTTTTCTTATGGATTGGTTCCATTGTTCAAACCATTGAAAGCGTGTCTGGGATCGGAGCATTAGTCGACCATTTAGATGCAGAAGTCGCAGAGCGCTTTCCGCTACAGCAAGGTAATACTAATATAGGCATAAATATCAGTGATGAAACACGCGAAATAAATACCTTTGTCTGGCAAGGAATAGAGCCGACGATAATGCACCTTTGGGGAGCGCTGCCTTTGCTTCTTATTTGTCTTGGTTGTTTAGTGTTAGCGTTTATCTTTTTTGACCGTTTTAGCGCACACTCACTATCTGAAAACAAACCAGATTTATGGATGAATTTCACATTAAAAACCAAAGTGGTTAGCCTACTGGATAGTTTTTTTGTCACGTTAACTCAGCATTTCGCTTTTACTCGTTTATTAAGATTAGAGCTAAAATTAATACTCAAAGGCCATTCGGTATATTGGTTTATCGGTTTGCTGGTGTTGAATGGTATTCAGTTGTTTATCAGCC
The DNA here is from genome assembly GCF_014596695.2 of Shewanella sp. BF02_Schw. Lineage (NCBI taxonomy): Bacteria > Pseudomonadati > Pseudomonadota > Gammaproteobacteria > Alteromonadales > Shewanellaceae > Shewanella > Shewanella sp. BF02_Schw. The sequence goes on from NZ_JABKAW020000004.1 coordinate 275,231, forward strand.
AGGATTTACTTCTCAGTATTTTTTTACCCATTTCATGGTTGTGGTGCGTGTTAGTGATTTCTCAGTTAGGCCAATTAGAAAAACAATCGAATACGGTAGAGCTGATGACTTACAGCAAACAATCCCCCATATTACAAAGCTTAGCCAGTTATTCAGCAGCATGGATGTTATTAGGCTTAGCAAGTATGGGAAGTGTGCTGCGCTTTACAGGAGGAGCTGAGTGGTTGTTGCTGGTTCAATTGATTATCGCCATTTCATTTACTGTATCTTTGGCCTATTTTTGTGGCACGTTTACAGGAACAAAACGGATGTTTGAAGTGCTTTATCCGGCACTTTGGTACATGGGGCCCATTCAAGCTGCACTATATGTCGATTTTTTTGGTGTGAATAGCCAAGCAAGTTGGCAGGCGGGTGTACCGTATTTATTTTTTGCTACTGCAATCGGTCTGCTGATGTTAACCGTTAGTGCTAAACGCACCCGCTAGCATATCAACATCAGTTTAATAGCCGGATAGTGGCTAGATAAATGATGAAAAAGTAATTAAGTCCATCCGCAGGAATGAGTGTAAACCTCGAATGTAGATTGTGGTTGTGTCGTCCATTTCAAATAGGTCATTAAAAATAAGTGGGGAAGAGTTAACTTTTCCCCACTATTTATCTCTGCTATTTACATCAAGTGAGCCTGCTATTACTTGCGGGTAATTTTATCCAGATATCCCATGGCGAAGGCCGATAACACGAAGGTGATGTGGATGAGCAAATACCACATGATTTTGTCGTTAGCGATATTTTCGGCATTCATAAAGACTTTAAGTAGGTGAATAGACGAAATCGCCACAATAGATGCGGCTACTTTGTTTTTTAGCGAGCCTGCATCCATCTTGCCAAGCCAGTTGAGTTTTTCACTGCCTTCACCCACATCGAGTTGTGAGACGAAGTTTTCGTAACCTGAAAACATCACCATGATGAGTAGACCACCGACTAAAGTGATGTCGATTAACGATAGGGTGATTAGCACCAAATCGACTTCTTTTATCGAGAAAATATTGGGGATAATATGAAAGATCTCTTGAAAGAACTTTATGCCTAAGGCGAATAAGATTAGGCTTAATCCCAAATAAATCGGCGCCATGATCCAGCGTGATGCATACATCAATCTTTCAAACACTTTTTCCATTAAAAATTAATCCTTCAGATAAAATACGTAGAAATAACTCAAGTCACTCATTCTAAAACAATAACAAAATGAACGTTAACTGCGCCGACATGCAGTGGCACACGTGATGATGTGTTGCCTGTACACTTTGCATAATGCACAGTGTATTGCATTATGTTCTTAGTGGTTGATATTTAGTGAGGGCAGAGTAAACGTTATTGCCGTCTAAATCACCTATTGTCTATTCATTCCAGACGTTTTTAATCTAAGCCTCAGGTTTATTGATTATACTGTTTTGCTTGGGTATGTATTTCAACACTTAAAAGAGAGATCTATCATTATGGATAAACCTACCAACGTGCCTCGTAAAATGCCTTGGGTTGCGATAAGTGTCATAGCATCCATAGTATTGCTGTTTGGGCTGTTGTTAATGCTGATGCCCAAGGGGTTTACGTCTAATCTTGAACAAATTGGTACGGGCAAACCTGCGGTAGTATTTGTCTATGATCCTAACCTTGTTTCAAGTATCACCCAAACAGAGCAGATGAATGAAGCTCGATCTCATCTTGGTGATAACGTGTACTTTCTGCTTGCTAGAACAGCAACGCCTGAGGGCGATGCGTTTATCGCCAAGCATAACGCACGAGTAACTGAACTATTCCTCTTTGACTCAGCAGGAAGCCTAATTAAAAGACAGCGTGCGGTGATAGATGCGAATGAGCTGATGCGATGGGTACGTTAGTCATTTTAGCGTGATCGCCATCTGTGATTAGCGAGAGATTAAGTGAGGGAGTCAGTGGAGAGAGTAAGTGGGTCTGCTTAAACGTTTCATCTGACTTAAAGCCGCAATAACTGCGTTGCTTCAACATTATTTTATAAAGCCTCGATATTTAATTGTATTGAGGCTTTTTAATAGCTGAACTAATCAACAGTGTATGAAGCTACACTTTATGGCTAGTTTACGGCTTTGCGTTCTGGAAAGTGTATGTAAGTACACTTTTTGGGGGCATGCGAGATCCCAATAAACTATTTCCTAAACTGTTCAGTACAAAATTCTTATTCATTGATGATTACCCAAAATGCCCTGTTATTAAACGGCGTAGCGGCTTCTTTAAGTATTTTAGTGAGTGAAGGCTTGTTAGATTATAGCTGTTAGCGAATTTTCATTTCAGATTACTTATCTCTCATGCTTTATTTCTCACTCCTTATTTCTCAATCGTGCGATTTGATATATGATGCGCCACCCTAAATTTGCCTATGTCGCCGATCCCTTTTTATGTCTACCAATGCCCTTTATACCGATTTGTCCGCTTATTACGATTTAATGTGTTGTGACATTAATTACCAGCAGCAAAGCAATAGCATAGTGCGCTTGCATCAGATTTTGGGTAACAGTGGTAAACAGCATTTAGATTTAGCCTGTGGAACGGGGCCTCATGTAAGGCATTTTATCGACTTAGGGTTTCAAAGCAGTGGCCTTGATATCAATCAACCCATGCTCGATATTGCTATGCGTCGTTGCCCTGAAGCGCAGTTTAGTTTGCAAAATATGACAGAGTTTTATGTAGAAGAAAAACTCGATTTGATTACCTGCTTTTTGTACTCCATTCACTACTCACAAGGTATCGAGGCACTTAAAGCCTGTATTGCCAGTGTGCATAAGGCATTAAATACCGGCGGCTTGTTTTGTTTTAACACCGTTGATAAACATAAAATCAATAACAAGGCGTTAGTGAGACACAGTGCCGAATTTGAAGATAGTCAGTTTGTGTTTGAATCGGGTTGGCATTACAGCGGTGAAGGTGAGATGCAATCGCTCAATTTAAGTATTGGCAAAACTCAGTTTGATGCGACGCAGTTATGGCAAGATTCGCATGCGATGGTCGCCACTAGCTTTACTGAACTTGAAGCATTGTTAAGCCCGTATTTCGATATTCAAATATTTGAGCATGATTACGACAAAATCATCCCTTGGGATTTAGCATCTGGCAATGCCTTGTTTGTGTGTACGAAACGTGAAATTTAGTGGTTAAGTTTTTAGCTGCTATTCACTAAGGTTTTTAAGCGATAATGCTGATAAGCCGGAATGAAACGTTGATCATTAGACTATAAATAAGTGGTTCAGACTAATACTTTTAAACATGGACCATTAAACTGCGAAAGTCGAATTGGAGTGAGTGGATTCAATTTAGTCGCATGCCTGTGGAACTTCACCAGCTTTCAAATACCGATTTTTATAGGCTAGAATGTATAAAAATCGGTATTTGAATGTGGTCAGCCATCATCATTAACAATGGCTGTTGATGAGGTTTTACTGTGCGGTATCAGTAAATTCAGCTTGAACCTTGTCTAATTCTTGCTGATTTTTAAGCTCAACTTGTTGCTGTTTTTTAATACTGACTTCTTCTACAAGTGCCGCTTGTCTTTCTTTAAGACTGTGTTTCTCATCTTTGGTCAGAAACTTAAACGCTTTTTCATTGGCAAGTGCATACGCAACGACATCTTCGCCTTTTACTCTGCGTTCATCCACTCGTTTTGAAAAACGATCGTTATCTCGAGCTTTACGCTCTTCGGCATTTAACTTACTCATTGGTGTATCCTCATTAGTTAATCACGGTAGGGTTCACTACGCTCAGTCAAACAAATGAGAATTGCACATTCATAAAGCTGATCGGCGCATTTTAGCATAAGTTGGCTTGTTAGCCTGTAATACATGGCGTCTGAGTAAACTTTATCATCTGTTGGCGATTTCTAGAGTCGGTTTTGCTGTCAGTTACCTATAACGATCATTCATTAAAGCTGTTTAATGCCATTGCGATGTTATGAGTGGCTTGTTTGGCGCGCGGGCTGAGTTTTGTGATTGAAATAAAGCCATGCATGCAATCATCAAAATGCTGATGTTGTGTATTGATGCCTGCCGCTTTTAGGCGCTGGGCATATGCAATGCCATCGTCCCTTAATGGATCGAACCCAAGGGTTAAGATGTAGCTTTTTGGCGATTCGCTAATGTCTGCTGCTTGTAGTGGACTCACTAATGGCAGAGTGACTTCGTCGAGAGAGTGTAAATATTTTAACCTGAAATAATCCATTAAATCGCGGGTGAGTATTAACTGTTTATTGAAACGGCGATAAGACTCGGTTAAGCCTTGTAAATCTACCATTGGGTAGATCAAAAACTGAAATGCGGGTGTTACTTTTGCCTGTACTGGTAGTGATGTTTGCAGTGAATGTAAACCGATGATACACGCTAGATATCCGCCTGCGCTGTCACCACCCACGCCTACGTGCTGTGGATTAATATTAAGTTGTTGATGGTTGGCATTGATATAGTTCCACGCTTCGATAGCATCACAAATCGGGATGGGGAATTTATGTTCTGGAGCCAGTCGATAATCGACTGAGATAATGTTCATGTTGCCATGTTTAGCCAGATAGCGGCAAAAGTGGTCATGAGTGTTAATACTGCCAATAACGCCGCCGCCACCGTGAAAGTACACTAAGGTTTTTTGAGGCTTGGTGGCGCTAGGATGGTAGATGCGAAGGTTTATTCTGTTAGCGATGGTATGGCTGCTATCGCTGGCGCTATGTTCGTTCAAAGGAATAGTGCCCATAAAAGGAGTGCCAGTACTCACCGGAACCGTTAAATTAATCACCTTATCCATTTCAATTTTAGTCAGCCCAAGTACTCGGTCCATCGCTAGAAATACATATCTGAATAATGTGACTGGTAACTTGTATAACGGCGCTAATGACAACCACTTGGCGACCATTAATTGTTTCGCTTCAAGCTTGGGCGCTTGTAGACGTTTGCCTTGTAGCGGTTCGTCTTGTGGTAGTTCGTTTTGCGACGGCTTGTCAGATGATGATTTATCTTGTGACAATGGTGTTGGCTTATTAACGTTATCCATTTTTATAGCCTTGTTATTATTGTTAACTGATTAGAACCGCATGTTTTATCGACTTAGCCACTTCATCGCTAGGCGATTGATAAATGCCGGTGATACGTTACTTAATCTATGCAATAGACCATAAACAACACTGACTGTTCTATGGGTTTTAGGCTGTTTCACTTGTTTATCTATCACTGCGACTACGTGTTCAGCAGTGATATTCACGCCGAGTCGTTGCATGACTTTGGCGCTGTTTTTCTGTGCCTTCAGCATATTGGTTGCCACAAAAGGTGGCATAACATCGCATACGCTGATGCCGTACTTTTTCCACTCAAGTTCCAGCGCCTCGGTAAGGGCTTTTACGGCAAACTTACTGGCCGAATAGCTGGCTAATTCTGGTACACCATAATCGCTGCTGGCTGATGACATATTGATAATAGTACTTGTGCCGGAATTTTTTAAATAGGGCCATGCAGCATGGCATAGGTTCATTACTCCAATGACATTGACACTTAATGTGCGCTGATGTTGTTCGATAGGGATTTCTTCAAAGGAGCCTATGTTCAATATGCCGGCATTATTAATTAATATGGCCAGGCAGTTATTATGTTCAGCACAAAATTTAGCCATAGCGTGTTGTACTTGTGAAAAATCACTGACATCCAGTTGAAACAACCTTATTCGAGTTCTATCCCATATATCGGTGGCTTGTGTTAATTGCGCCAAATTGATGTCGGCCATACCGACCCAGTAGCCCTTTTTGTGAAAGTGTTTTGCCGTCGCTAAGCCAATGCCGGAAGCTGCGCCGGTAATAAATATAGTATTTTTATTCATCATAAACCTGGTTGTTTCTAGTATGAGTCAATCAGCACGAGTGAATCAATACGGGTGGATATGCAAGGGTGAAAAGGTGGCTAAGCCAACTAAAATGATCGGGTATTAAGGTGTTCCATCTGCGGCTGTTTCATTTCATCAACCCATCGCTGCCAAGTGTAGGGCCATAAAATTGGGTCGCCATCGGCATCTAAATACCAACTTTGGCATCCTCCAACCCAGCTAGTGTCTTTTAACCCTTCCTTTACGTAGGCATTAAAGTCGTCAATGGCTTGTTGCTTGGCTTCAAACTCATCAAATTCATGCTCACGCCATTTATCGATCAGTTTAATAACGTAGTCAGTTTGCACTTCGCTCATGGCGATAACGGAGAAGTTACCAATAGGTGTGTTGGGGCCGAGCATTAAAAAAAAGTTAGGGTAGTCGCTGAGTAACATTGATCGATAGGCTTTGATTTTATGAGCCCAGGCTTTATCAATGTGCAAATTGTTACGCCCAATAAGATTCATTGGGCGCATAAAATTAAATGCATTAAAACCGGTCGATAACACCAATACGTCTAGCTCATGGTGTTTACCGTCTTTAGTGATAATGCCTGTTTCAGTTATGCGCTCAATACCTTCTGTTATTAACTCAGCATTGGGTTTTTGAATGCCTTTATAAAAGGTGGTGTTGATAATGACCCGTTTGCAGCCCACTTGATAATGAGGTCGTAGCTTTTCGCGTAAGGTTTTGTCTTTAATGCTTAATCGTAAGTTGGCTTTACACAAAAAATTTAACGCATGCTTTTGGATAAAGTGTCCCGTGACGGCTTTGGTAAAAAAATGTTCTAGAAAAAACTTGCCCATATTGCGATGAATTTTGGTGATGATTGGAAAGCGAGCCATTAACTTTCTGTTGGTTTTTGAAAAGGTAAAATCGGGCAGATGCATTAGCCATTGTGGTGTGCGCTGAAAAACTGACACCTTAGCTCCGGTTTTAATCAGTTCGGGTATGGCTTGTGCGGCCGTTGACCCAGTACCGATAACTCCAACCCGGGTTGAGGCGGATATGTCGACGTCATGATTCCATTGAGCAGTATGGAATGTTGTGCCTTTAAAATCTTTTAATCCAGGAATGTCTGGAAATTGTGGATGATGCAAAATGCCGGTGGCGCACACAATAAAATCAGCGATGTAGGTTTGCTGTTGGCTGGTTTTTACCGTCCATTTACCATTGGCATATTGTGCATCGGTAACGGCTTCGTTAAAGCGTATGTCTCGTTTAACATCATATTTATCTGCCACGCGCTCAAAGTATTGTTTAATCTCTGGTCCATGGGCAAAAAAACGGCTCCAATTTGGATTAGGCTCAAATGAATAGGTATACATGTGAGCGGGTACATCGCAGGCCGCCCCTGGATAGGTATTTTCTCGCCACGTTCCGCCCACGCAGTCTTTTTTCTCCAGTACTACAATATCGGTGATGCCAGCTTGGCGCAGTTTAATGTCCATTAAGATGCCCGTCATACCTGCACCAATGATCACCACAGTAGGATTTCGTTTCACTTGGGTCATGACGCCCTCTATTATTGTTATGGTTTTTTATTAACGAGCTTGGTTGTTGTTAGCTTGGTTGTTGTTAGCTTTTGTTGTTAGCTTTTGTTATTCGTCATCGCTATTTTTACTTGTTACGTTGAGCATTAATTTCTGGATAACGGATCATTCAAAAGTTGTTAATAAATTGTATTATCTATCCAGCATAGGAAACTATTGTTCATTGATCTACGCGCTAAAGGGACGTATATTTGTGATTTTAAGACATGGTAGCCCTCAGTTATGACATTTCGCAGTATTACCAGTGTGCAAATTATTTGTCCTATGGCATTGAGTTGGGCATTGAGCAAGATAAACTGCTGCAAGGGTCTGGTTTGACGGGGGGCCAATTAACCGACCACGAGCAACTGGTTGAAGGAAAACAAGAATTACAGGTGTTAAATAACCTAATGCTCAATACTTTATGCCCATTCAAGGTTGGAATGGAGTTAGGTTGCCGTTATCACCTGACCAGTTATGGCATCATGGGTTATGCTCTATTGGCGAGCAGCACTGCGAGAAAGGCGATTGAATTAGGCTTACGTTATCTAGATTTAACCTATGTTTTTTCACAAATAACATTAACTGAGCTTAAAGACGATTTATCTCTAAGGTTCTCATGTGACATTCCTGGAGAGTTAGGCGAGCTGGTGTTAGTTAGAGACATGTTGGGCGCTGCGATGATCCAACGAGAAGTATTTGAAAGTAACGACTTACCGATAAAATTGCAGTTTACGTCGCCTCAGCCCGCAGGCTTGTCACTCGAAGGTATAAAGCAAAAACTGGGTGCTGAGATCCAATTCAATGCTAGTTATAACGGTTTTACTGGATTAGCACCGCTATTAGATCTGCCATTATTAAAAGCCAATGAAGCCACCGCCAGATTATGTGAGGCGCAATGCAACCAGCTACTGCAACAAAAGCAAAACTGGAAACCTGTTGCTAAATTGGTCAAAGACACCTTAGTACACTTAGGCTTAGCAGCATCAATGGAAGATATCGCCCAGCATTTGGCTCGAACGACTCGCACTTTACATCGTCAACTAACACTAGAACAAACCAGTTGGCGCCAGGTGCGTGACGATGTGCGTTTTGGCATAGCCGAAGCGTTATTATTAACGCCGATGCAACTTGATGAAATAGCCGAACGCCTTGGTTTTAGTGATGGGGCTAATTTTAGTCACAGCTTTAAACGCTGCAAAAATATGACCCCAAGCCAGTATCGAAAGCAGGCGAAAAAATAACGATAGTCACCTGTGACACATAGATAAAGACTAGCCAGAACCTTATATCTCAAGCCTAGAATCTAAAGACCCATACCTAGGGTCTAGGATTTAGCACTCTAGTGCCCAAGCAAGCGGCTGTTAGCCAGAACCTGCTTTCTATGACTTATTCCTTAATGTTTAATTACAGAACTGCCTTTCACATGGGACTCCGTCCCCATCACCATCCATTTCAGTTCCTGGACAGTTGCGGGTGTAAAAGGTTGCTTCTGCACATGAGCGCATTTGGCTGCAGTGTGTTTTACCGGCTTCGCATCTGAACTGTGGTTGTAGATTGATTGAGCTTGGTTTTGATACGGTTGGTGTCCACTCCATCTGTTCAACATTCTCATTGGTCAGCACTGGCGTAGCGGTCATTTTTTGATATTGTTTATAACCGAAAATACCAACCCCAAGCAGGATAATAAGCATGATTACGCGGCCAAGCACGGGGCTTGAACGGTAGTTTTCGTCTTGATGAGATGGGTTGTTTCGATGATGTTGACCAGTGTGAGACGCTGGGCGAATAGTGTTTGACACAACAGCCACGCCTTCAATACTGGCTTTTACGGCTTTGACTTTGCCATCGGGTTGGTTCTCGCGATGAAATAGTATCTCATCGCCAACAATGGGCTTTCTGGCCATGTGCTTTAGGGTTGAAATATGAATAAACACATCTTGAGTGTTGCCGGTTTCTGGTTTGATAAAACCAAAACCTTTTTCATTGTTCCAGCGAATTAAGATGCCTCTTTCCATGGCGATACTATTCCTTGATAGTCATTAAGTTAATAAAAATCATGATGTAGAATCATGCTTTTAAATCAGCAACATAATACCTATAACTACAGTGTTTTAGCCAGTAATTTTATTGAGTTTTTAGATAGAGTCATAAAATATATTCGCCACGTTTACCTGCTCAGGTAAAAACTGAATTGATATCTACTTGGGCAAATTATCAACTGGCTACAACAAAAGCGTGGTGTTATTTAAGATTAAGTTTAACGTGTATATAGGCAGGATTATTTTTAATGAATTGACCAAAAGTGAAAATAGAAGGGGCCACCGATGAATGATGAACAATACCAAAAAGGGCTTGAGGTACGTCGCCAGGTGATGGGGGACGCTTATGTCGATAAAGCGCTTAGTAATGTCACTGATTTTACTCAACCATTGCAAGCGTTAGTCACTGCAAATTGTTGGGGTGAAGTCTGGGTGCGTGATGTTATTTCTAAGCAAACGCGCAGCCTAATCACTATTGCAACATTGGCAGCATTAAAGGCGCCAACTGAATTAAAGGGCCATGTTCGAGGGGCATTACGTAATGGATGTTCTATTGAAGAAATTCAGGAAGTATTGCTGCATTCAACCGTTTATTGCGGCATGCCGTCTGGTATTGAGGCTTTTCGGGCTGCTAAAGAAGCCATCGAGGAATGGCAGCTAGAGAATAGCTAGCTAATGAGATGCTTATGGTATTTTGCTTTGGGTAAAATGAGGGTACAGTAATCACATTAGCTTTTTAATGCTGTGAATTATTATTTGAATTTGGCAACAAGCAATCCTTTTGCCATTTGGCTGCGTATAAAAGAATCGGATATTTATAAACAAGGATTACAGATGCGTTTTTTAATGATTATTGCCGCTTTACTGCTGAGTGCTTGTAGCACCAGTTATCCCAATCAGTCTATTACAGGGCAAGATTTTCCATCGGTAACAGGTCAAACACTTGAAAACGAGTCGATGGCTTTACCTGAGGATTTACAAGGTAAAATGTCGCTGTTGTTGATTGGTTACAAGCAAGATTCACAGTTTGATATTGATCGCTGGTTGATTGGCTTAGACATGACTCAAACTCAAGTGTCGGTATATGAAGTTCCGACTATTCAGGGATTGTTTCCTAGAATGTTCAGCCCTCTGATTAATAATGGCATGCGTGCAGGCATACCCAAGCCATTATGGAAAGGCGTGGTCACCATCTATAAAGATGGCGACCAAGTACAAGCCTTTACCGGTAATGAAAATCCAAATAATACTCGAGTCGTGTTACTCAATGCGCAAGGTAAAGTCATTTACTTTTATGACCAAGGCTTCTCTGTCGATGCGCTCAATCAGTTAAGAGCTCTGCTTTAGTTATTAGCTCAATGACTCGCCCATAGGCTCAGTTAATCGCTCGCGGTAGTACTGAGCTTTTTTGGGCGCAGTAGCTGAATTAATGTTGGCGCGATAGAGGCTAAAATCATCCCACTCATTAATAAATATTGGTGTGATGTATATGATTCGCCTATTAATACTAGGCCACAGACGATGCCCGCTATCGGATTGGCAATGCCGCCAAATGTGAAGTCGACCACAGACATACGTTGCAGTAACCACACATACATACTGTAACCGAGTACGGTGTTGAGCAATATTATCCAGCTTATACCGAAGCCATTGGTCAGGCTAAATTGGCTGACCACATTGAGATATTGTTGTGGTGAAAATAGCGCCTGAATACCAGCTACAACGAATAGCAATGTACCGCCGATAATCAATTGCCAGGTGAGTATCGTCCACCAATGAATGCGCGACCCTAACGCTTTGGTCATTGTGCTGCCGATAATTATGCAGCTGATTGCGGCAAACATTGCGACTAATCCTATGGGGTTTAAGCTGATGGAGCTTGGGTCAAACAGCATCCAAGCTAAGCCAATTAACACCGCACCAGAAAGTGCTTGTAGCAAATTAGGACGTTTTTTACTGACTACCCAATGAAATAACATCGCAAAAACCGGCACTGAAATCATCCCGATACCAGAAATAGCCGATGGCAGCGTCAGTGCCATGATAAAAATCAAACTGAAAAACACCGCAATGTTAATAGCACCGAGTTTAATTAAAATAGACCAGTCGGTTTTTTGCGGTAGGCTTGGTTTAATCGCCAGTAGAATCAGTCCTGCAGGCAGCGCACGAAGGGCACCGAGTAATAATGGTGGCCAGTCTGGCAAAGTAAGTTGGGTCATCGCATAAGTGGTACCCCAAAAGAATGCAGGGATCATAGCCAGTAAAATATTCATAAACTACCTTTATGTTAAATATCTTCATGTAAAGATAAGTGCCGATTCTGGACTGTTAAGTTATTTTTGTAAAGTACCTTTTTATGAAGTATCTTTACGTTAAGTTTTTAAGCTGTGTTTTGAGTGCCAAATGATAAGGGTGAGGTATGGAGGATATTGATAGAGTTGTAGCGCAATGGGACGAACAAAAGCCGCATTTAGATACTGAGCCAATGGCGATTCTTGGGCGTTTTTTGCGTTTGCAAAAACATATTGAGGCTGAAATATCAACTAGTCATAAGCAGTTTGACCTGACCATGGGTGAGTTTGATGTGCTGGCGACCTTAAGACGTAATGGTAAACCTTACACCTTAACCCCTTCAGCGTTATTATCGTCGATGATGTTAACCTCTGGCGCGATGACAAATCGCTTAGATAAGCTTGAATCTAAAGACTTAATTGCCCGTGTACACAGCACTGAAGACAGGCGCAGTGTATCGGTAGCTTTGACTAACAAAGGTCTTGCCACAATAGATGAAGCGATTGAGGAGCATGTAAAGGTTCAACACCAACTGGTGGCAAATCTTTCTGACATTGAACAGCCTGAGCTTAACCAATTATTCAAAACCTGGTTAGCAGGCTTTGAAGGTAATCAATAGCAGTCGTGATCGGATAAATCAAAAACGGCCAGCATCTTAAGATACTGGCCGTTGTTGTTTGTGCATTTTTAATGGCTTAGTACTTATGGTTGTAGCTGCGCTTTTGCTGCTTCAACTTTAGAAAAATCTAGTCCTAACTCTTCAACTGCTTCTTTGATTAAGGCTGGGTTTTGCATCACCATGCCCATCAACTGTTGTAGCTTTTCTGCAGGAATACCTAATTGACCAATAGTTGCCATTGCTGCGAATGGGTTTTCAGTTAACGTCTGGAACAACTCATTAATTTGTACGTCACTGATATTGTGTTCTTTGAAGATGGCAAGAATCGGGTTCATTGCTATACCTTGTAATGTTAATGGACTAAGTTGTGATTTTATCACGTTTTCACAATACTGGTGCAAGCCTCATTATCTATTCATGATAACTGTCGATATGATTGATGTAATGTTTAAGGCCTCTGAGCAGCCGCCACGATTAACGTCAGTCTAGTGATTCAGTCTCGTCTCTATGCTTCATGACTCTATCTTAATTGCTCTGTCTTATTACTCTACAAAATATCAACTACTTGAAATAACTACATGAATAAAGATCTGTAATAATTCATAGGCTTATTCATGCCTGCTTGGTGTTGAGTTGAGGGATTATAGTGATAGTTCATCATGCCTATATTAACGGCGATGAATTATTGATTGAGTTTACAATATTGGCGTTTATACTAAGCCCGGTATGGCATGGTGCTGTATGTTTTGTTTAACTACACGGATGTTTTATATGGATATTGTTACCCTTTGTATTACCGTTGTTATTTCTCAACCGTTAATTGTGTATTTGGCATTTTATAAAGATACCGGTCTGACAACGAAAAAAAACGAGTTTTATCAATCCTTTTTAGTTATTCCCCCCAGCTTTGCTTTCTTCTATCTAGACCAATATTGGTATGCGTTAAGTTTACTGGCTGCAGTCACGTTATTCGGTCTGCTATTGGCCAAAATGGTTAATCATAAGGCAAGTCATCCTATTGTTCGAGATGATCTCATCTCATTCGGTATTGCGTGGTTGATAATATTCGGCATAGGTCATTTTATTGCAAGTTTGTTTACAGACTCAAGTCCAGACATAGCTGTAACACCAGAAGTTACGGCGGTAACAATACAACAAGGAATGTACTCCGCATTATCAATTTCACTGCTTTATTTAGCGATTATGCTGGTGGTATTTTTTGTCCGAGTCTTAGAGAAAAAATATATAACCAAAGAAAAATTTAGCGACTTTTTGCTACTCATTTGTAGTGTTATCGGTGGCGCGCTTCCCGTCATGGGCGACTATTTTATGTTGAGTATGATGCTAAACTTTTTTATCTTGTTTTATATCAGTGGAATAATTATTCGCTTAGATGGGACCGGTCCTTCTAGTGGGGCCGTTGGTTTTATTTTTGGCTATTTATTTATGATGGGTGCAGGAGTTTGTCTGTTGATCAAAGGTGGAGCTTGGTTGTTTGGTTAGCCTTTACTCAGCATAAAGCTCATTATTCAGCTGCCGATGTTGTACTAGCATTTCAATACGCCTAATGACAAGAAAGGGATATAAAAAAGCTAGATTATTTTGTGGTGAATGTTGGGTTTTGCACTGCGTTTTTAAGGTTGTTTCTACGATTTAACATGCTTGCAATAAGGGCTTGGTATTACCGCTTGGTACTTGTCATGTTATGCAGGGTTATGACTATTAACGTGATGTTAATGGGGCTTTTATAGGATCAGCAAAGCACAATTGAGGTGTGACATTTAGTGGTTTAAAAATAAAAAATCATCTCAAATTGAGATGATTTTTTGTTCGGATTATTTAAGCTATAGCCTCATTAATAACGATTGTTTCTAGCTAATTAAAACGTGACACTTTTTTCTGCACTACAAGTGGCTGTAGATGATTCGCATACTTGATAAGTGTATGTTCCACCGCCTTTTGCTGAAATGCTATCTGTATAGCTACCGTCATTTGCCGTAGTGGTTACTTTGCTGTGGTTGCGGAAAATGTCTACATTGGCTGAACTTGCACCGCCAAAGGCTAAATCAACTTGGTTAACGCCTTTCGATTTATAACCATTAAGTGACAATGTAATATCGCCGCCCGTTGGTGGCGGAGTTACCCCACCGCCTGCACAGCCATTACTTGATAAATAAGCATCTGCAGCAGCAGCTTGCACAATACCATAACCAAAGTAGTCATCTTTACCTGATGCTCCGGCGTCTAACGCTGTGGCTTTAAGTGCTGCACGGATTTCACTGCCCGTACATTCGTTATGTTGTGACCATACTAAAGCTGCAATTCCCGACACAGCAGGAGTGGCCATTGAAGTACCACTCATAAAGCCAAAGTCCGATGTACCAATATCAATATTTGCAGTTGCCGCATTCACTAAGGCTGATCTGTCTTCAAATGCAGCCCCAACAGCAGGAATACTTGTGGCATTAGTATCGCCTAATGTCCCGTATAACATGCCTGGTTCGTTATTAATAATAATGGCACCGACACCACCAGATGCTTCACAGTTAGCGACTTTATCGTAAAACGAAATTACACCACGGTCGATCACACATATATTGCCGTTAGCACCTGAGTTAGTTGACTCAGCGGTACCCATATAAAAAGTGTTACCCACAACTGAACCGGCGTTTTCCATTGCCGATGACGAAAGTGCAAATCCGTCTGCTGATAAATTTGACGCAGTAGCTTGTCCTGCTGGATAGGTTGAAAGGGTATCTACACCGCCGGCAGAAACTTCAACACAAATGGTTTCATCAGTTGTGACTCTGCGACCTTTACCCGATGTACATGTCGGGAACTGAGAAAAATCTGCAATAACGTTATTACTATCATTGGCACCAATCATCATCACTGACGAATAACCTGCAGGGTATGAACGTACATTATTGCCATCGTTACCTGCAGCGGCAATGACGAGTCCACCTGCATCGCTGAAGCTTTGGAATGCATTTGATTCTGTTGAGTTTGAACCGCCGCCACCTAAACTCATGCTAATGATATTGGCGCCCGCTTGTGAACAAAGATTTGCAGCTTGAGCTAAATCAGATGAGTAACCCCATCCGTCGGCGTTAAAGACTTTGATGATGTGCATATCAACACCAGGAGCCATGCCAATAACGCCAAAACCGTTATCTGCAGCGCCAATGGTTCCGGCTACGTGTGTGCCGTGTGGGCCACCATTTTCGTCCCAGTTGCCCGTACCGCTGTCGTTGTTACCGGTAATATTATTCCACACAAAATCAGCATTACTGCGATCGAGACCTGAGTCGATTACACATACCTTGATGCCTGCATTAGGGTTAAAGGTGACCTGATTTGCTTGCGATTGGTAAACTGCATAAGGTGTTATTTGGGTTGCCATTGGGTTACCAATGTCGTCAGCAAAACCCATTAAATGACGTCGTTGATCTTCTTCAACTAACTTAACGTGTGGGTTATTGAGTAATCCCCTAACTTGATCTAAATCTTTGCCGGTAAATGTCGCGGCGATAAAACCTTCACCATCAACATTAATTTGTGCACCTAATTTTTTGGCAAGAGCTTTTACAATCCCTTTTTTTTGCGGGTCAACTTGAATGACATAACGGTCGTCGCTTGCTTGTACATGGGCCGTTGCTGTAAGTCCAAGAGCTAATAGTGACATTGAAATGGTTGATAGTTTCATAGAGTAAGCATTCCTATTTGTTATTATTTTGTGGTTGTTAACTCTGCTTTATAGACATCTCTGGATCACATCTCTGGATCTTAGTCTTCAGCAGTTAAACTATTTCTACATTTATTTTGTAACATAAAACCCACTTAATTAACAAATTATTAACCATGTGTATTTTAGATCTAACCATAAAACTGATTTTTATTTGCTGTTTAGTCGAGCAGGGCATTACCATGATGCACAATAAGAGAATAGCAAAGGGCATATCATGCGAGCTTTATCAATCAATGGATCACCACCACTCAGTCTGCAACGTGGAGCCTCTGGAGCCAAACTGTTACTGATTATTGCAGCAACAATGCTTGTTACAGCAGGGCTGACATTTTTTATTATCCGCACTTATATCTTCCCGTCACCGCTCACCCCGGTTAGCTTAAATGCTAAAGAAGAGCAACAATTGGATCAAAAACTGACTCGGTTAGGTTGGCAAGTTGAACCTCGCTCAACGGTTACAGCATCAAGTGGTGATTCCCGTGCAGCTGATAGTGCTAGTGAAAATAGTAATGAGTTAACCCCTGAAGCGTATCGTGAGTTTGACGCTGATCGGCAAGTGACATTTAGTGAGAAAGAAGTGAATTCGATGATTGGCCGTAATCCTGATTTTGCTCAGCGTGTTGCGATTGATTTTTCTGATAATTTAGCCAGTGCCAAAATGCTGATCCCGATCCCAGACGACTTTCCGATTATGGCTGGGGAGATTTTACGCGTGAATACTGGGCTTGATATTCATCTTGATGCTAATCGTCGTCCAGTTGTTGCGCTAGTTGGCGTGAGCTTAATGGGCGTGCCTATTCCGAATGCGTGGCTAGGAAACATGAAAAACGTTAACTTGGTCGGTGAGTTTGGCGATCGTGGCTTTTGGAATGCTTTTGCTGATGGTGTAGATGATATTCAAATTCGTGATGGCGAGTTGTCGATCAAACTGCGCAAGTAAATATTGTAAGTCGTTGGTGTTTTGAAAAGTGGGCGTTGATATCAAGCCCACTTTCGCCTTGAAATATCACGGATGAAAACCGTTCACCTCTTATCTTATCGCTAGACTGCTCTGGACTCATTCATCTTATGTGTGATTGATTCTAAGCGCGACTATTGTCGACGCGCTATTCCTCAGACCGACTATTGCTAGGTGCGATAAAGTACCTTCACCACATGCCAGCCAAATTTAGTTTTGACGAGGTGTGGCGTAATGAGCTCGCCGTTGAAACAGACTTTATCGAATGGTGGCACCATTTGCCCCTTTTTAAACTCGCCCAAATTACCGCCGCTTTTGGCCGAAGGACAGCTAGAGTGCTTTTTGGCTAATACATCAAATTTAGCACCATTATTAAGCTGCTTGATGATGTCTTCAGCCTGAGTCTGATGTTTAACTAATATATGTAATGCTGCTGCGGTTTTGGCCATGTTGGTGCCTGTATTTATTTGTTTGAATGGGTAGAACAATGTTTAGCGCGACATTATACCTGCTTAGTCGACCAAATTGGCATGATAATCTAGCAATAATTTGCTCTGTTATGGGGCTTGCCTGTTACAGTTTGCTCTCCTTATCGATTGAACATCTACATGGATCCTATAAAGTAGATGCATGCTAGTAAAATGCCGCGAGCAAATAACAAAAAGGAAATTTTTAATGCTTCAGCGAATCATACCCCTATGTATAGCGAGTGCGATGACAATGGCAACACCAGTTAATGCAGAAGAAGACAAATATATTTGGTTAGAAGATGTTGAAGGCGCCAAGCCGCTGGCGTGGGTTAAGCAGCAAAATGCCGTATCTGCAACTCACATTAAGGCTTACTCAGGCTTTGATAACTTGGTGTCAAACAGCCTAGAGATTTTAAACGATAAAGCCCGTATTCCTTATGCCACTCGTATTGGCGATTATTTGTATAATTTTTGGAAAGACGAAACCCACGAGCGTGGGATTTATCGTCGTACCACACTAGCGGAATATGCTAAGGCTGAACCCAACTGGGAAACCGTGCTTGATATCGATGCCCTTGGTAAAGCCGAGGGGGTTAATTGGGTGTTTAAAGGCATTGAATGTCAATACCCACAAAACGAGCGCTGCTTTGTGTCGTTGTCACGTGGGGGGGCAGATGCCGCTGAGGTGCGTGAATTTAATTTAACCGCAAAAGCGTTTGTTGACAGCACCCAAAAGCCATTCGTATTGGCTGAAGCTAAGTCAAGGTTAAGCTGGATTGATAAAGATACCGTGTTTGTCGGAACTGATTTTGGTGATGCACAAAGCATGACGGATTCAGGCTATCCAAGCGTGGTTAAATTGTGGAAACGTGGCACACCGTTGTCTGCAGCCAAATTAGTGTTTAGAGGCGATAAAGCCTCCGTTGCCGTGTCGGGTTATGTGATGTTTGATGATAAAACACCGCTGAATATCGTCACCGAAAGTTTAACCTTTTACACCGCTAAACATTATGTTTATCAAGATAGTAAGTTAGTGTCGCTGCCTATTCCTGAAGATGCCGATTTAAAAGGTTACTTTAAAGGTCAGCTATATATAGAGTTAAAAAGCGATTTAGTCACCCCCAAAGGGTCTTTCAAACAAGGCGCCATTGTTTATACACCTGTTGATAAACTCATTGCGCAAAAACCGGAGTTTAGTGAACTGGTATCGCCAACGAAGCATGCTTCAATTTCACAAGTCGCATTTAGCCAGAATGCCATTTTTGTCACTTGGCTAGATGATGTAAAAAGCAAGCTTGTACGATACATGCAAAACGATAAAGGTGAGTGGCAAAGCAAACCTGTGCCATTTGAAGCCAATGGCACCTTAAGTGTGTTTGATGTTGAACGTGATAGTGATGATTTTTTTGTTAATTACACCAGCTTTTTAGAACCAGCCAGTTTATATCGCTTAAATGGTGCAAGCTTAAAAGCCGATAAAATTAAAGCTATGCCGCAACAATTTAGCGCCGATAAGTTTGTCACGAAACAGTACTTTGTGACGTCAAAAGACGGCACAAAAGTGCCTTATTTTGTGGTGATGGCTAAAGACATTAAACTCGATAGTAGTAACCCTACATTACTTTATGGTTATGGCGGTTTTGAAGTATCGCGCTTACCAGCCTATTCGGCCACTATTGGTAAAAACTGGTTAGAGCAGGGCGGTGTTTATGTACTGGCTAACATTCGCGGTGGTGGAGAGTACGGCCCAGCTTGGCATCAAGCAGCGTTAAAGCAACATCGTCATAAAGCGTATGAAGACTTTGAAGCCATTGCCGAAGACTTAATTGCGCGCAAAATTACGTCAAGCAAGCATCTTGGTATTCAAGGTGGTAGTAACGGTGGTTTGTTAATGGGTGTTGCATTTACTCGTCGTCCTGAACTGTATAACGCTGTAGTGTGCCAGGTGCCATTGTTGGATATGAAGCGCTATAACAAGTTATTGGCTGGTGCCAGTTGGATGGGCGAATACGGTAATCCTGATATCGCAGAAGAGTGGGATTACATTAAAACCTATTCGCCATATCACAATTTAAAACAAGGGGTTAAATACCCTAAAGTGTTCTTTACCACGTCAACTCGTGATGACCGTGTACACCCAGCGCATGCGCGTAAAATGGTGGCGAAAATGGAAGACATGGGCATAGATGTGTTGTATTTTGAGAACATTGAAGGTGGCCATGCTGGCGCGGCAGACAATACCCAGGCCGCCGAGTTAAGTTCAATGGTTTACGCATACTTAATGCAACAGCTTCGTTAAATTTATCAGTAGCCAGTGTTGAATAAAAAAGGGTTTCAGCGCTGCTGAAACCCTTTTTTTGTTTTAACATTTACAGCTGTACAGCGTTAAACTGTATATACCTAAGCGGTGCATATCCAGTCGTGTAAATTAAAGTTGTAGTGCAGATAATGATAAAAAGAGCCGCAGTGTAATACTGCGGCAAATAGCCTGAAGCTAATGAGCACAAGTGGTCTTCTCTCGCCATTAGCCGGGGGGAGGCTGAATGATGATTAATTGCTAGGGTCAATCAACTCAATTTCATTACTGGCAAGCGCGCCCTTAATTTGGACCGCAACCTTGTAAATCATTTCAGCATTTGCCGATGCTTTACTTTGTAAGTCGAGATCGCTCACATTAAAAGTATATTTTCCCGCAGTATCTGTCGCTTCTAATGTGCCTGTACAGCTGTCGGTGGCTGTACTATCACATTGATAGTTTTGAGTGACATGCCAACGTTTCCAAGCCTTAGGCTTTATGGACGGTGAGGCTGGGTCAGGAAAACCAAAATACACAATATCGTAATCGGCTACGTTAGTCAGCGCTTCACCTTCGCTATTGGCAACGGTGAATGATAGTGCGCCAGTGGTCGAGTCAAATGTGTCGAGTTTAACCACCACAGTGCTGGCATCATCAATACTCACGCCATCAATAACAGGCGGTACAACGACTACTGGTGGCACAACAACAGGGGGAATAACTACCACCGGTGGCTCAGTGACAACTTCGTCATCATTGTCGCTATTACAGCCAAAGATTAACAATGAACTCGCTAATATGGCGCTAAGATATTTAACCTTCATGATGCGCTCCTTAATTGTAATGCCCTGTGTGACAAGTGGTACATTCCATATCTGTTTTCACGCTGGCTGCAGAGCCCATAGTTTCGGTAACGCCATGACAAGACTGACATGCTTGCGCTTCAGCAGACGGTTTTGCTTCTGCTAATACTGAAATATCTTCACCGCCATAGGCACGATTGAGTAAATCAACAATATAAAAAGCCATGCTGGCAGAGAGGCGTTTGCAACGTTCACCTTTTAATGCAAAAGGCTTTCCAGATGCCGCAGACCAATTACTAATAGATGAATGGCACAGTGGGCTGTTGGCAATAGAGGTTTTACCTACTTCGAGTGATTTATCGGCTGTAGAACCAATCCCCGCAATGAACTCAGCAGATGATAACGGTAAATCGTTGGTTTCGTAGTAACGGAACGATGCACCAATAATGGCGCTGTTTTGACCATTAATATCGTCAAGGAAATTAATCAACATACCGGCAGCATTAAGGTTGCCACATAATGTTCCCTGGCCAACTACGCCTGCCCAACCATAACCTGCTAATGCGGTAGGGATAGTGGCAAACTTACTGGCGTCTACGCTGCCAGATGCCGCTAGCATAGTCACAATGGCGTGAAATACTTGGTGCATACAACCGCCACCCGTTTCATAGGCAAGTTTTGCTGTTTGCATCGCATCAAGTGGCGCATATTTAAGTTTTTCACCAAGTTCTAAACGGTAGTTGCCATCTGCGTCTGTGGCAGCAAATGCAGATGTGCCTAATAACGTTGCCCCAGCTGCTGCAGTGCTTAAACCAATAATTTGTGTCAATGCTTGACGTCTGTTTATGCTCATAATAATCACCCTTTACTCATCGTTATTTTATTATTCCCAATCTCTAGTGTTGGGGGTTTTGAGTTGCTAGTAAAAATGGGTTAGCAACTTGATGTGGTAACAATAAGCAATGGAGCAATTAAAGATGTGATTCAAGACAGATAAAAATAGCGGCTTGAAATGAGGTTTTTTAGTGATTGTGGCATCGATTTATTGAAGCTGAATGTGCTTAACGTCATAGGATTTTGTGATGTGAGTCTCACTATTTTGCACATTTATGCATTTTTGCAGCCGTTTAGTGTGTTTTTAAAATCATGAAATGATGTGATGTCGCTCGCAAATTTATCAGTTTGCACATTTAAAGACTTACTTTTACTAAGGAATAAAGCGCTTAGGTATAAGGATCACAGATTTCATAAGATTTTATGCATACACTTCAGTATGTCGAAGTTAGGTCAATTATTGAGGCGGTCTACATGCAATTGGGACATTGCAGGTTCAGTGTCGACAAAGGGGAGTTAATTAACCAGGAAACCGGAGTGGTGTGGCATCTTCCCAGAGCCGAGTTACATGTGCTGACATTATTGGTCGAGTATCAAGGGAAAGTTGTTGCTAAACCATTATTAGAGTCGGGTCATGAAGACGATTCACATTTGAGTTCAGCGTCAGTCGCCAGGGCTATTTTTACCTTACGCTCTTTTCTTGGACCACAATATGAAACGCTTATCGAAACAGTAAAAGGCCAAGGCTATTTGCTGAGGCATCATCGTGCCCGTAAAGAAACCGACAATAAATTAGCCCGCGTAGTCATTCGGCCATTACAAGCTTTGCTGGTGGTTATTGCAGTTGTTAGCGTGTCGCTGGTAAGCCTATGGTGGTTTAATCAATTTGGCCATGCTGTCAGCCCAACTATGCCGTTGAGTATAGAAACGGTGAGCTTAAATTCGGGCCAGCAAGTAGATGTGATTCTGTATTCAGCTTCAAACACCAATAATGAGTTACTGATTGGTCAAGGACAACTGCTCACACAAAGTTTATTAGGTTGTGCTGAAACGGTATGGAATAAAGCTTTTTTATCGTTATCTCATGACAAGCAAGTACTGAACATTACCCTCAGAGGTGATTATTTGGGCCAGTCTATTATTCGTAATTTAAAAATTAGCGACTTACGCCAACCTAAGCGATTTATCAATTCAGCATGGCTTGAACAAGTGAACATTTGCGACTCATTACCTGTTCGACTCGCTTCATCTCATCGATCTCAGGGGCATTAGTGCAATGGCAAGAAAAGGATTATGGGTAATCAATATTGTCATTCTATTGTGTTTGCTGGCCAGTATTGGCGGCATTTACTCGTTAACATCCAAGACTCCGAGTTTTATGCTGAGCTGCAGTTCAGAACTGTTTAATCATGAAGTTGGCGCTGCAGATAGCGATCATTATTTATTGGTCGATCTCGTTTCTAAAGATGGTTTAGCCCAAATTAATTACCGCTATTATGACTTAGAGGGCAATTCAGCTGGCACATTAGCGATGACGGGTAGAGTGAATAGAATTGATGCTCAAAGGCAAATGTACGATATTTCAGTGACCACTAAACAAGAGTATTTAGGCGGGGGCAGTCTCGATATACCGGCACATTATGAATATTTGTCGTATGTTAGCGGAATAAATTTAAACAAGAATGGTATGCACTCATTAAGTCTTCAGGTATTGGAGCGCGATGAAACAAAAGATTATGCAGTGGTTTTATTTCAGCCGAGTAATACCGTCTGTGGCTGTCGTTTGGTGCATTAATTTATGCAAACAAAAAGGTCGATGCAATGCATCGACCTGTTAAGTATTTAACCCGAGCTCGGGTTATTTATGCTTCAACCGAGTGTAAGGTTACTTTTTCCGCTTCAGTTGCTTGGGGCTGAACCTGAGCTTTAGTCTGAGTTAACTCCCCAACAGGTAAAATAGTGCGACCATATTCAGCGTTAAGCACTTGGGCCATGGCAAAGTAAATAGCGCTTGCTCCGCAAAAAATACCTTCAAATCCTGCAATAGTGCCAAGCAGTGCATTATCGGTAAAGTCGCGTGCGGCCAATAAGAAAAACAGGATGGTTAATGAACCAAATATTACTTGTTTTGCCCGAGGGTAACGTAACGATCCCACAAACATAAAGGCAGTAAAGGTGCCCCACAGCGTTAAATACCAACCCATAAAGTGTGCTGGACTGGCGGCTATGCCCATATTTGGCATTAAAATAATACCCACTAAGGTTAACCAAAATAAGCCGTATGAAGTAAACGCGGTGGTGCCGAAGGTGTCGCCACGCATAAAGCACATCATACCGACAATCACTTGGCCAATGCCACCGTAGAAAATCCCCATTGCGAGGATCATCGAATCAATTGGAAAATAGCCAGCATTATGAATATTGAGCAGTATGGTTGTCATGCCAAAGCCCATTAATCCTAATGGCGCAGGATTCGCTAATTTTGTAGACATCATGTTCCCTTAATGGAAAGTTTTAACGCCGATATAACGTCGCTAAAGATTAATTTACACCCCGATTGGGCAAGGCGCGCATCTTAGAGAAAGCGTCTACGGGTAGCAATAAGCAGCAATAGGGATGAATAGCTAATCGTAAAGCAAGTTATTCATTATTAAAAACAATGACTTAATTTATATTTTGTATTTAACAGTGTAAAGCTAAACTTAATTTTTCAAATAAGTTATTTAAATTCAAACAGATACTGAAAGCACATGCGAGTGAGGTGATATTGTGCAAGTTGTTGCGGTTAGTGCGACAGGTATCAAAAATAGCATTGTTCTGCTATTCACTAGGGCGGTTAAGTTGTGACTGATGCGGAGTATTCTGTGATGTAAGCGATACAAATTCACTAAGTTTGTTGTTGCTTGCAAAAATAACATTTACAGCAAAAATCATCTCTATGGTCAATAATTTATGACTAACTCCGGCTCTCTTCTGCTATAACGTTGAGCATTATACCAACCATTTTCACCTGCTCGATGACATAATCTATCGCTATGTTTGGTCGCTGATGACAACTCATTTGTTTGATTTGTGTGCTAGACCACAGACGTGCTTTCGCGTGATAGCTAGTCTGTAGTTAGGCTTTAATTAAAACCACATTAAATATACCAACATCATTGTGGTTTATTGGTATCGGAGGTTATATGCAACATAGGTTTATCACTACTGTATTAGGGACTTTAAAGCCCAATCTTCTGCAATCACTTGCTCAAGTTAGCCGTGAAATAGGCGCAAGTTGGGAAACCAGTAAAGTCATTAAACTCGACGGACAATTTGTGGCCATGATGCGGGTAATGATAGATGTCGATAAAGAAGCGGCGTTAAAACAAGCATTAGAACAGCAGTTTTCACAATTAACGTTTGTCTACGCTGAGTACGATCATGAAGCTAAACATCTATCGCCAGAATGTAAACTCACTTTAGATTGCAATGATCGCTCAGGCTTAACCCATGACATGAATCAAATTTTAGCGGATCTTGAAGTCAGCGTAGACCACCAAGAATGTTACCGTGTACAAGTCACTAGTTTAGGTAAAACGGTGTACAGCGCTAAGCTGACATTAAGATTACCGGAGAATGTGACTATCGCACTGTTAATTTCCCAGCTTGAAACATTAAGCGATAATATTCGAATAGAAGTTAACTAACCTTCTCTTAATCTGGGCAATCGTTCATCGTTTTAGGCAGTGGCTTCGATTCACAAAGGGTTAGTTATCCTTTACGGAGGTTAGCTAAACACCACTTTGTTTCTGCCACTGCTTTTGGCTTGATATAACGCACTGTCGGCGAGATCGATAGCTTGCTCTATCGTTATGTCTTGGTTACTGAGTTCAACGACCCCAAAACTGGCGGTTACGCTAATTTGCTGGCCGCAATAAACAATAGGTGTTTGGTTAATCATGGCTCTTAATCGCTCGGCAACATTGATAGACTCTTGATAATTGCTGCGCTCGATCAATATAACAAACTCTTCACCGCCCATGCGGCCGATTAAGTCGTCTTTTTTTATATGTTGTTTAATTAACTGGGTAATGCTGATTAATACTTGATCGCCGCCAGCATGGCCGAACTGATCGTTAATGGCTTTAAACTTATCAATGTCCCAGTAAATGAGGCATGCATGTTGCGGCTGCTTTTGTAGCTCAAGTAATTTTTGTTTCGCGTGGCTATAAAATCCCCGACGATTAAAGCAATCAGTCAATGAATCTGTCATCGCCAGCAACTTCATTTCTTCGGCCAAATCAGAAGCCAGCATATAAATCACAAATACTGACATACCAACATAAGCCGCAGGTAGGGCGGTAAAGTTAACAATGGCGTAGAGCTTGATAAGTTCCACATCCATCTCTTTACCTTGGAATAGCGCGATACTCGCTGCAACAAATATGCACATGGCAAATATGAAATGCATTAACGACGCACCAATTTCGGCTGGCCGTGATTTGGTGCGATGCTTGATGATCACCACACTAGTGATCATCAACAGCAGCACATCAACGTATAAATACAACGACATTCTTAAGCCTAGATGTGGGCTAATATAAGTAAAGTAATAGGTTAGCGCCATCCCACATATGCCTAGGCCAAGCAATGTTGCAGGGTGGATTTTAGTGTTAGTGCGTAAACAATGTCCCCATGTCCCGAGCACCACCGACAGCATGGATACACTGCAGCCGATCATCCAATACAGGTTATGAGAAAGAAATAGGCTTTTAAATAAACTATTAGCCCACAGCACAGTCGAGGCTAAAAAAGACAAAGAAAACATCAACGCATATTTTTGTTTACCCATGGTTTGCCAGGTCATGAAAAAGATTATCGACAGCAAAATGCTAGAAAAAAACAAGGTGATTAAAATATACGTAAACGGACTTTCCATATGGTGACTTCCTAGCTTATGGCTTTGTTTATATAAACCCAAAACGAAGCTATGTTTACTCGAATTAGACTGAGGGTTGCAGTGTTTGTTGGTAATAAATAACCGATGGATGACAACAAATACGACAGTGTTTATCAACTGTAGACGGCAATAGCAGCCTTAGCCAATTGGGATAAGATAATAGCCTTTAGGTGGCTAATTAATCAGCAATAATGAGCGTTAAGCTGTGGTGAGTTGTTTTATCGCTTGCTCGGTTAGCGCTTCGGTATATGGGTTGATTTTGAAATGCTCAACACTCCAACCTTTAATAAAACGCTGGAAATCAGCCCAGGCTAAACAATATAAAGGTCGCCATGCCTGTTGTACCTCAAGCGGATTGATTAGCGGATGACATTCGGCTAGGCCTTGGGTTAGCGCGGCAAAATAATGATTAAGATAGCCATTAATTAACGCTTCTGGTTCGTGATAGTTCAATACACTGCTTAACAACATGATCACGTCTTTCATGCCGCAACCTTGGCCGATATATTGAAAATCGACTGCTGCAGCATGGTCATCCTGACTAAAACAAAAGTTAGCTAATTTGGCATCTCCATGCACCAAGGTTTGAAATGGACATTGTTTCAAGGCATCGTCGATGAGATGGGCTGCCGACTTAAGCGGGCTGTCGGCTAAAGCGGCTAACTCGTCTGGTCGTGTATCTAGATGCTAGTATGTGCCGACAGGCCAAAGCCCTTTTGGCTCTACGTGCATGTATTTAGCATGAAAATGCCCTAACCACGTTAAACAAGCGAGTACGGTTTCAGATGTGGTGGTTTTTCTTACTTGAGTAAATCCCAGGGTATGCAAGTCTTGTAACACTAACAGGGTTTCATTGGCTTGTTGGTCTACATAAAAACAACGCGGCAGAGGACTGAATCTCTGCTGTGTATGAAGATTTGCATAGTGCTGATACCAATTCACTTCCACTTGGTACGACTGCAATTTACGATGATGCGACAGTGGCGTGTTCCAACCTCTAGGATGCGATTCCTGTTGAGGTAAACAGATATATTTCACAATCACTGACGAGTACGATTTACCCGTTACATAAGCCCTAAATAACTGACCATAACCACCCCAAAGCGGTTGAATCGCTTCAATATGAGTGATTCTATCTGCCGAAATCGCCTGACTAATTGTTTGTAAAATACTATTTGGAATTTTCAAAGCTATCTCGTTAAGGCTGTTTCTGGCTAATGTGAAGCAAATTGCTCACTATCCATCGTTTAGCATCCATCATTTATTCAACTTATAAAGTCGGGCGATGCAAATCAAAACGTAACTCGTCAGAAATACCATAATAAGCCGATGGTCCACCTGCGCGCAAAACAGGCTCAGCTAATGCTGTTTGATAAATTCCTTCTGGGCTCAGCAAGTGTTTTTCAATGTGTACAGCTACAACCTCACCAAGCACTAACCAAGTATCAATTTTGTCACCATTAGCTGCGGTTAACTGAATGCATTGCGACAGTTTGCATTCGAAGCTAACCGGGCTTTGTGCAATGCGGTCAGCTTTAACAATGTTGCCTGCTATTGGTGTCAATCCAGCAAATTCAAACTCATCAGTGCCACGGGGTAATGCTGCAGAGGTTTGATTCATTTGCGCGGCTAAACTGCGGGTAGTTAAGTTCCATACAAACTCGCCAGTTTCAACAATGTTGGCGACGCTGTCTTTCCAACCTGTACTGGCAAAGCCGATAATTGGCGGATCGTAATTAAAGCAGTTAAAGAAGCTATAAGGCGCTAGATTTCGCTGGCCTTGAGCATTGCGAGAGGCAATCCAACCAATGGGACGTGGGCCTATAATGGCATTAAGTGGGTTATGTGGCAGACCATGACCTTTGCTGGGTTCATAAAAATAGCGATTATCAGCACTCATATTTTACCTTATTTATACTGTTGGGCTTGTTATAGCGGTATCAAATATTACGATGATTTAAATTGGATGGCTCAATTTGATAGCTCAATTTGATAGCTCAATTTGATAGCTCAATTTGATTGTTCAATTTATGAATCAACGCGATAGGCAAATATTACCACATCAATTATGGTATCAGTGCCGTCCACAATAAGCGTAAACCTACCACGATCATTAAACTGAGGATTATTTTTTTAAACTGTTTTTCATCAAACTTATCTTGAATGCGCAGTCCGAGTTTTACCCCAATCCAGGCAATGGGCGCCAATGATGCAGAGACTAATAAATTACTAAGGTTAATTTGTCCTAGCATGCTGTAGGGAATTAACTTCACAGCATTCACTACTGCAAAAAATACCACCGCAGTGCCTAAGTATTCTGTTTTAACTAAACGCAGCGGGATTAAATAGGCATTTAATGGTGGCCCACCGGCATGAGCAACAAAGCTGGTAAAGCCAGCAATTGTGCCGCAAACTCGGCCGATAAAAGAGGATGGTTTTCGTTGTGACCATTCTCCTAATGTCAGGCCATAAACACCAAATCCTAACGAAATAACCCCTAATAAGCCACGTAAATACTGCTCATTCAGTTGATCAAATAGCAGATAAGCCACCACAATACCAACAATGGCCGCAGGCAACAAAATCCACAGTTGGGTCGTATTTTGTTTTCCCCACCAAGAGCGCACACTTAAAAAGTCCATGTAAACCAATAGCGGTAACATCACTGCCGCGGCTGCTGCTGGACTAATGGCCAAGGCAAGTAAAGGCACGGTTAATCCGCCTGCACCGCCAGCAAAGCCTGATTTTGACATCCCGGTGATTAATACCGCTGGAATAGCGACTAACCAAAACAATGGATCTGTTAACACTGACGTTCCTCGCGATGTTAATCAGTTAATAACTATTGGGCTAATAGCTGATCATTAATATTTTATTCTTTAAAATAAAAAGCTTAACTTTATGTGTGGTTTAACTGAAGTCGAATAAACTGGAATCATAGCACCAGCGCCCATTAATCAGACAATAAATTAACAGAACATTTAGTTTTATATTAGTAGGTGGTTAAGTGATTGTGAGAGCAGTAATTGCGATACCAGGAATGGCGCTACGGTATAGCAATTTAAGATGATCATGCAGTGTTTGTGGGTCAGCTAGCGTTTGCATCAATAAGTTTACCGTCATTGTGATGGAATACTAATAAGTATACGTCCAATGCTTAAAAATACTACTTTCGTGATGATTTAAAGGAACGAAAAATGCTGGCTAATTTAAGTATCTATTTATCATTAATTTAAGTGTAATTAAGTTAATTTTTATGGATTAATTTCCATAAAAACAGACTAGCCAATATGGGGATGATGTGTGATTCTGTTTTCTAAACTCATTATTTAGCGGAAAATATCGTCATGATCCAACTGTGCGAGTGGCAACAGCAGGGGCAATTTTTGTCTATTAACGATCAGCAGATCTTTACTCGTCAAGCGGGTGATAGAACGGCGCCAGCGTTATTGTTAATTCATGGTTACCCTAGCGCAAGTTGGGATTGGGAAGGTATGTGGCATGAGTTAACTCAACACTATTTTGTGGTAACTCTTGATATGTTGGGTTTTGGATTTTCAGACAAACCCAAAAATGTTGATTATTTAATCAGTCAGCAAGCCGATATTTATGAAGCTGTTTTACAGCAGTTTGGCGTTAGCCATTATCATATTTTAGCCCATGACTACGGTGATACAGTCGCGCAAGAATTATTAGCAAGACAACTTGATGGCAGCAGTACATTGTGCATCAACAGTGTGTGTTTTCTTAATGGAGGTTTGTTCCCCGAAACCCACAAACCTTTGCTTATTCAAAGCTTGCTACTGTCTCCATTAGGGAGCGTGGTAGTCAAACTAATGAGTAAACAAAAATTTGCCGCGAGTTTACAAGGTATATTTGGGCCATCGACACCACCTACGCCACAGGTTATTGACACATTATGGCAATTGCTTAATCACAATAATGGTATCGCGGTAATGCATAAAGTCATTAGCTATATCACCCAACGTAAACAACATCGTGAACGTTGGGTTGGGGCGATTATCAACAGTACAATACCGATCAAGTTGATCGCAGGGGCTAAAGATCCGATCTCTGGTCAACACATGATCGATCATTATCGTAAATTGATTCCTCATGCAGATGTAACCGAACTGTCTACGCTGGGACATTACCCACAAATCGAAGATGCCAATGGAATTACAGCTGCCTATATGCAATTTAGGTTAAGTCGTACAAAGTAGATGAGTGAAAGGGGGCAGTAAAATTAATGCCTGTTATATCATCGAATAAGGTGAAGTATTCAGTTAGCTCTAGACGAGGATGTAGCGAAATCTATCATTGGATAATAAGCACTTTGGGCTATTTTTAGGTGGTGGCTCCATTGTGATCATTTACAGTAATATATCTGTTTTTCTTTAAGAGCAATGAACAGGTACTAAGTGTGTAAAATGATGTCTTTAATGATAATTTCAGATGTTTGTTCAGTGCTTATTTTAGGTGTTTGGAATAAATAACCTTGTAAAAAAATAGGCTTAAATTGACGTAAATAATCTAGCTGCTCTTTGGTTTCAACCCCTTCAGCAACAACATCAATATCGAGTTTATGAGCAAGTGCGACAATGCTTTCATAAATCCCTGCGCTTTTTTTATCATTAACAGCATCATTTAAAAATTCACGATCAATTTTAATTTTGTCTACTTTTAGATGTTTTAGTCGGCTTAATGACGAATAACCTGTCCCAAAATCATCAATCATGACTTTAATGCCCATCGTATTAAGTGCGTCAATTCTGTTGGTTGTTTCTGTAAAATTTGCGATTAACGAGCTTTCTGTAATCTCAAACTCAATATTAATATGATCAAATGCAGAGATGATTTTTTGAGTGTTAACCAGAAAATTTACGTCTAAAAATTGTTTAACTGATACGTTTATCGCGATAAATTGATCTCGTTTTAAAAACCGACTTCCTTCTGCCAACGTTGTTTTTAGCAGCCATTTAAAAAAGTCTTCCGATAGACCAATGTCTTCAGCAAGGTTAATAACCAGTTCTGGATTAATATGTGTTCCTTGCAAATTCCAGCGTGTCAGTGTTTCATAACCCTCTATTGCTCCAGACACAGCGCAAGCGATAGGTTGATAGACTAAATATAGTTGTTCGTTTTGAATGGCCAGCTTAAGTTGCGCGGATAGTCGATAGCGTTCAGAGATTTTTTGGCCTATTTCATCGGTATAGTAACAAGCTGTATTCAGTTTATTACGTTTTGCTTCATACATTGCACAATCTGCTGCAATTAATAATTCTTGAACGGAGTTACCATGCTGTGGTGAAAGTGCGACACCCATGCTGAAGCTCATATCAATGCTGCGACTATTGATGCTAAATGGTTCGTTTTGACACTTAAAGAGCCGATTAATCAGTGACTCTATATTGGTTGTTCCTTGAGGAAAACCTGCAATTATTAAAAATTCATCACCGCCAAGTCGAGCCACTATCTCATCATTTCTTATAATCGAAGCTAGCTTTTCACCCACCTTTTTAATGAGTATGTCGCCCGCTTCATGGCCGTATGAATCATTAACATCCTTGAAGCCGTCTAAGTCCAAAAAAATGACACCAATACTCGTTGATGTTCTATGAGAATTTTGCAGTAATTTATCTAATTGAGACAGCGCTAATGTTCGATTTGGAAGACCAGTTAGTGAATCGTAATACGCGTGATAGGTGATTTCTTTGTTAATCGATTTAATGTCAATGACTCGTCTTATGCCATAAATAGTTGCAGTTAATGCAATCCATAAAAAGCTAAAAATCAACTCATCCATTTCCCAACTTTCGTGGCTTCGAGTAAATTCATAAACTGATTCAACAAATTCGACATTAAACGCGAAAGACAAAATGACCATGATTACCACGAATAATGTACCAACAATAAAATCAACTCTAGCTCGTTTTTTCATGAGCATGCTGGACTGAGTTTGTGATTTTAGAATGTCTAACTTCATCCAATCTCCAACACTGTGATGCCAATAACATATTGGTTATCTTATAACTATATATTAATATCGCCTGTTTCACGTCAGCCATTTACTCGTTAATAACAAATTATCTTTAATTCTTGCTGAGTGCTGAGTGCTGAGTGCTGAGTGATGAAGGGAGAGGCTGTATGAAGGCGGATTAATTAAGTGTTGTTATAACCAGGTATTGCAAAATATATTGAATTAGACAAGGCAATGTTATTTAGTTTATTCGCATAAAATCAAAAACTTATTTCATTTCATTCGTTACTGCTTATTCACCGCTTTAGTAAGAATACGACATAGAGATATTGACAAAAAATGGCACTGGTAAAGCGGCCTAATATTGCTTAATGAGGAGTGTTTTCTTTTTTTGCTTACTCAACACTCAACAGCTGCTAAATATGCAGGGCTACTGCACTAAAGCACTGGATGATTTATTGGTCGTTATCACACAATAAATTCACTTCTATTTTGTCTAATCTGCTCATCGTTAAAATATGCACGCACTCGTCCTGAGCCTATTGAGAATGTCTTGGTTACGTGATCCACGCTTATCTTCTCGAATTAATAAGGTTGGGTGGCTAGGTTATTCGCCATGTGATTGATACGTTCTGCGGTGAATCCATTATTGTGGGTATATCTTCAATACTAATGCCACTGGAATGTCATTAGCATGGTTTATTTGTAGTGTAGACATCATATTGACAGCGCTTTATATATTGATAAATATAGAATCAAAATCAATAAAATTGTCATATTCATTTGATATCATTAATATTTATATATCATGGGGAATCATCATGCGTGTCATTGCTATTATATGTGGATTGCTTACTAGCTTATTGAGCTGTTATTTATCAGCTAACACTACAGCAGCAGTACCAGAAAAACCCTATGTATTACTCGTGTCTATTGACGGTTATCGATACGATTACAACAGCTTGCATAGCCCTAATCACCTTACTGATTTTGCTAAACACGCTGCCACAATCACTCGTTTTAAGCCGTCGTTTCCGACAGTGACGTTTCCTAATCACATCACCTTAGTGACAGGCCTTTACCCCGCTCATCACGGCATAGTGTCAAATCGATTTTATAATCATGTTTTGCAACAGCCTTATGCCATTAATATTAAACAAGCGGTCACTGACGGCCGCTTTTACCATGGGGTGCCGTTATGGTCATTAGCGGGCCAGCAAGGATTAAAAAGTGCCACCTATTTTTGGCCCGGTTCAGAAGCTAAAATTGCTGGTCAGCGACCAAATTATTGGTTGCCTTATCGTGACAACTCTCCCAATAATGAAAGAGTTGAGCAGGTTTTGCAGTGGTTTAATTTAGCCGAAGATCAGCGGCCACAATTTGTAACGTTATACTTTTCTGATGTAGACACCGCAGGCCACCTTTTCGGCCCAGAGTCTACAAACACCTATCAAGCGGTGCAGAAAGTTGACCAAGCTGTAGGGCTGCTTTTAGCGGGAATAAAAGCCTTACCTTTTAAGGTTAATGTGATTATTACATCCGATCATGGTATGGCGAATGTTGCAGGATTTGAACGTCTGTATACCGATAAATTGTTTGTGGGCAATAAAGCGTTAAAAGCTAGATTTAGCTTTAATAACGATGCGGCTTTTTCATTAGTCACAGCCACTGGTGAGAATAAGCAACAAGATTTAGATGCCTTAAAAGCGTTAACCCAAAAAGTGCCTGGTTTGCAATTTTATCGCCAACAAGATATTCCCGCTTCTTTGCACTTTAACAATAATCCGTCAATTGGTGATGCAATATTAATCAGTAATCAACATTACATTACTAGCACCGATGCGAGGGCTGGCGTAGTAGGCAAGCACGGTTATGATGCCAGTGTCATCAGCGACATGAACACAGTGTTGTACGCTCAAGGGCCGGCATTTAATCATGTGACAGTCGACTATGCTGAAAACATTCATTTGTATCCACTCATTGCTGATATTTTAGGGTTAACCATAACCGAACCCATTGATGGAAGATTGTCGGTATTATCGCCACTATTGGCCGACTCGAGATAATATTAGCGCGTGGCGTATTGATGTTGTCTAAACCCCGTGGTTAAACTCATTGGTTTGACTGAGCTAGAGGTAATATATTCTAAAAAGTGTTGCTGTTTCATATCCTCTTGCAAAATAACATGATATTTTACAATCAAATGGAGTTTAACCCGTTAGGTTTATGGAGGAGCCATGCAGGCTTTTTTAGTCGCTCAAGCAAATATACCCTTTTCAATTGCGCTTGTTATTGTGGTCATGCTGGGGATGTTTGAAATCATCGCCATGATTGCAGGGTTAAGTGTATTTAGTGCACTTGATAATTGGTTTTCACTCGATGTCGATACAGATGTTGATACCACGGTATCGGTTACCGGTATGACAGGTATATTGGGTTGGCTGTGTCTTAATCGCTTACCGTTACTTATCTGGTTTGTATTAGCATTAAGTAGTTTTGCGATAGCAGGGTATGTGATTAACTTTGGCTATTCACAACTTTTTGGCAGCTTCTTACCCCAAATCATCACCGTACCTGTTGCGTTAGTCATAATGTTTTTTTCAAGCCACTTTATTGGTAATGGTATTGCCAATATTCTCCCTAAAAACGAAACCTCAGCAATATCAATTGATGCGCTTGGCGGTTGTGTCGGCAAGATAACCCAAGGTCGTGCAATAAAAGGCATGCCGACAGAAGCGGTGGTTCGGGACACATTTGGGCAGAAACACTACGTGTTAGTTGAACCAGAACACGACGATGTCGAATTTTTGCCTGGCGTCGATGTTGTACTCATCGCTCATCAAGGCAAAGTCTGGACAGCAACCAGATTCAGTTAACCAAAAATATCTTATTGAGATATACCCTAAAAATAAAAATGTCATTCCAATGACACTTTTTGATAAACATAGTTGTATTTAAAAGGAAATTAAATGGAAACGTTAACAAACTTTGATTCAGGAAGCGGCTTTGTCCTCCTCATTGCTGGCATAGCAGTATTAGGATTGATTATTATTGGACTTATTTTTGCCAAACTGTACAAACGAGCCAGTAAAGAAATGGCTTTTGTTCGTACGGGGTTCGGCGGTGAGAAAATCATTAAAGATGGTGGCGCAATTGTGCTGCCAGTGCTGCACGAAACGATTTCGGTCAACATGAATACCTTGCGTATTGAAGTTGAAAAAAATCAAAAAGATGCCCTGATCACCAAAGACAGAATGCGCGTGGATGTAAAAGCCGACTTCTATTTACGTGTTGCGCCAAATGCCGAAGGGATTTCAATGGCAGCGCAAACGTTAGGCACTCGCACTAATCGTGTTGAAGAACTAAAAAAATTAATGGAATCAAAGTTTGTCGACGTATTGCGTACCGTTGCAGCCGAAATGACCATGACCGAAATGCACGAGCAGCGCGCTGACTTTGTCCAGCGAGTGCAGAATAATGTCGCCAATGACCTTGAGAAAAACGGCCTAGAATTAGAATCTGTGTCGCTCACGGGTTTTGATCAAACTGACTTGCAATTTTTTAATGAAAATAACGCATTTGATGCCGAAGGTCGTGCTCGTCTAGCAAAAATCATTGAAGAAAAACGTAAAGAAACCAACGATATTCAGCAAGAAAACCGCATCAAAATTGAACAGCGTAATCTTGAAGCAGAAAAAGAATCATTAGAAATCGAAAAGTCGGAAGAAGAAGCTCGCCTCGCGCAGCAACAGTCACTCGAATTTAAACGTGCCGATCAAAAAGCTGAAATCATTAAACAAAAAGAAAACAAAGCCCGCGAAGAGCGTGAAGCCGAAATTGCCAAAGAGCGCGCAATTGAAACGGCTGAAATTGAAAAAACCAAAGACATCGAAACCCGTGAAATTGAAAAGTATAAGTCTATTGAACAGTCACGCATTCAGCAACAACGCGATATTGAAGTATCTGAACAAGACAAACGCATTGCGGTAGCAGCTAAGTCGGAAGAAGAGTCAGCCGCTCGTGCTCGCGCTGCAGAAGCTGAAAAAACCAAGGTAGAAAAAGAAGAAGCGGTTATTACTGCGCGCCAAACTGCTGAAGCTAATCGTCGTAAAGACATTGAAGTTATTGATGCCCGAAAAGAAGCTGAGCGTGAGGCCGTGGGTGTTACGGTTCGAGCTGAATCAGAAAAAGTTGCCGCGGAAGATAGAGCTAGCGCCATTTTAATTGAAGCGCGTGCCAGTGCAGACGCTAAGATGCTAAAAGCCTCAGCCGATGAGAAAATCTATGCAGTTGAAGCGGCTGGTAAGCGGGCACAGTACGAAGCTGAAAACGTACTGAGCAACGAACAAATTGCACTGCAAAGATCATTAGCCATATTAAAAGCCTTACCAGACATTATTGCTCAAGCCGTTAAACCGCTTGAAAAAATTGAAGGTATTAAGATTTTACAAGGCTATGGTACGGGCAATCAAATGAGTAACGGCGAGGGTAACCAATCCCAGGGGGGTATTGCAGAGCAAGTAACCACTGCAGCATTAAACTATCGTGCTAATGCCCCTGTGGTCGACGCTATGCTACGAGAGTTAGGCTTAGTTAATTCAGAGTCTGGTAATTTAAATGACCTACTGACAGGCAATAATGCACTGACATCTGAAGCGATTAATGTCATTCAATCGGCCAAAACAGGCTTTGGTGTGGATGAAGTTATCCCTGGCGTTAATCCAGCGCAATAAATGCTAAGTTGCTAAAGAGGTATCTTTCCTCTTTAAAATACAAAAAGTGCTTTTTGGCACTTTTTATATTTATCAGCATCACTCTATAACAGCATTATGCCGACTATGTTCAATCTCAGTCACTTAGCGGGAGTGTGAAACACTTTTTAAGCTAAAGAGTGAGTTACAACAATTGATCCTGTAACAGATTCTGTGTTGTTCTGCCTTATGACATTATGGTCTTAATCGTTGAGAGACTTAATATTCTTTAAGGTTTATTGTGAGATTATCATAGACTTGATATTAACTTTCTCAGTGGCCAGAAGGCAGACTTTTAGCCATAGTACTTGGAATTTAACTGTTAGTTATGATTGTATTATGGTCGTTATCAGTTAATGCTAGATATAGGCTAAATACACGTGTGTGACGACTCAGCCCCTCAAATAAGCCCAAAAAGGTAATGTGAACCATGACAACAGCAATAGAGTATTATTTTACTAGCCTTTCACCTTATGCCTATTTAGGCCATAGCACCTTTACCTCTTTGGCTGAACAGCACAAAGCTGCTATCAACTATAAGCCGATTAAACTGGCAAAATTATTTGCTGAATTAGGTGTGTTACCGGTAAAACAACGCCTGCAAGCTCGACAAGACTATCGCTTAATTGAGTTAGCTCGTTGGTCAACAAAGCGCAAATTGACCCTTAATCTACAGCCTGCTTTTTTCCCTGCAGACCCAAGTTTGGCCGACAGATGCACAATTGTGTTACAACAAGCTGGACAAGATGTCGGTGAATTTGTTGGTAATGTACTGGCAGCATGTTGGGCAAAAGATCAAAACATTGCTGATGAAGCGGTGATTAAGCAAATATTAACCTCACTCAATGTCGACGCCGACAGTGTTGTGCAGCAAGCATTGTCAGCCGAAATCGAAGTAATATACGAATCTAATACTGTAGATGCTATTGAAAAAGGCTTGTTGGGAGTACCTACCTATGTGTATCAAAATGAGCCATTTTGGGGACAAGATAGACTCGATTTACTTAACGACAAGCTGGCTGGATAACGTTATTTAGGTGAGGTCTAAAATAAGGTTGCAGTGGTTATTTACTGCAACCTTTACCGGTGCCAATAGCAATGAACGTTCAAAGGTAAAAAACCATAATCCTTAGCTGTTTATGCGGTGCTAATTTGCGGTTTTTAGAACCAATAACCATGCCTATAAATAAATATTAATTGATAGCCATTATGGTTGAGTATTTTGATTTCAACGCAAAATCACAATCCATTATTTCAACTTTGTAATACCTATTAGAACCGCAATAATACCACCCGCCATTCCAGCCCAGGCTTCAATAGGTGTATCACCACTTATGGCGCGGGTAACTTGAGAACTAGCTGCATCATAAATATTGTAGCCCCACAACGCTAAAAAAATACCCGCAATAACAAGTACAATCCCAATAATTTTACTATTCATGCTAACTCCAGACTTTGATGAAGTGGCAGTGATGCCACCGTTGATGACGTTTAGTTGATAATGTTGCAGTAGATAACCCGAAACTAACGAAACTCATGAGGGCTCTTTATACAAGCTCCCAGACCCATCTCTGGGGGGGGGCGCTTCCATCTGTTTCATTTTTAGTAAAATGAAACAGACACAAGCTAACCAGTTATTACGTTGATCGATCTTTTTATCGTCACTATAGTTTGACGTTATTTCTAATCTGTTCTATTCGCTCGCGGTTAACCCCAAAGTCAGACTCTCCGATACGTGAAGCAGATCTAACATGGATGGTAATGTTATCAGATGTTGTTGACGGGAAATAAAACTCAACATCATCGACAAAACGCATTATCTGCGAGGTAAATTCTACTCGGATATAATCATCCTCAACCACGACGATATTCGCTCGTTCAGCAGCCTTTAGTACGTGCAACAGTTTTGCCTGTGCCTGCTGGCGTGTGCCGACAAACTCAATCGGTTGTATAGCATGTTCTTCATCTGCAACTGATTGTTGGCTATTGACGCAATTTGGCGATTCAGGACATGGCATTAACTGGCCATCATTAATGCCTAAAGTAGGCACCGTGCCAGAACAACCCATTAACAGCATCATGCTGAGTGTAATAATTGAAACTTGCTTGTACATTATTAATATCCTTTTATTTATTTTCTCGGTGACCGTAACTTAATACTCGGGTTATTTGCCATTTGTCATCTACTTTACGCCAAACCATGACAAAGTCAGCTTTACCTTCACATTGGTTGGTTTTATTTTGACAAAAGATATGCACTCCTTCGGTAATGGCACCAAAATTCTTAATCGAGTGGACGTTAAAAGAGCCTTCAACCAGCTTTCGGGTGTAATGACCACATGCATTGTTTTTAGTATTCGCAATCATGCTGTCACGGTCCCACGTTACCCCACCATTATCATGATAAAACTCAACATCAGCTGCAAAAAAGCTTGCGTGCTTATC
This sequence comes from Shewanella sp. BF02_Schw, assembly GCF_014596695.2. NCBI lineage: Bacteria > Pseudomonadati > Pseudomonadota > Gammaproteobacteria > Alteromonadales > Shewanellaceae > Shewanella > Shewanella sp. BF02_Schw. The sequence goes on from NZ_JABKAW020000004.1 coordinate 314,865, forward strand.
TAGCTCTTGCGGATTTTGGCAATGGTTAAATGAGTCAAACACCGCAGTATCAAGCGCTTTCATTGTGTCAGCTAACACCATGTCATCAGCCAATGAAGGTATTGAGAAAAAAGCTAATAAAACCAAGCAGATTTGTTTCATCGTTTCGATTCCTTATGTGCCAGTGACAAAGTTAGTGAAAGTGCCGGATTTAGTGCCCCACTTCACAGCCATCATTGGCAGTTTGAAAGCCTTACCGTCGTTTTCTTTCTAAATTTTGGTAATTCGGTGGTGATTTTTAATCCGTTTTCTGTGGGGATATACAGTCTATTCAAAATATTGATTTGGCAATGTTCGTTAGCCAATAAATCAGACAATAACTCAACATTGAACCTAAAGAAAGCGCTTAAAATGACAATTAAAATCATGAGTATTTTACAGTGGGGGCGTAATAAAAAATTCACAGAAAATCAAACCATGAAGATAATAAAAACCGTTAACAAAGTCTAAAATATGTAGCACGTAGACTCCAATTTTTATCTAACAAGTTTGTGGTTCAATTTGTTTCGATGGTAATGTCACTTGTTACTAAAAATTGTGGGCAGATTTTGAATTGCTGCTCTATTCTTTAATTATCTTTTAATAGGTGGTAAATGATGTTTAAACCAAGACGAATTATTGATAATTTGGGAAATATTGCCACTTTTCATTACATCTCATCTTTGCTGTACAGAGCAATATCCTGCAAAGTTGATGATATGACGAGAGAAAATCTATTACATCGACAGAAGTGGCTTACTTTAAATTTTTTTCAGTTGGCTCTTAACTTTAGTTATACAATATGTATTTCTGCATACTTGTTTATTGGTAGAAATCTACATTCAATAATATTTGTCTCGATGACTTTTATTGTATTAGGTTGTGGAAGTTCTAATGCTAATACGAGTTCAATACAAGCCCCTGTGGTGTTGTCAGACAGTTATTATAGTGACTTATATTCTTGGAATATAAGTGGTGGCCTAAAACAAACACGATTAGGCAGAGGGATCAACGTTGGCAATTACTTAGAGGCTCCTTTTGAGGGAGACTGGACTGGTGGTAAGGTCTTAATTGAAGATGACTTTAAAATAATTGCCAAAGCAGGTTTTAAAAATGTACGTATTCCAATTCGCTGGACTGCGCATGCAGATAAAACCTTTCCCTATACCATAGATTCTGTATTTATGAATCGTGTTAAAGAAGTTGTAGGTTGGGCGAATAACGCCGGTCTTAAAGCTATTATAAATGTACATCACTATAACGAATTGATGCGTGCTACTGACAATGACAAAATGTCGCATATTTTACGTTTAGAAGGTATTTGGAAACAAATTAATGAGCAATTTCCACTTTCTAAGTATTCTCGAACGGATCTAATTTTTGAACTATTAAACGAGCCGCAAGACAGTATTCACTACAATGATTGGAACGACATTATCGAACGTTTATTGACTGTCATTTGGGGCGATACAGATATTCCACAAAAAAATAATACCCAACGTATTGTTATGGTAGGTACTGCTTATTGGAATGTACCTGATACCTTACCTAAACTGTCATTGCCACACTATGCAAATCAATATAATACAATTATTACAGTGCACAATTACAAACCCTTTCATTTTACTCACCAAGGAGCTAAATGGGTTAATGGTTCAAAAAAGTGGATAGGAACGACTTGGTTAGGTACTGAGAGCGAAACCGCACCTTTAATCACTTTACTGGATAATATGACTCGTTGGAATTCTAAAGCTAATCGTAATTTTGAAATTTATTTGGGGGAGTTTGGCGTATATTCACGCTATGCGGATCCCAAGCAGCAAAAAGCTTGGACGGCTTTTATTGCTCGTGAAGCAGAAAAACGGAATATTAGCTGGGCATATTGGGAATACTCATCGAGTTTTGGTGTATACGATAATAAAGCTCAGCAGTGGCGACCACATTTAATAGAAGCATTAGTTCCAGTAAAATAATCTAGGCTGACCTAGAATATCGACTGGCGCAGTGGTAAATATTTCATTTGGGACTCAGCTAGAATTTTTGCTAGGACCGTTGATAAGTATAAGTGCAGTACAACCGCTTATAGCGGTATATGAGTCGCATCTAAGGCTATGATAATAGTGAGCTATTAAATAGAAAAGTAAGGCATAAAGCCTGCGATGAGCAGACTATTGTCTTAACTTGTCATGAATGTCTATATGAGCATACTATTAAGTCATATCTGTATTCAGTTTTGATATTCACTCGGGCATTGAGCTGATTGTTTAAAATCAATAGTGCTATTAACAAATAAAATACCTATTTCATCGATAAGCCAACGGTCATGCTCATAAATATATTTAATGTTAAATGACATTGGCATACTCTCATTGTCTAATCCATTAATTGATAAGCATCCAACTAATCCATCTATTTTTTCAAAGTGTGCAATCTGCTTAGACATATATTTTTTAAATAGTAATTGCTCAGATACGTGAGTCTCATTTATATTTAATTTTGTGAGTAAATTCTGACTAAAAATGTCAGGGCTTATCTGCAATAGATTGTCTTTATGGACACTATTTTTATAATGAAAGTAGTTCAAATACAATTGCTCTTCATTAGTCTTTATTGAACATGAAGACACTAAAAAAACTAAGCAAAAAATAATCAACTTCATATTATCTTCCCATTATACTCTGTAGTTCAGCCTCATAGGCTTTATGTCGGTCTTGAAGAGCTTTAGCTGCAGTACATAGTAAACCTGAACAAGAAGTGATTTGTGTCGTGTAGAAAGTTAATGATACACGTTTACTCGGTAATATGACGTATCCTCACAAAAATTTAGAAGCATTCATGGTATTTGAAGAATTAATCGTGGTTCCATTATTAATCTGCAATGCCTGATGGTACTTTTTCGTATTTATCTTGGATCTGGAGGAGGGATAGCTATCTTTTATAAAGAGGAACCCTTGGATTCAAAGTCCTATCTTTCGCCTAAACGAAAAAAGGCTCATCATTTCTGATGAGCCTTTTGTCTTAAATCTTGCGGAGGGATAGCTTGCTTGTAATAAAGAGGAACCCTGGGTTTAAAGTCCTATCTTTCGCCCAAACAAAAAGGCCTTATCTTTCGATAAGGCCTTTTTGTTTAATCTTGTGGAGGGATAGCTTGCTTTCAATAAAGAGGAACCCATGGGTTCAAAGTCCTATCTTTCGCCCAATAAAAAGGCCCGCTATAAATAGCGGGCCTTTTTATTTGAATGTGGCGGAGGGATAGGGATTTGAACCCTAGAACGGGATAAACCGTTGCCGGTTTTCAAGACCGGTGCATTCGACCACTCTGCCATCCCTCCGAACGCGGTGAATAATAAGGGTATTAGAAAAAATGTAAAGCCTTGATGTGTTCGATGGCACAACAAATGTGCAAAATGACACAAAAAGGCTCACGTTTGCACAATATTTACCCTTTTAAATCTTTAAAGCGCTTTCATTGCAAGCTTGCCTCTCTTGTTGGCGAGTTGCCAATAAGAGAGGCTTATATCAACAATAATACTTAGTGTACTAAACCACGACGCTTTAATAGGGCGTCGGTTGATGGTTTTTTACCGGCAAAGTCGATGTAGCTTTGCATTAGATCTTGGCTATTACCTTTTGACAATACTGCGTCACGGTATTTTTGGCCGTTCTCTAAGGTTAATCCACCGTGAGCCATCATGTAAGCAAACGAGTCTGCAGCAAACACTTCGGTCCAAAGGTACGCATAGTAACCCGCTGAGTAACCGCCGCCGAAGCTGTGGCTAAAGTAAGTGGTTTTGTAGCGTGGTGCAATTGGGCCGTAGTCTAGGCCGTGTTTGGCTAGTGCTTGTTTCTCAAAGGCGGCAACATCGGTAATTTCGGTGCCAGCTGGAATTGAATGCCATTCCATATCAAGCAACGCTGCAGCTAAGTATTCAACTGTGCCAAAACCTTGGTTAAAGGTGTGTGCTTTTAACACTTTAGCTAATAACTCTGCAGGAATTGGCTCGCCCGTTTGGTAGTGTTTCGCATAGTTGGCTAGCACTTGTGGATCAACACTCCAGTCTTCGTTAGCTTGTGATGGAAACTCAACAAAGTCACGTGCAGTTTTGGTACCAGCTAAGCTTGGGTAGTTAACTTGCGAATATAAACCGTGAATGGCATGACCAAATTCGTGGAATAAGGTGCTCACTTCATCAAACGTTAACAGAGTAGGTTGACCTTCTGCTGGTTTAGGTACGTTAAGTGCGTTGTACACCACTGGCTTAGTATTTTGTAAGAATGACTGACTAACGTACTCATCCATCCATGCGCCGCCACGCTTACCAGGGCGGGCGTACATATCGAGATAGAACAAACCTAGTGAGCTGCCGTCTTTGTTAAAGATTTCATAACCAGTGACGTCTTTGTGCCACACAGGCAAGTCAGTACGAGGTTTAACGGTAATGCCGTACAGTTTTTCCATTGCGAAAAACAAGCCGTCGTTTAATACGGTATTCATTTCAAAATAAGGTTTAACCTGGCCGTCGTCTAAGTCATATTTGGCTTTACGCACTTTTTCTGCGTAGTAAGCCCAGTCCCATGGCTCTAAAGTAAAGTCTTTACCGTCTTTAACGATTTCGGCTTGAATGTCTGCCGCTTCTACTTTGGCTTTAACCAGTGCTTTTGGGGCTAAGTCGTCAAGAATGCCATAAACCGCTTCTGGGTTTTTGGCCATTTGGTCGCCTAGCGAGTATGCCGCCCATGTTGGGTAACCTAATAGTTTGGCTTTTTGTGCACGCAGTTGAGCAATTTTGATGTTTAACGGCGCGTTGGTGTCCATGGCGCGATATGCTGAGGTTTCCCATAGCTGTTTACGTATATCGCGGTTTTTAAGGCTAGAAAGCAATGGTTGAGTGGTGGTGTTCACTAAAGTGATCATGTAACCCGTTTTACCAGCAGCTTTAGCGGCAGCAGCTAATGATGCAATGTCGTTGTCTGATAAGCCGTCAAGTAGGGCTTTATCTTCAATTACGATCACGTCGTCATTAAATGACTTTAATACGTTTTGTGAGAAGCTGGTTTCAAATTTGGCTAGTTCACCGTTTAGCTCACGCATTGTTGTTTTGTCTGCGACTGATAATTCAGCACCGGCACGCACAAAACGGTCGTAATACACTTCAACTAAACGTAAGTCTTCGCCTGTTAATGTGGCTTTATTTTTATAAATCGCTTGGATACGAGCAAACAACTTTTCATCAAGATAGATGTTGTCTTGATGTGCCGTTAGCTTAGGCACAATTTGTTCTTCAACACTGATGAAGTTGTCGTCTGAGATAAGCCCTGACAGATTGAAAAACACTCGTTGAGTACGGTCTAGAATAGCCCCGGTGTTTTCTAGTGCGACAATGGTATTGTCAAATGTGGCTGCTTCGCTGTTATTGGTGATAGCGGCGATTTCAGCTTTGTGATCTTTCATGCCTTGCTCAAATGCTGGCAAGTAGTCGCTGGCTGTTATTTTGTCGAACTGTGGTGCCATGTATTGTAAAGGGCTTGGTGTTAACAGTACGTTTTCGGCAGTGGCAGGCGCTTTAGTCATAGTTGTTGATGCATCTGTTGTCGTTTTGGCTGCCATGGCGGTGTCTGCTGATTGCTCTGAACACGCGCTGAGCATCAGTGCAGCACTAACTGCAGTCGTGATAAGTGTTTTACGCATTGAAATATCCTTGGGTCTTGGCCCTTTTAGGTGTTTTTATGCCTATTCAAAGTGTGTGGTGCGGCTGAATAGTGACAATAAAAACATAAAGTAATAACCCCAGTACAATACCAAGCCTGCGGCTTGCAGCAAAGGTTAATGGTATTAACTAAGATTAATTATTGTAACTAAAGTTGCCAATAGTGATGTTTGTTAGATTTTGCGGCCTTCTGGCCGTAATTGTAGTGGTAATTTGTGGATATTCGCGTAGCTTAATAGCAATAGATAGCACGATGAGGGTGATAGATGAAAGCGGGTAAACACGATACAAAACTGCTCAAGCTCGCGATGGAGATTGGCATGGGATACGCGCAAAAGCGTGGTTTTGAAGATTTTGGCAAAGGCATTTCGCCAAAAGATAAAGTGGAATGTATTTATCGATTATTAGTGCAAGACAATTTAATCCAACCATTAGCCGAAGATAAAGATGATGGTCCGAATCGTAAACATAAATTGATATTGTGGATTAGTAAGCAACTGCCTAAAGAACATGAGTTATTGAACTAAGGTTACCAACCTACACCATAAATTAAGCCCAAATGAAATGGTATTTCATTTGGGCTTTTTGTTATTGATTTTAAAATGTATTTCTCGTATTGGGTCTAGTGCTGACGCTTACATCCGTACCTATTTTAGTACCTATTTCCGTGTCTAGGTTCAGGATTAGATATTGAATTAGCGTGATTCAATTTCAACAATTTTTAAGCTTATCAACTGCTTTTGCCATTGCTGCTTATTCACACCCTCTACCCAAATAGTATCACTTTGGCGATGTTGACCATTACGCAGGTAAGTTTCTGGCATACGGAATATCGCTTCCCAGGCTTCAAGCTTTTCTGTTTTGAGTAATGCACCGTTTTCATTGTAAAAACTCACTTCAACTTCAACAACCGTGACATGTTCGTTACTGGTGCTGTCAAAATCGAACACTAAGCCGAGTTTATCGCCTTTCCATTTTGTGTCTGCAAGGGTGATTTTAATGCCGTCTTTAGCCGTACTGCCCAATAATTCTGGTTGTGCTAACGCCGCTGCAGTTAAGCGTGTGGTTGATATTTGAGTATTCATTGCTGGTGCAGTTGGCATGGCAACCGTTGGTGTTGCAACAGGTGTTGTTACTGCTGCTATTGACGCTGCAGATGCAATGGTCGGCTGTGTTACTACGTTTGCTTGCTTTGCGATGTCGGCTTTAGCGGCTTGCACTGGTTGGGTTACTGTTTCGGTAATGATGTATTCCCAAGTGAAGTCGTCTTTTAGACGAACATTGGCGCCATTTTCTAAGGTGATAACAGCAACATTGGCGGCCATAGCGGCTGGAGCAAGTAATAAAAATAGGGCTGATGCGATCGCATTAAGTTTGGTTTTCATCTATTCATCCTGATTGAAAGTCTTTAACACTTTGGCTCATTCTACGGACTTTTATAGTAGAAATGGAAATAAACTGTGGTTCGATATTCATATTTTGCCCCTGTATGTGATGGGGCAATATTTTATGCGTGTGTCGCTATTGTTAGGTGATGCATGAATTCATTTTAGAATGTTAATTTCAGGTTAATAATCATACTCATTTAAACGCTGTTTGTTGATGTCGATCAAATGCTGATACCTCTTTGTGAGTAACACTGAGCATGTTTCGAATACATAGAGGACGTGTGATGAAAATTTATTATTCAGTATTGATGTTATCTTCGGTTTTATTGCTGAGCGCTTGTGGCGGCAGTGATAGTACAACCGATGAAGTTAACCCTTTAGGACAATTCTCTTTAGGGGTGTCTGATGCCCCTATGGCGGGAGTGTCCCGGTTAGGGCTAGTGATGAATGAACTTGTTATGACGGACGCTGCGGGGGAAATACACCGTTATAGTTTACAACATATGGAGTTTAATTTGCTCGATTATCAGGGCATGAATAGGCATCTTGCCATTGATAATATCGATCTACCTGTTGGCCAATATCATAATGTCCACGTGACAATTGATCAGGGTGATGGCAATCAGGGTTGTTACGTTGAAGATGGCCAAGGCCGTCATAGTTTGCAAGTTGAAAATGGTTATTTGCCAATAGAAGATGTTGAGATTATAGCTAATCAACACCGTGTAATGACATTGGAAATTAACTTGTACCAAGGTCTGCTAATGGATCAAGAACAATACCAATTACGTCATCGTGCAATGTGGTCAGTCGATAATAGTCAAATGGGCCATTTAATTGGAGAAGTTGATCCGCAATGGATTGCCAATTGCGAAACTGAGTATTCGGCTCTCACTCCTGTTGGCGGGGAATTTTATCATTTAGCTTATTTATATCCTGACAGTGTCACTTCTATTGATCAAATGGCCGATATGGGAACAACACCTCCTGCAGGGCTAACGGCTCCACTGTCGGTGAGCCGATTGTTACAAACTACGGATGGAGATTGGTATTTTGCAATGGGCTATTTACCCGAAGGGAACTACCGCGTTGGTTATAGCTGTTTAGGTCATTTAGATGATCCAATCCTTGATGACATTAGCACCGGACCATTTGTTATGTATGAAGATGCAGGCTCTATAGCGATTAAACCTGGCCCTCTTGGTGGACAACAAACGGTACATGAGTGTGGCAACGGCAATGGTGGGCATCATGAAGGCCATGGTGGACATGGTGGACATGGTGGCTAGTACTGAGGTCAATTGAATTTATCCACCATTTGATTTGGTCAATCAACTGGGTCAGTAAGACATACAATCAATGATGTCTTACTGACTCTAGCCACCTTATTTTCCCTGTATCCATGTTTATTATGTCGCGATAGATAATGATTTTAGCGCGCCATAACCTCCGTTTTCTCTCTCGATATTATCCAATAAAAAACCAATCAATATTAGCAATTGCTGAAGGTGATGTAGCTCATAAAATCTAACATTGGTGTCAAAAACGGGTTTTGATTTACAGAGTAAAGAGTAAACTCATCCTTAACATGTAAAATTTATACATGAATAATATTTGAGGAGTAGAGTTATGTTTTGTGTGCAATGTGAGCAAACCATTAGAACACCAGAAGGCAATGGCTGTAGTTACTCGCAAGGTATGTGCGGCAAGTTAGCGTCGACGTCTGATATTCAAGATTTATTAATCTATATGCTGCAAGGCGTGTCGGCTTATGCAGTTAAAGCGCGTGAGTTTGGCATTGTAGACAACGACATTGACACTTTTGTGCCTAAAGCCTTTTTTGCCACGTTAACTAACGTAAACTTCGACGATGAACGCTTAATTGATTATGCCTACCAGGCACAAACCTATCGCGACCAATTAAAAGCGGCTTACATTGCTGCTTGTAAAGGCCAAGGTGTCGAGCCAGAAATGGTCAGCGGTCAAGGTGAGTTATTACTTGCTACATCAAAACCTGAGATTTTAGCCCAGGCGCCAATTGCACTGCTTAACGGCGGAGACGTAAATGAAGACATTTTAGGCTTACGTTTATTATGCCTATATGGCTTAAAAGGCGCAGCAGCTTATATGGAGCATGCTCGCGTATTAGATCAAACTGACGTTGATGTGGCTGCTGAGTTCCATAAAATCATGGCATTTTTAGGTGAAGATTCTGTTGATGCAGACAAGCTGTTTGCTACTGCAATGGAAATCGGCCAATTAAACTACCGCATCATGGCGATGTTAGATTTAGGCGAAACCACCTCTTTTGGCCATCCTGAGCCAACACAAGTGAATACCAAATCTGTTAAAGGTAAAGCGATTTTAGTGTCTGGTCACGACATGAAAGATCTAGAGCTTATTCTTGAGCAAACCGCAGGCAAGGGCATTAATGTCTTTACTCACGGCGAAATGTTACCAGCACTTGCTTACCCAGCATTTAAAAAATACGCGCATTTAGTCGGTAACTACGGCGGCGCTTGGCAGAATCAGCAAAAAGAATTTGCCACTTTCCCAGGTGCAGTAGTGATGACCTCAAACTGTATTATCGACCCTACAGTTGGTGAGTACTCTGACCGAATTTATACCCGCAGTATCGTAGGTTGGCCTGGTGTAACTCACGTTGAAGGTGATGATTTCAGCGAAGTGATTAACAAAGCCCTTGAACTTGAAGGTTTTGCTTATGATGAAATTCCCCACATGATCACCATCGGTTTTGCCCGTAACGCCTTAATGGCAGCAGCACCCACCGTAGTTGAAAACGTTAAAAATGGTTCTATTAAGCACTTCTTCTTAATTGGTGGTTGTGATGGCGACAAATTAGAGCGCAATTACTTTACTGACTTAGCTAAGTCTGTGCCTGATGATTCAATTATTTTGACCTTAGGTTGCGGTAAGTACAAGTTCAATAAATTAGACTTTGGTGACATCAATGGTGTGCCACGTTTACTTGATGTGGGCCAATGTAACGATGCCTATTCAGCTATTCAGTTAGCGTTAGCGTTAAAAGATATTTTTGAGTGTGACCTTAATGATTTGCCGCTGAGCCTAGTGTTGTCGTGGTTTGAGCAAAAAGCGATTGTAGTGTTGTTAACCTTGTTATCACTTGGGGTGAAAAACATCCGTACAGGACCTACTGCGCCAGCATTTTTATCTGAAAATCTAATGAATATTTTAGAGCAACAGTTTGGTTTGCGTGGCACTACCGATGTTGAGTCAGACTTAAAAGCAATGATGAACGTGGCGTAATTAGCCATAAAAATCGTGCATTTATGTTACACGTATTTGCACGATAACGATTAAAGGCGATATGAGATTTTCATATCGCTAACTGTATTTTTTACTGCGTTAAGGTATCAAAATGAGTAGTACTCCCTCAGTTGGTTTTTCATTTTCACAAGCGCTTTCTGCCCAAGTGGCTAAAAAGGTGACTCCTGTTAGCGAGGCCCCCGTTATCGAGACCACGCCAACGGTTGAACCCGCTGCACTGGCAACCCCGAAAGCACTTTTGGCAGCTGATAACTGGCAACGAGGCGAGGTACAGCTTTGCTGTGTTGAAAAATGGAATGAAACCCATGATGTGGTCAGTTTCCGCTTTCAGGGACTCACACCGGTGAAATTTAATTTTAAACCGGGGCAGTTTATTACCTTTAAATTAGATATTAATGGCGACAAGGTTTACCGCAGTTACACTATTTCATCGTCACCTTCACGACCATTTTCATTAGTGGTCACGATTAAAAAAATCGCTGGTGGCGTGGTGTCTAATTACTTAACTGAGTCGCTCAATGTTGGCGATGAAGTGACGGTTACTGGCCCTGATGGGATATTTAACTTGGTCGACATTGAGGCCGATAAATACTTATTCTTAAGCGCGGGTTGCGGCGTAACACCAATGCATTCTATGTCGCGCTGGCTTTGCGATACCACTACCGACAGCGATATTGCCTTTGTACACAGTGCCAAAACTGTCGATGACATTATGTTTGCTAATTCAATGGCGTCGATGGCATCATGCAGCCAACATTTCAATCTCAATTATGTATTAGAGTCTGACGGCAATAAGCAAAATTTGACTGATAAGCATGCCTCTACAGGTTGTGAAAGTGGTCGCTTAAGTTTAGAAACCTTAGTTAAGTTAGTGCCAGATTATCAACAGCGTACCGTATTTGTGTGCGGACCTGAGCCATACATGGCGGCGGTAAAGTTAATGCTTGAAGCTGCCGAATTTGATATGAGTCAGTTCAATCAAGAAAGCTTTGGTGCGAGTAGTGCCATGGGATTGAAAGCTGCGTTGGAAAGTAATCCATCAACCGAGCAGTTTATGCTGAGTATTGGTGATAATCAGGTGCAGCTAACTGGCGACCAAAGCCTACTTGATGGCATAGAGTCAGCAAAATTACCGATTATTGCCGCATGTCGTTCAGGCGTATGCGGTGCGTGTAAATGTCAGGTTGTTTCAGGCACCACTGTGTCGTCTAGCAAAATGGCGTTAACGGCTGACGAAATTGCAGCAGGCTTTGTATTGGCGTGTTCAACCCAAATGACCTCAGATGTGCGCTTACAAATGTGATATGTCTTACCGTATACATATAAGCCGACTTTGTAACGGTCGGCTTATACGGTACTCGTTGAGTGCGAAACTATTGCGATACCATTTGCGACACATGCAGTAGATTAAAATAGTGGTGTCATTGAGGGGATTAAGTATTGCTGGGCAAACTCATTGGCATCTACCGGTTTTCCCAGATGATAACCCTGCCATATGTCAGCCCCTTGCTTAGCCACAAAATCGGCTTGAAATTGATTTTCCACCCCTTCTGCCACTAACGACAACTGTAAGTTATTTGCCATGGCGATAATGGTGTTAACTAACTGTCGGCTCTGTTCTGAAGTATCAAGATTACGAATAAAGCTGCGATCAATTTTGACTGAGTTAAACGGATAGTATTGCAAGTAACTGAGTGACGAATAACCGGTACCAAAATCATCTAACGACAAACGGATCCCATGCTGATTTAACTTGCTCAAGACTTCCTGGGCATATGCTGCATCGTGGATTAACGCATTTTCTGTTAGCTCAATCTCAAGCAAATGGCCGGGTATGTTGTATAACTCAAGCAAGCTAACAATCTTATCGACTAAGTAACTGTCTTTTAGTTGTATGGGTGACATATTGATGGCCAGATAAAAATCGCGATTATATAGCTCACGCCAGTAAGCTAATTGTTTCAGAGCGCTTCTTAATACAAAATAACCTATTTCAATAATTTTGCCTGAATGTTCTGCAATTTCAATAAATTCAGCCGGCGAAACTTGGCCTAAAGTTGGGTTGTTCCATCTTATAAGGACTTCAGCGCCAACAACACTTTTACTTTGAGTGCTTACAAATGGCTGGTAATGCAATGACAATTCATCGCGTTTAAGTGCGCCTCTTAATAATGATTCCATTTGTATACGACTAGACAGTTCGGATTCCATTTTTTGGTTAAAGAACTTATAGCTATTGTTATTACCCATTTCACAATGTGATAGCGCGGCGCTGGATTTTCTTGATAGGTCCATAAATCCACTACCATCGTTGGGGTAAAATGCGACTCCCATAGCAGTGGTAATGGATAGCGGTAATTCATCGACATAAATATCTTGGCTAAAGTGCTGACACAAGCGACTGCAAAAAGTCGCCATCTTATCGCCATATAGTTGTTTCTTGGTGGAGATGACGATACAGAAGGTCGTATCACTGACAATGGCAAGATAAGTATTATTGGGTATAAAATGTTGTAGTTTTTGCGCGACCACATTACGTACTTTTTCAGTGATGTCATAACCTAAACCGTCTTGAATGACTTTTAAGTTGGTGATGCTGAAATGGGTTACCGAAATACAGGTTAAGGCGTCGCTTTTCGTCAGGTTGTTAAACACTGTTTCGAGTTGACTAAATTTAGGCAAGCCAGTGACGCTGTCGAAACGTTGTTGAATATCTAATAGTTTTTCCGCGGCGATGCGTGAATCGATTTCTTGCATTAAATTGCTGTTAAGCTGCTCTAAGTCTGATGTGCGCTGCGCAATACGAGTTTCTAACTGTAAATTGGCTTGAGCCAGCTTTTCTTTTTGGTAGAGTATTTCTAGATTACTTTCAACATTTTGACGAAAACAATCTAACAGCAAAATAAGATCATCGGAGTAGCTATTTGCTTTTTGGTCTAGTATGCAAATGGTGCCAAAGGGCTCTCCATCAGGCCAGTTGAGTGGTACGCCATAATAAGAAACCATACCAAATTCAAGCTCAGGATTTTGACTCCAGCGAGGATCTTCTAGGGCATTTTTGACATGTAATTCTGTTTGCTGCTCAATCACTGATTCGCAATATAAACTATGTCCCAGCATGTCTTTCATTCCGGGGGCATATGGGCTGTTGGCATTATGATTGGCGACAAACACTTCCATTTCATCAGTGTGAAGTTTCATAATTAACGATGCAGGCACTTGAGCGACTTTGGCAATCAGATCAACTGTTTTTTGCCAAGACTTCAGCATTTCAGGGGTTATCGCAATCGTATTATTTTTCAAAAGTGTAATTACCTCTTATTTTATTGTGTTGTTACTCAATAAACAGGCTGTTTGTATGTGAAGAAATACGGTAACAGGCCACCAGTCTGTAATGGGTGAGTTCGAGATAATTAACATCTAAACTTTATGGCATCTAAATTTATTGCATATAATTAAGTGATATTATTATTCTTTATAAATCAATTCGTTATATTGGCACGGCGTCATGGTGCACTGATGTAACCTGAAGTCTTGAATGAAGGAAAAATACTGGTTGGGTAATTTCAGAGAGTCCATTGTGATACTACATACCGGCTTAAGTGTTGTAGCTGCTCTTTCATCCATGAATATCGTATCGATTTCTTGCAATACACTAATACAACCTAACACATATGCAGTCTCTATGTTGGTCATTAATATTGTTTTGTTATTTGCTCAGCTATAGGCGAGTGATATGGCTTAGTGTGAGCTTTATGGTATTTAACTTTTTATGTAAGCATTTGATTAAAAATAATTTATATTTTATTGCTGAAAACGTTTAATACTATTATCAGCGGTACTAATTTTATGAGGTCAATTTGATTTCGGTACATGAAACGAAGCTAATGTTAAGCCAGCACGATAGAGCCAGCTTTAATGAAAAAAGCAGCATGTTAGTTTTTGGCTTGCTGTTTTTTTAGATTTAGATGTTGAGATAGATTTAGATGTTGAGATAGATTTAGTGCTTAGATTTAGAGCTTAGCGTTAGTACTTAGATAAGTGCTCGTTAGTTGCCGTTCAATAACATGACATAACGATTAAAAGTAAATTCATCTCGTTGGAATTGATAATGAAATGTCATGCCTAACTTTGTGGCCACGTTGATCGAGCCGCTATTGGCATCGACAACATCGGCATAGACGATGTCTAAATCCATGTGTTGTTTGGCATACTCGATACAGGCTAGGTTGGCTTCTGTCGCTAAACCAATGCCCCAGTAATCCGGGTGTAAGCGATAGCCAATATCGACGGCATTAATACGAGTTTCATTTTTAAAACCGCAAAACCCAATCACAGTATTGGTCTCTTTCAGTACCACAGCCCAACGGCCAAAACCGTATTGCTGATATTCAGCTAACCAAATATTGGTAATGATGTTTTCTGCGTCGGTTAGTCTTGTGCACATTCCTGCGTCACCGGTATAGAAGCTGACTTGTTCTGGAGCATTAAAATGCAATACTGCAGGTGCATCTTCAAGGGTAAATTCTCTTATAATTAACCTTGGTGTTTCAGTAATGACTGTCATTGATTTCCTTTATTATTATTTCTCTGACCACAATGACTTAATCACTATGCCACAATTAACCTTATCCCTTAACTTGCGGTTACCTAAAACCCATTACAAAGTGGCTTAAGCTTATGGTAGGTTAACATACTCAAATCCCGACAATTAAGAATAATAATATGACCTGCTTACGTGTTGCGTACCCCTTATTGGCGTTAGTGTTTTCAGCTTCGTCGTTGTCTGTTACTGCTAGTGCGAGCGATCTTGATCTCTCTGTGAGTAAAGCGTTACCAAAGCTTGAACAACTATATCTACATCTTCATCAACACCCTGAATTGTCATATCAAGAAAAAGCCACTAGCCAACGTATGGCGCAAGAACTAAAGCAATTAGGCTTTGAGGTTACTGCTAATTTTGGCGGTTATGGTGTGGTCGGTATTGTCAAAAACGGTAAAGGCCCCGTGGTGATGATCCGTGCTGATATTGATGGCTTGCCAATTATTGAACAAACGGGAAAAGAGTACGCATCGACCGTGACAACCCTTAATGCGGACAACAGTACTGTTGGGATTATGCATGGTTGTGGCCACGATATTCACATGACCAGTTTAATTGGTACTGCACAGCAACTGATGCTTCACAAAGCCGACTGGCAAGGTACTTTGATGATTGTGGCTCAACCCGCAGAAGAAGTCGGTGGCGGCGCCAAAGCCATGCTCAAACAGGGGTTGTTTAGCCAGTTCCCAACACCAGACAGCATTATTGGTTTGCATGTGAGTGCGTCAATTCCTGCAGGCAAAGTCGGCACCGTAAGTGGTTATGCCTTGGCGAATGTTGATTCGGTTGATATTACCATTAAGGGCAAAGGTGGCCATGGTGCTTATCCGCACGTCACTATTGATCCTGTGGTACTTGCTGCACGCACAGTACTTGCACTGCAAACCATTGTTAGCCGAGAAGTCTCGCCGTTAGAGCCTAATGTGGTTACTGTTGGCGCTATTCATGGTGGCTCAAAACACAATATTATTTCAGATGAAGTGAAGCTTCAGCTGACCTTACGCTCGTATAATCCTAAGGTTCGTGAGCAGCAAATCGCGGCAATTAAACGTATTACTACCGGTATCGCGATTAGTGCTGGCTTGCCAGATGACCTTATGCCTGTGGTGTATGTACATGATGATGAAACCATTCCGTCAACCTATAACGATCCCACGTTAGCCGCTAAGGTTAAAGCCAGTATTGAAGCCGAATTAGGCAGCGATAATGTGCTGGTGGCACCACCGGTAATGGCTGGCGAAGATTTTGGTTTATATGGGCTCACTGCAGAGAAACGTCCGATTACTTTATTTTGGCTGGGCGGGGTAGAACCTAGCCAGTATCAAGCGAGTGTTGAGTCTGGCGATACCTTGCCGTCTTTGCATTCTAGTCAGTTTGCGCCAGATTATTCGTTAACTATCCGCACTGGGGTTAGGGCTATGACAAAATCTGCGATGGATTTATTTAATCAACCAGCGCAATAAACTTGAACGTTTACATTCAAGTCAGTTTGCACCCGGTTATCTATGCCGTTAACTATTCGCACTGGGGTTAGGGCGATGACAAAATCCGCGATGGATTTATTTAATCAGCCAGCCCAATAAGTGGAAAGTGTTTAAAGGATAGAATTTCATTCAACAATAAGCGCGATAGCCGCCTACGGTTCTATATAATATAATGGCGGCTATTCTCATTTTTGGAACATGGCTGTATATGATTATCTTTAGCACCAACCTTGGCGATTTTACCGTAGAGCTTGAAATGGAACGTGCGCCGGTTTCTTCAAAAAACTTTTTAAAATACTGCCAAGACGGTTTTTATGACGGCACTATTTTTCATCGGGTTATTAAAGGTTTTATGGTGCAGGGCGGTGGCTTAACCGCCAAAATGAAAGAAAAACCTACTCGTGACCCTATTGCCAATGAAGCCAATAAAGGTTTGAACAACGTGTTGGGTACTTTGGCGATGGCTCGAACAGATTCGCCGCATTCAGCTACTGGGCAATTTTTTATTAATGTTGCCGACAATGATTTTCTAGACCACGCAGCAATGACCAATGCGGGTTGGGGTTATGCGGTGTTTGCCAAAGTGACCGCCGGTATGGATGTTATTCAGCAAATGGAGCGAGTTAAAACAACGACGATGGCAGGCCATGAAGATGTACCGCGTGAGCCGATTATTGTTGAGAAAGTGACCATTGTTGACGAGAAACCTGTTGCTTAAATGTGCAGTGCTATTACTTACTCGCTATTAAACATTATTTATTAAGCACTTACTATTAAACATTTACTATTAAACATTTACTATTAAGCATTTACTATTAAGCACTAGCTAAAACAACGCAATAAAAAAGGTTCGACATCACTGTCGAACCTTTTTTGATCTGTGCTAAACCACAGTAGTCACATTAAAGTGTGAAACGAATACCAATGGCAATGCCGTCATCTTCAGACAGTTCCATTCTGGCTTGTTGTGCTTTGTCTGCGCTGGTGAAATCGCTGTAATCACGGCGAGCTTCAACATATAAAACAGTATCTGGGTCAAATACATAATGTAAACCTACTACGAAAAACTGACGTTTAAAAACGTCATCTTGATCGGCATTGTAGTTAGGTTGGATCACGTAGTTAGATCCAGCATCAAGAATGTTGTACGAAATAAAAGTACGAATGTTGTTATCGAACTTGTACGAGAACAATGATTCAATACCCACAGCGTCGTTAATTAAACGACCGATATTGTCGGTGTCATGATTTTCGTTTTTGTTTACGTTGGCAGCAGCATAAAAACCATTCTGCTCAAAGTTGCCCCAAGTGATACCCATGCCGTAAATAAGATCAACAGCAGTGGATGTTCCACCGTTACCAAAGGTCACATCAAACTCACCACGGTTAACACCGGCAGTTAGCACTAGCTTATCAGTGGCTTGGTAAGTGACAGCACCACCATAGGTATAGTTATACTCAACTTGCTGTGCCGACGTTGAACTTGCTGCCCATAACTCTTCACAGGCATCTTGAGTGATATTTTCTACATCACAAGTATAAAAAGCACTGTTTTTAAGTTGGGCTTGCACGGCAAAACTTATGTCGCCAAAGCTGTTACGATATTGAACTGTTTTGTCACCACGACCGACACCATTTACCGCGCCGTCATCTTTGTTGTAAGTGTAAACACCCGCAGTGTTTCCGTCCCATACAAAGCCATAGTTTGTGCTGTACACCACGTCATACCAAGCACCCCATTGCTTGCCAATTGTGATGCTACCGTATTTGTCATGTGATAAACCGGCATAACCAAGACGATTATAGAAAAACTCGTCTTGAATTGATTCAAAGCGATTATTGTAAACAATATCTGTGCTACCTACTGGATTTACACCCCATTCAAGCAAGGCGTAAGCTTTCCAGTCATTTTGTAGTTGACGACTAAAACCAAAATTAATCCGTGAAGCACCGTTAACAACTTCTGTTTCACCTTGAGTATTGATCACGCGCGCATCGATAAAGCCGCCAATTTTAACCGCATTAACATCATCTTTATAAACTTCGATTGCAGACGCTGCAGGTGCAATAAGAATTGTTGAAATTAATGCTGCAATTAATGTTCTGTTCATTTTAATCTCTTGTCTTGTTGTTTGAGTAAGCACAGCTTAGTCCGTTAATATATCTTTCCATTGAGGCGACGGAGAATATCAAACCTATGAGTGACTCACAAAGTGAAATGTGCTCAAAAAAGGCGATATATCTCATAAAATTCGTTGTTCAATGACTTAGTAAAATCGAGTGTTAATACTGAGTTGTACCGCAGTTAATAATTGTAAGTAAATGTTACTTGGTGGTTACTTACGCACTTAATGTGGTTTTTTATTTGCCTTTAAAATAGCGTGTTTTTTGAGCGTTTATTTGATGTAGATCGCGACTTTATTTTCCCAATGGCATACGCTTAATTTAGCACTGTTATCGATTTTATCGGGGGCGACATTATGGACATGACTTTACAGTTTCACGGCGCAACTCAAGAGGTCACTGGATCTTGCCATTTACTCACAGTCAAAGGGCAGCAAGTGTTGCTTGATTGTGGATTAATTCAAGGGAGTAAAGCTGACGCGTTACGTAATCACGATCCTTTTCCATTCGACGCCACACAAATCCATGCAGTGGTATTAAGCCATGCCCATATTGATCATTCCGGCCGTTTGCCTTATTTGATTAATCAGGGGTTTACTGGACCCATTTATACTCAAAAAGCCACCGCACAGTTATGTGATGTCATGTTGCGTGATGCAGCCATGCTGCAAGAAAGAGATACCGACAGGCAAAATAAAAAACGTGCAAAACATGATTTAGAACTGCTTGAACCGCTATTTACCGAGAAAGATGTCGATCAAGTAATGGCGCAGTTTGTGATGGTAGATTATGGCCAGCGAGTGCAGGTTGCCGATGGGGTAGAGGTTTGCTTGTCCGATGCGGGACATATTCTGGGTTCTGCGGTGGTGGAGTTGTGGTTAGGCAATAAACCTCAACAGAAAAAGCTGGTTTTTAGTGGTGATTTAGGTCGTGCAGGTATGCCGGTTTTGGATGACCCAACGTTTATTGAACAAGCAGATTTAGTGCTAATGGAAAGTACTTACGGCGATAGATTACACCGCAGTTGGCAAGATACCTTGGTTGAACTGAAATCAATTTTCAAACGAACTATTCATGAAAGTAGGGGCAATATTTTGATCCCGGCATTTTCAGTGGGACGTGCTCAAGAGCTTCTTTATCTATTTCATTTATATGCCAAAGAGTGGGACTTATCACGTTGGCGTATTTGTTTAGACAGTCCAATGGCGATAAAAGCAACCGAGGTATATGTTAACAATTATCCGTTGATGGACGATGACTTTAAGCGTTTTACCCGCTTATCGCCTGGGCAACATCCGTTGTTATCCAGTGCTGAATTTGTGTGTAGCACTGAAGAGTCGATAGAGTTGAACGATATTCATAAAGGATTAATCATTATTGCCGGCAGTGGTATGTGTAATGGCGGCCGAATTCGCAATCATTTTGTGCATAACCTATGGCGTAAAGAAGCCGATATTATTATTTGTGGTTTTCAGGCAATGGGAACGCCAGGGCGGATATTAGTCGACGGTGCTGAAGAGCTGACGATTCATGGCCAAAGTATTAAGGCTGCTGCCAGTATTCATACTGTAGGTGGGTTATCAGCCCATGCTGACCAAGCCGAGTTATTGTCTTGGTATCGCCATTTTGAGCAATCACCCGCGGTAATATTGGTACATGGTGAACTAAAAGCACAGCAAGTATTGATTGAAGCGCTTAATCAAGACAGTGTTAAAAAACCGAAAAATAGCGCCATTGCTGAGCGAGGAGATTGTTTAGACTTAAATGCTTTGCCAGAGTTTGTGTGGCTGAATAAGGCGAGTGAATATAATGATCCATCAGCAATTTAATTTGAGTGAAGGGGTTATTAGGTGAACGATTGCTTAGCCTGCGGGCTAAGCATCAATTTCGTGTTGCAGCTTTTCAATATCGTCTAATATGCGCATAAACTTTTGCCCAAATTCGGTCACTTGGTATTCTACTCTCGGTGGAATTTCAGGGTAATTAATTTTATTCAAAATGCCAAATTCGATGTTTTTTTTCAAACATTGATTCAGTACTTTGGTGCTGAGTCCTTCAACTGATTTTACCATTTCACCGGGACGATTAATGTTATTGGCTAATAACTGATACACAGTTAATGACCATTTACAGCCGTAAATGGTTTCGACCATACGGGCACTTTTTTCTGGGGCAGACTTTCGCAAAAATAATTTTTCTTTTGTATTCATTAATATGTACCTAAAAGTACCTATAGGACTTAATTGTACTTACTATTCAATTGGATAGTTTGCCAATAAGCTTAACACACTTACTCTTTTATTAGGTGTGCTCAAATGACGAATTCAACTCAAACAACAGCGCTGATTATTGGCGGCACAAGCGGTATCGGTTTTGAAACCGCCAAGCAACTCGTGTCGCAAGGTGTTGATACCATTATCGTTGGCAATAAAACCGATAAACTCAATGCTGCAGTGGCGCAACTGTCTTCGCTGGGGAATGTCAGTGGGTTTCAAGCCAATTTATATGACCCGCAAGATCTCAGCCGTTTGATCAATATGATCAATTCCATGGATCATAAAATCGATCATTTAGTGAATGCTGCAGGCTATTTTAATCCTAAGCCGTTTTTAGATCATCAAATGAGTGATTACGATATTTACATGGAGCTTAACAAAGCCATTTTTGTGATTTCACAAGCGGTAGCCAAAAACATGATTAAACATCATGGCGGTAGCATAGTGAACATTGGTTCTATGTGGGCTAAACAAGCCATTAAAGCCACACCGTCAAGCGCATATTCTATGGCCAAAGCAGGATTACATGCGTTAACTCAGCACATGGCAATGGAGCTGGCGGGGCATCACATTCGTGTTAATGCGGTATCGCCAGCTGTTGTTAGCACGCCAATTTATCAAGCTTTTATCGAACCGCAAGATATGGCTAGTGTGCTCGACAGTTTCAATCCATTCCATCCCATTGGCCGAGTAGGTAGTCCGACCGATGTAGCAAATAGCATAGTATTTTTGTTATCAGATAAAGCCGCTTGGGTGACTGGCGCGGTATGGGATGTAGATGGTGGCGTGATGGCTGGCCGTAACTAATACTCCGCTTACAATAGAGCATTGCCTATTTGAAATATGAATGTTTGGGGGGCGATCTTGGTCGCTCCTTATTACTCGCTAACTTACATCCAATAACATTACATCCGATAACATTAGATTAAATCACACTTAATAAGCGTTAATATTTCATTCTATAAATCGCTCTAACACGTTAAGCTATAGATAAATAAGTGATGTGAGCGGCGTGATGAAGTTAGTTAACATTAATAAAAGCCAGTATCGTTCGGTTAATAATCAAGTGCAGATAGGTTTAGTGGCAACGCTGGCTATTTTTTCAGTAATATTGGGTCAGTTGATGATCTATTTTTTTGGCGTTAAGCCATTACCCGGTGCAGAGGCTACTGGCAATTTTCATCTTAATTTTACTGGGGTGATTTTGGCGTTAATGGTGTGCGTATTTTTAATACGTAACCTGCGTTCAAAACCGAAATTTTATGAAGTGTATTATGTGTGGCAACTGAAACAGTTGCAGAACAAAATTTACCGCAAGCTTAAATCGATTCAACTAGCCGCCAAAGACAATAACCGTGATGCATTAGTCATCCTCCGTTTTTATTATCAAAGCTTAGCGCTAGTGTATGAGTTAGATAACAACACCTTAACTATTTCAAACGTCAATAATGAGTTAGATAAACTACAGAAATGCATTGATGCGGCTGGTATTTCTGTTGATGCTGATGAGTTTACTCCCGACATGCTACAAGCCTTTTAGACCATCATCTGTTGATAACTTTTTTGCTAGCGTTATAGCGTGGTTTTCAGCGGATGCCATCAATTCTTACCTTAAATAAGGAGCCATGATGTCAATATTGGCAGATATTCCTTTTTCATTACTCGAACTCGCTCCGATGCGCGAAGATGCCAACGTCACTGAAACGTTACAAGGTAGCCTGCGTTATGCCCAACATGCCGAAAATGTTGGTATTAATCGTTTTTGGTTGGCTGAACATCACAATATGCCAGGCATTATATGTTCGGCAACCTCGATATTAATTGGCTATATTGCAGGTGGAACTCAACGTATTCGTGTTGGCGCTGGCGGGATCATGTTACCTAATCATGCCCCCTTAGTGGTTGCCGAGCAGTTTGGCACCTTGGCCAGCCTGTATCCCAACCGTATCGATTTAGGCTTAGGTCGCGCACCCGGTAGCGACCAAGTGACGAGTCGCGCATTGAATCGTGATGATAGCCGAGCTGAACATTTCCCAGAAGAAGTGAGCGAACTGCAATCATTATTAGGTCCGCGAGCGCAGCGTCAGCAAGCTGCCTCCGCCCAAGTGAGAGCGATTCCTGGCGAAGACACTAATGTGCCCATTTGGTTATTAGGCTCAAGTTTGTTTAGCGCTCAGTTGGCTGCAAAACGTGGATTGCCATATGTATTTGCAGGCCACTTTGCGCCGCGTTTTTTACATGATGCAGTAGCACTTTATCGACGTGAATTTATCCCTTCGGCGGTATTGAGCAAACCTTATGTTATGTTGGGATTACCTTTGGTCGCCGCCCCAACAGATGCTGAAGCAGAGCACCTTAGTACTAGCTCGAAACAACGTATTTTGGCGTTAATTCGTGGCAATGAAATGTGGCTTAAACCGCCTGTCGATAGTATGGATGGGTTGTGGAGCGAGCAAGAGAAAAGCTACGTCGATAACTTTTTAAGTTTGTCGGTGTGTGGCGGACCAGCAACGATTAAACATCGACTTGAAGTGATTGTCCAACAGCTAGGCGTTGATGAGCTTATGTTTACCAATGATTTATATGACAGTGAACATCGTTTACGCGCCCTGGATATTTTAATGAGCGTGAAACAATAGCGCCGCTAAAGTCATCGAGTTGACTAAGTAAGTTGACTAAGTCAGTGCTAATAGGCTGCCACAAGCACAAAAAAACCAAGACGGATGTCTTGGTTTTTTGTTTGTAAGTCAGTAAAACTGGTTTACAAAAAGCTTAAATCGCTTGACCGTTTACGGTTAATTTTACATCGATGTTGCCACGTACTGCGTTTGAATATGGGCAAACTTGGTGCGCTGTTTTCACTAACTGTTCAGCTTCTGCTTGGTCTAAATCAAGTTCAACTGCTAGCGCTACTGTTAATGCAAAACCACCATTGTCATTGGCACCTATACCGACAGTTGCTGTAGTTGGAGCTGCCTTGATAGCGACTTTACTTTGGCTGGCTACATGCAGAATCGCGTTAGAAAAACATGCGGCATAACCGGCAGCAAATAACTGTTCTGGATTAGTAAACTCACCACTGCCACCCATTTCTTTTGGGTAACTTAATTGTAAATCTACTTTTTTATCGTCGGTAGAAACTTGGCCATTACGGCCTGCTAATGCTGTTGCTGAAGTGGTATATAGTGCTTTCATAGTAAACCTCGTGTAAAAGTTAGTTAATTTAAATTGTGCGCAATCTAATTGTGTTTACTATAACTAAGCCGACAATAACTTGCAACTACATTGTGCGCAATTTAATTTTTGTTGTTGTGTTATTATTTAACAATCACTGTCTAAAAATCACTATCCGATGGTTGTAAACCTTAGCCTTACTTTGGTATCAATATGATTAGCTTGTCATTCTTCTGTCACCTTTATGTCATCATTAGCTCTCACAATAGCCACTCATTAGACCTCTTAGGCAGTGCTAAGCATCGCCACATAATATGCGAACGATAAAAAATAAGGATAGGCTATGAAACGGTTTGTAACTCGTCGTGACTTTTTGGCTATGTCAGCTAAAGGTGCTGGGGCAGTAGTGGTGTCTTATGGATTAATGGGCTGTAGCAGTGATGATGATGACGATGTCGTATCGGGTCAATTTTTACAAGGTGTTGCCAGTGGCGACCCTGCTGCAGATGCGGTGATTTTATGGACTCGCGTTACGCCTGATGTTGAAGGTGACATTACTGTGTCATGGGAAGTCGCCACTGACAGCAACTTTAGTCAAGTAATCACAAACGGCCAAATGATAACGAATAAAAACCGTGACTATACCGTTAAAGTTGACGCTGTCGGACTTGAAGCGGGTCAGCAGTATTACTATCGTTTTAAAGCGGGTGAAACGGTATCGGAAATGGGGCAAACACTTACATTACCTGAAGGTAGCGTAGCGTCAGTTAAGTTGGCGGTAATGTCATGCGCTAATTTCCCTGCTGGTTATTTTAATGTGTATGAAATGGCTGCACAGCAAAATGATTTGGATGCTGTCGTGCACTTAGGCGATTATTTATATGAGTATGCTCGTGGTGAATACGCCAGTGAACATGCTGTCGAGCTTGGGCGTGAAGTGTTGCCAGCTGGTGAATTATTTTTATTAGACGACTATCGCACCCGTTACAGTCAATATCGTAGTGATGCGAGCTTACAAAAGCTACATGCCAAAGTACCGTTTATTACCGTGTGGGATGACCATGAAGTGGCCAATGATACCTGGAAAGACGGTGCTGAAAATCATAATGATGGTGAAGGTGATTTTGATCAACGCAAACAAGCCGCACTACAAGCGTACTTTGAATGGCTGCCAATTCGTCCATGGAGTGAAGGTAATCATGAAGAAATTTACAGAAGCTTTAATTACGGTAACTTGGTTGATTTGCACATGCTCGATACTCGGGTATTGGCTCGCGATAAACAATTAGAATATAGCCAATATATTGATGCGACCACAGGTGCATTTAACAGCAGCACATTTCTCGCGGATGTAACCGATACTAACCGCACCCTGTTAGGCCAGACTCAACTATTGTGGTTACAACAAACTTTGTTGCAGTCTACTGCTAAGTGGCAAGTATTAGGTCAACAGGTGTTAATGGGCAAAATGTTAATGCCTGCTGCCATTGCGACTCAGCAAATGAGTATTCCGCAGTTTGCTGAGCTTGCCGGATTAGCGCAGCTAGCGGGCCGTGCTCAAGCTAGCGATCCAACGTTAACCGCAGAAGAGTTAGCTTACTTACAAGCGAATCAAGCCAAGCTGACGCCAGAGGTGATTGCATTACTACAGCTGCCCGCAATTCCATACAACTTAGATGCGTGGGATGGTTACGCTTACGAGCGCGAAGTGATTTTAGCGACGGCAAAGTCGTTACAACATAACTTGGTGGTGATTGCCGGTGATACCCATAATGCATGGGCCAGCGATTTAACCGATAGTGGTGGCGATATTGTCGGGATAGAGTTTGCCACAAGCTCGGTATCATCCCCAGGTCTTGAGTATTACTTAGGCTTGTCTGATGCTGAAATGCCAGCAACTGAAGCAGCAATAGTCGGTTTGATCGCCGATCTTAAATACGCCAATTTAAAAGATCGTGGCTACTTATTACTGACATTTACTGAAAATGAAGTCCGCAGTGATTGGCAATATGTTGATACGATTTTAGATAAGACATTTGTTCAGTTAGACGCCCGTGGTTACAGTGCCACCAGTACCGCTGGTAGCCCTAAAGTCACGCCAGTGTCGTAATCAGCTGATGTGAATTCGCAGATATAATTCAGCCACCGTGAAGGTGGCTGAATGATTTATATAAGCGGCATATCGCTTAGCTAAACCTATGGTTAATCCATAGTTAATCTATGGTTCATCAATAGCTAATCTATGGTTAGCACGACAATTTTTAACGGATGATTGTCATCAAATGCGGGGAAGTCTGGGTGGCAATCTAACCACTGAGTCGCAGTGACTTTACGGCCCTGCTTTTCTACACAGCGGACTAGGCTGTCGTACCATGCTTGGCGATCAACTTTAGCGACATTATTACAACAGACAATTTTACCGCCGACTTTGGTGGTTAATACTGCTGGTTTAAATAAACCTTGGTAATCATTGACTAAGTCGACAATACCAAAGGCGCTTTTAGCAAACCGTGGCGGGTCTAAAAACACTAAGTCGAACTGAGCAACACGCAGTTTAGGGTATTTAGGCAGCTTTTGATTACGACGACCGCCAATAGGCAACCCCGCTAATTGACGCAATGCCGGAAACGCATCACTTTGCACAAATTCACACACATCAGTGACATTGTTTAGCTCAGCATTTTTTTGTCCCGCCGCTAATGCAAATGATGAAAAATCGACATTCATGACTTTACGAGCACCGCCCATCGCAGCAGCAGTACCAATACCACAAGTGTATGAAAACAAGTTTAGAACACTCTTACCTTGGCTGTTAGCGCGTACATATTCACGCCCAATACGCATATCTAAAAATAGCAGCGGATCTTGACCTTCATGGCGTAGCTTGGAGGTAAAAGCAATGCCATTTTCATGGATAACTTGCTCTGATTGCGAGAAGTCTTGGGCTTCATTTTCGGCATGATTGACAACACGAGAATGGCTGCCAGAGCGATCGTTATAGACGATATGATAGTCCGCGTGAGCAGTCAGTAGGCTTGATATGTCTTCAAGTTGCTGAGCCGATAAGGTTTGGTGAAATGTTTGAATAAGCCATGCATCGCCGTAACGGTCGATGTTAAGGCCATTTTCACCTTCAACGGTACCGTGAAAAACCCGATAACAATCAGTATTATCTTTGGCAGCTTGCTCAAAAAAAGTGGCACGCTTGGCTAAAGCATCGGCTAAAACAGCTTGAATGGACATGAGGGCTCATTAAATGGTGTGGCTATTGGCGCGGATTATAGCAAACATTCTAACTTAGTGAAGTTGCAGTACAGACTATTAGGCGTCGCAATTAATCTGGTAGATGCACCTTAAAGGTTTTGTCGGCAATAATTTTGCCATTTAACTCCAGCGTCATGCGCCAGTTACCGACCTTATTAGTGATCGGTGCCCAGATGCAATCACCCAGATAAAAGCGCCAATCATTTTCTTTGATAAATATCTCACCATCAAACGGTGGGCTAACATTACCGTCGTCATCGGTAATGTTAGGGTGGTAAATACAATAAGTGAGTACTTGGTTTTTAGCCTTTTTGATGCGCGTGATAAAGCCAAATTCGGTGTCGATAATCGCAGGTACATGTATCGTTGCCTGCAACAAGCGCGGCAAGTCATCGCTTTGATTGTCCCATTGACTGAATATGCCACTGTAAATAATGCTCACGTCCGCTTTTAACTTACTCAAGGGCTATCCCTTTATAGAATGATATTTAGTGTTTATCGCTCAAGTGCTTAATCGCCGCTTGCAGAGCAAAATCATAACCTTGTGCGCCTAGGCCACAAATTACTCCTAGGGCTTTATCTGAAAAGTACGAATGGTGCCTAAAAGGTTCGCGGGCATGTACGTTAGATAAATGTACTTCAATAAACGGAATCGCTACCCCAAGTATGGCATCACGCAAAGCAACACTGGTGTGCGTAAAGGCTGCTGGATTGATAATAATAAATTGAGCGTCGGTAGCATGAATTGCATCAATCAATTGATACTCTGCATTGGACTGAATATGTTCAAGCGTAACGCCAGCCTGAGTCGCATTGCGAGTTAATTCATCCACAATAGTGGTGAGTGTTTGGTGACCATAATGTCCGGGTTCGCGACGGCCTAATAGATTGAGATTAGGACCGTTGATCAATAAAACTTTTGCTGTTTGGCTCATGATGGTTCCTATAAAAATCGCAAGGTAAGTCGGCTTAATATGCAGCACAAAAGAGGGTTCAACAAGCATTCTTACCGAAGACGGTTATCAGGTAAACCAAAAAATGCTCAACTAGGGTAATACCTTAGTCATTGAGTGATGGCGGATTCACTTTTTTGCTAGTAATTTGCTAGCGACTTACTAATGATTTACTAATTAGTAATTACTTATTAATAATCAGATTTATTTTGGCGCATCGCTTTAGTGGCACCGCGTTGTTTTTTTGTTTCAATGCGTCGCTTTTGGCTGCCTTTTGTCGCTTTGGTTGGTATACGGGCTTTTTGTACTACACCAATGCTTCTTACTAGTTCAATAAATTGTTCCAGTGCGGTTTGGCGGTTAAAATCTTGGCTGCGTGATTGTTGGCATTTTATAATTACTTTGCCACTTTTGGTAATACGGTGATCGGCTTTTTCAAGCAGCTTTTGTTGGTAGAACTCGGGTAAAGAAGATGAGGCAATATCAAAGCTGAGTTGCGCTGCGGTTGATACTTTATTGATATGCTGGCCACCCGCACCACTTGAACGGACAAACTGCCATTCAATTTCGTTATCTTGCAATATGACGCGCTGAGTTATTTGTATCATTCGGTTGTAGTGTTCCCCTTAATTAACGGTCATAAACCTATAACGCTGCTTACTGTTTTTTAAGCGGCATGTTTATGTGCTGTGTCTTCATTCTACCGCAGTCTGGGAAACTTTTCAGGGTTGTCTGCTGTGGCATGGATTGCGATAAGTGAATTGACCTTAGCGTGGGGATTGAATTAAAAAGCCTGACTGGCCTCAGAGTTATGACATATTTAATGAAATAACCAGAATAGTTTTGTTATCATGAGCGCCATTGTCGCTTTACACGATAACATCACCGTATAAAGTCTGTTCTATGGCCTAGTTAGAGGGCCGGAGTTGCCGTTATGTTATGTCAAATCCCCGATATCACTAAAGGTGTTATTAGCTTATTTGTTAGTGGCCGTTTATCGGCACAAGATTACCGTACCCGTTTACAGCCCGCCATTAAGAGTTATCGTAAAGATTGGAATCAAGTGTGTCTTTATATTGAAGCTGATGTGTTGTTGGAAGGCTGGGAGTTTGGCTCATTAACCGGTAGCGGAGAAGTTCAGTTACCCGCGTTTGATGCGTTAGTGTTTGTGGGCGGCCCAGATTGGGTGGGTAATTCTGTTAGGCTGATGGGACCTTTTATGCAGGGCGAAGTTGCATGGTTTCCATTAGAGCGTAAACAAGAAGCCATTACTTGGATTGCTAAGCGATCTCTGCGCTAGAGTGGCCTGTAAATAATTTTGTGGCACCTTTTTACTCGGTTATCGCTTATTTATGTCGAACAACGACAGATGATAAGTTCTTCCCAGTAGCTAATTGTCACAAATTACTGCAAAATTCATCTACAAAGGTCAACAGGACCTAGTACTGATTTTATTATTTTAGAAAAGGATAGCTTATGTCATTGTCAAAGTTGTTTGCCGTATCAAGTGCGTTATTGTTAACTCTTAGCTTATCGGCATGTGCTCCTGAAGTGGGTAGTGAAGCTTGGTGTAAGCAAATGAAAGAAAAAGAAAGTGGTGATTGGACTGCCAATGAAGCAGCCGATTACGCCAAGCACTGCGTATTTAAATAATATCGTTTAGGAGTGGGTGGTTGAGTCATACCGTTTTGCCTTTTATGGCTAACATAGCCAAATTATTGATTGCTTTAGTGCTACTGCAATTTGTGGGCGCCAATTTAGGTGCGCATCAATTACATGTGGGCAACAGCAACGAAGAGCAAAATAACCATCCACATCTTCAATTTACTACCGAAGTGATCAGCCTTGCTGAATGTGCCGATTGCGCTTGTGCACTCGATGGTTCATCACTGCATTCGGTTAATGATGATCATCAACATTTTGATACCATTACTGATTTTGAGAAAGTTGATGTGTGTTTAGATTGTCAGTGTCATGGTGGTCATGTGGCACTTGCTAAGCTTAACGATAATGTTGTTAGTGAACATTTTCATGACCTTTTTGCCGATACCAAACTGAACTATTTACCTCCTGAGTCTTTCCCTACTTATCGTCCTCCTATCGTTTAATCCCTTTAAAGCCCGTTTTTACTGTTTAGCTTCACCTCTATATTCGCTTTCATTGCGCTAATGAATGCTTTTTTGCATTCCATTATGGCGTGATATCTCGCTTGTAATGACGGTGGCTAAGCCTATTTCCGTTGATATTCATTGTCGACGGTCTAGATTGTTTTTAGGATTAACCATGAAAATCAAATCAGTCCAAGTACTACCTTTATTGGCAGCGTTGAATGCCAACGCTATGTTGAGTCATTTAGTGAATCATTTTGTGAATCGTGCTCAGTTAAATGTTGCGCCATGCACTCAGCCCATCTCTCCGCCAAGCATTCGAAAATCTTACCGCATGAACTCCAGCGTTTCGCGAGCATTATTGTTCAGTGCAGCGCTATTGCTATCATTATTTGCACTGTTTAGTTCGGCTGTGCAAGCCAGCAGTGAATCAACAGAGGCGGTTCATCAAGAGTCGTTGTTAACCTTAAGTGCAGAGCAGCGCCAACTCGCGGGAGTGGAAGTGGCACAGTTAAGTGCGACCGCGTTTAATTTACAGGCCGTTGCCACCGCTCAGCTGGTTGTAGATAAAGACAAAACTATCACCATAGCGCCGCAATTAGATATGCAGGTGCTTAAGCGCCATGTGGTGCCAGGACAACAGGTGCAAAAAGGCCAACCATTATTGACTATCGGCGGGGCAGATATTGCTGCGGCGCAAGCTGACTACGTTAATGCAGCAACGGAGTGGGATCGCATAAAGCGCATGAGCAAAGGAACGATTAGTGCTAGTCAGCGGATGCAAACTGAGGTCAATGCAGAGCTTAAACGTGCCATTTTACAGTCGGTAATGATGTCCAAACAACAGATAGCCGAGCTAGCAACATCGCCAAGTTCAATTGGTCAGTTTCAGCTGTTAGCGCCTATAAATGGCCGCGTTCAGCAAGATGTTGCCACAGTAGGACAAGTGCTAACTGCGGGCACACCTTTAATGCAACTGACCGATGAATCGTATTTGTGGGTAGAAGCAGAACTGACGCCATTACAGGCAGATCAAGTCAACATGGGCAGCGATGTTTTGGTGCGAGTAGGAAGCCGTACTCGTGATGGCGTCATTATCGGGCGTTCGCATGAAATTAACGCGCAAACCCGCACTGAGCAAGTATTAGTGCGTATGGCAAACCCCGGCCATGACTTACATGCAGGCGAGTTTGCCGAATTATACCTCGCAGCAAATCAGGGGGCAGAGCCGCTTGGATTTATTGTGCCAGATGCGGCGTTAACACGCAGTGGTGACGGTGACTGGCAGGTGTTCATAGAACAAGATGGTGGATTTAGTGCAGTAGAAGTTTCTGTGGTGGAGCGTCAACGCGGACTGAGTTTTATTCGTGGTTTATCCCCACAAACTCGCGTTGTTGTATCTGGTGCGTTTTTCTTAGCATCTGAGCAAGCCAAATCTGGCTTTGATATTCATAACCACTAAGCGCTAAGGCATCATTATGTTATATAAATTAATTGAGATTGCCGTTGAAAAGCGGTTATTGGTGTTACTTGGATTACTGGCCACTGTGGTGGCATCGGTATTCATGTTACCAAAACTAAATTTAGATGCGTTTCCGGATGTCACTAATGTGCAGGTGACCATTAATACTGAAGCGGAAGGTTTGGCGGCAGAAGAGGTCGAGAAGCTGATCAGCTATCCTGTCGAATCGGCAATGTATGCATTACCGGCGGTGACCGAGGTGCGTTCATTATCACGTACTGGTTTATCGTTAGTGACAGTGGTGTTTGCCGAAGGTACCGATATTTATTTTGCACGTCAGCAAGTGTTTGAACAACTGCAAGCTGCAAAAGAGTCGATTCCTGCGGGTGTCGGTAACCCTGAAATTGGCCCGAATACCTCTGGTTTAGGGCAAATTTATCAATACATTTTACGGGCTGAACCCGAAACCAATATCAGCGCATCTGAGCTGCGGAGCTTAAATGACTATTTAGTGAAGTTGATATTAATGCCGGTGAGTGGGGTGACTGAGGTGCTGTCGTTTGGCGGCGAGGTGTTGCAATACCAAGTGCAAGTTGATCCTAATAAACTGCGCAGTTATGGCTTGTCGCTGACCCAAGTTAGCCAAGCATTGGAAAGTAATAACCGTAATGCTGGTGGTTGGTTTATGGACCAAGGCCAGGAGCAATTAGTGGTTCGTGGTTATGGTTTGTTGCCCGCTGGCGACGCAGGTTTACAGGCCATTGCCGACATTCCGTTAACCGAAATCAATGGCACGCCAATACGAGTGGCCGACATTGCTAATGTGGCTTTTGGTAGCGAAATAAGAGTCGGTGCAGTGACCATGTCGCGCAGGCAGGCAGCGGCTAATGGCTCGTCGTCCGATGTACAAGCGCTAGGTGAAGTGGTTGCAGGCGTTGTGCTTAAACGCATGGGCGCCAATACCAAAGCCACTATTGATGACATCAATTCACGTATTAGTTTAATTGAGCAATCCTTGCCAAAAGGAGTGTCATTTGAGGTGTTTTACGACCAAGCGGATTTAGTCGATAAAGCGGTCACGACTGTGGTTGAAGCGCTATTGATGGCCTTTGGATTTATCGTGATTATTTTGGCGTTATTTCTGGTCAATATACGGGCGACATTGTTGGTATTACTGTCGATCCCAGTGTCGATCGGGATCGCACTACTGATCATGTCTTACTACGGCATGTCAGCCAATTTAATGTCTTTAGGTGGCCTTGCAGTTGCGATTGGTATGCTAGTTGATGGTTCAGTGGTGATGGTCGAAAACATCTTTAAACATGTTAGCGGCGAAACTGGCGTCAACCAATCAGCTGAAGTTCATGTTGATAGTGATGTTGACAGTGAATCTGATGCACAAACCCAAAGCATGGCGATTAGGATCATGTTGGCGGCAAAAGAAGTGTGCAGCCCTATCTTCTTTGCAACAGCGATTATCATCGTAGTATTTATGCCGTTATTTGCCCTAGAAGGTGTAGAGGGTAAATTATTTCAACCTATGGCCGTGAGCATTATTCTCGCCATGATGGCAGCATTAGTTGTGGCGTTATTTGCAGTGCCTGCATTGGCGGTATTTCTATTTAAACGCGGTATTGTAGTGCGTCAAAGCAAAGTGTTGGCCCCCATTGACGCAGTCTATCGACGAGTACTCACGCTAGTGTTATCAAGCCCTAAATCGGTGATGTTAGCGGCAGTTGTTTTGTTTGCTGCAAGTATGCTGTTATTGCCAAAGCTAGGCACTGAATTTGTGCCTGAATTAGAAGAGGGCACCATCAACTTACGGGTGACACTGGCGCCTACAGCCAGTTTGGCCACTTCGGTCAACGTTGCGCCTAAAATTGAAGCCATGCTGCTTGAGTTTCCTGAGGTGGAATATGCGTTAAGTCGAATCGGGGCACCCGAACTTGGCGGCGACCCTGAGCCTGTGAGTAATATTGAAATATATATTGGTCTTAAACCGATAGAGCAATGGACATCGGCAAGCAATCGCTTTGAGCTACAGCGTTTAATGGAGCAACGGCTAGCGATGTTCCCAGGACTATTGCTAACCTTCTCACAACCGATAGCGACTCGAGTCGATGAGTTGTTATCGGGCGTTAAAGCGCAGTTAGCGATTAAGATATTTGGCCCCGATTTGAGCATCTTGTCGGAAAAAGGTCAGGTGTTAACCGATTTAGTCGCTGCCATTCCTGGGGCGGTTGATGTGTCGCTAGAACAAGTCAGCGGTGAAGCTCAGTTAGTGGTTCGACCTAAACGTGAAGTCCTTGCTCGCTATGGTATAAGCGTCGATGAAGTCATGAGTTTAGTCACTCAAGGTATTGGTGGTGCCAGTGCAGGCCAAGTGATTGATGGTAACGCCCGTTATGACATTAATCTGCGATTAGCGGCGCAATATCGTAATGCGCCAGATGCGATTGAAGACTTGCTACTCAGTGGTGCTAATGGCGCGATTGTACGCTTGGGCGATCTCGCTGATGTGGTGATTGAAATGGCGCCGCCGAATATTCGTCGTGACGATGTACAGCGCCGAGTGGTGGTGCAAGCCAACGTATCGGGGCGTGACATGGGCTCGGTAGTCAACGATATTTATGCCATTGTGCCGCAAGCGGAGTTACCTGCTGGCTATACGGTTGTGGTGGGCGGCCAATATGAAAACCAGCAACGGGCGCAACAAAAGCTAATGTTGGTGGTGCCCATTTCTATCGCACTTATTGGCTTATTGCTGTATTTCTCGTTTGGGTCACTCAAACAAGTGGCATTGATTATGGCTAACGTGCCATTGGCATTAATCGGCGGCGTAGTGGCTTTATATGCCACTGGCACCTATTTGTCGGTGCCCAGTTCAATCGGCTTTATCACCTTGTTTGGTGTTGCGGTGTTGAATGGTGTGGTGCTGGTGGACTCGATTAACCAGCGCAGACAATCAGCAGATGAAAGCTTGTACGACAGTGTTTATCAAGGCACGGTAGGGCGGTTGCGTCCGGTGTTAATGACGGCACTCACCTCTGCATTGGGGCTGATCCCTATCTTGTTATCATCTGGTGTGGGCAGTGAAATTCAACAACCATTAGCGGTGGTGATCATTGGCGGCTTGTTTAGCTCAACGGCTTTGACTTTACTGGTGTTGCCGACGGTTTATCAGTGGTTATATCGAGATAAGTTATCATCGAGATAAAGCCAATTAGCTAAATAACATTTCAATTTTAAGCCTAATTATCTGATTAGGCTTTTTCATTTTTATTCGTAAATTGCTCGAAAATAAACCTTGCTTATTTATGATTACAGTTGTAATTTAAACAAACGGATTACACCTGTAATCCATTTTCAGCCTAACAAGTACTAACAACAAATGAGCGATATCACATGAAAGAAATCAGCAATAGTGAATTAGTCGTGTTGCAGCAGCTTTGGCAGCAGTCGCCATTAACCTCGAGTGAAGTGGTTGATGCATTAGAACAAAGCCATAACATGCATGAAAAAACGGTTAAAACTTTGCTTAATCGTTTAGTCAAAAAGCAAGCCGTCAGTTTTGAAAAACAAGGTCGGGTTTACCATTACTCACCATTAATTGCTGAGCAGGACTATACCGTTAAAGAGTCGCTTTCTTTTGTGGACCGCATGTTTGCTGGCAAGTTAACCCCATTGGTTGCCGGTTTTGCACAAAAGAACAAGCTGTCGGCAGAAGATGTCGCCGAACTGCAAATCTTACTTGATGATTGGCAAAAGGAACAAAAGTGATGATTACTTGGTTTATGGAACAAACCATCTCATTGAGCGTGGTGTGTTTGGCTTTACTGGTAATGCACCGGTTTATATTGTCTAGAGTTGGGGCGCACTATACCTATTTTATGTGGATATCAGTGCCACTATTGATCATTGCCGATTTACTGCAAATAATATTACCGCACACCGTTAACTGGTTTGGCAGTAATAATACTGCCTCAATCATCCAGCAATATTATGTGTTTGCTAGCGATACCGCTGCGTTGTCGGCAGGCTTACTTGACCTGTTATACCTGCCTTACCTCTACGGTGCAGTTATCACGTTATTGGTCGCTAATATCGTGATGGAATATGGCTATCTACAACGGTTAATCCAGCATGGACGTCAGCTAAATATTCCTTCTGTAAAGCTTAACGTATTAGTCCATCCAGATATTGAATCACCTATGCTCGCAGGGTTTATTACCCCCAGTATTTTAGTCCCTAATAGTTTTATGTTACTCGATGAAAGCCAGCAGCAAGCCATTATTCAGCATGAGGTTTATCACTATCAACGTGGTGATTTATGGGCAAATGCCCTGGCTTATGGATTAACCGTATTGTTTTGGT
This sequence comes from Shewanella sp. BF02_Schw, assembly GCF_014596695.2. NCBI lineage: Bacteria > Pseudomonadati > Pseudomonadota > Gammaproteobacteria > Alteromonadales > Shewanellaceae > Shewanella > Shewanella sp. BF02_Schw. Next base: position 351,110 of record NZ_JABKAW020000004.1, read on the forward strand.
TCAATCCGTTGATGTGGTTGAGTTACCGCCGATTTAGACAAGATCAAGAATTGTCATGTGATGCACAAGTCACTGCCGATATGAAAGCCCAAGCTAAAATTGCCTATAGCAGAACACTATTGGCCTATTCACAACATGCACCTTTGAGCATGTTACACACCCATTATGGGGATAAAACCATCTTAAAAGAGAGGATCTTACAGATGAAAAAGCAACATGGAAAAAGCACCTTAGCATTAATTGGAATGACATTGGCTATTGGTGTTAGTGCCTTTATGTTTAATCCGCAGGTATTTGCAGGCAATAATCTCAGCGTTGAAAACAAAACCGACTCTATGGCAATGCCTGTGATAAGAATTGAGCCTAGCTATCCAATTGATGCCGCTAAAGAAGGGCTTAATGGCTATGTGCAAATGTCATTTGATATCAGTCCAAATGGCAGTGTGAACAATGTTAGAGTGACCAAGTCGTCGCCGAAACAAGTGTTTGATGCATCGGCGGTTGCGGCGCTTGAACAATGGAAGTATCAACCCTCTGCAACTGGGTTTAAAGACCTACAAGTACAATTAGACTATGTGATCCATCAACCTGATAAATCAGTTGAGAGAATCACTGTAAAATAACCTATATCAAAGATACTGAAAATGATTCAATGCCTCATTGTTATGGGGCATTGAATCATTTTTATAGATCAGGATTTTTGGGCTGCAGTTTTAGCCCTAGTTTATTGGCTAGCGGTTCAATTGCGGCGCCTTGAACAATGACCGAAATCAGTACAATGAAAAACACCATGTGGATCATTTCACGGGACCCCTCTACTCCTGCCGCAGCGGGAATAAGCGCAAAGACAATTGGCGTAGCACCTTTTAATCCGATCATAGAAACAAACAAACGTTTGCGCCAATTAGCTTGTTTAAATGGCAAGTAGCACAGCTGTACAGCCAATGGGCGCGCGACGATAATAAGTAATATGGCTGGGAGCAATGATGCCATGAACACCGGCATTAATTGCTGCGGGAATATCTGTAAGCCTAAAATGATGAACATTAATGACTGCGCTAACCACGATATACCATTAAAGAAATGCTTACTGACTTCAGCGCCCTTCTTTAAATAGTTGCCGATGATCACCCCAGCAATATAAACCGCAATAAGTTCGTTACCACCTAAGATTTCGGTACTTGATACTGTAATGGCAAAACTGGCCAAAATAAAAACAGGAATAAGTCCGAATTCAGGCAGTTTAATGTTATTAAGTGCCCAAACGGCTAATTTACCCATTATTAACCCAACGACAGCCCCAACACCAATTTGCTGGCCGAGACTCGATATCACTGAAAGTGCTGTGGGTGCGCCGTTGGCACTATTGATAATAAAGTCGGTTAACATCACCACCATTAACAAGGCTACAGGGTCATTGGTAGCTGATTCGAATTCTAAAATGGTGCCCGTACCGTGTTTTAATTTAAGTTTTTTTGACTCTAAAATAGAGAATACGGCCGCAGCATCAGTAGACGACACTACCGCGGCGAACAACATGCAAGTAATAAGGTTAAAGTCGAGTAACGCATTAAGGATAAAGCCAAAAATAATGGTAGTGAATATCACCCCAGCAGTGGATAACATGCCACCTTCTTTCCAAGAAAACTTAATGTGTTTCATTGGCGTATTTAGGCCACCGACAAATACTATGGTGTTTAATGCTAAGGTGCCGATAACTGAAGTCAGTTGCAGGTCGTCGTATACAAAACCAAATTCACCATTGCCAAATGCCAAGCCGACACCCATAAAGATTAATAACGACGGTAAGCCTAATGTTTTAGAAGGGTGATGGAGTAAAATGCCAATAGCAATAAGTATGGAGATCCCTAAAATAATAATATCTGATGGCATATGGGCACTCCTTGTGTGATGAAGATTGTATCAAATGGCTATTTTAGCATTAAAATCGCCTAAACTTACTTTATGAGCATTTATTAATATTTTTTTATATTCTTATAATCAATTTGATTAATGTCATTGCCGTGTGTTTATTAGACTATATAAGTGTAATAAATAGCCACTCACATTAACCTTTTTTGTTAACACATCTTGCTTAATCATCTTGTTGATAGTGGATGCGACATTTTTAGTTAACAAATTACCTCATTAGTGAGGTGTTAATATTAGCGTAAGCAGTATCACTGGGAGTTAACATGGCCATATTCATTAGCTTGTGGGGCGTAATCACATTCAGTTTTGGCCTGTTCATGATGCTGGCTCCAGCGCATTTTGCAGACCAAATTGTTCGTTTTAGCCATCAACGCTATTTCCATTACATTGAAATTATATCTCGGTTAGTTATTGGGGCGGTCTTACTGCTCGATGCGCATAACACTTCATCACCATTAGTGTTCGAAGTGATAGGTAATTTATTGTTTATTATTGCAATTGTTCTTGTTTTTATGACCGAAAAACATCACAAACAGTTTGCTTTATGGTCTGCTTCATATTGTGTCAAAGCATTTAGACCCGCGGGATTTTGTGCCATCATTTTTGGTTTGTGGACCGTTTATGTTAGCTATTATTAAGTTGATTAGGTCTAAAACGTTATATTTTCGCTTTTTTTGTTAAAAATTTATGCCATTCAAATCTCCTCCTAAGGTGCATAGCCATTGGATTTGCACATTTCTGTCATGTTAATGAAATGTGACTGTCATGTTTACGCAGTCTTTTTGTCATTTTTGCAGGTTAGCTTGTCATCCAGCCAACTAACTCACACGCTTAAATCCGTCTTCGGAGATGACAATGGAACTGAAAAACATTTTTAAACTTACTGCACTTTCTACAGCCCTTGCTGCAACATTAGGGCTCGCTGGTTGTGGTGGTGATATTAATATCAATGCGGGTAGCGATACTGTTACACCTACTACGCCAACAACTCCAACTACACCCACTCAGACAGTTCAAGAAAAATCATACAGTGGCTTTGCAACTAAAAGCACCACAATGACAGCCGTTGATGGTAAAGAAGTTTGGGTATTAAAAGGTACGTTAGCTCCTTCTACTGCAGCATCAACGATTACCACTGGTGGCCAAGATGGCGACAAAATAGTGTTAGGTAATGACGTTGTATGGCAGCTTGATGGCGCAGTGATTGCCGGTGGCGATAATGCTAACGCGGTTGAGTTATCAATATTACCTGGCACCAAAATCTTAGGTGGCAGTGATTCTTATTTAGTGGTTAGCCGCGGTTCAAAAATCATGGCTGACGGTACGGCAACAGCGCCAATCGTATTTACGTCTGTTGAAACGGCTTTAGGCCAAGAAGGTAAAGCGGGTCAGTGGGGTGGTTTAGTTTTATTGGGTAATGCGCCAGTAAACACCTGCCCAGATTTAACCAATTGTTCAGCGTCTTTTGAAGTGGGTAACCACAGCTACGGTGGTAATGATACCGAAGACAATTCAGGTTCAATCAAGTATGTACGCGTTGAGTTTGGTGGTTTCAAAATCAATGACACCCAAGAAATGAACGGTATTAGTTTTGCCGGTGTGGGTGCGGGTACTGAAATTGACCACGTACAAGTTCACATGAATAACGATGATGGTTTTGAATTCTGGGGCGGTAATGTTTCAGTAACAAATATCGTACTGACAGAAAACTTTGATGACTCGTTAGATTGGACAAACGGTTGGCAAGGTAGCGCGCAGCACGTTTATATTCGTCAAGCGGACAATGCTTCTAACCGTGGTATTGAAGCTGACAGTAACAGTGATGCCAGCGCTGTACCTATGTCAAAACCAGTGTTAGCCAACTTTACTATTCAGGTTGCTAATGGCACCAACAGTGGTGGTGACGATGCGGAAGGTATTTTATTCCGTAAAGGCACTGGCGTGAATACTTATAACATTCTTGTTAAAGGTGACGTTGATTCTGGCGAATGTTTAGAGGTTAACGACGACAATACCGTTAACAACGCCAACACCGCTGAATTGACGATGCAAAACAGCTTAATTGACTGTGTTGAACCGTTCAAAAGTGCCAAGGCAGATGCTGCAGAAGGCCGTGCTTTAGCGCTAGATGTAGAAGCTTGGTACAACGGTCAAGACGGTAACTTAGTTGCCGCTTCTGATTTAACTGATTACATGCCTAATTCATCATCTGTTGCATTAACGGCTGGTAAGGCTGATTTGGCTAACCTTGATGCGCGTTTGGTTAATGCCAACTATATTGGTGCATTTGATGGCACTAACGACTGGACTAAAGGCTGGACTACAGCTATTCATGACGATGTGACGCCAACGCCAACTGAATTGCCAGTATTAACTTCTTGTCCTGTAGGCACAACAGCTTCAGCAGCGGCAACAGGGTTATATAAAGATGCATCAATCACGTTAATTTGTACCCTTGAAGGCAATGTCTTAAGCAACACGACGCTTCTCGCTGGCCAAAACGTAATGTACAAAATTGATGGCGGTGCAGTAGTAGTAGGTGGTGATAACACAACACCTGCAACATTAGCCATTCAAGCGGGTACTAAGCTATTCGCGACATCTAACAGTTTTATCGCGGTGAGTCGTGGCTCAAAAATTATGGCTCAAGGTAGTGCAACTCACCCAATTGAAATGACCTCTGAAGAAGATGTTATTGCGGGTGCAAGTGGCGAACGTGGTCAATGGGGTGGTTTGGTTATTCTAGGTAATGGTTTAACCAACACATGTCCTGATCATAATGCTTGTTCAGCGTCGTTTGAAGTCGGTGACTTCCCGTACGGTGGTAACAACAATGCTGATAACAGCGGTCAAATCAGCTACGTAGTGATTAAGTATGCTGGCTTTAAAGTGAATGATACTCAAGAAATGAACGGTATCTCATTTGCAGCAGTGGGCAGCGGAACTCAAGTAGACCATATTCAAATTCACGCTAACGGCGACGACGGTGTTGAGTTTTGGGGTGGTGCAGTTAACTTGAAATATGTTTACTTAACAGCCAACTTCGATGACAGCTTAGATTGGACTAACGGTTGGACAGGTAAAGCACAGTTTGTGTATATCACTCACGAAGACGGTAATGCTAACCGTGGTATCGAAGGTGATAGCCATAAAGGTGCTACGGATACTCCAGTGTCAGCGCCTAAATTAGCTAACTTCACTATTTTACCGGGTACAGATATTACTAACGCAAGTGGTGATAAAGGTGAAGGTATCTTGTTACGTGTTGCTACTGCAGGTGAGTTATACAACGTGCTAGTACAAGGTCGTAAAGGCACTACTGCTGAAACTGAGTCTGGCGAATGTTTAGAGTTAGATGGCTCTTACGCTGGTTTAGTCGACAACGTAAACAACAGCACTTTGACTATGTCTCATTCAATTATCGACTGTAACGAGCCCTTTAAGTACAGCTCTGATAATGCCGCAACAGCAGACGCTGTGAATGTTGAAACCTGGTTCATGGGCCAAGAAGGTAACTCAACAGCTGCAGTGACTATCACTGACGGTATGCCAGCAGCTACAGATACAACGCTACTTGGCAAAGGTAAAGACTTAAGCACAGATGATAGCTTCTTCGAATCAACCAACTTTATTGGTGCATTCGATGGCCAGAATGACTGGCGTCAAGGTTGGGCTTACTTTCCACAGTAATCACCTCGATAACATTAATCTGTGACCTATTAATAGCCGCCCGCAAGGGCGGTTATCTCTGAACCGCATACAGGATAGTTAAGTATGAAAACCAAGCCGAGTTTTACCGTTAATAAGTTAAGCCTTGCCATTATCTCTGTGATTTCTGCGGCGACACTATTAACAGCTACCCCCGTATACTCGCAAGAACCAGCGCCTGTTCGTGATCCTGGTGAAGTGATTCCAATTGAACCGATAGAAGTGATTTCAGTTACTGGGCGTCTACGTAGCTCTGCATCAGAAGCAACTGAAGAACGTCGTGAACAAATTGCTGTAGCCGATATTATGGGCTCAGAACAAATTTCAAGAACCGGTGACGGTGATGCCGCCGCAGCGCTTCGTCGTGTGACAGGTTTAACCTTAAAAGATGGCAAATTCATTTATGTTCGTGGCTTAGGTGAGCGTTATTCAAGTACCTCACTGAATGGCGCGACAGTGCCGTCACCGGATCCAACCCGTAACGTAGTGCCTTTAGATATGTTCCCTGCATCGATCATTGAATCGCTATCGGTGCAAAAGTCTGCCTCAGCCAATTCACCTGCCGCATTTGGTGGTGGGCATGTTGATATTCGCACTAAATCAATTCCGGCCGATTTCTTTTTTAAAGCGTCAGTTGGCGGCCGTTATAACACCAATGACTCAAACGACAGCTACACCTACAACGGGGGTGGCGATGATTGGACCGGCCAAGACGATGGCACTCGCAGCATGCCAAGCAACATTAATAACACCATTAATCAATATGGTGGAATTAGCCCGATTGATATCGTGAGTAATTCTAATGGCGCTATAAATTACCCAGCAGCACAACAAGTTAACCGCGAATTGGCACTAGACATGTACCGCGATATGACGGTGCACAGCCAAAGTACAGACCCTGCAATGCGCGGCGATATCGCCATTGGTGATCGTTGGGACATTACCGACGACATTATCTTTGGTGCATTGTCAGCCGTGTCTTACAAGAAGCAAGCTGAAAACTACACTAAACGTGAAGTTGAGCTTGATGGTGATAGCAGCCAAGTACAAGTTGAAAACCAGAAAGACATCGTCGGTACTGATTCAATAGTCCAAGTGTCTGGCATGCTTAACTTAGGCTTAGAGATTGGCTACAACCATAAAATCGAAACCTTCACCACTTACCTGCAAGACACTTCCGATGACGTGTCTATGGGGATTGAAGAAACCATCGATACCTTGGGCGAACCAAATGCACTGCAAGTTTACGCCATTGATTACGAAGAACGTTCGCTTATCAGTAACCAAATTAAAGGTCATCATTTTATTGAATATTTGAATGACTCTGAATTTAATTGGAAGTTCTCCGATGCACGTTCTGAGCGTTATGCCCCGAATGAAGTGTCGTATACCTACAACGTGATTTTAGATGAGAGCAATCAATTATTATCACGTAACCTCAATACTCAAGATGCACCCAAGTATGTTTATAGTCGCCTAGAAGATGACAGCCAAAACTATGGTTGGGACTTTATGTACCCCATTAATCTAGACGGTGCAGTGGTTAAACTGACTACCGGCTATGAATACTTTGAGCGTACTCGCGAAAGCTATGCAACTCGCTTAGGTTTTGATGTCGATTTAAGCCCAACTGATGCCAATGGCGCTATTTTAGCGGGTGATTTTGATGAGATTTTCTCTGATAAAAACATTACCGACAATACCTTAGGGCTAGAGCTAAAAGACGCATCAACTGACACCGAAGACTATATTGCCGCCGAGAAAAACGACGCTGCATTTGTGAGCATGGACATCGACTTTGACGATGTTTGGCGCGTCTATGCTGGTATTCGTTATGAAGATTTCCGTCGCGTCACTTTGCCTATCGACCCAAATGGTGAAATATCAGATGAAGGTGGTCGTTATCAGTTATCTGACTACGTGATAGCAGAAGACGGTTGGTTCCCATCGTTGTCATTAACCTGGAAGCAAACCGACACCACCCAATGGCGTTTTGGCGCGAGTAAAACCATTGTACGACCAGATCTACGTGAAGTGTCACCGGTTCGATTCCAAGACCCCGTTACCGGTTTTGACTTCTTCGGTAACCCAGAGTTAAAGAGTTCAGACATTCTTAACTTAGATTTACGTTGGGAATACTATTCTGATTCAGGCAATAATTTCAGCATGGGCGCATTCTATAAAGATGTAGACGCACCGATTGAACCTATTCAACGTATTTCAGAAGCTGGGCGTCAGCTCAAGTTTTATAACGCGCAGTCGGGCTATGTGTACGGCCTTGAAACCGAGTTCTTACAAGAGCTTGAATTTTTGGGTAGTGATGGCAGCATTTGGGAAGACTTCTTTGTTGCGGGAAACTTAACCCTTGGCGACTCAGAAATAGATATTGCTGCTAACGGCGAAATTGACCCAACCAATAAAACGCGCCGCATGACCGGACATTCACAATGGGTGGCTAACTTGCAGTTAAGTTACGACTCGTCAGACAGTTATCACAGTGCCACATTAGTGTATAACGTGTTTGGTGAACGTATTGCTTATGGTGGTCGTGGAGGTTTAGACGATGTATTTGAAAAGCCATTCCATAGCCTTGATTTTACGTATAGTTTCTTCCCGACAGATAGTTTTACGGTAAAAGTAAAAGCGAAAAATATCTTAGGTGAAACTACTGAATACGAACAGCAAGATCTGCAAGTGTACGCCAAAGACCCTGGCACAGAGTTCACCTTGCAGTTTAGCTATGAGTATTAATACGTTTAATAGCCATATGTAATCGTCACGTTCAAGAGTCACGTTTAAAAGAGTACTTGTTTTTAGCGGTTTTTACTCATCATTTCAATCGCTAAAAATGTGCACGGCCACTTTCTTCGGAACAAAGAAAGTGGCCTTTTTTGTTTAAGCATATTATGAAATTTATACCGGTAATGCGCTTATATACATCCAAAAGAGCAGGTCAACAGCATGAGTGTGCGCTTTTTACTCACAATGAATGATTTAAATATAGAATCACTTCCAATCATTCATAAAGAGAAAAAGTTATGAGCAAATGTAGTTTGAAAAATATACTGAGTCTGTTCGTAAAACGTTCGTAATCTCGCCCAGCCCAAAAGAGTCACTAATTGATAAAACCCATTCTATTGGATAATAGTAATTTGCAATCGAATGGGTAAAATAAACAGTGAGTATTTTTAAGTAAAATCGAAATTACTATTTAGCAGGGATAGCGAATGAACAATCGTTTACAGTGGCCCCGTCGTGTCATATTACTGGTTTTTTTAGCGCTTGCTTACCCTATTCTAAGTCATGGAGTTAATATGTTTGGTTGGTTTAAAAAAAAGGAAGTCTTTTTAAGCTCAGAAGTTAATGGTGTTATTACCAAAAATGGTAATCCAGTGGCTAATTTAGAGGTGACGCGTTCATTAATGTATATTGATGAAAAAGATCATCTTGATGTGGCTATTACCGATAGTAAGGGTTATTTCCATTTTCCTCAAAAAAGCATTCGTTCATCTATTCCTAATAGACTTTTCTCTGAAGACAGAGTGTCACAACAGATTACTGTAGTTTACGATAATGAGCTGCTAGCAATATGGTCTGCTAACCATATTGGTATTGAGGAAGTGCCAGAGTTTTCTAAAAAGCTATCTTTTATGAATTGTGAATTGACCGATAAGCGTGTGAGTTTTCAATTTAACAATACCAATAACGAACATCTTGATCATATGGCTTCAAGCATCTGCCGCTGGGGTGAGGATTATACTCCCGTATTAGTTTATGATGGTGACAAGGAATATATTGTTGAAGATGGTGATTTTAATAAACTAACGGATCGTTTTACCGGCAAGGAAGTCGAATTATGAGTAACACAATTTCACCTAGCACAGCAGCTAGTATAGCCTCAAGAGTATATGATACTAGGAAAAATAAAAGTTTTCAGAGTGACTTTCATCTTGATTTTATTAAAAATTTTAAAATAACTAATAGTCAGATCCAAGGCGTTAGTGGTGGCTTAGTTAACCAACTATTGAATCGCAGTACTGGCTTTGCATTAACGGCACAAGGGATCTCGCCACAATTTAAACAGCATCATATTATTAGTGTTCGTGGCACTGTTTTTACGTCATTTGCTGACTGGTTAACTAATGGCAATATTGCTATAACAGTTGGGCCTAAAAGTCTTGAAGTACACTCAGGATTTGAAAAAGCTTTTAGCAGTATGCAGTCTGAATTTAATGATTATGTAGCACTGCATAAACCTCATTGTTTACATGTTGTGGGTCATAGTTTGGGTGGGGCTATTGCGCAATTAACAGCGCTTTGGGCAAGTGAGAAAGGGATTGACACCAAGTTATATACCTTTGGTGCGCCAAGGGTTGTTACTGAGAGATTTGTTCACCAAGCATCTACTAATATCGAGCATTATCGTGTTACGCATGGTGCGGACCCTGTACCAGCAGTTCCGGTATGGCCCTTTAGTCATACTGTCGGTGAGTACCAAACAGCAATGAACAGTGGATCTTTTTTCTCGATTGGTGCGCATTCTATGGAAAAAGCCACACCTGGTTATGTCAATACCGTTGCATCATATAAGAGCTATAGCGCGATGAATAGAGCTCTTAAAACGCTTAACCATAAGCATACGGTACTAAAATATGATCAACGTCATAATGCATCATTCTCTCAACGCTGGCAGCAAATCATTACCGATGCTTTAATCACTCTTTTGAAAAAAACAGGTCAGTATGCATTAATTGTCGCCCAAGCCTCTTTAAGTCATGGTTTGCAGTTTTATGACATATTAGCTCGCTGCCTGCATGGTATCGTTGTTAAGTCAACTGATGAAATAGCTGAGGAGTTAAGAGGTTTATTAGGTCACATGCTAGTTTTTGCTGGAAATAGAATACAAACGGTTAAAGAAATGAGTGTGAAGTTTATTCGCTGGGTTTTAGGCTTGATGATAAAAACACTATATACAACCGCAAAACAAGCTATTGAGCTGGTATCTTAAACCTAGATTGACGATGAAATTCTCAGTGAATAGATTAGTGGCCGAGTGCTCTGCGGCCTCAACGGCTGACGTGAGTCGTGGCGTTGAGGCTACACCAGATCAAAGGGGCAAAGCGTTTTTATCCCTTTTAAAATCCTCTGCACCCCAGACTAAAAATGCTGAAAAGCGCATATTTTCGATGGGGAACTATCCCGCTTTAAAGCGTATCTGTAGTCAGCTCCTGCCATTGTCGTCTAATACAACAGTACCTCATGGTTCCGACGGGCCGCCCTTGGCCTAATGAAAGCTAGCGCAGCATACATGCCAAACTCACGGAATTTTCTCGATGTCCTCAATTCATATGGGTCATGTAAAAAACTAAAACTACTCACCTATGGATTTATTTCAATATTTTTGCTTTTACAATTTTCTATAAATGAAGCTAAATCGAAGAGACAAAATCTCAGGTGCAGATAAGTCAGCGAGTATCAAAAATATGAGTATCGTGGGGAATTAGATAATAACCGTCGTGACATTATTATCGCTATAAAAATCAAGACAACTATGAGCTTGCGCTAGACAATAGAGAATGTATTTCATTCGATAATAAAGGTGGCGGTGTTTAATCAAATTGAAACAATTTCAGGTATGCAAATGTTAAGATCTGAAATCTCATCAAAGGAGAGATTGTTTTGGAAATCAGTCCACTATGGTTGCAAAGTAAAATGAAGATATTATCGTTTTTATTATTTATCTTAACTACCTCATCTTCACAAGTTTTAGCGGATGAGTACTTAGATTTTGGTATGAATTTATTGGGTGATAAATTTACTGCCTTTGAAATCAAACATGATAAATGTTTAAGTATGTCAAAAATGAATCAATTATCTGAGAACAGTATAGACATTCTGAAGCAGTTACCCATTTCAGCTGGGGAGGCTTTAGGTTATTTGCATCTTAAAGCGATGAGACTTTGTGTTGGAGATGAATACACAGAGTTACTCCAAGTGCTTTTAGACTTAGAATATGAAAATAAGAAAAAACAAAATACTTTTGTCGGTCAAGAAATAGACAAAATAAAATTGTTAATATTTTCTGTTTCAGAATTGAGAGCGCAAAAAAAGTTTGATTCATTACTTGCGAGATACCGAAGTAAACTGCAGTTAGTGAAAGGTATTAATCAACCATTTGATATGACAAATGCATTTGAACGAGCATGGTTATAACAAATCAGTAATCTTTAAAATTTCGATGAATATGAGTTATTCGTTTTTTATCTTTTTAGTAACCATCTCGGATATTGTTGTTAGAATACACCAACTTTTGCCTGCGGCTGCTCGAGTAACTCATCATTATGTTTAATCGTATTTCTGTGTTTTTGTATTTAATCTTAGCTTTATCAACCAGTGCATGTGCTATGCCGATAGGCATGACCCAAGCGGGTAGCATTACCGCCCCGACCATTGACGAAGCCAGTGGTTTGGCAGTATCGCGGCTCAACGACAATATATTGTGGGTACATAACGACAGTGGCGACACAGCAAGAATTTTTGCCATCGATACCCAAGGCCATCAGTTGGCCACAGTCAACATTACAGGTGTTAGGAATACCGATTGGGAAGACATCGCCTCGTTCGTTTATCAAGGTGAGTCGTATTTATTGATCGCCGATGTGGGTGATAACCAAGCTAAACGATCGCAATATCAGTTACATCTGATCAAAGAGCCAGATTTAAGCCAGCTTAATGGACAAAAAACACTGGCGGCTAAACCCGTTTGGAGCATGACATTTACCTACCCAGATGGTGCACACGATTGTGAATCTGTGGCCGTTGATGTCGCCAAGCAAAAAATACTGTTATTGAGCAAACGCGATAAACTGCCAATATTATTCGAGCTGCCTTTAATCGCTCCGGTTTTAGGGCAAAGCGCTTCAAGCAATTCATCGGTTCAAATTGTTAACAAACAAGCCAAAAGGCTAGGCGAAATCGCGCCATTACCAACAGCCATGCTCGATTACGCCAGTATCTATACCTGGATTGGTTTTGCCGGGAAACCCACAGCCATGGATATATCAGCTGATGGTTTATCGGCGGTGGTATTAACCTACACTCACGCGTTCTATTTTACTCAAACTGAGCCAGGTGATTGGTTGACGCTGTTTTCTACGCCACCACAAGTGATTTCTCTGCCAGCGATAAAACAAGCTGAAGCCGTGGGTTTCAGCCAAGATGGTAACAGTGTTTTTATCACCTCAGAGATGATCCCAGCACCCTTGTATAAGATGGATTTGAAAGGTTTTCAGACTCAACAGTAGGTGATTTTCTTTATTTTTTAGATATGGCCTACGGCCACTAAGGTCGTGGCGCTTCGCTTACACCTGACTTTTCAAACTCCGTTTGAATTAAGATAGCAAGGTTCCACCCTGCACGGGCCAAAACCACCGTTATTCCGGTAATGCTTTTGAGCCGCAATCCAGCTCTATTCTTTTATGTTTTGTACTTATAGCCTCCGACATGCCCAATGGTGTCGTCGGGTGAAGTTCTAGAGGAACTGCTGGTGGCTTAATCTATGACTATTAGTAACTTAGGCTGAGTGTAGATGGATCATCTGATTCAATGTAAACTGCTCTAAATTGTTTAGAACCATTTTCACCTTCAATGATATTGGTAAAGGAATAGTTATCAATAAATTTAGACAATTCACTGGCACTTTCGTCATTACCATCAAAGTTAAAAGACACTAAACAAATTTTTCCAGCGCAAGAGTAACTTTCCGAATAAACGTGAATTCCCTCTAATTTATACAAACTCTCGGATAAAAGGCTTTCCCGCATTGCTGCATCTTCAGACTTTTCAATTGAATTAATACGTTCAATAAAGTTTTCAAAGTCATTCACGCGGAATGTTTCTTCTAAAGCAATTTGAGATACAGCTCCATCTTTATTTATGAAGCCTGATGTTAACTGTTCAGAACTCTGAAAATGACTTTTATTCAAATGGGTAAATTGGTTGAAGAAATCTTCATTATCCTCATCGACTAATTTTTTTGTGAATTCAATATTATTGGTTACTTCTGCGATTATCTCTTTATCTGTATTCGGTATGTGATTATCTGATGAAGTTTGCAGTTCAGAATTCATTGTCGGTGCGATATCAGGCAGAATAATAGGTTCAGTAGCTTGTTGATTAAAATATGAGTAGCAAAAATAAGTAAAAAATAAAACACAAACAAAGGCGATAATCGATTTCAACATAGTTGTTTTTTCCTTAAAACAAACTGTAGGTACATGACGAGCCTTAAATTACTTTATCGTACCATCACAATATTATCGATATATATACTAATCTGTTTATTGAGCTTGTACGTCTTCAATCAGTTTTTTCCACTGAGGATATTCAGCAAAGCTTTGTTGTAAGTCGCCCCAAGGGGTGAGTGCTTCGGCCATCGTCGGTGCTTTTTTTTGGCGGGTTTGGTATAAATAATAAAAGGCTGATGCACGATAATTAGCCGCGCAATGTACTAGCACGGGTGCGTCGCCATTTTGCTCCATCAGGCTAAAAAATTGCTGTAGATTCTCTTGGGTAGGGTTTTGCCAGTCCACACTAATATTGTGATAGTTCATGCCCAGTTGCGTGACGATCTGCTGCTCATTTTGTAATGCATGCGGATTGTCATTAGGAATAAGATTAATCACGGTTTTGATACCCGCTTGAGCAAGTTGTGCAAATTGCGGCTCTGTGGGTAAACCTGCGGTAATCACTTGCTGGTTATTAAATTTAATCGCTTTTATGTCGCCAAGCTTGCTGGTATCAATGTTGGCCATGCTGCTTGCGCGGTTCATATCGACACTATTCACTTCCGAGCTATTCACACCCGAACTAAATACTCCCGCACTAAAAAAGAAACAACACATTAATATGCTGGTGGACAGTAGGTTATAACGTTGCAGTATATTCATGTGGTTCCCTTGGGTTAATTTAATACGTGATGAGTTTTTTACTCTGTTCAAGTTAACGGCGCCATTAATGATAGTCAAATGTGATGACAATTTTGGATTGGTTGCTAACCAATAAAGTTTATTCTGACTCCATTAATTTCAAACGAAAAAAGAACACAAAGCGCTTTGTTGCGTACCACTGGAAGCACGTCGTTCGTTTGCTAGAAACATAAAAACGTAATCAAAATCAAACTAAAGTAGTACGGTGAGAAAAATAGAATAATTCTAATTTATTGATATTGTTTAATTTAATTTTTTAGCATTTAAATTCGATACTTTTAACGCGCAATTTCAGTTTTATATTTGAGTGTAAGAGTCATTAAATTGCTTTACTTCAATGAGATTGAGAATGTAGGATGATATAAATCAATAACTTAAACGGTCGGCTTTATTGGGCGAGCTGTTCAATAAGCTGTCTGTATTTAGGCAAATAGGGGAACCGTAGAAATTGAATCAATTAGCTGAAAAATCTATTAGGTGTCCTTACTGTGGAGAGGTCATTAAAGTTCTGATTGATCCATCAGATTCGGACCAGCAATATATTGAAGATTGCCAAGTATGTTGTAAACCTATAAATTTCTTAATTTCTGAAAGTGTTAATGGCGAACTATCAGTTAATGTTTATAGTGACGATGACGCGTTTTAATAAATACATAACTAATAAGGATAGGCCGCGCGAAGCCGCGTCCTTATCCCAAGTGTTGAACAAGCCCGAACACCTGAGAGTGACTCTTTATTATGTAATTAACAGCTCGAGAAAACGCGCTGTTTGATGTGATAGTTATCGTGCTAATTTTCTGTAGTCAGCAAGCTCCCTTAGCCCCTCTGCTAATTTTTTTAACACTATATTTCAGTATCTTAAATTAACTCCTTCATCGTATTGATTAAGCCATTATTCTTATTATCATTTCCCGCGTTAGGTTGTGAGCCGTAAGTTTGTCGGTCGTTTCACTATGCCCATAAAGCGCATTGGTTGCTGACAACAGGGGCAGCTGCGCGTCGCTAATCTGCGCTTTATCTCGGGAATGATTGGAAACACTGCCCCAGCAACCGCCAGTGTTAAAAAATGGGTGGCATTATTTTTTGATAGCATTGTTTTTTGATATTTTTAGCTTGGTAGTCAGGATTTTATTCGATGAGATTAACGATTTTAGTTTCAATTTTTGCAATCTGATTTTTAAACACCGTTAGGATTGTTTTATAATGTTCGGTTTTATTTAGACTTAAGGGCGATTGATTTCAAATGATTAATCTGATAACTTACTGGAATTATTGATAAATAAAGTTATTTTTAGATGAGTTTTTGAGAAGCATCTGAATGTTTTTTCAGAATTAATTCTAATACGCAGTTATGTATACAGGGAGTTACGTTGAGTAGTGTACAAACTTATTATCTATTTGGTTTTATTTTACTATCCGCAATATTAAATGCGTTCGTAGAGAGCGAGAGTATTGGTATAAAACTGTTGTGTTTAACTCTTTTATTCACAACTTTTGTGTTTGCTTCTTTATTTCATAGTTTAAGAATTAAGCTGGCTAAAGCTGAAGATAGAAATACATAGCAATGCACACAGGGCAACGAATAAATACTCGTTCGTTAGTTTTTAAAGCCGCAAGGAAGCGTTATGAAATACCAAAAAAACTTTTTTAACTGGCTTTGGTTAAGCATCTTTTCAATCGCAATAGTAGCGGGTATTTTTCAGCTAGGCCACTTAATAGGTCTCGTTGCCTATTCAAATGATTTTAGCTTCAATTCAGTTAGTATTTTGCAATTGGGGCTAATTTGTTCAGGTATTTGCGGAGTATTTTGGTTAGTTAGAGCCATCAATAAAATGAAAATATCGCATCAATATAGCTAACGAGTATTTTGGCAAAGTATTGTCAAAACCTTAAATGGTGCAAATATCGGGGCTTAAAATTTAGTGGGGGCAGGGTAAAACTTTTATAAAAAGATAAGTAGTTGTAAGCGTTAACCATGCCACCCATTGTTAAATTTCTGGAGCGAGCTGTATTTTGAGTACTTTTCTAGGCATTTGTTTACTGATGCTGCCATTGATCTTTTTTGGCATTTATTCAAATCATGAATTCGATTTATCGCTTTCGGATAACTTAAAAAAATGGAAATGGGGTAAGTATTTTGCCGTTATTCTTGTACTAATATACATAGTCTATTTACTGATGTATGGGCACAGTTACGTTGTAATGGGTGCCGGTGAAACAAGCACGTATTTAGAAGATTGGGTGCTGTATTATCTTGTGCCAGGTTTATGCTTAGCGGCAGTAATATATTCCAAACCAGTAGGTTACTTTTTTGGTGATAATAGCTCAGAGTTTGGCTCATCGATTAAAGAAGATGTCGCTTTTATGCTTGGCCTTCTGTGGTTGTTATTTTTTACTTGGCAAATATTCTTAGAAAGCTTGTAAACGACACGAATTAATCATGGCATCCATTGTTAAATTTTCCATTATTAAATTTTTACCTAGCCTTTTAAAGCCAGCTAGTAAAGTGAAGCTAGACTGTTCACCCTTTACTATGATGAAGTGCCACGCAGGCCATAAATGCAAAGAGTAAACACCTGGATTCCGGCTCAACCGCATTGCCGGAACGACGGTGAAAAAGTAAGGTTAATCTACTTGCATCCAATCGACTTGAACGCCAGCTTGCTCAAACATCTCTTCGCTGACTTTAATCTTATCTCCCCAGCGTGACAGGAAATCTTCGTTGGGTTGTGGGCTATGCACAGCGCGCAATCCTGTTTGGATAATCTTGGCGGCGCAGTTTGGGCAGGGGAAGTGGGTTACCCAAATCTCACAACTACTGAGATCTCGTTTGGCATGCAGAATGGCGTTTTCTTCTGCATGGAGCGTTTTTAGCAGTTTCATTTCACGGTTATCGGTTTCAGCGCTATCTGATATTCCGTGAGGATAACCATTAAAGCCTAGCGAGACGATGCGATTGTTTTCAGTGATCACCGCGCCAACTCGGGTGGAAGGGTCTTTACTCCAAGATGCTACGAGCTCGGCCATTTGTAAAAAGCGTATTGCCCATTTTGTCATCATCTTATTGCCATTCCTATGCTTTATATATCAATGTATTTGGGTGCTATTCTCTATGCAGAACAGTGATAAATCAACCTTCAATATTCTAACCTTGGACCCACTTACTCTTTCTCTTTTTTATATTAAGTAGGGTTATGGTGCGTCTGTATAGCAGAATTTGACTGCCAATTATTTAGGTCGCGTTTACTTATTCTAATGAAATAGCCCGAATCTACTCTTCATTACCTACTCTTCATGACTCAGAATAAAGTTATTAATCGCTTTTGATATCAGGTCTTTCTTCATTGAAGTGCGGGAAACGGGTTCGTTGAACCAGAAACTCATTGGTTGATCGAAGCCGATACCGTGCATGTAGTTGTAGATTGCTTTGCGCAGTCCTTCGCCCAGCATGTCATGATCCGTTCCGGTTGGGTCGGTGAAATCGACATCGTTTTCAGCAAATAAGATCTCTGGGCGTTCAGCAAGGGTGATACCAAATTGCTCTGGGTTCATGCCTATCGGGCTGTGGATGGTGGCGACAAAACGGTGCCAATAGGCTGACTGGAAACAACCTAGTTCCATCATCTGACGCACCATTTCTAGCGAGTCTATGGTTTCTTGCTCGGTTTGTGTTGGGAAACCATACATTAAGTAAGCGTGAACCATAATACCGGCATCACTGAATGCTTTGGTTACATGGGCTACGCGCTCAACGCTGACGCCTTTTTTCATCAGTTTAAGTAGACGATCTGACGCTACTTCAAGGCCGCCGCTGACGGCGATACAACCTGAATCTGCCAGTAATTGACAACGATCTGGGCTAAAAGTCCGCTCAAAACGGATATTGCCCCACCAACTGATCACTACGCCGCGTTCAATGAGACGTTTTGCAAACGCAAATAAGGTTTTTGGTGGTAAGGCTTCATCGACAAAATGGAAACCAGTTTGTCCGGTTTCTTCGACAAGCTCTACGATTCGGTCAACCAGCACATCGGCGCCTGCAGTATCGTAGCGGTCGATATAGTCCAGGCTGACGTCGCAGAAGCTGCATTTACGCCAGTAACAACCATGGGCTATGGTCAGTTTGTTCCAACGTCCATCACTCCATATACGGTGCATTGGATTAAGCATTTCACACAAAGATAGGTAGTCACCTAGTGGCAGGCCATCGTAAATTGGGGCGCCAACTTCGCTTTGTGGAATATCGTGCAGCTGTGTGTTTTCATTGAAATGGACATAGGGCTGGCCATTTTCATCCTCTGCGAGGAAATAGGTTCGTACTAAATCGTCTATCTCACGCTTACCTTCAAAGTATTCCAGCAGAGTGATAAGCGGGCGTTCGCCGTCGTCCAGACAGATAAAGTCAATAAACTCAAATACACGAGGATCTTTTAGTGCGCGCAGCTCGGTATTAACAAACCCGCCGCCGATGACGATAGGAATGTCTGGATTAATGGCTTTACAGGTTTGCGCAATACGTAACGCGCCCAGCATATTGCCGGGAAACGGCACGGTTAATGCGACAACACTTGGTTGGGTGTCTTCCAGATACATCTCGACCAGCTGCTCCAAAATTTCAGAGCTGAAACTCGGTTCACCCATGAGGGTGTCGTAGAGGTTGTCAAAACTTGGGTTAGCCGCAGCTAATTTCTCGCCATAACGGCTGACTTCAAAGTAGGGATCAACGCCCTGAGTAATAACGTTTGATAGATCATTAATAAACAGAGTGGCCAGATACTTGGCTTTATCTTGTACGCCTAAATTACCAAAGGCGGCTTGCAACACGTCGCCAGATACCGCTTCCATCTCAGCAATTGCATCAAACGCTGGGCCTTCGGGTAAAAAACGGCGGGTGTTAATGCGCATAGCAAGGCTGGGATCTTTGCCTTGTAAAAAGCGAATGGCAGGTTCTACTGTGAGGTGATAACGCTCAAATTCAGCCAAAAAATTAAAGATGACATCTGGCAGTTCGTCGTCTTCAAAGTGTTCGAAGTTTTCTTCTACGTGCTGACGAATAATGTCCAGCGCAGGCGCTGTCATCATCTCAAGGAAAAGCTCAATCGCAGGATCTCGCTGAACCGCCTCATAGCCTCGTGAGCGTAAAAAACCGGTTAAATACGCTGTTGCTGGATACGGTGTATTCAGCTGGGTCATCGGTGGAGTCATTAGAAGAACGGTCATAGCCTGCCTTGATCGTAAAAGCCGATAAAAATGAGCTCGCATTCTAACAGTAAAAATAGTTCAAATCCTGTTAATTCCGGCTTTCATCTGGCTTGCTAGTAGGCATCATGTTTTCGCCACATGATGACGATTGGAAGAGAAAAGTATTTTTTGAATGATATTAAAGGCTAATGGCTTATCAATGATCAATATTTTGATCTTTTAAATATGGGACCAGTTTGAGTTGTTATTGCTCTTAACAAAGAGCAATAACAACGGGCATGGTATTGCGGTTAATTGGTAAGAATAGGCTTTAAATAGCCAGAGCCAAGTTGGCGCATTTGTTTTTCACCCCAAGCGACTCTTTGGCGCAGGTATGGGGTTAAATTGTTAGGGTTTCGGTTACGCGGACTCGGCAACAACACTGCTAGGCGCGCCGCTTCATTGTTGGATAGATAGCGGGCCGATTTATTAAAATAGTGCTGACTCGCCGCTTCTACGCCATAAATACCTTTACCAAATTCGGCTACGTTTAAGTACACCTCTAAGATACGCTTTTTGCCCCAAATCGCTTCAAGGCTCACGGCCAATATGGCTTCTATCCCTTTGCGAACAAAGCTTCTACCCGGCCAAAGTAATAGATTTTTTGCGGTTTGTTGGGTGATGGTACTGGCACCACGCAGGCCTTCTCCACCGTCGTACTGGTTAAGGGCTTTAGTGATGGAGTTGATATCGACCCCGAAGTGCTCTGGAAACAGTTGATCTTCTGCGGCCACTACGGCTAAAGGCATGTGCGCTGGCAGTTCATCAATGCTTACCCAGTGCTGACTAACCTGATAATCGCTTTGCAGCATAAATGACGTCGTCGGTGGTGGCACAAATCTAAGCAGCAGTAACAATAGCGCCAGTAATAGCAAAAATCGCCACATGACAAACCATGTCCAACCGAAAAAACCTCGTTTACGATCTGTCATTCACTGCCTCATGTTATGTTTAACGAGCCTGTGTGGGGCGTTGTCGTTTTCGACGTGCAGAGTATAGGATATTGGGCATTAAGGCCAAAGGCTAATCAACGTCGTGCAAACTTTATATCTTAACTGACGTTTACCCCGTGACGGTGCGTAGAGTCATTAAGTCATGCGGTCCTAATGTCCTTATGGGCTAATTAACTCGGTTGGGTTGTTAACAAGATAGTCTGTATGTCTGCCAAGCTTGTTTGCCATTGATGATAATCAAGCCGAATAGGATAGGCGTTGTTATCGACCATCAGCACTAATGAGGGAAATCCTTGAATGGGAAGTTGGCGAGCAAAATTGATTTCTTTGAGTAATTTATCTTCTGTTTCATCAGCGCTTAATTGCTCTGTGAACAAGTCTGCGGGGATCCCTAATTGAGTCGCAATCGATACCAAAGTATCAACATCAGATGGATTACGCGCGTTCAGGTAATAAGCCTGTTGAATGGCATTGATCATTTGTTGCTCTAGCCCATATTGGCGAGCAATGATGCTAGCTCTGCATGTTGGGTAAGTTGAACGCCTTGGTTGGCAATGCTGCCAAAAGTCGTGATTAAACACGGTGCCAAGTTGTTGAGTAATTTTTTGCCAGGTTTGTTGTAACATTTGCTGCATGGGTTGCGGCATGGGTTGGTCGGAGTCGGGCGCTAAACCACCGACTAGATAGTGTAGACTCAATTGCTGGCCAAACTGCTGTTGTAGTTGAACTTGCAGAGCATCCCATGTGGGGCGATATCCCCAACACCAACTGCACATTGGATCGTGAACATAATAAAGTGTTGTGTTTGCCATTGTGGACCTCATTGTTAGCTATTTACTCACTATCGTTTATTTGCTTGTCTATTTACCGTTACCGCAGTTAGGGTCATGTTTTATATTATTCAATCGGTCGGTAAAACAGTAGAAACTAAGGTTGTCATATTAATTCGATAATTCAGTCATATTCAATGCGTACACTGTTCCTGATGATGAATTTTTCAGCAAACCATTACAACTGACATTACCGCATTACAACATGGAGCAAAAAGATGACAAGGAAAAAAAGTATAACACTGGGTATCATTTCAGTTTTAACCAGTACGTTATGGATTTCGGGGTGTAACAGTAACGATAATAATGACACCACTGCAGAAGTGGATAAAAGTGTTAGCGCTCAAGTAGGCCCTAGGCCGCTATTTTTAGTCGGTCAAATGCAAGACAGTGAGTTAAAAGATCAATTAGCGCAATGTGCTTCAAATTCATTTTACCGTACTGACTTTTCTATTGGTCATCGCGGCGCATCAATGCAATTTCCTGAGCATACCAAAGAAGCTTATCAAGCAGCTATCGATTCGGGCGCAGGTATTGTGGAATGTGACGTGACATTTACCGCAGATAAAGAGTTAGTTTGCCGTCACTCGCAGTGTGATTTAGCCACTACCACTAATATTCTTGCTATCCCGGCCCTAGCCAATAAATGTTCAGTGCCATTTTCACCAGCCGATGCTGTCAATGGCGTGAGTGCAACGGCAACCTGTTGTACCAGCGATATTAGTGTTGCAGAGTTTACAACCTTGCAAGGCAAAATGGACGGCTTTAACCCCAATGCCACCACAGTTGAAGAGTTTATGGATGGCACGCCAAATTGGCGCACCGATTTATATGCCGGTAATGGCACGTTAATGACTCACGCTGAAAGTATTGCCTTATTCAAAGCTGCTGGAGTAAAGATGACTCCCGAGCTTAAGTCGGCCAGTGTCAGCATGCCGTATGATGGATTTACCCAACAAGATTACGCCCAAAAAATGTTAGATGAATATGCCGCAGCAGGCGTTGATGCATCGCAAGTGTTTCCACAATCGTTTAATTTAGACGATGTAAAATATTGGATAGCCAACGCACCTGAATTTGCCGATCAAGCGGTATACCTTGATGGCCGTGACGAGCAAGCTGGATTTGATCCGCAAAACAGTGCCACATGGTCACCGAGTATGGACACCTTAGCGGCAGACGGGGTCAAGATTATTGCACCACCTTTATGGATGCTGGTTACCGTAGGAGACAATAACGCGATAGTGCCATCTGAATATGCCAAAGCAGCAAGTGCCGCTGGCTTGAAGATTATTGCTTGGTCATTAGAGCGTTCGGGGCCACTGAGTCAAGGCGGCGGTGGTTGGTATTATCAGAGTATTGCTGACGTGATTGATAACGAAGGTGATACTTTTGAGCTGTTAGATGTACTGGCAAAAGATGTCGGGGTAATAGGAGTGTTTTCTGACTGGCCTGCCACGGTGACATATTATGCTAACTGCATGAATATGTGAGGCTTAATAACATTCCAGCCTTTCATTTAATGAGGGCGAACACCATAGAATAAAAAGGTGCCGACATTGTTGGCACCTTTTTATTTCAATTAACTATACTCGTGGATGGCAGAGTATTTATTGCTCGCTGCCCAGACAGCCCTAAAGCAAGTTGGTGATGAAAAATGCTAATGTTGCTATTGGTGTCGTATCGAAGTAACTGAAATCGCGGAATAAAGGCGATTTATAATGATGTTATTAGCCTTTAGTCTATATAGATTGCACAGGATGTCAGTGGTAGTGTAACTACATAATAATACTCGTAACAATATAAAAAATAAGGATATTGCAGGATGAAATTAACCAAACGTTTTTGCATGATTGGCGCAGCTGCAGCGCTATCTATTAGTACGGCTGTTATGGCCGCGCCGACATTTATCAATATTCTCACCGGCGGAACTAGTGGTGTTTACTATCCTATCGGTGTGGCTTTATCTCAACTTTACAGCAATGGCATTGAGGGCTCTAAAACCTCAGTACAAGCGACTAAAGCGTCGGTTGAAAACCTTAATTTACTACAAGCTGGGCGTGGTGAATTAGCGCTTGCACTAGGTGATTCGGTATCGGCTGCATGGGAAGGTGATCAGGAAGCCGGTTTTAAAGCTCCGCTTAAAAAATTACGTGTTATTGCGGCAACTTATTCTAACTACATCCAAATTGTCGCCAATAAAGATGCCGGTATTAATAGCCTTGCAGATTTAAAAGGCAAACGTATTTCTGTCGGGGCGCCAAAATCAGGTACTGAGCTAAACGCTCGCGCTATTTTTGCTGCTGCAGGACTCAGTTACGACGACATGGGTAAAGTGGAGTTTTTGCCTTATGCCGAATCTGTTGAGCTGATTAAAAACCGCCAATTGGATGCGACTTTACAATCGTCTGGTTTAGGTATGGCAGCGATTCGTGATTTAGCCGCGACAATGGATATCAACTTTGTAGCTATCCCTGCGGATGTTGTCGCTAAAATTAATAATCCTGCTTATCAAGTTGGGGTGATTACGGCCAATACTTACGAAGGCCAAACAGAAGATGTGAGTACGGTTGCGATACAAAACTTATTGGTAAGTCACAGTAAGGTGTCTGATGAGATTGCTTATCAAATGACTAAGCTGATGTTTGAAAACCTAGACCGTTTAGGTACTGCTCACTCAGCTGCTAAGGCGATCAGTTTAGCCACAGCGGCAAAAGATCTGCCTATTCCACTACACCCAGGTGCAGAACGCTATTACAAAGAAGTGAATGCGCTATAAGTAATAGTCTTAAGTTAACAGCGCTTGTTTGGTAAACCCAGCAAGCGCTTGTTTATTTCTGTCTTTCAACCATATTTGCTAACTTCCGTTTTAGATCAAGAGTGACTAATTGAGTCAACGTCATTTTTAGTCCACTCATTTTTCTGAGCTGAGGTTATTTAGTTGTAGTAAGTGTCGAGGCATACCATGAGCGATCCAACCCAAATTACCGAACCAGAGCAGGGCTTAAGTGCCGATACTCGCAACTGGCCGAAAGCCTTGTTTGCAGTAGCATTAATTTTTTCTATTTTCCAAATTACCACCGCGGCATTTCATCCAGTTTCGACACAAGTATTGCGCGCCGTACACGTGGGCTTTTTATTATTAGTGGTGTTTATTAGTTATCCAGGTATAGGCAAGAGTCAGCCATGGCAACCTTTGGCATGGATACTCGGTTTAGCGGGTATGGCTACCGCAGTTTATCAATGGGTGTTTGAAGCAGACTTAATTCAACGTTCCGGTGACTTAACCCAAAATGACATGATTATTGGTGTAGTGTTAGTGGCTTTAGTGTTTGAAGCCGCAAGACGAGTGATGGGAATAGCCCTGCCGATTATTTGCGGTATGTTTCTGGCCTATGGTTTGTTTGGTGAGTATTTACCCGGTGAATTGATGCATCGAGGTTATGGTTTCGACCAAATAGTTAACCAGTTGGCCTTTGGTACCGAAGGCTTATACGGCACGCCAACCTATGTGTCCGCGACCTATATTTTCTTGTTTATTCTGTTTGGGGCTTTTTTAGAGCAAGCTGGAATGATCCGCTTATTTACCGACTTTGCTATGGGCTTATTTGGGCATAAAGTGGGTGGGCCTGCAAAAGTGTCGGTGGTATCGTCGGCACTCATGGGCACTATTACCGGTTCGGGGGTTGCCAATGTGGTCACCACTGGCCAATTTACTATTCCGCTAATGAAGCGTTTTGGTTATCGGTCTGCTTTTGCGGGGGGTGTAGAAGCCACATCCAGTATGGGCAGCCAAATTATGCCGCCGATTATGGGCGCCGTAGCCTTTATTATGGCTGAAACCATTAATGTGCAATTTATTGAAATTGCTAAAGCGGCAATGATCCCCGCGGTATTGTATTTTTGTTCGGTGTTCTGGATGGTGCATTTAGAAGCTAAACGCGCCAATTTATCTGGCTTACCCAAAGACCAATGTCCAGATCCGTGGGCAGCAATTAAGTTGCGTTGGTACTTACTCATCCCATTATTTATTTTGATTGGTTTGTTGTTTTCCGGTCGTACACCGCTGTTTTCCGGCATGGTTGGCCTAGCACTCACTGCGATTGTGATTTTAGGTTCGGCCATTATTCTCAATCTATCATCAGCTGCTATGCGGTTTGCTTTTTGGATAGCGTTAGGGGTGATATGCGCAGGCTTTTTCCAGTTAGGTATTGGGGTGATGTTTGGCGTTATTGCCATGCTGGTGGTGGTTTGTTGGTTTGTTAAAGGTGGTAAAGAAACTCTCACATTATGTTTGCATGCATTAGTTGAAGGTGCACGCCATGCTGTACCTGTAGGTATTGCTTGTGCGCTAGTGGGCGTGATTATTGGTGTTGTGTCACTAACCGGTATTGCTTCAACGTTTGCCGGCTATATTCTGGCTGTCGGCCAAGATAACTTATTTTTGTCTTTAGTGCTGACGATGGTGACGTGTTTGGTATTAGGTATGGGGATCCCGACCATTCCTAACTACATTATTACCAGCTCAATTGCCGCGCCAGCGTTACTGGATTTAGGTGTGCCGTTAATTGTGTCACACATGTTTGTGTTTTATTTTGGCATTATGGCAGACCTTACACCACCAGTTGCCCTAGCGTGTTTCGCCGCGGCGCCAATCGCTAAAGAGAAAGGCTTAAAAATCAGTTTATGGGCCATTCGCATTGCCATTGCTGGGTTTATTATTCCGTTTATGGCGGTGTACGACCCTGCGCTAATGCTCCAAAGTGGTGGTGTGCTAGAAACGGTTTATGTGGTCCTTAAAGCGACGGTGGCTATTGGTATTTGGGGCGTGATATTTACCGGCTACTTATTACAGAACCTTTATTGGTGGGAACGTGTTTTAGGCTTTATTGCTGGTGGCTGTTTGATTATGGCGACACCGCTGAGTGATGAGTTAGGTTTTGGTTTGGCACTGGCGTTTATTTTGCACCACGTATGGCGTGCACGTAAGCTAAAACGTTTAGCGCAGGGCGAATAATGCTAGGGCTATGTTTGGGTTTAGCAGGCACGATTTGGGCTCAAGTGCCTGCTGAACAGATGACATTGTCTTGGACTCACACAATTGAGAAAATTCGTTGGGCCGAAGATTATCGATTAACTAATGAAGGTTTTATTTTAGAACAAGCAAGGGTAAAAGGCAGTGGCGCAGGAATGGAAATCCCTGCCGATGCGGTGTTAAAAGATGGCAGTTGGCACTACAAACCGCATTTACCTATTTTGCCAATGCTAAAGTTGGGCCGCACGCCAGAAGCAGGCGATTATCAGTTATGTGTGTCATCGACTCAGGCTGGGCAACAATGCCATTCTATGAGTTATTGGGTGGGTGAGCCTACCACTGAGCAGCCCTCCATTGAGCTATGGGGCTGTGATATACCAAGTTAGTTAATCGACATAATAGATAGGCGTTGAAGCATAAAAAAAGCTGAATCAATTGATTCAGCTTTTTCTTTATTTGAGATGTTTACAACCAGTTACTTTGCAAAGGCATCTTGCAGTGCAGGTACAACTTGTTTTTTACGGCTTAATACGCCGTCTAACCACACGCGACCATCAACGGTAGGTTTACCGTAAGCGCGCTCAGTTAAGTCTGCTGAATCAGAAACAACTAACATTTCTGAACCTTCTTTCATGATATCGGTTAGCAGCAATAATACGCTGTGACGATTGCCTTCAACTTTCAATTTAGCAATATCAGCTTCTAGGTCAGCTTTGATGTCGTCAAATACAGACAAATCGATAACTTCTAATTGGCCAATACCCACTAGGTTACCGTTCATGTTGAAGTCTTTAAAGTCACGCATAACAAGGTCACGCGCTGGCGTGCCTGCAACTGCTGATTTTACTTTAAACATGTCCATGCCGAGTTCTTTAAAGTCTTCTACACCGGCGATTTTTGCTAACGCTTCAACGCAACGGATATCGGCAGTGGTACAGGTTGGCGATTTGAAAATAACCGTGTCACTTAAGATGGCGCACATCATGATACCAGCGATGTTTGCTGGAATTTCTACTTGGTAGAAATCGAACATCATTTTAATGACGGTGTTGCTGCAACCTACTGGACGGATCCAACATTCTAGTGGAGTAGAAGTGGTTAAGTCGCCTAGTTTGTGGTGGTCGACAATACCGACGATAGTGGCTTGAGCGATATCATCTGGCGCTTGAGTAATTTCAGAATGGTCAACAATATAGACTTCTTCACCAGCGTAACTGGTTTTATATTCTGGTGCTTCAAAACCAAATTTTTCTAAAATAAAGGCGGTTTCTGGTGATAGCTCGCCTAAACGGGCTGCAATTGCCGGTTCATCGATTTGGTTTTTTAAATATGCTAATGCTATAGCACCACAAATTGAATCTGAATCAGGGATCTTGTGACCCACTACATACATTGCCATTGAAAGACTCTCCTATAAAGTTGCCCTGATTTTAACAAGAATTGATCTTCATCGCATTAAAAAATACCACTTCAACGGTTCAACTTACCATATGAGTGTTATCCATGATGATATGCGTGTTTAATTGACAAAAAAAGGCCCCGAGCGGAGAGTCACGGGGCTTTTTCTATTTTACACAGGGTAAGTGCTTATTTGTCTTTAGCTTGGGTATAACAATGATATTGAAGTCTGTTTCAGTGTTCTATTGAGACTATCTCAAGTGCTCTGTCGAGGTGCTTCTTGTGCTCGAATTAACTTTAGCAGACTTCTATCAAATAGCGATGACTTACTCATAACTCAGTAGTAGGACTGAGCGTTGGTCATGTTTTAAGGTTATACCCGTACCTTTATCACCACTTTGCGGACTTTTTGTGGTGTAGGGCTGGTGCCCGGCATATGGATGTCACCAGGAAAAAATAATGCAAACATGCCCGCTTTTAGCGGAATAAACGCCGCATCATCTTTGTTAGATTCATAGTCGTATTCAGCATAGTCATGCTTGTCAAAATAAGGCTTAGAAGGCGTTTGATTGGCTAACGGTAAATAGCCAAATTCTTCTTCACCGCTAACCACATACTGCACATCAATATACTGTTGATGAACTTCAAAGGGTTCGATCTCTTTAGGCTTAGTTTCATAGTCATTGACGATAACGAAAATGTCTTTGCCTTCAAGCGGATAGTTGCCCACTTCAAGCTGGCTAAAGTCGGTGTCCGCGAGATGAGCTAATGCTTTGGCTAATCTCGGGCTAAGTTGAGTGTATAGGTGACGATTTGCTAAAGTATCAACAATCATAAAAATTCCGTAAGATAAGAACCATAAAAATATGCTAGCGTGTTAGCGCTAAAGCATACAGTTTTACAAAGATAACAGCATTACAAATATAAGAAGGATTGTACATTGCCTGCATTACGTTTACTTGCTGGACCAACGGCTTACGAACAACTAGAAGCGAATGGCTTAGATCAATCATTGTTTACTCAGCTCTTTGCTGCATCAGGCGGGCCTAAGTGGCTGGCGATAGCAGGCTTAGATAAATATTTATTTAGTGAGTTTTTTCAGGGGCGCGAAGATCCCCTTTATACCATGGGCGCGTCGTCGGGTGCGTGGCGTTTAGCTTGTATGGCGCAACAAGATCCATTAGCGGCTTATGAACGTTTAGAACATTTTTATATTCATCAGAATTACGAAAAAAAGCCGACGCGTGAACAAGTCAGTGCCCAAGTATTGCAAATTGTTGATGGCATTTTAGGTGAACAGCAAGGCGCTGATATTATTGCTAATCCATTAATTCGTCATCATATGGTGGCCTGCCGTGCCCGTCATTTAAATCGCATTCATGCCAAATTTGGCTTAATGATGGGATTATCGATGGCAGCGGTAAGTAATGTCATCAATCGAAAAAGCTTAGGCTGGCACTTCGAGCGGGTTATTTTAAGCCATAAAGACGCCGCATCACCTTTTAGGCGCCTGAAAGATTTGCCCACCAAACATGTCGAGTTAACTCAAGACAATATCCGTCATGGATTACTAGCGACAGGATCTATCCCGCTATTGCTTGATCCGGTAAAAGATCTGCAAGGCTCGCCAAAAGGCCATTATTACGATGGAGGCATAACCGATTATCATTTTGATATGCCATTACCCGCTGCGACAGGGTTAAGTTTGTATCCGCACTTTTATCCGTACATGAGCCCCGGCTGGTTTGATAAGTCCCTGTTATGGCGCAAAGCCAAAGCCAATTACCACAATGGCTTAATTTTAGCACCGAGTAAGCAATTTATTGCCAGTTTACCCTTTAGTAAAATTCCAGACCGTGAAGATTTTAAGTATTTAGATACCCCAACTCGTATTGCTTATTGGCAGCAAAGTGTACAACAAAGTCAAATATTAGCGGATGAATTTGCCGAGATAGTCGCCTCTGGCACGATAATGGATCGTATTGAACGTTTGTAAAGTGGCCACACTCTGAGTGTTTTTGTCCTGTTAGTGAAAGATAGTCTTATTGAACTAGGTCTATTGAAATAAGACCAAGTGTAAATGGCTGCTGACGTCGGTAGTAAGCATTATATTATGCTGCTTAAGTTGTTGAATAATTAACCACTGCTACACTTGTTTCATTGATTTGACTTTGGTTCAGTAACTTCACCTATGGTGTAGGAGGCTGTTATGCAAACAAAAGAAGTAGCATTACTGATTCAAGATGCTGTGCTATTACCCGGTGGACGACTTGAAATTCGAGTTGTGGCACCGAGTGATTTAGCCATGGTTGCCGATGTATTAAAAGGTCACTATGGTTTAGCATTTGCGCCATTGAAAGTGAATAGCGAACTGCCTTGTTATATTGCAGCAACCCAATGCAATATTATTGATTTCAACCAGTTAGGTGATGATTCTTTAAGCATCGTTGTTGAGGGAACACAGCGTCTTAAAATTTTATCTGCCGCGCAAAAACGAGATGGTTGTTGGATTGCTCGTGCGCTCCCTTGCGCTAATTGGTGCCATGAGCCCATTGCGGGTGAGTTTGAAATTATCAGCGCCGCACTTGAACAATTTTATCAAGTGAATCCAGATTTACTGGAATTGTATTCACAAACGCATTTAGAAGATGCCGCCTGGGTGAGTCAGCGTTGGTTAGAGGTTTTACCTATGTATAACCGTGATAAGCTGATTTTAGTTGAACAACCTAATTGCCACAAAACCATGGATTTTGTGCTGCAATTACTAAAATCTCACGTGGATGTATAAGCGCAATATTGTGTTATCGGTATCGAGATAATCAAGATACATTTTCGGCCTAGCCTGATAAGATACCTTCTCGTTTGAACCTTACCTTCATCTTTATATAGCCAAGTTGTTTATGCCTAATTCATCAAACTACACTGCGGATCATCTTCAATCCTCTTCCCAAACACCAAACGCTGCCATTGCCGCTCAACCTTCGTATATTGTGTTGCCGCGTGCTAATGAATTAGCAGGTAAGCAATACCACACAGTAGTTGAGTTTTTGGTCGATCATTTTAAGCAAATCGATGCCAGTGTGTGGCAGCAACGGATCAAAGATGGCAAAGTTCATTGGCAAAATGGTGAGTTGATTACCGCAGACAGTGTCTATCAAGCCACTGCCAAAGTGTATTATTACCGCGAAGTGCTGGCCGAAACGAAAGTGCCTTTTGCTGAGCAGGTGTTGTATCAAGATCTTGATACCATTGTGGTTTATAAACCGCATTTTTTACCTGTTACCCCAGGCGGAAATTACGTCAATGAATGTTTAGTGCATCGATTACGTATCGCGACTCAAATTGATACGGTCGCCCCAGCACATAGGCTCGATAAAGACACGGCTGGGGTGATGTTAATGACGCTCAATCCGCAAACACGCCATGCATATCATCAGCTATTCTTAGATGACAAGATCACTAAAGATTATCAGGCCATCGCTAAATTAACACCTAGGTTGGTGAGTGAATTAGCCGATAATACTTGTACGCTTCCTATTCATTGGACGGTTCAAAATCGTATTGTGGCGGCAAATCCAAGCTTTACCATGCAGGTGGTTGAAGGCGAGGCGAATAGTCATTCTGAAATCAGTTTAGTGGCGGTAAAAGATGGTTTGGGCTTGTTTGAGTTAAGTCCGATTACCGGTAAAACTCATCAATTACGTGTACACATGCAAAGTTTAGGCATGCCGATTTTACACGACCGCTTTTATCCAGTACTACAACCTAAAGGGCCGGACAATTTTGATAAGCCGTTGCAGTTGTTGGCTAAACGGTTGCGTTTTACCGACCCAATCAGTGCTATTGAACAAGATTTTCAATGCCAAGGTTTGGATTTTTAGTTGGTTATTTAGCGAATAAAAAAACCGCCATCGTAAAGTCGATAGCGGTTTTTTTGTATCAGCTTATTGCTGTTGCAGTGAGCTTATCTGAGTATTAGTCAGCTTTTGTGTGTTTAATACCTTTACGATTTTTCATTGGGTCGCCATCATAACCAAGGGCTTTCCAGTCTAAACGCTCGCCTTTGTTGTGGCAGTCATTACACTGTAGTGCCTTGTCTTTTGGTGACACCATGTGGTTGATGCGCCACCACATCTCAGTTTCAACAAAACCATGCTGGCCACTGTATTTAAGTCCTTTCTCTATCATGGTTGGGTTAGCTTCCATGCCTAATTTGGCTGCTAAGTCCCAATCAAACTTATCCCAGTAGCCACCTTCACCGTACGTTTTAGGGGTTATTAGAATATTGAGTTTAGTATCATAGATTTGCTTACCCGTGTGCACTTTAAATGGGTAGATTTTAGCTTTAGGGTCGCGAATATCACCTAATGGATAAGCTAATTTAACCGTTTTAGTTGGGTCCATTTTATCGCCAGCCATATACGCATCGGCGCGGCCATTAAACCAGGCATATTGTGGTTTAACGTCTTTTTGCCAAATAAAGCTGCCTTTCTTTTTCATAAAGGTGTGCTTGCCGTATTGGTCTGTTGTTTCAGGAAGATCTTGACCTGCTTTTGACCAATCCCAACGCATTTTGGTGGGTTCATTTTTAGCAAATGATGGTATGTGACAAGTCTGACACGCTACAGTTGCTGTGTGTGTATTGAGCTTTTTATTTTTGTGAGGCGCAGCATCATGGCAATTTACACAACCAATTTTGTTTTCACCACCAGGTGATACGCCCATCGAGTTACCGGTAATTTGATGATTTTCAGTAACGTGACAAGTTTGACACTGGAAGTCATTGCCATCGGTATCCATGTGAACATCGGTCGCTTTGTCTGGATAAGACATTGATGAATCTAAATCGCCGTGTTTAACCGCATCACCGCCGCCACCGTAAAAGTGGCAACTGCCGCAATTGTCACGCACGGGTGCACCTACATTTTGGGCAACATTGGCTAAATTGACTCTAGCTAAGGCCTCGCCTGCGCCCGCAGGATCTTTAATGTAAGTTCCCGTGGTGTCGTGACAAACTAAGCAATCGACTTTGGTCATGTCTTTAAAGTCGAATGTAGAATCTTTCCAACCATAACCTGCATGACAACTGGTACAACGCGGTTCGTTACCCGATATCGATACACAAAAGTTGTTAATACTGTTTTTTTTACCACGCATCACTGTGCGGTCAGGTAGTTTTTGCTCTAACTCCCAAGTCCAATGTGAAGATTTCATAAACTCTTCAGCATGTTCTTTATGGCAGGTTAAGCATTGTGTCGTCACTTCAGGGCCATTAGCAAAAGGCCCTTTCAGCGCCTCTTTGTGGTTAAAGGCAGCCTGTGCGCTACTGCTTAATAACAGTAATACAGCCAGTGCTGATAATAGTTTCATGATATTTGTCCTTACCCCTGAGCTTGTGCTCAGGGGGGCCAAGTTAGAAGGTTAAGTTAGCGTTAGAAGTTAACGGTCAGTGAGGCATTGACGTCATAGGCGGTGTCAACAACGGGCAACATTGAGTACGCGCTACCGGCAATCACATCGTCAACCTTCATCGGTGCACCTACTGGTGAGCCACTTCCGGTATATTCATAGTCGTAATACAAACCGGCTAACTTGATAAACATTTTTGGATTAATATCAAAGATATAATAAGCTTCGGCAACGTGGCCACGAGTGGCTAACTTACTGCCGATTGGGTCGTCTTGTGCTTGGGTGAAGGGACTCCAGTATTTAGAACCGTAGTTATATTCCAAACCGAATTTGCCGTATGGTGCAGGAATTTGCATGCCCACATAAATGCCGTAACCATCTTTGGTGTCGCTATCAACGGTTTCTTTTGGCACCATAATGATTTCAGTACCAGTGCTGTTCAACTCTGCTTCAAATACTGCATCGCTTAACATGCCACCGAACAAACCAGCATTGCCGTTAGGTTCAGCACGAGTCCATCCTAATGAGGCAAACATTTTCAGGTCGTCATCGGTTTCATAGGCATAACCTAGGCCACCTAAGTACATATCACCAATGACACCGCTTGGTTGTACGCGGGTGACGAAGTTAAAGTTGTCGAATTTTTGCATGTCTTGATACATGGTTGGGGCAAAGATACCCGCCAGTTGAGTAGGGAATGCCATGGTGCCCGTAAAGCCATCATTGACATCTTTAGCACCGAATAAAGTGAACTGTAAGAAATGGTTACCGTCATTAATCACGTCGATATTAAACCCGCCGAGGTGGGTATCTTTAGTGATGATGTCACCAAACAATTCGCCATTGCCGTACTGTGATTCAAAGCCTTGGCCATAGCAAAAACGCACTGTTTGGCCTTCAATACCGGTGATATCACCCAAGTTGTAACCTAAGGTAAGACCATCGAAGTTGAAATTGACTAAGTGACCTGATGGCGTGCCGCCTCTGAGTTCATTTTCACGATAATGATTTGGTGGACCGTACGTTGAAGGACGACGTCCAATTGAAAGGTAAGTGCCACTGCCGTTAATGTCTTTCCAATTAAAATAGGCGCGCTCTACTTTTAACTCATCACCACTGGTGCTACCGCTACTGGTGCCATCCATGGTGAATGAGTTCCATGAGTCGAATACTTTAACCCCAGCAGAGTCTCCCCAGCTCTTAAACATGGTTAAACGTCCTGCAAAGCTGACGTTATCCCACACTTTAGCATCAATATTTAGGCGTAAGCGCGTGGTGTAAAATATATCGTTATCAATGTCCTGTTGGGTTTTTTGGCCCAACAGCATTGGCATAACGCCTTGAAGCATACCGCTTTGAAACGCGCTGGCTAAATCAGGGTTTGCCATCATCATTTGGCCTAACGGTGAGGTAGCGCTATTTGGATCGCCAAATACTCCTGACATGGCTTTAGCGCCAAAGTCAGAAAAGTTAACGTTCATGGCTGGGTTCCAAGTGACGTTTTGATAATGTAATGAATGTGCTTTGGTTCTAAAATCACCCGTAATGGCTATTCTGTCTAAGGCTGTGTGACGCTCGGTTTTGTCAACTCGTGAATTTAAGTAATCAAGATCTTCATTAATCGTAGCGAGTTGTTGTTTAAGATCGGCAATCTTTTGTGCATCGGTATCTGCTGCTAGGCTTGCGCCGCTCATAAAGAGCGCGTTAGCCACTAATATTGAGATGAGAGTTCTCATGGTCTTTCTCCCCTTTATTTGCCAAATAACAAGGTCAATTTGGCAAATTTTTTGTGTCAGGATCCCTGAGGCTAAGCCTCACAGTTTTTTCGTTTGGTTTATTGGCTGATGTTTCGTTTAGAACGAAAAGATACTCAGCATTGATGATTTAGCCGCAAGTAGCTGGTTGGTCTGAATCGGCGGCGTGGTCATATAAAAACTGTTGAATATCTTTTATGTCTTTTTCTGATAAGGCTTCAAAAACGGCAGGTTTAGCTTTGTGCTTATCACGAGTAAAGAAACGATCCCATTGGCTCATGGTTTTGGTCATTGGGGTTAATTCAGGACCTTCACTGTTAGCGCTGTGGCAGGCTTTACATTCTTTTTTGTACAGGTGCTTACCTTTTTTAGGATTACCACCATCTGCGGCCATCACTTGGGTGCCAAGTGATAATGCCATAGCAACTGCGATACCAACTTTAATGTAAGTGTTCATCATTTTGTCCTCTGTCGGGCTTATTAGGGTTGTGCATTAACAGCATTTAATTATTTCTTTGCTGTAAACAATGTTACCTAAAAGTGAGTAGTGTTAATTTGAAGTAGATCATATCCATGAGAAAAATCTAATTGAAAAAAAGTTAATTGAAAGAAATCTAATGAACTAGTGTGATGTGGATCTATTGCGCCAAGATGAGGATTTTGCTAGAGGAGATAAAAGTGGTTTTTTTGATACTTATTGATGGCGTTTTTAGGTGAGAAATAGACTGCTTGATAAATAGAAGGGGAAGATTTTAATCATTATTAGCGAACAAGCCCATTGATGGCTGGTTTTGTTTACAGGTACAGAATAGCTGATTAGCTGATTAGCTCATTAACGTGTTGGTCGACATAATCACTAACACAGTGGCACTAATACTACATAACACTAAGGTGACTATGCGGGTTTTATCTTTATCAACGCGGCCAATTAATCTACCTGAGACAAGATAACCAGCAACGACTGAAGGCAATAATAGCAGTGATAGCCATAAATGCTTCACTTCAACTAAGCCGACGATGGTTAGAATAGCTAAGGCAATTAATGAGCTAAACACGAAAAAGGCAGATAATGCCGCTCTAAACTGACCTGGGTCTTGGCCTGCAAGCAAAATGGCCATTGGTGGACCACCGATAGCAGCGATATTGCCAAATATGCCTGAAAATACCCCAGCGATAAATAAACTGAGGCGATTAATAGGGGCGGTAAAGCGAAAGATGCTAAGAATAACAGCAATAAACACAATGCCTGCAATCACTAAGCCTAGTATGGCTTGTGGGGCAAACAGCAATAATCCAGCGCCTAAAAACCCCCCAGGGATCCGCCCGAGTAAGGCATATTGCAAACCATTAAATTGTAGATGACCGCGTTCTCTAAATAAGGTCATTGCAGAAATGGCAAAGCCCATAACAATAATAGGAACAGGAACTAATTGAGGATTAACAATATACAGCAGCGGGCTAGCAACAACGGCTAACCCAAAGCCAATTAAGCTTTGGGTTAGCGCGCCAAAAAACACGATAATCGATGCCAGTATCAAGGTCGTTGGATCGATAAATGACATCATAAGTTCTCTTTAAAAACATGACGACTTCTTATTAGGGTCGTTTCAAAGTCTGTGAGGTATTGACTAATCAGTGAATTATTCGAGCTCTTCCCACTCGATACCCATATCATCCATTAACTTTTTCGCTTCACTTGGAATGCTATCAGGCTGATCTTTTGATAGATCACCGTCATAAGGTAATGGTTGACCTGTGTACGCATGCAAAAATGCTTCGCATAGCAGTTCACTGTTAGTTGCATGGCGCAGATTATTTATCTGGCGACGCGTCCGCTCATCCGTCAGTACTTTTAATACTTTTAAAGGGATAGAAACCGTAATTTTTTTTACTTGTTCATTTTTTTTGCCGTGCTCGGCATATGGGCTGATATATTCGCCATTCCACTCAGTCATTAACTTACCCTTAACGATAAATACGCTGCAGATTTTAAACCGTTACAATCTCTAGTCAAATTATTGCTACTATTTAATCCCGATTGCAAATAGATTTCTTGATGTTTAGACGTCTAAACGTCTATTTAAGTTGACGGATGGGGATCTCTTAGGTAAATTTGGACGTCTAGACATCTCTTTGTGTGTTTGTGAAATTTTAGGAGTTACCATGACTAAGCATCAAAACGCCACATTGGCCGTTCGCCAAGGTATTGAAACAGACACACAACATGGTGCTATCGTGCCACCGATTTATTTATCGACCAATTATTCATTCGAT
This sequence comes from Shewanella sp. BF02_Schw, assembly GCF_014596695.2. Classification (NCBI taxonomy): domain Bacteria; kingdom Pseudomonadati; phylum Pseudomonadota; class Gammaproteobacteria; order Alteromonadales; family Shewanellaceae; genus Shewanella; species Shewanella sp. BF02_Schw. The sequence continues at coordinate 388,631 of NZ_JABKAW020000004.1, forward strand.
GGCCACAATAATCCGCGCGAGTTTGATTACAGTCGTTCGGGTAATCCTACTCGATGTATTTTAGGTGACGCACTCGCCAAACTCGAGCAAGGTGCTACCGGCGTGGTGACATGTACCGGCATGGCGGCGATTACATTGGTGACTAGCTTACTTGGCCCAGAGGATTTATTGGTTGTGCCGCACGATTGTTATGGTGGCAGTTACCGCTTATTTACTAACTTGGCCAAAAAAGGCCAATTTAAGTTATTGGTTGTTGATCAAACTGATGCGCAAGCGCTGAGCAAAGCGATAGCTCAAAAACCGAAAATGGTGTGGTTAGAAACGCCATCGAATCCTTTATTGCGGGTGGTAGACATTAATGCCATTAGTATCGCTTGCCATGACGTTGGCGCGCTAGTGACAGTCGATAACACCTTTTTATCACCAATATTACAGCAGCCATTATTATTAGGTGCAGACATTGTGATTCACTCAACCACCAAATACATCAATGGTCATAGCGATGTGGTCGGTGGGGCTGTAGTGGCTAAAGATCCTCAAGTGGGTGAGTTGTTACATTGGTGGTCAAATACTCTTGGGCTTACGGGGTCAGCATTTGACAGTTATTTAACCCTCCGAGGCTTACGTACTTTAGCGGTACGAATTCGTGAGCATCAACGTAATGCACAAAAGATTGTTGAGTTACTCAGCGCCAGTGATGTGGTGGCCAAGGTGTATTATCCGGGTTTAAAAGACCATCCAGGTCACGAAATTGCGGCAAAACAACAACAAGGCTTTGGCGCTATGTTAAGTTTTGAGTTAATCGGCGGCGAAGCGGAAGTGGTGGCATTTTTAAAGGCGCTGTCGTTGTTTAGTGTTGCCGAAAGTTTAGGCGGAGTGGAAAGTTTAGTCGCCGTTCCGGCCACTATGACCCATAGAGCAATGGACCCACAAGCAAGGCAAGAGGCTGGTATTAAAGAGACTTTATTGAGACTATCTGTCGGTATTGAAGATGCAGATGACCTCTTGGCCGATATTCAAGCAGGCCTAGCAGCTGTTGCCGCGATAAAATCAGCTTAATTCGAGTTTAAGTTAGCTGTGGTTTCGACCAAATTGGGTAAAATAGCAAAACATGCACTTGCAACACTATTGGTTTCAAAATAGAAGTCTAGCAGTCGCAACAAAAGTCGTAGTTGTTTAAGGAGTCAGTAATGACGCGAAGTCATTTACATAAGTTTGGTGGTTCAAGTTTAGCGGATGCAGATTGCTATCGCCGTGTTGCACATATTCTACTTACGCATGGTCAGAGTGATGATTTAGTTGTGGTATCCGCCGCCGGAAAAACGACTAACTTCTTATACAAATTATTGAGCCTGCGTGACAGCGGTCAGTTGTGGCAAGAAGAGCTGCAAATTCTGATCAGTTACCAGCAGACGTTAATTGAACAATTATTATCAAACGAGCAAGCGCGTGATTTACGCGAACGTTTGTCTACCGACAAATCTCAGTTAGTCAGCTTATTATCTTTAGAGCAACGTAACGATTACCAATTAAACCAAGTGGTGAGTTTTGGTGAACGTTGGTCGGCGCGCTTAATGGCCGCTTTGTTACGAGAAATGGGCGTAGCTGCGACTCATGTCGATGCGTGCTCTATTTTGGTAGCCGATGAAGGCGCCGTACCCAATATTTTAGTGGCTGAGTCTCGTGACAAGGTACAGGCCTTATTAGCCTTGCACCCGCAAGAGCGTTTAGTGATCACCGGCTTTATATGCGCTAACCGCCACGGCGATACCTTATTGCTGGGTCGCAATGGTTCTGATTTTAGTGCCACCTTAATTGCCAGCTTAGCTGACATTGAGCGTGTGACCATTTGGACCGACGTTGAAGGGGTATTTAACGCCGACCCGAATAAAATTAATGATGCTAAATTACTCAAGAGTATGTCACTCGCAGAAGCGGATCGCTTAGCGCGCCTGGGCTCTCCTGTACTGCATTCTCGTACCTTACAGCCACTGTTTAATACTAAAGTGAGTTTAGCGGTACGCTCAAGCTATGCTTCGCACACCGACTTCACCTTAATTGCGCCACTGAGTTCATCTGCGAGTGCGCCAGTCGTGACTAACTTAAATGAAGTGGTGTTGTTTAGTTTTAAAATGAACGCAGACATTGAACCATTGTTGGCCATTTTGGATAAAGCTGGTATCACGCCGTTAGCTTATTGGTCGCTAGCACAACATAAGTTTGAGTTGGCGTTAACGCTTGAAAGCCAAAAACAAGTGCAAGCTTTGCTCACTCAATACAGCAGCGAATTGTTGATTGAAGAGTTGAGTGCCCAAACTGACTTAGGCCTAGTGGCATTAGTCAGTGCCGATGCTCATCACTTTAGACGCAGTTTTGCCCGACTACTCAGCCGTGATGCCAAACCGATTTATCAAGATGCATTAAGTTTGGTCACCTTAGTCCCGCAAGCTCAAGTGAGTTTATTGACCCAAAAAGTACATCGTCGTTGTGCTGGACCAAGAATGCGTATTGGAGTGTTATTGCTGGGAGTGGGTAACATTGGTGAGGCGTGGATTGATTTGTTTAAACGCGCCAGTCCAGCATTAGATCATGAACTCGAAGCCTCTGTTGAGCTCGTTGGTTTAGTCGGTTCGAAAAAAGCGTTAATTTCTAACGACGGAATTAACCTTGAACAATGGCAACAAGATTATCAACAGCAAGGTATTGAATGGGATTATGATCAACTGTTTGATCAATTAGCGCAGTTATCATGCGATGAAATTGTCGCCTTAGATATCAGTGCGAGTGCTGCCTTAACCTTACAATATCCCGAGCTATTTGCCCGTGGTATTCATGTGGTAAGTGCCAATAAATTAGCCGGCTCAGGGCCATTGCTATTTTATCGTGAATTAAAGCAGCAGCTGAGTAATCGCCGCTTATTTTGGCGTTATAACGCCAGTTGTGGCGCAGGTTTACCTATTCAACATGCGTTAAATGACTTACGTAATAGTGGTGACACTATTGAAGCCGTGGGTGGTATTTTCTCGGGCACGTTATGTTGGTTGTTCGAAAATTATGATGGCAGTAAGCCGTTCTCAGAATTAGTACTGCATGCTCGCAGTTTAGGCATTACTGAACCGGATCCTCGTGATGACTTATCTGGCCGCGATATGCAACGTAAGTTGTTAATCTTGGCTCGCGAGATAGGTTTAGCGGTAGAGCTAGACGATATTAGTCTTAACTCATTAGTGCCTCAAGCTTTAGCAGAGTTGTCACTAGAAGATTTTTTAACACGCATCAGTGAGTTAGACGATGATTTGTTGCAGCAGTATGTCGCTGCAGCTGAACAGAACAAGGTGCTACGTTATGTGGCTTCGCTGGATAAAGTCGAAGGTAAGTTACAGGCTGAAGTGGGTTTGCAGTGGGTTGATAATAATCATCCTTATGCGAATTTAACCCCAGGGGATAATGTGTTTGTTATTCGCAGTGCGTTTTATCAAGGTAATCCATTGATTATTCGCGGCCCAGGGGCAGGGCGTGAGGTGACTGCTGCGGCTGTGCAGTCGGATTTGGTGCATATTTGCAAAGACTTGTTGCAAGAGTAGTTTTGTTAAAAAAGACCATTATTAATGGTCTTTTTTTATGTCATCTCGGGAATGTTTATGAGCTGAAATTCAGCTCTTTTCTTTATTTGCCGCAAACCGCTCAACGCATAAATACTAAAATGTTAGATGACAAGTGTTCACATCTTGAAATGGAGTTCAAAATAATTATGAAAATCAAAGTATTTACTAAAGTGTTAAAACCTAAACTAAGCTTTTGGATGAAACCGATAGAACAAGCTGATTGTGGTTTACAAGACGAAATTAATTTATGGTTATCCACACAAACATCTATAGAAATCACCGAAATTAAACAAACTCAAAGCGGTGGGTCATTTATGCCAGCGACGTTAAATATTACCATTTGGTATCAGTAATCTAATGAGATTGTTCCATGTAAGCTTAATCATCTCCTCGACATAAACGAACAATAGATAATAAAAATGAATAGGTAGCATAAAGCTGCGTCCTTATTCTAAGTGCTGAAAAAGCTCAATAATAGAAGGGCTTAGACTTTTTATTATATGAATATCCGATTGAGAGTTCGACCAATTTGAAGTGATGTTTATGGATACTATTTTTGCGAGTATTTAAAGATTGGCCCAGTCTTTAGTTATCTTTATTTATTCTCAGGTAACGAATACTCTTAAGGCGACACAATCTAAGTCGCCTGTGCTTAGGCTTCTTCTACTGCGTCATCTTTTAATGATTCAGCTGTTTTATCGGTTAACGTTATTAATAGGCCTGTGAGTAGGCTCATGCTGTAACCGAGTACGGCGCCGATAATAAGTGGTGGAATGATAGCGGCTAGATCAGCATTTAAGGCAAAAGTGATGCAACAACCGATAAAGGTGCCGGGAATAAAGGCGAAGTTTTTATTACTGGCTTGTAAGCACATAAATGCGGTGACAATGCCTGTTAATGCATAGCTGATCATTGGCGAACCTAGAACACCGCTGCCTGCAATAATTAACCAGCCCCAGAATACACCGGAAAGATTGGTCATCATCGCCATCATCATGCCTTTAGCGCCAGTTTCCGTTTGAGCGAAAAAGGTACTGCAGCCCAGAAAGCCGACCCATGTCACGAGATGAAATACATCAGCAAGACCAGCCCAAACAGCTGCTAATAAACCAGCAGAAATTGCAATTTGCCAACGATGCGCCATGGTTGCCTCACAAAAGATTAAAATTAGAACGGTGAGTTCTAAATTTAGCACAATAAACTAAATTTAGGCAGTTAGGTTTTACAAAAGTCGATCCAGTTCGCAAATAAAAGCAACTGCTAATAAAACCAAACGTTATGCAACTCGATAATTGTCAGAGAGTCATCATGTCTATCGCACATTAACATCAGATATAGTCACTAATGCTATTAACTTTGTTAGAACCTAAGTGTTAGCGCACTTTTTAAAAAATAATTTGAACATTATCAAATGACACAGTCTGCAGGCTGATGAAAAAAAAGCCTGCAGATAGATGAACAAACGGCTGTTTTCAGCCGTTTTATATTGTCTATGATTTAGGCCTAGCGTTAATGTGATTATTACAAATTGCTTATTGATGGTTTTTTAGCTTGACTTAGTATGCAGTTAAACTAGTATATGGACATATAGACGTCCAAACGGCCAAATGATTTAGGTTAAGTTAATCATTTAAGCTGATTGGTATAGACTCCTAAGTGTTACAGAAGTTAAAGGAATACATTATGGCTTTTCATCATGCACAACATGCCCAGTCGTTAAATCAGAGCTTGTCTGAGCTGAATGATATTAATGTGTCTTTTGAGTTTTTTCCGCCATCAACGCCAGCAATGGAAGAGATTTTGTGGAATTCTATTCGTCGTTTAGAACCATTGAACCCTAAATTTGTATCAGTAACATACGGTGCCAATTCAGGTGTACGTGATCGTACTCATAGCGTGATTGAACGTATCCAGAAAGAAACCAATCTACTCGCTGCGCCGCATTTAACCTTGGTTGATGCTAGTGATGAAGAATTGGTTGAGCTGGCAAAGCATTATTGGAATTCTGGTATTAGAGACATCGTGGCATTGCGCGGTGATTTACCTGACGGTAGCCCAAAACCAACTCGCTTTGCCAATGACTTAGTGCGTTTACTGCGCTCAGTGGCCGACTTTGATATTTCGGTAGCAGCGTATCCTGAAGTGCATCCTGATGCGCGTAATGCGCAGGCTGATTTAATTAACTTAAAGAAAAAGATTGATGCGGGTGCTAACCGCGCCATTACTCAATTTTTCTTTGATGTTGAATCCTACTTACGTTTTCGCGACCGTTGCGTTACAGCTGGTATAGATGTTGAGATTATTCCAGGGATATTACCTGTGACTAACTTTAAACAGACTAAGCGTTTTGCTGGCATGACCAATGTCGCTATTCCACATTGGTTACATCGTCAATTTGAAGGTTTAGATGACGACCCTGCAACACGTCAGTTAGTGGGTGCCAACGTTGCTATTGATATGGTGAAAGTATTGTCCCGTGAAGGTGTTAAAGATTTCCATTTTTATACCCTTAATCGTGCAGAATTAACGTATGCCATTTGCCATACATTAGGCGTGCGTCCAAAGTAGTACAGTGTAACATTCACTCAATTTAAACCCCGTTAATGGTTCCATTAACGGGGTTTTTGTTTAAATATTCGACGTTTGCCGTATTCTTTTTTGAATATATTTAGCCTATGGTGGTAAGACAATAACCAATAACCAATAACCAATAACGAATGACTAAAGAGGTGTGATGATGAAAACATCCTTTTACAAGCTCGCTGCATTGGCTGGCATAACGATGCTAACTGTTATGACCGCAGAAGCTGCAGAAACAACTTCCCCACAACTGCCGGTTCCTGCTGCGGCTCAGCTATGTACTTCTTGCCACGGTGCACAAGGTCAAGGTATCGACATTATTGGCCCTCGTTTAGCAGGCTTATCTGCCGATTACATCAGCAATCAACTTGCGTTATTTCATGCAGGAAAACGTCAAAATCCAACCATGCTAGCAATGGCTGCAACGGTGCAAGGTGACAATATTGCTGTGGTAGCGCAATATTTTAGTCAGCAACCTGTTGCTGACATTCCGCTCCAATTTCGCGGTGACAAGGTTGGTATTAGCGATCCGTTCGAAAAATTAGCCTTTCAAGGTGACTGGTCACGTACCATTCCAGCATGTGTTAGTTGCCATGGTCCATCTGCCGTGGGTGGCGGGCAGTTTCCTCGTTTAGCGGGGCAGCAAGCCAGTTATCTTAAAACCCAATTATTAGCCTGGCAAGAGGGCTCTCGTACAGGCGATGCTGATAACATGATGGGCAATATTGCGCTGAAATTAACGGCTGCCGAAATCGATGGGTTATCTCAGTTTTTTGCCAATATAAAATAAGGACATGGCTATGAAATTATTATCGCTATTGACCATTGGCGCTCTGTTTAGCTTGCCTTTACAGGCCGATGAATTATTGACCGAAGTTCCGGCTAAGCCTACTGCGGTAAAATCGTCAGAGTCTTCGACGACACTACCCGATCGCCAAGCTGCATTACCTGCGCTGGAGAAAAAAGTTGATGCTGTTTATCTTCAACCCGCACCATTAACTGCTATTCCCGAGGGGGATTTTGGTGACAAGGTTCGGTTAGGTTATCAATTGTTTGTTAACACCCAACAGCTACGAGACAAGTACGTTGGCAATGAGCTCAATTGTGTTAACTGCCATATGAATTCAGGACGACAAGCTAATTCGTCGCCTTTATGGGCGGCATACTTTGCTTACCCTGCTTATCGTAAGAAAAACGATAAAGTAAACTCTTTTCAAGAGCGTATACAAGGTTGTTTTACCTATTCAATGAACGGTAAAGCTCCGGCGGCAAACTCTCCTGAACTTGTGGCAATATCGGCCTATTCTTACTGGTTGGGCATGAGCGGATTAATGGATCAATACAAGGTTGCAGGCCCAGTGCCTGAGTTGTCTGATGTGGAGTTGGTTAAAGGCGGTAAACGGGATGATTTCCCAATGCCAGCAGCTATTGCTAAACATTTGGATACTGCAGCGTTAAGCCAGCTTCCTGGGCGCGGCTATCCGAAAACACCTCAACCTGAACTGGCTTATTCTCCTGAACGTGGTCAGGCAGTTTATCAAGCACATTGCCAAGTGTGTCATAGTGAAGATGGCCAAGGACAAGTGATTGCTGGTGTTACTGCATTACCACCATTATGGGGAGCTCAAAGCTATAATTGGGGCGCAGGCATGCATAGGGTAAATACAGCTGCTGACTTTATTTATGAAAATATGCCGTTAGGCAAAAGCGTGCAATTAACGGTTCAGCAAGCTTGGGATGTAGCGGCTTACCTTAATTCGTTTGATCGGCCACAAGATCCTCGTTTTAACGGTGATGTGAGTAAGACTCAAGCCACCTATCATAAGCACCAAGGATATTATGGCCAATCCGTTGCCGGCAAGCCTGTTTTGGGCACGGCTTCGTATCCGGTTTTCCCGCTTAAAAATAATATAAAGTAATCATATTTGCTTAGTCTAAACCATTAATCTTTGTCAGTTATACCCATTAAGTTAACGTTTAATGGGTATTTTTATTGGTTGTTAATTCATTTTCAGAAATGTAATACGCAGAGCGCTTATTGAGCATGATGCTAAATGTCAGTATATTCAGTCATCATCATCACCATATAGGCTGGGCAATGACATTATTTACTTCAGCAGCACAATCGTGCCCACTTTGCCAGCAAGCTAACGGTTGTGCGATGGAGCAAGGATTAGCCATTGATGCATGCTGGTGTGCTAAGCAAACGTTAGACATGCCATTGATTATTGAGCAGTTCAAAGCCGCATCTACTTTGGTTGATTTACCTAATGGCCAATGTGTTTGTCAGTCATGTATGACTAAATTGGCGCAACAATTCAACACAGACCCCGTTGAAACTTATTCACCAGAACCAGAACCAGAACCAGAACCAAAATCTGAATCAGAACTCAAACCATAACTATAACCATAATAATAATGACCATTCATTAGGGGCGTTTCTATGCCAACGAAAGTGATCAATTTCAATGACAAGTTCTCTTTGTTCGACCAGCATTGGTCTCCTCGTGTAATTGCAGAAATGAATGACTATCAATTTAAATTGGTTAAAGTCGAGGGTGAGTTTGTTTGGCATGAACATGCCGATACTGACGAAGTGTTTATTGTAATGGAAGGAACGTTGCAGATCGCTTTTCGCGATCAGGACATTACGCTTCAGGCAGGGGAAATGTTTGTTATTCCTAAGGGGGTTGAGCATAAACCCATGGCGAAAAAAGAATGCAAGATCATGATTATCGAACCTCGAGGTGTCGTCAATACGGGTGAGATAGATAGCGATCGAACTGCGTTAAATGATCAGTGGATATAAAGCAGACCCTTTCTGGTCATTTATGACAGACCTCTGCTCATGCGATCGCATTTTAAGCAATAGCCGCTAGCGTGACGTCAGCAGGATGTTTAATGAGAAGCTGTTGTTAACCCAATGTTAATTTTTATTGTTAGCCTGCTGTTAGTCGGTATACTGAGGAGATTGCGTGTTGGCCATTAAGCCTAAAAGACTGACATATAACGCTATGTATACTAGAGGATAATAATAATGCTTAGAAAAATTCTCGTTGCTGTCGCGACTATTATAGCGATCCCTTTTGTTGTCGCCCTATTTGTTCAAAAAGACTATTCAGTCACTCGTACTATCACCATAGATAAACCGATCTCCGAGGTTTTTGATTACGTTAAACATCTAAAAAACCAAGATAATTTCAGTAAGTGGGCGCAAATGGATCTCGAGATGGTGAAAGCCTACCGCGGTACCGATGCGACAGTAGGCTTTGTGTCTGCTTGGGCAAGTGAAAACCCAGATGTAGGTGTTGGCGAGCAAGAAATTATTGCCATAGATGAAGGTAAACGTATCGATTTTGAATTACGGTTTATTTCACCCTTTGAAGCGACCGAGCCTGCCTATATGAGCACTACAGCCGTTAATGCTAATCAAACTAAAGTTGATTGGGGTTTTAGTGGCCATTTTGCTTATCCAACTAACTTAATGTTTTTGTTTATCGATTTTGAAACCATGATAGGTACTGATTTACAGCAAGGTCTAGAGTCATTGAAAGTGGTACTCGAAAAATAATTTGTATGTGCATGAGCTAATGAATCATCTTGAAGATGATTCATTAGCTCATGCAGTGGCTTGCCATGGTTAACTTAATCGGGGTAATCTAAAAAATGCAATCGTTGCAGTGGAGTTGGGCCACCGTAACCATAATAAAAATAACCAAACATCTAATAATTATAATATTCGACATAAGTCATTACTCATTATGAGGTTTTTTACATGGAAGCAGTCACGCAATTTGTCAGTATGATTAACGGTATAGTATGGGGCGTTCCCATGCTGATTTTGATTTTAGGGGTCGGGCTGTTTCTGTCGATAGGCTTAAAATTTATGCCTATTTTAAAGCTGAATCGAGGTTTTAAATTATTATGGTCGGGTCGTCAGGTTACTGATGAAAGTGAAAAAGGTGATGTCAGTCCGTTTAATGCCCTCATGACTTCATTATCGGCCACCATTGGTACGGGTAACATCGCTGGTGTGGCTACGGCGATTTTTATTGGCGGACCCGGGGCATTATTTTGGATGTGGTGTACGGCGCTCGTGGGTATGGCGACTAAGTTTTCGGAAGCTGTACTGGCGGTAAAATATCGTGAGACAGATGCTAATGGAAACCATGTTGGCGGCCCGATGTATTACATCAAAAATGGTTTAGGCAGTAAATGGGCCTGGTTAGGCACTGCATTTGCTCTGTTTGGATCTATTGCCGGTTTTGGTATTGGTAATACTGTACAAGCTAACTCAGTCGCTGATGCAATGAGCAGTAACTTTGGTGTACCTAATTGGGTTACTGGTGTGGTGTTAATGGTGCTAGTGGGTGCGGTACTCATGGGCGGTATTAAACGTATTGCTGAAGTGGCGGGTAAGTTAGTGCCATTGATGACGGTATTTTATATTACCGCAGGTTTAGCGGTATTGATTGTATATGCAGACGAAGTGCCTGCTGCTTTTATGTTGATTATTGAAAGTGCCTTTAACCCAGTAGCAGCTCAAGGTGGTTTTGCGGGTGCAGCGGTATGGGCTGCGATTCGTTTTGGTGTAGCACGTGGTGTCTTTTCAAATGAAGCGGGGTTAGGGAGTGCGCCAATTGCTCATGCGGCGGCGCAAACTAATAACCCAGTGAAACAAGGTTTAGTGGCCATGTTAGGGACGTTTATTGACACGCTCATTGTGTGTTCAATAACGGGCTTGGCGATTGTAGTTTCTGGTGCGTGGACATCTGGCGAAAACGGCGCTGCATTAACCTCTCTTGCATTTTCACATGCTTTGCCCATGGGTAATTATATTGTGGCCATCGCATTGGCTGTGTTTGCCTTTACCACTATTTTGGGTTGGAGTTTTTACAGTGAAAAATGTATTCAATACTTATTAGGCGATAAAGCCGTAAAACCATTTCGTCTAATCTGGACCTTGGTTGTGCCTTTGGGTGCTGTAAGCTCATTAGAGTTTATTTGGTTATTAGCCGACACGTTGAATGCGATGATGGCAATTCCAAACTTAATTGCGTTAGTGCTATTAAGCCCTGTGGTATTTGGCTTAACCCGTGAATACTTTATCAAGCAACGCGCACTAAAAGCCAAAGCATAGAGTGAGTAAATCGTGTGGGTAAATAGTGCAGGTGCATTGTTCGGATAATTTGTTTGGCTGAATCGCTTGGCTAAATCATTCAGCAATCGCCGGATAATGGCACCGAGCAATATAATTCAACAATAATAATAGCTAAGCATGTTTATCAGTACATTGACAAACATGCTTTTTTAAAAGGATTTTTTATGAAGCACGTTTTTTTTACTGCCTCTGTTGCCGCTATCTTGAGTATGGTCTTTGTGTCGGGTTGCTCTAACCTGTCACTGCGAACCAATGCGGGTACAATTGCGCTAGGCAATGCCACAATAGCTGGAGTTGATACCTACACCTCAGCAGAAATGTCTAGGTTCAAAGCACAGTTTCTTGGCGATGTGACCACGTCATATTGTGAAAATTCATTGGATCCTGAAAAGTTAGATGATCTTCCAAGTTTGTCTTCAATGACTAAGTCACTCAAATTACAAGTAACTCAACGAGGCGGTAATGCCATTGTGTTGAAGCAATGTGGCAAAGTTAATTACCCGTCTTGTGCTGTTTATTTAGAGTGTAACGGCGAGGCATATGTCATCGACCGTGGCTTATAACTAGACCCATTTTTCTAGCGCCTATTGGAGTCATGCAATAGGCGCTAATCTAATCGTTTACTGAATCGCATCGCTGCAATCCATAATCCAATGACTGTAAAACCCACCAGCCATAACACATCGCTAATTAACTCACCCAACGTCGCCCCTTTTAACACAATCGCTCGGATCACCCGCATAAAATGGGTCCCTGGTAGTGCTTCAGCAATCCATTTGGCTGCCGTCGGCATGGCTTCTAATGGGGTGATAAATCCAGAGAGTAATATGGTCGGTAATAATACAAAAATGGTCATTTGCATGGCTTGTAGCTGGGTTTTTGCAATAGTGGAAATGATTAACCCTAATGTCAGACTCGCGGTAATAAACAGTAAAGTGCCTAATAATAAATGACTGATAGCGCCATTGATGGGCACTGCAAAAATAATATTGCCCAAGCCCAAAATAATGGTCATTTGCACTAAGCCGATGACGATGTAGGGCAATATTTTTCCAATCATTAGTTCTATTGGTTTAATCGGAGTGGTGATTAATAATTCAAGATTACCGCGTTCACGCTCACGAACGATGGCTGATGAAGTAAACAGTACCATGGTCATGGTCAGAATGACGGCGATTAAACCTGGAACAATATTTACCGCTGATCGCTGCTCCGGATTATAAAACAAGCTAACTTCAAACCGAGATTGGCTGCTGGTTTGCTCCGGTACAATATCGTTGAGCGATAGGTTTCGCAGTTGCTTTATCGCGCCAGCAATCATGGTGTCTGAACCATCGACTATCCATTGGCCAATCGGTTCATTGCGAGCGATTTTTTCGTTCAACGTAGGCGGTAAAATTAATGCCGCTTTAATGTCGCCACGGCGAATAGCAGCCTGAGCTTGCTCGGCAGTGGTGAGATAGGATGTGACTTCCACTACCTGGGTGACTTTTACCGCCTCGACTATCCAGCGCCCTGCTGCTGAGTCACTTTGATCAACAATAGCGACTGGTATTGCCCGTACATCAGTATTGATGGCATAGCCGAATAACAACAGCTGGATCAGCGGGATCATTATCACCATAGCAAAGGTAATTCGATCGCGCATAAGCTGCTTAACTTCTTTAGCGGTAATGGCGTGAATGCGCATGTAGCTATGGCGAATACTGTTCAGCATGTTGTTAGCCCTTATGTTGCTTCATGGGAGGCTGGAACACGCTGTCCAGTATGACTGACAAACACGTCTTCAAGATTAGCGCTAACCAAGTGAATATCTTGCAGGTTAACGGGGCGATTATGCTGTTGGCACTGATGCAGTAACCAAGAGATAGGATCTGCCACTTGTTTGCTGACCAAGACCCGTAATCTATGGCCTAACTGCGCCGCAGAGGTCACTTCAATGTGGCTAATTAATGCTTGTTTTAACGGCCTTAAATCAGTGGTGTTGATTTCAACCACATGGGCATTGATGTTATCCATTAATGCTTTTGGCGTGTCATCCGCTCTGATCCTGCCTTTTTCCATAATGGCAATTTTATGGCAGCGTTCGGCCTCATCCATATAATGGGTAGTCACTAAAATACTGGTGCCTTGTTCAGATAAATCGAACAGTTGCTCCCAGAAGTCACGCCTGTTTTGTGGATCAACGGCTGAGGTGGGTTCATCTAAAAACAGTAATTTTGGTTGATTTAAACATGCGCAGGCGAGGGCCAATCGTTGTCTTTGTCCACCGCTAAGGGTACCGGCCAGTTGATGCTGATATTGGCTTAGTTTGTAAGTGCTTTGCAGTTGATCAATGCGTTTTTTGCAGGTGCTATTGTCGATACCATAGATTCGGCCAATAAATTGCAAGTTCTCTGTAACGGTTAAGTCATCGTAGAGGGAAAATTTTTGTGTCATATAACCAATATTATGGCGTAATGCTTCAGCTTGCTTCGGGATGGCTAACCCCATGACATTAATGGTGCCTTCAGTGGGGGTGAGTAAACCGGTTAACATTCTAATAGTGGTTGATTTACCACAGCCATTAGGGCCTAAAAAACCATAAATGTTGCCTTTAGGCACCAATAAGTCTAATTGCTCTACCGCAGTAAAGTCGCCAAATTTTTTGGTTAGCCCATGAGCTTGAATTACCCATTGTGGGTCTACGGATGAGGTCATTTTTGTGTCGGTAATATAACTTGGGCTGGTATGCCCGTAGGTAGCTCGCTGGCCGAACTGTCTAAACTCACTTCGGCTAGAAAGGCTAATCGTGACCGATCTGCTTGATTCAGTGCGTAGTAGGGGGTAAATGCCGGTTCAGTACTTATCCAACGCAGTGTGCCGTTAAATGTGCTGTCGATACCGTCTACACTGACCGACAACGTTTGGCCTATATGAAGTTTGGCTGCATAGGGTTCAGGTATATACACTCTGGCGTAGGGTGCTGAATCAGCTTGAATAACCGCAACTATTGCACTCAGTTGGACGCGCTCGCCTACGTTGTAAGGCAAGTTATCTAGCTTGCCGTTGCGAGTTGCACGAATGCTTAAGTCGCTGTAAACCTGTTGCTCGTAACGTAGGTTGGCATTGGCTGCATCGAGTGTGGCTTGCGCTTGAAAAATATCTTCTTGGCGAACGCCTTTGATCAATATTGTAAGCCGATCGTTGGCGGCATCATATTCTGCATTGGCTTGATCGCGAAGCGCTAAAGCACGATCGCGCTCTGCTTCACTGACTAGATTTTTTGCTAATAAACTCGCGCTGCGTTGATAAGACTTTTGTGCTTCGATTTTGGCGGCGTTAGCACTTTTTAATGCCGAATTGGCACTGGCGATATCTTCAGGGCGCTCGCCATTGGTGAGTTTTAGTAAGTAGGCTTGGGCTTTGACCACTTCGGCTTGCATTACCGCTAAGCGCGCGGCTTGTTTTTGGGTATCAAATTGGACTAATAAATCACCGGCGTTGACTTGCATGCCTTTTTTAATGGGTTGTGCAGTAATGATTTCTGCGGCGGTTGAACGAAGAATGACTCGATCGCGCTCTAAGGTACCTAATGCTTGTGAAGGGGTGGCTGGGGTGCAGCCACTTATTAATATCAAGCTGGAGAATAACGTTGAAAATAACGCTGAAAATAGAATGTGTTTCATAGTAAGTCTCAACCATCGTGGTCATTACACTATAGCAAACTTGTCGTGTAACAATGCATTAGCTTATTTGATGATTGCACTTGTAAAGCCAGCTAAGTGTGACCTATGCCACACTTAGCGAGTTTCCTTTGTTTACTCTTTATTCGAAGTTGTTATCAAATTCTGAATCTTCAAATAAGTCGACAGCAGAAGTCGGGACAACATTTTTGAATTGGCGTGCAAAATGACGTTGCACCCCTTTTAAGTCGATATTGCCGATACCAGACGCAAAACCAAACCAAGCATACAGACCGCTAATGTCTTCAAACATTGGGGGTAAATATTTAGGGTGAGCAATAATGCCTTCTTGGTAAGCTTGATACAGAACAGGAATGTCTTCGATGGCTAATTTACCCAAAAACAGCATTGGGATTAGTTCTGGTAAACCTGTGCTGATGGCGCTACGAATAAAGTTAATGTTTTCAACATAACCGCGTACGTAGGAGATATCTTTAGTGAAAAAGCTGCCACCACCAACCATGCCACCACGAAACACCCGTTGAGTAACACGATAACTGTCTTTTGAACTCAGGTTGAGGTTTCTAAAGTATCGATAGACTTCAATAAAGTCGGCACCTTGTTCTGCCATGTCGACAGCAGATACTCGATCGCTAATTCGACGAGCACGGCCTGGATTTGAGCTTAATGTCAGCATTTCCATCAACACTGCTAAGCCTTCCTGCGACGCTGTCACTCGTGGTGAACCAACACTGAGCCAAGTTGCATGTGGTTGCGCCCGACCATTAAGTGTGGTGCCCACATGCACCCAGCCTTCGTGCACTTCATATACATTGAGATCCGATTCGCTGAACATGGCGCGGGTATTGAGCTTAACGGTATCGCCACCTACTGCCGCATCAGAGACAATACCATCGCTCAATTTAACGTGAATTTCATCGTTATGAAAATACTTCACTAAGCGTTCGCTAAGAATAGTTACCGCTTCTGGGGCGGTCACTATTTTAGGATGACGGCTACTCATGTGACGCGCTGCTGGCAGCGAAAATATATGGCTTAAGCGATCGCCCAGTTGGCGTACCGTATGACGATCGCCATGTAATTTGTCGCTCGCACTGCCGTATAGCTCTTGGCTGAGTTTACCAAACATTGGCTTGCCGCGGTTATGCAGCATGTCTATTACTATTCGATATTGGTCAATGTTAGCCAGTAAAATTTTACCTAGCTTATCGCGTTTGCCTAAACCTCGCTCAACGGCATTTTTTAACCCTTGAAGGTCGGTCTGGGTCTGATCTGCGTTAAATGATAAAGGAATCGATTGATAGAAATCATTACTGACGTTGGGTAATTCTTTGCTTTGTTTGGCTAAAAAGTCATCTTCAACTTGTCTTGGCCATTTTATCGAATCCAAAATTTTAATCGGTGCTTGGATGCGAATTAATTCATCAGAAAAACGACGAATATCTTGTTGATAACGCAATAAAGAGTCAGACATTGTCTTTTCCTAATCTTGAGAATGTTGTAAGCAGTATTAGCACTTATATTAGCAGATGTTGATCGCAAAACGGCAATGAAAAAATACCTCAAATGTAGCACTGTTTTGGTGCGACAAATCAGTTTATATCGCAACCCCCTTTAGTCATATTATTTAAGTCTATAAAAATTATAGATTATTTATTTGGCATTAAAACTGCTTTAGCTAAAGTAGTCTTGATTAAAAGGAAAACCTATGGCAGCGATGAGCTATTTAAGTGTGATTGAGCGTTACCATGAATATGAACACTTGGTACACGAATTATTAGAATCGATTTTGATCGGTGTGGGAGACATTAATCTATTCGAACAGCCTATTTCAGCTAAAATTTTTGAAGATATGGCGATTAGTTATCCCTTTGTGGAACTCATTTATTTACTTGATCAGCAAGGGATGCAGATTTGCCCTAATATCAGTGTCATTAATCAGCAAGTTAAGCTAATGGCTTGCGGTCATCATGCTGACCGAAGTCAGCGACCTTATTTTACTCAATTGACTGCCATCGACACCGTTCATATCACTCGACCTTATTTATCTAACTCCGGTGGTGGGCTGTGTTTGTCGGCATCACAAATGATTAAATCGGCCTCTGGGCAAGTGGTTATTGTGGTTATTGATGTCAACCTAACACGATTGATCGAGTTTATGATGGGCGACAGTGCTCGGCGTAAAATGTCACCGTTTTTTAAAAGCATTTATGCTGCGATTGTACTGTGTCTGTTTGTGTTGGTGAGTGTACTTATGTGGACCGTGATCCGCGATATTTATACCTTATTTAGCCAAATATCTGCGACCCATGATCCGCTACAGCCCTTTGGTATTATCATTTTTCTTACATTGGCTTTAGCTATTTTTGATTTGGGTAAAACCATTTTGGAAGAAGAAGTGCTTATGCATAAAGATATCTTCCGCCACAGTTCGACCCGAAGAACGATTACGCGGTTTATTTCGACCATTTTGATCGCGATTTCAATTGAAGCTTTGCTGACCATGTTTAAAGCGTCGCTGGGAGAAAAGCAATACATTGAACCAGCCATTCTGATGATGTTGGCGGTCGTTGGGCTATTGGTTGGGTTAGGGATATATGTGTACTTAGGTGCCAAAGCTGAGCTGCTACTCACACAAACACAAGCCGGTAAGCACACTAGGCGCGTACAAACTAAGAGTGAATAGGCGATTAATTAGCGCTTAATAGTGTTTAAGTTCGCTCGCTTAAAATAGACAGGGATAAACGACATTAGCGTTTATCCCTATTTTTTAGAAAAAGTCGTCGTCACCAATCGCTTTACGTAATTGTGCTTGTTCGAGGAAATCTTCTAACCTGCGTTTTACTTGGCGTTTATGTTGTAATGTTTCTGCGGATTTAACGTTTCTAGGCGTTGTCATCGCGTCCATTTCTGTGTCATCAGGCACTCTTTCACTAAGATTAGCCATAACAAAACCCTCATGTTGAATAAAAGCGTGGTATTAATTCAATGAGCATTTTCTAACTAAAAAAACCTAAATAGGGAAGTAAAATATTTTTCCTCAGTTGGACAGCTATTTTTACCTTTCTCTTTGAGCTTAGCAGTAAATGTTTTTCTTGCTAGTAAAACAAACTAGCTTGTGCGAAGAGTATGCTTGTGATCAACTATTCTGGATGTGCTGATGTGCTGATGTGCTGATGTGCTGATGTGCTGATGTGCTGATGTGCTGATGTGCTGATCGTAGATAATGCTCCGCTTTCAATACAGATAAAAAAACGCCACCTTTAACTAGGTGGCGTCGATATGAACAATACTGCAAAGCGCATATGCGATAGGTTGACTCGTTATAGGCTAAAGCCATATGAGTAGCCTAAAACGACTTTAGCATCATTGTCTGGTAAGTCCGTGTCAGAGGCCATAAATGAGACAGTTCCTAGGTCTGTTTCAGCGCTTAATGTGACATTGTAGTCTGCATAGGTGTCGCCGAATAAATCTTCAACGACATCGCCTTGTGAGTAACCGTAGTGGAACGCAATGCTGAGCTTTTCTGTTAACGGGAAACTGGCATTGGCTTGGATATAGTTCCAATCTGTTTCGTCACTTGCACCTGACACATCAGAATCAGCGTTGATCACTTGAGAATAACCCACATCTAACCATTTCCATCCAAGTACTAAGGCTACTTCACCAAAATCAATACTGCCACCAGCATCTGGGTAAGCATAATAAAGATAGCTAATGTCGTAAGTTAGGTCTTCAGTAAAGTTACCGCCATAACCACCATAAAGATCTAATTCGTAGCTGGTTTCATCACCGAAATCGACATTCGATACCCAAGTACCAGCATAAAATCCAGAGTCATGAGCATAGTCAATGCCGCCTTGAACGGCCGCTTCATTATTGGTTTGCGTGGTGCCACGCCATAAGTAGTTCGATGTTGCGCCAATATTGCCAGTGACTTCAGCAAGGGCAGAGCCGCTTAGTAATAAGCCTGTTGATAATGCAATAGCTTGATATAGTGATTTTTTCATCTTCATCCCTTAAAGTTTTATTATCACTGAGGCATTTATGTGTCATTAAATGAGCTCAATGTTGGTTTGTCTGAAGATCAATTAGCGAATCGCATGCCAATATTTTTTTATTATTTAAATTAGTGAGTTATATAATACTGGATCATTTTGTTGCATCTTTGTTGCCGCTAAATGATGCACTAATGCACTTTTATTGTGCAATGATACTTTGGGCTTAGGTATTTGCTTATATTGAGTCGATTAGCGTTTTGCTGTGCGAAAGAAGGGATTCTGAAGTGATCTATATTGTTCATGTAACTCAGGCATCTGGATAACAGATTAAGCAAAGCTGAAAAATAACCAATAAAAAACCTCCACAGAGGAGGTTTCTATCAAAAAAAGACTGAGCGTAATAATTAATTAACGCTATCTTTTAGTGTTTTACCAGCTTTAAACTTAGGCACAGTAGCTGCAGCGATTTGAATTTCTTTGCCAGTTTGTGGGTTACGGCCTGTACGAGCAGCACGTTGAGTGGTTTCAAAAGAACCAAAACCAACAATAGAAATTTTATCACCATTTTTCATGGCTTCAGTTACCGCTTCTTCGAAAGATTTTAGTGCGCGGCCAGCTTCAGCTTTAGTTAGTTCCGCATTCTCAGCGATTTTTGCAATTAATTCACTTTTGTTCATATTGATATTCTCTGCTTTCCATAGAAGTGTTTTTTAAAACATGAATAACATGCCACAAGCCATGCTGGTTTAAAAGCACTTTATCCCATAAATTCAGTATCTGTAATGGTTTTAGAGCAAAATCAGTACAAATAATGTCTTTTTTGGCTCTGTGGTTATTCTTCTAGCAGTTGGTAAAGAATTTTCTTTACTAACTGTGGTTCGAAAGGCTTATCACATAAGGCGTTAACTCCAGCACTAAATACATTACTTAGGTGGGTGTCATTGGCTTCTGACGATACCATTAGAATGGGGATATGTGATTGTTGACTGTGATTACGGATATATTGCGTTAATGCAAGACCATCCACCGAAGGCATGTTGTAGTCTGTTATCACTAAGTCATACATGTTTTCTTTCATTAGGTTGATAGCCTGCTCACCGTCAACCGCTTCAGTAATCAGTTGCATCCCTAAGTTACCAATAGTGCGTTTAATCACATTACGCGCCATTCGGCTATCATCAACCACTAATACCCTGATGTTATGCACGTCAAAGTGGCTTAAATCCAACTCGTCGTGGCTGAGTAAATCAATGGTCGAATTAAGTGCCGTCGCTAAGTGCTCAGCATTAAATGGCTTAGGCAAAATGGCGACAACACCTGATTGCCTAAAGATTTCGAGCTGTTCACGGCGACACTCACTGGACACCAGCATAAATTGAATATCATTTAATGCCGGGGTACTTTTGATGTATTGCAGTAGCTCTGTGGCTTCACCATCGACAAAATGCAGTGCACTGGCGATTAAGTCGGGTTTATGGCGTTGAATAATCGTTTTGGCTTCCGCAATCGTTGCGGCAGTTTGAATGCTGCTCACCCCTTCTTGCTGAAGACGCGTAATGATAATTTTACGTTGAGTCTCTGACGGCTCAAGTAATAGGATGGATAATTCACTTGGGGATAAACTAGTCATAATTCACGTTCCACAGATATATTTATTATTATTTTGTTGTTTTAATGTTGCGCGCATGAGCAAATTGTACACTAAAAATGCCCTAAGGATGGCAGTCAAACCAGAGTAATAGTGTCTTATGCTTACTTTTTAACGAGATAGTCTCTCGTCACGTTAGACAGTCCTACCCACCATTGAAATACCACCACGCTCAACAGTAACAACCACAGTGGGATCAGTGGTATGTCATAACCTTGAAACACAAGTTTTACGTCATCAGGGGTGATTTGATAGGCAATGATTGCTGTTGTGGTGATAGCTGTAAGTCCGAGAGTTTGTAAGCCTACGTAGCTGATCAGCAGTACTTTTGTCCATGCAGCACGTCTGATTAAACCAATGAATACCGGTATCACTCCCAGTGTTAATAAATCATATGCTTGATATGTTGTTGCGCGCCAAATAGCAATAATAGTGAGTACAACATACAGTGAGATAAGAAGCATGACTCTAATTGGCATTCGGGGGGCTGTGTTTTGGTTCATATTGATCATCTAGCTGGAAAATTTGAGGTAGAATATCTCACAAAATAGAGCGATGGATACATTTTGATGACAGAAACACATTTTTGGGCGCTGGTAACACGAGATCAACCAGAGCAGTCTTCTGCTGATCTTGAATTGCGTTTACGCGAACAATTGCAACTCTTGGATGATGAAGCGCTAAAGACATTTGATAAAATGTTAGGCCAGCAATTACGCCGTAGTTATTTATGGTCAGTTTGGGGCGCTGCATACATCATTACCGGTTGCGATTCTGACTATGCCTTTGCTGAGTTTAGATGTTTTTTACTGTCGTTAGGTCAGCAATGGTATGACAAGGTTATTGCTAATCCTGACTGCTTGGGTGAGTTAGCACAATGGCCGTTAGTGGATGATTATGCTTACCCGTTTGTGGAAGACTACGATTTAATTGCAGGTAAAATTTACGAAGACCGTAATGGGGATGAGTTACCGTTTATGCCATCAGGCCAGAATACACCAGTGGGTAAAAAATTCAGCACCAAGCCAAAAGTGATGCGTCAAACCTATCCTTTATTGAGCGCACGATTTCCTTTTTAGTGGGATGAAACTGTTAAGCGTTGGTTCAGCTTAACAGGTCTATAGTTATTACATATGATGCTGGCTAGATGGCTAACATTCAATTTAATGACGATTATCCGCATTGCAATATGACCACAACAGTTTAGACAAACGTTAAACATGACGTGCTGGATTGATTGTTTAACTTACAGTATGAAGCGGTTGTGTTGTAAGCGTCTTAACCCCTTTGGAGGTCTATTATGAACGTAAAATATTTACTACTTGCTCCGGTATTGGTATGCCAAGTTGCCATGGCCGAAGATGCGCCAGAAGCGAACCCTGTTACCGAAGTGGGGCTGGTTAAAATTGAGTGGCAAAATCCAAAAGATTTTCGTGATATTAAAACCTCAAATGAACTTCAGTCGCGCTTTGAAAACCGTTTATTTGAAACCTTAACCAAAAACATCAATAAACAGGCTGAAAAAATCCTTAAGCCAGGGCAGACTTTGCAAATGCAAGTGACTAACTTTGATTTAGCTGGAGACATGCGACCAACATTTGGGGCTACGCCAGGTGATTTACGTATTGTAAAAGATTTATATCCACCCAGAGCGACGTTTAGCTACAGTGTAAATGAAGGTGACAAAGTCATTATTGCTGGAGATGAAAAAATTATCGACATGAGTTTTATGAACAATACGCGTAATTTCAATAACAAACCGTTTCAATATGAAACCAACTTATTTGATGATTGGTTACAAAAAACGGTAGCTCCCAAATTATAAGTTAAGCATTGTTGATTGTTTTTCATGCAGGTAAAATCCATTTGAAGCGATTTTTGCCTGCTTTTTGGCTTGGGCGCTTAACGTTGATATTTGATACTCTGTTGCTTGTTGGGTCACCAATGGTGGTAAAACCCCAATGGATAATGAAACCAAAGGGTATTGGAATTGCAGCCCCTGTCTGTCTTGGGCTTGCATTGATTGTGCTTGCCAGTGATCGCTATTATAAAAACTCATTTTCTGTTGCTCAAACCGTTCAATAATTGTTTGGCAGTTGGCTAGCGTGTCGTCTTGCATGCTTATCATAACAAAATCGTCCCCCCCAATATGGCCAACAAAACAATGTTCATTTTGATAAGGCTGCAACAAGTTTGCGACTAACTGAATGACTTCATCCCCACGCCAAAAACCATAAATATCGTTGTAGGGCTTAAAGTGACTTAAATCTAAATAGGCAAGATAGTAAGATTTTTTTTGTAGCCTTAAGCGTTTTAGCTCTTCTTGTATTGGCACGTTCCCCGGCAAATTGGTGAGAGGGTTTGCGTGTCGAGCCATTTTTATTCTATGTTCAGTAATACGTTGTAATAAATCTTTAGTATGGCCAATGCCAATCAACTGCTGATTACGCAAAATAATGAACTGTTGCGCTACCGTGTTGACTGAGTCAGAGGTGAGTAATTTGCTGACATGGGTAAGCGGTTCGTTGGCATCAATGTGTAATACCTTGGTGTCCATTGCCATTTTCGCAGGCCGGTTTTCGTGTAATGCACGGCCATAAGGTGTGCTGAATAGCTCGAGTAATGTGCTGCGATTGACGATACCTAATGGCTTATTATTTTCGGTTACCACAATGGCTTGTAATGCTGGTTGTTCAGAAAAAGTTTGACTGATTTTTTTAAGTTGTGTACCAGGAGATGCTTTTATGGCGTTGGTGCATAAACTTTCAGCCGTTTCACAATAACGGGAATTGGGTTGAGCCATGGGAGTGCTCAGTTCACTGCTAAATTGCTGGTTTGGATGGAGCGCTGGTCGTCCAAGAAAGTAGCCTTGGCAATAGGTTACCCCTAATTGTTTTAGGGTGGTGAGTTCCTCATTGGTTTCAATGCCTTCTGCTATCACTTTACAGGTTAAGTTTTGGCATAAATCGACAATAGAGCGGACAAACTCTTGTTTTACTGCGGTGGTGTCTATTTGATGAATAAAATGGCGGTCAATTTTGACATAATCTGGTGCTAATTCAGACCACAAGCGTAATCCAGAATAACCGGCGCCTAAATCATCAATAGCGGTTAAAAACCCTTGATTGCGATAATGGTTTAAACAGGACTTTAGCAAGTCGATATCGTCGGCAGGATATTGTTCGGACAATTCAATAACCACATCCGCCGGGTTGATCCCCAATTGTTTAATAAGCTGTAATGTCATGCCTTTTGGATGATTGGGATCGAGTAATGCTTTTGGTGAAATATTAATAAATAGCTTGCCATTAAGCTGGCGCGAGTGAAATGCATTAATTGAAATACTGCGACATAAAGTTTCAAGTTCGCTTAATAAGTTTTGTTTTTCGGCGGTAGTAAATAAGGCGAAAGGGGTGTGTAACGGGCTACTTTTAGGGCCACGACTGAGCGCTTCATAACCGTGTAATTGATTTGTTGAAACATTGAAAATCGGCTGAAATACAGCGTCGATAGATTGCTGTTCGATGATGTTGTCAAGTTCACTTACGAGCTGTAAAGCCGTCATCTGTAGGTCTCATTCCATTAATTACCTAACGGCATCGCGTTCGGTATTGTTACCAATGAGAGACAAGTCTATTGCGAAAATATGACAAGATTATGTCATATGATGGAAAGCTCCTAATAAGAAAGTATTAGTGTCTGTTGATCTTTGTTAGTCATTTCTACTGCGTTATCGGCTCTTTGTGTAGCATAACTACACTACAAAGCCTCTGTCTTATATGAATGACTAACAATTCGCTGCAAAAACAACTTAGAAAGATCAACAGACCCTGCGAGCATAGCGATTACTTGGCGAGTTTAAATACTTGTAGTGTTTGTAGTAAGGCCGCAAGCTTTTTGACAAAGGCTTCAAGTGTCTCTGGTGCAACATGAGTGCTGTTCTGCATCGCATCAAATTCTGCAACCATTTCTTGTACATAAGGTAAGAAACGATTACTACTAGTTGTAAAACCTTGATCTTCCGTAAAAATCGCCACAAACTTACCGTGGCCTTCTTTACGTAACTCATCGAGGCGAGCATCTGAATCAATGGCTTGTCTATAGGCGACTTGCAGGTTTTCTTTTATTTGTAGAAAAACATTGGTGTACGGCATAATTGCCTCATAGTGCATGTGCAAAGAATAACGTTAATTATAAGGAGCTGGTATGCAGGCAACAAGAGAAAGTCGGCTTATTTTCAATATCAATTTGATTTATGGTCGCTTACAACGAAATTGCTACGGTTTAGTTGCATTACTGCTGTGTTTTACATCGACATCGGCAGCTGCGTTGGATTCACCGGTATTCTATAAAATAGAGTATCAGCAACAGCAAGCGTATTTATTGGGCTCCATTCATATTGGTCGGCAAGACTTTTACCCATTAGCACAACATATTGAATCAGCATTTAAACAATCGGATGCGTTGGTCGTTGAAGCTGATATTAGCCAAGGCGATACTGGGGCGTTATTGCAACAATATGGTGGTTTGTCGGCAGATATTGCCGCAGACGTTAATGCGACTCGGCAAGAGTATTGTCAAAGTCATCAAACCTTATGCCAAGCACTGGCTCCGTATGCACCTTGGTTGCAGTCAGCGCAAATTAGCATGGGGCGTTTTGGGCAATTAGGTTACAGCGCAGAACAGGGTGTCGACGCTTATTTTATGGCAAATCGCAGTGGTAAAGCTTTGGTTGAGCTGGAAAGCATTCAGTTTCAATTCGAATTAATTTCATCATTTTCAACTGCGACTCAGCTGCAAATGCTGGATGATTCGATTAACGCTAGCGATGCTGAAATGCTTGATTTAATCTACGCTTGGCGCCAAGGCGATAGTAATGCTCTAGCAAAAATTATGGAATCGCAAGCGGGCGATGCTGATGAATTACTCGAAAAACTGTTGTGGCAACGTAATCACACGATGACGCAAAAAATCATCCAGTTGTTGCAAAGTAAAACCCACAAACAATTATTTATTGTGGTGGGCGCTGGCCATATTGTCGGACAGCAAGCTATTCCTGACCTACTGAAACAGCAAGGAGCAACGATTACTCGCTGTAGCTTTTTACAGTGTTAATGTCGATGTGGTGCCAGCTATTCGAAAGGTAAGTTATTGAAAGTAAGTTATTGAAAATAAGTTGTTGAAAATAAGATACTAAAGCCTGAGTTTATTGTGAAGTCGATTGGCCTACAAAGTGAATGTAGCGCCCAAGCGATAAATAAGGTTCTTGTTGAGAATAAGCCAACTCCATCTCAATCAGTTGATGTTTATCAAAGCCAGGTGGCAGATTGTGTTTCAAGTAATCATTGATAACTCTTACGCCCGATTGACTCACCATCGACAGTTGCCATTGGCTAAACCAAGTGCGGACATCTTCAATATACAGCGGGTGGGTCGGGGTTAATCCGACCTTCTTTTTGACGTTGAAATCACGGTTAACATAGTCAAAATTACCTGATATTAAGCTATGAAACCGTAAAGCTTCTTTATTAAAAAACATCAGAGAAAATAAACCATTAGGCTTTAATAATGCCAGTAAACCTTGCAAGGTGCTGCGGGCATCAATTAACCATTCTGCTACCGCATGGCAGAGAATGACATCAAATTGACCATACTCTTCAACGGTTAATGCTTGTATTGGGCTGTGGATTAACTGTATCGATAATGCAGTATTTGCCGCTTCAATCTGTTGCTGTGCTAGGGCAAGCATTTGCTCAGAAATATCACATAGCACGACATCATGGCCTAAAGCTGCCAGTTTTTGACTCAAATAACCAAAACCGCCACCGGCATCTAAAATACGTAATCTTGGTTTGCCAAGGCTGGCTAAAGCCGGAACTAAGTCGCGCCATAATACTGCAGCACGGATTTCACCTTTAGTGGTACCGTAAATATTTTGGGCAAATTTTTGGCTGAGTTTATCAAAGTTTTTGTCTTGCACTGTATCGGCTGCGTTAGGTCAGTTAAGTCGGATAATTATCTCATTTTGGATTGAAAAAGGTAAAGGTAAATTAGTTGTAGTAAGCGAGTAGTCACAACCATTGTGTCGAGAGTTTGTGAGTTGATGGCATCAATATATGTTGTCGCGACATACTGTTTTAAACGCAAAAAGTAATTAGCGGTTTAGCAACGGCAGGAGTCTAAGGTATAATCATCTATTAACCGTTTTGCAGCACATGCTTTTTGCTGCCTACCTAGGGTACAACATTTTGAGTCACGACTACGCTATCGAATTAAAAGCGATGCCTTCGCTTTTGTCTTTGTATCGCAAAATCCTGTTTGGACGTAAACCGGGATGGAACCAACAACCGCTTCCGAATATTTATGTACAAGCGTCGAATGTGGTGTTGTCGCAAGATAAAATTAGCCAATATGCTGCTGTGTGCAGTTTTGAATATGACGGTATGACTTTACCGCCAACGTATTTGTATGTTTGGGCGTTTCGTTTACATGCGATGATTTTTACCCATAAAGCGGTGACATTTCCGTTACTTGGCATGCTCCATTTAAAAAATAGTATTAGTGTATTACGCCCAGTGCGAGCAGATGAAACCTTAATCGTACAGTGTGAGTTAGCCACAAGTCGCACGACCGATGCTGGGCTTGAGTTTGATTTGGTGTCTAAAGTGTTTGTCGGTGAAGAGTTAGTTTGGCAAGCGCTATCAACTTACTTATATCGTATAGAGTCTGCAGGTCGTCGTGCTCGTCCACCTAAAGCATCAGGTATGGTATGGGAAAACGTTCAGCAATGGCGCTTAACCGATGATTTAGGCCGTCGCTATGCTAAAGCTTCTGGCGATTATAACTTGATCCATTTACATCCTTTGTTGTCAAAACGCTTTGGTTTTGAGCGAGTGTTAGCGCATGGGATGTGGTCTAAAGCGCGGGTGTTATCTCAGTTAATGACGTTTGTTGGCGATCGACCGTTTCAAGTTGATGTTGAATTTAAACTGCCAGTATTTATGCCGTCTGAAGTGACGTTTGCGTTTGAAAGTATTGAAAATGGTAAACGTTTTGAAATGCGAGATGTTAAAGGCCGCCGACCGCATTTACAGGGCAGCATCACTTATTTATAAGCCCTTAGGTTAGCTAATGTTATCCTGCAATAAAAAGGCTCAAGTCGATGACTTGAGCCTTTTTATTGTTAAGCGCAAAGCTTACTTTTGATAAATATGTACATCGCGTTGTGGGAACGGAATACTAATGCCTTCCGCATCAAAGCGTATTTTCACTGCGCGAGTAATGTCCCAGTACACTTCCCAGTAATCATCGGGTTTAACCCAAGGCCTTACAATAAAGTCGACTGACGATTCGCCGAGTGTGTGGAGTTTGACTATCGGTTCTGGATGCGTTTGCACCTTAGGATGTTGTTCGACAATACTTTTTAAAATGGTCTCTGCATGTTCAACATTGTCGCTGTAGCTAATGCCAAAGGTCATGTCTACTCGGCGCTGATGTTCTGCGGTGATGTTGTTAATGGTATCGCCCCAAATTTTATTGTTTGGCACAATAAGGCGTTGGTTATCTAATGTTTTGATCGTTGTCGAGACTAGGCTCATGTGGCTGACGCGACCAGTGACATTAGCAGCATTAATTAAGTCGCCGACATCAAATGGGCGGTAGATTAAGATCATCATGCCTGAGGCGAAGTTAGACAGGGTATCTTGCAGTGCGAAACCAATAATGACTCCCGCAATACCAAAACCTGCGAGTAACGGCCCAAGCTCAAATCCGAGCTGTGATAAGGCTATCAATAATCCTAGGGCAAACACTAGTTTACTGGACAAAGATATAAAGAAGTCTTGCAGTAATTGGCTAAATTGTAATTTTGATGCTCGTACCGTTTTAGAGATAATTTGAGTGACAATTTTGGCGACTAAACTTGCGGCAAATAATATGAATAGAAACACTAAAATCTTAAAGGTTAAACTGGGCCCATTATTAATCGTCTGATCTTTAATGACTTTACCCCAACCCTGTAGCAGGTTAGATGCAACGCTAAAGTTCAGCACATCTTGGGTGATATCACCAGACACACTAAACAATGTTTGTTTAAATGGTGCCACGTTCTGGCCCAATGTTTCGAGTATGCCCGCTGAAACCGCTAAGCTAGCGCTACTTTGCTCCAAGCGTTCTTTTAGTGCCACCACGTCAGCTTTTTGTTCGCTGGTAATATCAGCTCCAGCATCTGCGGCTTCTGCAACGGCTTTTTGTAATTCATCTTGAGTGTAATGCACTAAACTATCGAACTGATCGGCTCTATTGAGCATAAACTCGGTCAATTTTTGCTTTTGGACACTCACATCTATATTCAGTGTTTCTGCCCACTGCAGAGTGGTTAATTGTGCCTTGAGATAATGGTCGCGTTCAAATTCGCGTTGTGAAATGGCTAAGATGCTCTTATTGTCATCATCTTGGCTTAATCCAAGACGCATGGTCATAATGTGGTCGTTTAAGTATGCACTGACATTCTCTAAAAAGGCCATTTGGCTTTGCACTAAAGTGACTAGATATTGCTGGTCAGCGTCGGGTGTTGCAATGAGTTGACCAATTATGTCGCGTAATTCAGACGATTTGTTTTTAATGCGATATTCAGTAAATGCACGTAGTTCACCTTTTGCTTTAAATAGTAATTTGGTATCTTGCTCGATCGTTTGTTGTAAGCGACTTATTTGAGTCTGGGTATCGGTTAGCTGGCTAGTGGCAACAATCGGTACCACTGCATCTTGTTCTGCACGAAGAGATGGCGTCATAAACACTGCCGAGGTGAATAATAATAACGTAAGTAAAATCCGTAGCATGGAAAGTGGTCCTTTGGCTCTGAGTTGCGGCTATGATAGTGGAAAAATCCTATAGGAGCCAAGTACAGTAATTGGTTGGTTAATTTGTTACACTGCCGCCATTATTGAACTGAGGAAATTATCATGTCGCTGCAATGTGCTCATTGCTATAAATCTTTTTCAATTGCGAAGGTGAAAGACAGTCGCGGGAAAGGTTTGTCCGTAGAAGTTCAATGCCCTCATTGTGCTGCATGGCTTGGGCATAATAAATATTTGTCAGTTGTTAAAATAGTAGGTTTCTATGGTGGGGTTGTTGCTGCTGCAGTAGGTTATTTTGTTGAGGGTGTAACCGTTATCACTACTCCATTGATTATTTTGGCCGTTATTATGGTTGGTTTGTCGCATATTATGGACCATTTACAGCTGATTGAAGCACCTGAAAATGATCCTAGTGCAGAGACTAGTGCGAAATAAGCTTGTTAATTAACTTCAATAACTTGGCTTTCTAGTGATGCTTCAACATAGTAAATCCCGCCTAACACGACAACCCCAACAATGATCATGACTAAAATGATGCCAATGTTTTCTTTAATAAATTGTGCCATGGTGTTTGTCCTGTAATGATGATGTTTTACACATTCGTTATGGTATGGGTCATAGCTTAAGGCTATCTTAAAAATAACGACTTAGTCACCTATTAGTTGTTATTGGTAGTTGTTATTGGTAGTGGTTAATATTAGTTGCTAATGAGCGTCGTTGTGAATGGGTTGTCATGAATTGTCACAATCTAAGGGTTGCTTTTCAGCTACGGTCTTTTACACTAACGCTCACTTTTATTAACCTGATGGAGTTGTGCTGGTGAGTTCCCGCATCAAAATAAGACAAACTATCGCAATCTGGCTCAGTGCCATTTTGATTGTGTTGTCTGTTGCTGCGTCTGCACACTCAGTTAAACATCTTGATGACGGCGTACAAAATCATTGTACCTTGTGTTTCCATCAGCATCAGCTTAATAAAACGCTTCACTCTTCCAATTTAGTTTTTGCTGTTTCTAAGCAAACGTTCGAACGCCAACACTATACGCTGCCTTTTTTACTTAGCGTATTCCAAGCCTACTATCAAAGTCGTGCCCCACCTGTATCTCGTTAGTCCAACATTGTAATGATTTATTTTCCGTTATCTGTCGGTTTATTCTAAACCCAGATAGGCGGCTACTTGTTGTATTTTGGAGATATTATGTCTGCGTTAAACACACGTGTTTCGTTATTGGCACTGGCTTGTGCTGTGAGTTCGTATTCTGCAATGGCAGAAGATTCTAGTTTAACTAATCCTAGTATTAGTGCGGTGCTCGATGGTTATTACCAAACGGGCGACCGGCCATTAGCTGAGCGTGCTGAAGGTTTTGGTTTAGGCGAAACTGAGTTGGCATTAAGTGCCAATATTGATGAAATGTTTTACGGTAAAGTGACCGCAGTTGTTGAGTCTCATGACGGTGAAACAGAGCTTAATTTAGAAGAAGCCTTTATCCAAACATTAGCGATGCCTTACGGTTTATCGGTTCGTGCGGGTCGATTTTTATCGGATATTGGTTATTTAAATAATCAACATTTACATACCGATGCATTTTCAGAACGTCCAGCGGCCTATCGTGCATTTTTAGGTGGTCATTATTTTGATGATGGTATTCGTTTAAATTATGTGGCCCCAACAGATCTCTACTGGACCATGGGCGTTGAAGCGTTTAAAGGTGAAAGTTTACGTGCGACAGATGAGCACGGAGAGCGTGATTTTGATGATGTTGGCGTGTATACCGCATTAACCAAGATTGGTGGTGACATTGGTATCGAGAGTTCTTGGCAACTAGGGTTGAGCTATTTGCGCAATCAGAATGGTCAAGCTTATGCCGAAGAGGAGCATGAAGATGAAGTGGTTGATGAGGAAGGACACACTGAACACAGCCATAGTGCATCTTATACTGGTGAAAATACCTACATAGCTGACTTTGTTTATAAGTGGGCACCTAATGGTAATTACAAATATCAAAACTTAACCGTGAGTGGCGAATATTTTAGAGTCACTGACATTTTTGGTATGGAGCCTGGACATATTCTTGAGGCAGATCATGAGGACGTTAGTACTGATGACTATCATCAAGGTTGGTACGTGAGTAGTGTGTATCAATTTTCACCAAGTTGGTCTGCTGGGATTCGTTACGGTCAAATTGATACTAATGAAATCCATGAAGATCACCTCGACCCACAGAAATTAAAAGAGTCTGAAGTCAGTCTTGCTTGGCATAGCAGTCATTTTTCGACCGTGCGTTTGCAATACACTCATCAGACTGGAACTAATTTCGATGGTTTCGAAGATGATAATATCTTTACTTTACAATATGTCATGTCATTAGGAGCTCACGGTGCGCATCAATTCTAAATTGCTTTTAGCAGTGGCTTCAATGTCGCTGCTGTTTACCGCGACAGCTAAAGCGGAACTGAACGTGTTTGCATGTGAACCTGAATATGCCGCATTAGCGCAAACTTTAGCGCCCGATGCGAGGGTGTATTCGGCCACCACAGCGATGCAAGATCCACATCAAGTACAAGCAAGACCAAGCTTGATTGCTAAAATGCGCCAAGCTGATTTGGTAGTGTGTGCAGGGGCCGATTTAGAAATTGGTTGGTTGCCAATGTTACAAATGAAGTCTGCTAATCCTCAGGTTAACTCAACAGATAAAGGCTTGTTTTTTGCAGCAGACCAAATTGATACCTTGGATAAGTTAACTCAAGTAGATCGTTCAATGGGTGATGTGCATGCAAAGGGAAATCCTCATTTGCATTTAGATCCCTTGCGGATGTTGACCGTTGCGCAAACCTTGAGCGCTAAGCTTACTGAAGTTGATCCAGAAAATGCCAGTCAGTATGCCCAGTCGTTGAGCGACTTTAGCCAACGTTGGCAGGCTAAAATACCGCAGTGGCAAGAGCAAGCTAAAAACTTAGCCGGCAAAAAGGTCATCGCTTATCATTCGAGCTTCCGTTATTTATTTAATTGGACTGGAATAGAGCAAGTGGCAGATCTTGAGCCTAAACCCGGCTTAGCACCCACCAGCAGCCATTTAGCCTCATTACTTACTCGTGCTGAAAAAGGCGATGTAATGGCGGTAATCGTCGCTTCATATCAAGATGAACGAGGTGCTAAATGGTTAGGTGAACGCGCAAATCTGCCGGTATTGGTGTTACCGATGTCGGTAGGTGGTAACGATGAAAGCAAAGACTTAATCAGTCTATATGATAGTTTGCTGACGTTATTAAATGGAGTGAAATAACACTATGTTTGATGTCGAGCTACTGTCTATTTTGTTGCCTGCGTTAGTGGCAGGGCTATTAGTGTTATCAACTCATGTGTTGTTAGGTCAACAAGTGCTTAAGCGTGGCATTATCTTCATTGATTTGGCTATCGCTCAGGTCGCTGCATTGGGGGCAATCGTATCGCACATAGATCATCGAGTAGAAGCGTTACCGTTTGCTCATGTTTGGATGCCAGCGTTGTTTGCATTAGCCGGTGCTGGAGTTATCGCTTGGATGGCAAAACACTTAGTCGGTGAACTCGAGGCTTTTATTGGTTGTTTTTATGTGCTCAGTGCGGTGGCGGCAATGTTATTGTTAGCCAATGACCCTCACGGTGCTGAATTATTAAAACAGTTAATGTCGGGTCAAATATTGTGGGTGAGTTGGTCTCAGTTAGCATTACCTGCAGTGGTCTCTGCAGGTATTCTTGGGGTGATCATCGCTAAACCACGGATATTAGATGGTGCAGGTTTTTACTTTTTATTTGCATTAGTGATTACTTTGTCGGTGGAGTTAGTAGGCGTGTATTTAGTGTTTAGCACGCTTATTTTACCGGCTTTGGCATTAAATAAGTATCAAGGTAAAACCAAGTTAGTGTGGGCTTATGGCGTAGGCATAGTGGGTTATATTGCTGGGCTACTGTTGTCTGCTCGCTATGACTTACCCAGTGGTGCCGCTATTGTTGCGACATTAGCATTAAGTGCATTGTTGTTTAGAATGTTACTTAAACTACGTTCACCAACATCAGTGCATCAACCTGCTAAATAATTATCTGCCATCTAGCTGCCATATAAGCTTCTGTCATATAAGCTAAGTTACTCTGCCCCAGATCACAGGGGCAGAGTATTTCAGCGTACATATGTAAACAAAACGTTGAGTCCCTAGACTAGCATCGTTATACTGACGCCAATTTTATTGCAGGAGTATGCTGTGCTGCTTATCGCTCGTTCAATCATTCTCGTTGTGCTGTTATTTTTAGCCTTTATATTTTCAGTTGTTATTTGCCTTGTGCGGCCAATGCATCGCGACAATGTACATTTGGTTGCCCGTTTTTTTGGTTCGGTTGCACCGGTATTAGGCATTAAGGTCATTAGACGTGCTCATCCAGTCAGTGCAACATCGCAACCGTGTATTTATTTAGCCAATCATCAAAATAATTTTGATTTATTTACTCATACGTCAGTTGTGCCTAAAGGGACTGTCAGCTTAGGTAAAAAGAGCTTGGTGTGGGTACCCTTATTTGGGCAAATATATTGGCTATCAGGCAATATCCTTATCGATCGTAACAATCGTCATAGTGCATTCGATACTATGGCTAAAACGGTAGATAAAATGAAAAATAAACTATTATCAGTGTGGATATTCCCTGAAGGGACTCGTTCACGCGGTCGTGGATTATTACCTTTTAAAGTGGGTGCATTCCATACTGCAGTCGCTGCTCAAGCGCCAATAGTGCCAGTATTAGCTTCTTGTCAGAATCATATTAACCTTAATCGTTGGAACAACGGTGTGGTGATTGTAGAAATGCAGGAGCCGATAGCAACTGCGGGCTTAGATAAGAATGATGTTAAAGCGTTAAACGCTAAGGTGCATCAAGTTATGTCGGCGCGTTTAGTTGAATTAAACAAAGAAGCAGAAGCATTAATGCAGCAAGCCAAAGCTTAACCATGTTATTGGTCGTCAAACATCCGTCATAAGCTCGCAACTTGTGTCAGTTTGGGTATAATTGATTAACATTTTTACGAGTCCTATTTACGGAGTAATCCATGTCTGTTGAGCGTCAGTTAAAAGAGCAATTTGCTGAGAATCTTGAAATTGTTGATGCCTTACTTGCTGATGGTTCAGAGCCTGATGCGGAATATACAATTGAACATCATTTTTCGGCGACTAATTTTGATCGTTTAGAAAAAGCCGCTGTTGATGCATTTAAGCTTGGTTTTGAAGTGAATGATGCCGAAGAAATGGAACTTGAAGATGGCTCGATTATTTTCTGTTTTGACGCTATTGCCAAGCATAAGCTAGAAGTGCCTTTGCTGGATAAAGCATGTGAACAGTTGATTCTCGTTGCGGGCAAGCAAAAAGTAGACTACGACGGTTGGGGTACTTTTTTTGTCGGTGATGAAGTTGAAGGCGATGAAGAAGACGAAGATGACGAAGAAGACTATGAAGATGAAGATGGTACATTTCACTAATAAATCGATGGTCTAATTCCATAAAAAAACGCTCATCAAAGATGGGCGTTTTTTTATGGATAACCAAAAAGTTTGCTAGGCGCTTATTTATGGATGATGCTTTTGTTACGGCCTTCTTGCTTAGCGACATATAAGGCTTTATCTGCACCCGATAACCAGGTTGAGCTATTATCTATTTCAGAATCTAAATCGTTAATGCCCAGACTCACCGTGACTCTAATGAGGCGGTTTTCGAATGCGACTTCCGATGCTTCAATGCGCTTTCTTAATCGTTCGGTAAAGTTGAGAGCTTCTTCTGCGGTTGTCTTAGATAGCACCACTCCAAACTCTTCTCCGCCATATCGGCCAGCACAGTCAGTGTCACGCAATGCTTGCTTTAACAAATAGGCAATATGTTGGATCACTTTATCACCGGCAGGGTGACCATATTCATCGTTAATGCGCTTGAAATTATCAATATCAATCATCACCAATGATGCCGCATCGCCATAGCGTGAATAACGATCGAATTCTTTTTCCATGCAACTTTGCCAATGGCGACGGTTATGCAAAAGGGTTAAACCATCGGTTTGACTGAGTTGTTCAAGTTGCTCATTAGCGGCTTTAAGTTGCAGTTTATTAACCGCAATATCGGTCACATCATAGATAATAATGCTGATATGAGTGATTTGCCCTGTTAACGAAGCTAATGGCAGTAAGGTAATATTTTGGTACATAAAATCGGCTCGGCCAGTCACTGGACGATAGTTTTTAAACTGAAATACGTATGGACGCTGTTCCCAACTAATAAAGGTGCGATTTTTAAGTAAAAAAACCGACTCCATTTTATGTTTTAGCCACGTGGCGGGTAAGTCGGGAAACTTTTCAAATAGATTACTACCTTTAATGGAATTGGGTGAGACACCGCTGTGGTTTTCCATAAAACCGTTCCAAAGTTGGATGTTATAGTCGCGATCGAGCACAACTAAACCAACCTCAATGGTTTGCACCATATCGATTAGCCAGTGGAGTTCGTTCATCGCACTTTGATCATTTGACATAAAAAGTATCCAACATTAGTCGAGTAAATAGCCAAGTTTGTAGTTCAGCGTAGGAATAGAGTCTTCAGTAAATAGCAGCAGAAGATCACATTCAATATTGTAATCTTCTATTCGATAGTTAATTTCCATCGCGAGAGTGCGCTGCCATTTGTCAGAGTTGTCGTGAATGAGCTCGTTGACACTGCAGTGTCTGCCAAGCACTACTGGATGGGTCTGACTGAATTTCATGTCGAGTTGTTCAGAAATACCATTTAAAAAAGCGCCAATGAGCACATTACCAGTGTCCATCATTACTTCTATTTCAGTACCAATATCATTTGGATTTTCTAATCCCATTAACTTGGCCATATCTTCAAAACTAGAATCATGGAACAGTAATAACGCTTCACCTGCGATACCTGCACCAATAAATCCTTGGCAAAGCCCAGAGACTGTTGAGTTTCGTTCGGTGGCTTTTAAGGCCATCGTTAATTCGCTGACTTCAAGCACATTAACGTTAGGAATAGGCAGTAGTACAAATACATCCAGAAGCTTAGCGAGCAAGTCAGCGGCTCTGCCCATGGCGACGTTGGCTATTTCTTGACATGCATCACGCATGTCAACTTTCATCATTGGCGTTTCTTCAGCTTTATTACCCTGGGTAAGAGTCAAAATACCGTACTCTTGCAGAATATGGCTAATAGCCTCTGCACTAACGGGTTTTTGAATAAAGTCGAGGGCACCTAATGCTTTGACTCGTTCATGAGCCTTAATTTGAATATCACCTGACACCACAATAATCAGTGCCGGTAAATCTTGTTGTTGTACCGCTTGAAGTACTTCGTAACCATCCATGACTGGCATGTTGAGATCGAGAAACACAATCTCACCTTTACCTGCGCGAATAACTTCAAGGCCTTCAGCGCCATTGGTGGCGTAGCTAATTTCAACGTCCCAATCTTTGGGGAGAGTTCTTGCCATTTGTTTTCTGGCGAGCGCAGAATCGTCGCATATTAATATTGGAATGGTCATTGTTGCTGGTCTTCCTTATTTCGCCTTTAGGGGAAAAAAACTCGTTAATGCAACTGCGAGTGGTGCGAGGCGGATAGTTATTATTATAAGACTATTTACAGCGATTTTTTGTTCGTTAGATCATTATACTTATTTGCTTACAATATTGATAACTTAGTTTTAACATTTAATTAAGTTTGTAACATTTATGTGGCCGTTGCCACAAAGTCATCAATGTCATATCAATCAGGTGTTACATGTTATGTAAAAACATGAAGATTAGATGGTTATGCTTATATTGATAATATATAAGGCTAACACTCAATGAAATTTTGTTCAAAATAACGTGTGGCAATATTTTGACCAGTGCCGATTATTTGTCATGTTATTACTATTCGCCAGATAGTCCAGATATGTTAGTCTAAAAACTGGACTGACCAGTAACAGGGTGTTTCATGGAAAGAGAGTTGATTAAGTTGACGGTAGATAATGGCATTGCCCATGTTTGCTTAAATAGACCCAGTAAAATTAATGCGCTTAATGTTGAAATGTTTACTGCGATTGATAACGTAATTAAACAACTCCGTGGCGATAAACGAGTTAATGCGGTGATTTTATCGGGTGCTGAAGGTAACTTTTGTTCAGGCTTGGATGTGAAAAGTGTCGCGAGTTCACCTACAAGTGCATTAAAGCTTTTATTCAAGTGGTTGCCTGGTAATGCAAATTTAGCCCAACGTGTGTCGTTGGGATGGCAGCGTTTGCCTGTTCCTGTTATTGCGGTTCTAGAAGGTTGTTGCTACGGCGGTGGGACTCAAATTGCATTGGGTGCTGACATTCGTATTGCGACGCCAAGTTGTAAGTTGTCGATAATGGAAGCAAAGTGGGGACTTGTGCCAGATATGGCTGGTTTGGTGGCATTAAGGCAAATTATGCCCAAAGACAAAGCGTTGATGTTGACCTATACCGCGGATATTTTAACTGCCGAGCAAGCGCTTGAGCTAGGCTTGGTGACTCAAATAAGTGATAACGCTTATGAGTGTGCCACGTTATTAGCCCAAAAAATCATCCGCACTTCCCCGGATGCTAATGCTGCGATTAAACGCAGCATCAATCAAAGTTGGACCGCTTCAGTGCGCAGCCTATTAGCTCGAGAATCACTAAGCCAAATAAGGTTGTTGCTGGGTAAAAACCGCGTGATTGCTGCGATTAGACAAACTAAAAATCCTGATAAAGCCTATCGTTCTCGTCAATCTTGGTGGTAATAATCTGTTTTCGCTAATGCTCTATTTTTAGTCATGGCTACGCTGAATTTACTATCTTCCGATAACGGTTCTGGAAAAGCCTTCTATTTGATCGAGGGCTTCTTCCCAGCCACTCGGGCTGCTTAAGTCCAAGCTCATTTGGTATTGGCGATAATACTTAGCAGGTTTCACTTGATTGTAGTTGAGGCGGGTAGGTGCTTGTTCAATTGAATTCGGATGTGCATCGGCGGATTGAATATCAAGGATCGGGATCGACATGGTGACTAATTGTTCGGCGATCGATTTACGCTGACTTTGCGGATCAATTAAATACTCAAATTCGCGATAAGCGTTGACGATGACTAGCACATCAGGGATGGGAATTTTTTTGTCATAAAGCAGATTCGTGACCATGCCGGCCGTGTCATCAATAACAATTAGAATCTTGCCGCCAGGAAATAAACTGGTGGTTGAGGTTAATTGGTTCAGGGCTTCATTGAGATTACTTTGCTGAAAGTTACGTAATTCAAGCAATTGAGACGACTCATACTTTGGGATACTTTTATTGCTGGTTAATTGCAGTTGTTCGGTGCCTGCTTTAGTGATTTCTTCTGGTTTTGTTGCATAGTTAGGCCGATATAGCCCTTTTGCTGGGGTTAAGCTAATACTTGCCCAACCGCGGGCATTAATATTGGTTCGTAAGTAGCTGGCTAAGCCGGCAGCATCAGCATCGGTGTCCGACGCAGCAATAATCATCGCTGAACCAAAGTGTTTTTTACTCTGCCAAGACCTTACAAGCACTTCAGTTTGTTTACCGTCAATAGTGATAAATTTGATTTCATCGGTAGGTAAGTAGCCGTAAGGTTGCTGTGCCTTTGCGCCAGGCGCTGCCAGTAATATGCTTATCGTTACGATTAATAACCGACTAAATTGTCCTAGTTGCACCATAACCTCGAGCGAATAACACCATAATGCGGTTAGCTTAATGTATAACCGCGAATAAAAACAATGCCCTGATATACAGGGCATTGGTTACACGACATGATTTATACAACATTATTTAATGCTAGTTAGCCGTTATACGTGGCTGACAAGTACCATACGTATTGCATCAAGCTGTAATTGACTGTTATCCATGTAGCCCGTTATCTCGGTCATTTGATTACGAATATATTCTAGCTCGTCTTCACGAATGTTCGGATTTACGGCTTTTAGGGCTTCAAGTCTTTCCAGCTCGCCTGTGAGTTGTTGAGTCATTTTAGCGCGAGCATTCACTACTAGCTGCTTAAGCGACTCTTTTGCATACTCTTCACCTTTGGCCAATAACGGATGTAAAATAGGCTGTGAGGCATTAACAAGCTTGCTAGCGATGTGACGGTTTACCGCACTTAGCTGTTTGTCAAAACTGGCATAGTCCACTTTATCTGCCATATTAAGACCATTTTTATCCAATAACACCCGGATAGGTGTCGGTGGTAAATAACGGTATAACTGAGTCGATTTTGGGGCAGAGGCATCAGCCATGTAAATTAATTCTAAAAACAGCGTCCCCGCGGGAAGCGCTTTATTCTTTAGAATTGCCACACTGGTGGTGCCCGTTTCTGAG
Organism: Shewanella sp. BF02_Schw; assembly: GCF_014596695.2. Lineage (NCBI taxonomy): Bacteria > Pseudomonadati > Pseudomonadota > Gammaproteobacteria > Alteromonadales > Shewanellaceae > Shewanella > Shewanella sp. BF02_Schw. Next base: position 428,544 of record NZ_JABKAW020000004.1, read on the forward strand.
CCGGTGATTAAATCTAAGCCGGTTTGTACTAAAGGATGCTCTTGGGTGATAAATGCAATGTCATCACGAGACAAAGCGGTTTCACGATCAAACGTCACCGTAATACCGTCTTCATTCAGCCCAGGATAAGTAGGGAACATCATGTGCTCACTCGGGCGTAAAATGATTGAGTTTTCACCGCGATCTTCTTGATCGACACCAATAATATCCCATAAACGAATGACCGAACCGATGAGATGAGTATCGTTATCGCTGTCTGATAAACGCTTAATTAATGCATTGGCACGCTCGCCACCGTGAGAGTTTATCTCTAGCAATTTATCGCGGCCTTGCTCCATTGCCTGTTTAAGCTCTTTATAACGATGCTGGGTGTGATTCAGCAATTGAGTCATCTGATCTTCATCATCGTCGCAAAGTACGTTAATGAGTTCATCGGCAAATTCGTTAAACAACACATGACCGCTCGGGCAGGTGAGTTCGAATGCATTTAATCCTTGATGATACCAACGCATCAATCTTTCTTGAGCGGTATCGCGCAAGTAAGGCAAATGAATTTGGATATCGTTTTGTTGCCCAATACGATCTAAGCGGCCAATACGTTGCTCTAACAAATCAGGATTGAGCGGCAAATCAAACAAAATCAAATGGCTAGCAAACTGGAAGTTACGGCCTTCGGAACCAATTTCAGAACAAATTAATGCTTGGGCGCCGCCGTCTTCTTGAGCAAAGTAAGCGCCGGCTTTATCGCGTTCGATAATCGACATATCTTCATGGAATACCGTAGCTTGAATACCTTCGCGGGTTCGCAGCGCTTCTTCAAGGCTTAATGCAGTTTCAGCCTGGCTAGCAATAATCAGTACTTTTTTACTGCGATGCGATTTTAGGAACTCAATTAACCAATCTACCCGTGGATCAAACTTCCACCAGCTGGCACTGTCATTTTCAAAGGCCTGGTAAAGCTTCTCAGGGCTTAATGCTTGTGCTGCTTTAGCCAGTGGCTGCTTGGCACTGCCCATCATGGCGTTAACGCGTTCAGCGGTCACGTACTGCGCAGGCATCTCATATGGATAAGCATTAAATATACGCTTTGGAAAGCCTTTTACTGATGCGCGACTGTTACGATAAAGTACGCGGCCAGTGCCATGGCGGTCGAGCAATTCTTGGAGCAATTCTTGACGTGCTGCTTGCTGTGATTCTGCATCAACATCTTTTGACTGGATCAAACGAATGCTTGGCTCGATGTCTTTCTCGCTAAGCAACTCAGTTAAGCTGTTAATGGCACTGTCGGGTAATTTTTTATCCTGACTTAATGCTTCAGCTGCTTCTGCCACATCTTTGTAGCTTGCTTCTTCAGCTAAGAAAGCATCGTAATCATAAAAACGATCTGGATCGAGCAAACGTAAACGAGCAAAGTGGCTTTGATGACCGAGTTGATCAGGGGTCGCGGTAAGGAGTAATACACCAGGGACCACTTCACTTAACGCTTCGACGATTTTATAAGCGCGACTAGGGGCATCTTCTGACCATTCTAAATGGTGAGCTTCATCGACAACCATTAAGTCCCAATCAGCGTCTACAGCTTGTTCAAGACGCTTTTTCTTGCGCAGTAAATCAAGTGAACAAATAATTAACTGCTCGGTATAAAACGGATTGTCATTATCGGCATAAGCTTCTACGCATCGATCTTCATCAAATACTGAAAAGCGTAAATTAAAGCGGCGCAGCATTTCAACTAACCACTGGTGACGAAGTGTGTCCGGGACTATGACTAAAATACGTTCAGCACGACCAGTGAGTAATTGCTGATGAATAATTAAGCCAGCTTCAATGGTTTTACCTAAACCGACTTCATCGGCCAGTAATACGCGTGGAGCGTAACGGCTACCCACTTCATGAGCAATCCACTGCTGATGTGCAATTAAGCCTACGCGTGGGCCTTGTTGACCGAGTAAATCTGAGCTGGCTAATTTGTGGCGCAATAACTGACATTGATAACGCACCCCAAAACGTTCTAGGCGGTCAATTTGTCCGGCGAATAAACGATCTTGTGGTTTATTAAAGCGAATATTATGGCTTAGCATGGTCTCACGAAGACTGACTTTTTCTTGAGTCTCGCTATGAATACCATGATAAATCACCAATTGGTTTTTTTCTTCAAGCTCTTCAATGGTGATACTCCAACCTTCACCGCTTTCGACAGTGTCACCTGGGTTAAAAATAACTCGGGTTAAGGGAGCTTCACTGCGAGAAAACATCCGGTTTTCTCCAGTGGCAGGGAATAGCAGCGTAACCATGCGGCCTTCAACTTGAACGACTGTTCCTAATCCGAGTTCTGACTCGGTATCACTTATCCAGCGTTGACCTAAGGCAAACGGCATCTTTTACTCTCATTTATTGCGTGAAACAAAAAAGGGGGCGTATGTTAAACCAAACCCATCCAGATTGAAATTTTAGCATTGATTTATCGTTTAGATGTTCATTTTTACACCATCTTGACATGTTAGCGTCACATTGACGTCATAGTGTGAAGCAAAGGCGATGATGATGACATTGAGTTTTTTCCCGACAAGTGACATATTTTATTAAGGCAGCATTGCTCATGGCAATGACCTGTTTTCAATAGAGACTTTAATTATCCCTTTAATGTTATACGTTTAGTTAAGTTAAGTGATACTGATATCTATTCATTGAGAGCACTCTGGAGGCACCATGCAACGAAACGACAAAAAGTTGTTTGTACTGGATACCAACGTGTTACTGCATGAACCTTTAGCGATATATTCGTTTAAGGAACATGACGTAGTTATTCCCATGACAGTGTTAGAAGAGCTCGACAGTATAAAGGACCGCAAACGAGATGTGAGTCGTGATGCACGAGTGGCTATACGTGCATTAGAAGATATTTTGGGTGGTCCCACGACCCCAGAGCAAATTTTAAAAGGCGTTGCATTGTCTACTCGCGAAGAACATTCTCAAGTTTCTGGTCATTTATCGATTTTCCCAGATCATCAAGTCGAGTTTATTATCGGCTCGCTGCCTGGAGACAATAACGATAACCGCATTATCAACACCGCCCTGCATTTACAAAAAATCCATTTTCCCCGCACTGTCGTGTTAGTCACTAAAGACATTAACATGCGCTTAAAAGCCAAAGGTGCAGGTATTGAGCGCGTAGAAGATTACCGCAGCGATCAGTTGATTGATGATGTGCGCTTTCTCGCCAAAGGCTTTTATCAATTCTCTGGGGATTTTTGGCAAAATGTCGATAAAGTCTCCACCGAACGTAGAGGGTTGCATACGGTTCACCAAGTACCATTGGAACATCTTGGTAATGAAAACTTTTATCTTAACCAGTATTTAATCGATGAAAGCTCGGATTTTTGTGGTCGAGTAATCAGTAAAACCGATAAACATTTACAGATGATCGATCGCGGCCGTGATCGCTTATTACATCATGAAGCATGGGGAATTAATCCTAAAAATATTTACCAAGGTATGGCGCTAGATGCTTTGCTAGATCCTGATATTGAACTGATTATTCTGACGGGGCCAGCGGGTTGCGGTAAGACGCTATTGGCAATGGCGGCGGCATTAGAATTGGTCGTCGAACGTAAGTTATATGACAAAATTATTGTCACCCGTAATACCCCCGAAATTGCTGAGTCGATAGGTTTTCTTCCGGGTAGCGAAGAAGAGAAAATGACCCCTTGGTTGGCTGCGATAACCGATACGCTAGAAGTGCTACATAAAAATGATGTAAACCCAGCAGGTAGTGTTAATTACGTAATGGAAAAAGCCAATATTCAGTTTAAGTCGATTAACTTTATGCGTGGCCGCTCTATTCAAAACTCGGTGGTTATTTTAGATGAATGTCAAAACCTAACCGCGTCACAAATTAAAACCATGATCACTCGTATGGGCGAAGGCACTAAACTGATTTGTAGTGGTAATTTAGCCCAAATTGACTCGACGTATTTAACACCGGTTACATCAGGATTAACTTACATAGTCGAACGTTTTAAAGACTTTGAAGGCAGCGCCAATATTTATCTTAATGGTGTCGTACGGTCTCGTTTAGCGGAGTTTGCAGAGGAGCATTTGTAACGGCTTAACTTGCTAAGGAAATCACTTTATTAATCATGGTTATATCCTGTCTATATACATAAGGTTACACAAGATAACCTTATGTATTTTCAATCGCCTACAATATGCCTTAATATTTGTAGTCTGTATTACTTGCAGGTTGGACAAGTATCTCTGGAGCCATTAATACATGTGCTTGAGCTTATCTTCCTGATATCATAATCATTACTGTTATAACTGCCGTTTTTGGTGTTATTCGTTCGACAGCGGGTCTTTTTTTTACGCTGTATCAAGGGTGGTTAATGAAACCGACTGAGCCAGATTTACAACTAAAATCTCCTATTCAACGTAATTATAACCGAGCGGTGTTCTACACCTATATCGGGGTGATTGTGATGGCTTTGCTGACCGCTGGCATTATGTTTGAGCGTCAAAAAGAGCAGCAAATTCAACAGCGAGAAGAACAAGTTGCCCGTCATGTTATGCAAATCGACTTATTGCTTGAGTCGAGCATTCGTGCGGTGAAAAGTTTGCGTGATGTGGCGGTGGACCATTTACGTTTGGGGGAGTTTGTTCGTAAAGAGCGCTTACCAGAGTATGAAAAATTTAACGAAGATGGCCAGTATTTCACCTTAGAACCTAATTATGCCAACAGCGGCGTGCCGTTTACCAATATGGGACGCATTACGGGTGCGGGTTCATTAAATGACCGTAGCGAGAGCTTTTATCAAGAGCTTGAAATGCTGTTTGAACTGTCATTATCCTTCCCAGTCGCGAAAGAAGCAGCGCCTAAAGCTTCGTCGATTTATTATATTTCTAAGCGTCGGATGATGTCATTTTATCCATGGGAAAATAATGACTTACGCTTTAGGGATGAGCTGCTCAATAAGAAACAATTTCAATTAGCGACACCTTCAATGAACCCACAACGGAGTGTGTTTTGGAGTGAGGCATACATCGACTCGACGAATCAGGGCTTAATAACTACGCTTGGGTTACCCGTGTACCTTGAAGATGAGTTTATTGGTTCGATTAACCTCGACATGACGTTATCATCGTTAGATAAACAAATTCGCACCTATTTTAAAATGCCAGGCACGGTGATTCTGCTTGACCAGCAAAATAATATTTTATCTCACAGTGATTTTGACTCCAGTGAAATGAATAAGGTTTATCACATAAGCCAGCGAATTCCGGCAGAGTTACATTCATTATCGGAATCTGAGCTATTTGATGCCCACGAAGGCATATTGCGAAACGGTTATTATATTCATAGTGTGGCACTGCATAACGCGCCATGGCGATTACTGTATTTGCAAGATGAAGATGATTTATTTAAAGATTCTTGGGACAAGCTGCAACTGAGTTTTCTGTTAGTGGTATTGGCTTTGTCGCTGCTGGTTACCATAGTGCATTGGCAAACTCGCCGAGCATTCGTTAGCCCTGCTTCACGCTTATTAACCCATCTAGAAGCATGTTCACAAACGCCTATCCGTCCGCCAGAGAAAATTACCCGTGGTTGGGAGCCATGGTTTGCGCTAGTGAGTCGTATTTTTGAAGAAAACCGTCAGTATACTCATCATCTTGCCGAACAAAACAAACGTCTTGATAACTTAGTTGCTAGGCGCACTCAGCGTTTACGTGAAACAACAGAGCGCCGTGAGCGAGAGTTTGCACTGTTACGATCATTGATCGATTCGATCCCTGAAGCGATCGTGTTTAAAGACAAAGAAGGCAAATACTTAGGCTGTAATAAGTCAGCTGAAAGAATGCTGGGTTATACCGAAAATGAGATTATAGGCTTAACGTCATCAGAAGTGGTGAGCCCAGAGCAAGGCTTGCGCATTGGGGAAGAAGACAACAAAGTGCTGACCCAGCAACATTCCTTGCGTTACCAAGAACGAGTCAATATTGAAGGTAAACCGGTATTACTCGATACCTTTAAATTGCCGTTTTACAATCGCCGTGGCGATCTATTAGGTTTGATCTCTGTTTGGCGCGATATTACCCGTGAATATGAAGCTGCTGAACAGTTACGTATGTCTGAGCAACGTTATCATCTTGCTATGGATGCGGTAGAAGATGGCCTGTGGGATTGGTACATTGATTCTGAACAGATTATTTGTAATCCGGCTTTTTATTCTATGTTGGGTTATCAAGCTAATGAGTTTCCACCGTTACTCGAATCAATCGATGAGTTGTATCATCCTGACGATCGAGAACGGGTCCAAGAGTACCGCTCTCAATATGTGCGCGATCCGGTTGGCACTTATGAAATCGAATTTAGAATGCGCGGTAAAAATGACCAGTACTACTGGGTGTTATCCCGTGGTCGAGCGGTTGAGTTTTCTGAGGATGGTTGTAGTAAGCGGATGCTAGGTACTCATAAAGACATTACCCGCCAGAAGAGTAACGAAGTCGCCTTGCTTGAAGCAAAACAAGACGCCGAGTTAGCCAACATGTACAAGAGCGAATTTTTGGCCAACATGAGTCACGAAATTCGGACACCTATGAACGCGATTATTGGGATGTTGCAGTTAGCACAACGCACTAGCTTGACCGTGCAGCAACAAGATTATCTTAATAAAGCCGGTTTTTCTGCCCAATCGTTACTGCGAATTATTAATGACATTTTAGATTTTTCTAAAATTGAAGCAGGCAAATTAGAATTAGAAAGAGTCGCGTTTCCGCTGGATAAAGTGCTTGATCATGTTATTGATATTAATGCGCTTAAAGCGCAAGAAAAAGGCGTTGAATTACTGCTATATGCGCCTGTTACCGCAGGGCTTATTTTGTATGGCGATCCACTGCGTTTAGGCCAGGTCATCGTTAATTTATTGTCTAATGCGGTCAAATTTACCCAAACCGGTGAAGTTGAGCTGGGTTGTGAAGATGTGGGTGAGCGTGACGACCGTATTACCATGAAGTTCTGGGTACGCGATAGCGGTATTGGGATCAGTAAAGATCAACAAGCAATGCTGTTTGATGCATTCTCACAAGCCGATGGTTCAACCACACGTAAATATGGTGGCACAGGCTTAGGGTTATCTATCAGTAAACATTTAGTGTCGATGATGGGTGGTACCATGCAAGTTGAGTCCGAGCTGGGCGCAGGCAGTACTTTTAGTTTTACCATTAGCTTTGAAATTGCCGAAGAACAAGTGATCGAGCCGCTGGTGGTGCCAGAACAGTTAAATAACCTGACAACGCTGGTGGTTGACGACAACCCAAGTGCATTACAAATTTATTCGACATTGATGACCGACTTTAGCTTTGGTGTAAACACGGCTGACAGTGGTCAAAAAGCACTGGATATATTGCGTAAAAAACCAGTCGATTTATTGTTGTTGGATTGGATGATGCCTGAAATGAACGGCTGTGATGTTATTAAGGCGATAGATGAAATGGTCGCAGATGGTAGCTTAGCAAAGCGTCCTATTATTATCTTAATGACCGCTTATGCTGCTGAACCGTTAGACCATGAGCTGCAAAAAAATTCTGTTTATGCAGTGTTACAAAAACCGTTTAAGGCCTCGGCGTTATTTGATGAAATTATTAATGCCTTTGCCAAAGAACCCAAGCTAAATGCAATGCCGGTTATTATTGAAGCTGAACCCGCTAAAGCATCTGGCTTAGTATTGTTGGTTGAGGATAACTTTATTAACCAACAAGTGGCATCTGAATTACTCAAAAGTGCTGGTTATGAAGTTGTGATAGCTGACAATGGCCAAGTGGCATTAGATGTGATTGATTCTAAACCATTTGATGCAGTGTTAATGGATATTCAAATGCCGGTAATGGATGGATTAACTGCCACCGCCGAATTACGCAAACGTTATAGCAAACAACAAATGCCCATTATTGCCATGACTGCGCACGCAATGTCGGGTGATAAAGAAAAAAGTTTAGCAGCAGGCATGAATGCGCATATCACTAAGCCGATTGTGCTTACTGAATTATTTGAAACCTTATCTCATTGGATTACATATAAACATAATCATAAAGACGATTAGTATTTTTGAAGATAGGATATAAACGACAGGGAGATTAATTATGGTCCGCCGAAGTATTTCATTGGCGCTGTTGCTGGCAATCACTCCAGCAACATTACTTTCTAACGCAGCAATGGCTGCCAGCGACTCAGCCCAAAAAATAATTAATAATGCTGAAGTGGCAAAAGGCTTTATCAATCTATTTTATGATGCCAAATCCGCACAGCTTTATTTACAAGCGAATAAGCTCAATCAACCCTTTCTATTGCTGACCAGTTTACCTCATGGTGTTGGTTCAAATGATATCGGTTTAGACCGTGGCCAGCTCGGCCAAACCCGAATGGTACAATTTGAACAGCATGGTCCTTATGTTGTGCTCAAGCAGCTGAATACCTATTTTCGCGCCTCCAGTGATAACGTTGCTGAGCGTCAAGCGGTCACACAAGCTTTTGCTGAATCGATTTTATGGCGCGGTAAATTAGTTGAAGGTAAAACGGCATTAGTCGCGATTAATGACCTAGTGATTAATGATTTGCATGGGGTGTCGGATGTATTAACGGCAACTAAGCAAGGTTTGTACAGCTTAGACAGCAGCCGCTCAGTGATATTGCCGCAAAAGATTAAATCGTTTGAACGTAATGCTGATATTGATGTTAATTTAACCTTTAAAGCCAGCAAAGCAGGCAAGCAAGTTGAGCAAGTTACTCCAGACGGTAAATTGTTGTCTGTTCAAGTGCGCTATTCCTTTGTGCAACTCCCTGATGTGGGTTATCAACCTCGTCGTTATCATCCCATGAGCGGTTATTTATCTGATGAATATGCCGATTATTCTACCGCAGTTGATCAACCACTGACTCAACGCCATTTACTGCGCCACAGATTAGAAAAAGTTACTCCGGGTGATGCTCCCAGTAAAGTGGTTAAACCTATTATTTATTACCTCGACCCAGGTGTACCTGAGCCTATTCGCAGTGCGTTATTGGAAGGTGCACGTTGGTGGGAAAGTGCATTTACTGATGCCGGTTTCATTGACGGCTTTAAAGTTGAATTGTTGCCAGAAGGTGCAGACCCTCAAGACGTGCGCTATAACATGATTCAATGGGTGCATCGCGCCACAAGAGGTTGGTCATATGGGGCAGCAGTAACCGACCCTCGTAGCGGTGAAATCATTAAAGGTAATGTCACGCTTGGCAGCTTAAGAGTACGCCAAGATCATCTTATTGCTCGAGGGTTAACGGCTGGTTGGCCTGATCGTAAAGCCGCTGCTGATGCCGCCATGGCATTGTCGCTTGCCCGTATTCGCCAGTTAGCAGCGCATGAAGTGGGCCATACCTTAGGGCTTGACCATAACTTTGCTGCATCAACAAACGATAATGCTTCGGTAATGGATTATCCGCATCCGTACGTGAGTATTCAAGGCGATAAAATTAATATTGCCACGCCTTACACCGAAGGAATTGGTGAGTGGGACAAATACACCATCGCTTATGGTTATGGAGGCCTTACGCAGACCGAGTCTTTGTTAACGTCGACCCTAACTAAAGGCTTTCGATATATTGGGGAAGCAGACTCTCGTAGTGCCAGCGCCAGTAATGCATACGCCAGTTTATGGGATCGTGGTAACGATGCGGTAGCAGAGTTAGTACGTTTAGAAACAGTGCGTCGTAAAGCGATGGATGACTTTAACTCAGATGCTTTATTAGCCGGTGAACCTCATGGCGAATTAGCCGATGTATTTGTGCCCATATATTTGCTCACGCGTTATCAAATAGAAGCCGCAGCAAAGTGGATTGGCGGGACGGATTACAGTTATCAGCAAGTAGGTTCTGGCGTACGTTGGAATTATATTCGGCCTAAAATGCAACTTGCTGCGCTCGATGCATTATTGGCGAGTTTGCAAACAGAGAGCTTGTTAGTACCAAGTAATGTGTTGCAAGCGTTAGTGCCAAAAGCCGGTAATTATCGAAAAACTCGTGAAAGCTTTGGATCAAACTTAGGCGTGATAACTGATCCTGTGGCGATGGCAGAAGTGTTGAGCCGTCATATTGTGGCGCAATTATTAACCCCTGAACGTTTAAACCGTGTCAGTCAGGCCTATATGGAAGACAGTCAGCAACTGTCGGTGGTTCAATTAATCGATAAGCTTGCGGGTGCCAGTTTGTATCAAGACTTACCGAGTGGACAGGGCCTAGCGATGCAAATGCGCGTCAATACAGTGGTGATTGATAGTTTGTTAGCAACGTACCATAGCCCTAAAACAGCGCCCGAAGTCAAAGCACAGTTAGCCGCAAGAGTGGACTATATTATTAAGCAACTTAAACGCCGCAGTAACCGTGGCAGCGATTATCAATCGGCGCATTACGATTGGCTGTTTCAAGGTATAACGAAAGGCATGACAGATCCTACTTATCGATTAATCACCAAGCCGGTGGACCTGCCTCCTGGCTCGCCAATTTAAGTGTTGGCTGATAGTGTTTGGTGAGAGTGTTGAGTGATAGTGTTGAGTGATGTATAGCGGATAATACGCGACCTCTATTGGGGTCGCGTATTGCTTTGTATCAACGCAACAGCATGATGATAGTGTTTGGAGTATGGCTATTTTGTTTGCGGTAAAGCGGCTTCTGCAACGATGACTTTAGGGTTTCTAGGGTAGAAATCATCTGCTTTACGATCGATATGGCTAAATTGGCGAGTGTTTTTATAGGGCAGTTTCATAAAACCTGAAATGCCATGACCTTGAATTTTATTTGCGTGAGTCATAATTCGATCCAAACAGGCTCGAAATGCCGCCTGTTTTCGTGGATTTAATAAACGTAAGTAACTGTGGATTTTTAAATGGTTTGGTAGCGCTTCAAAAATAATACAGCCAGTATGGTGGATTTGATTTAACCACCCCAGTTCGGTCATGATTTCTGCTGGCAGTTCCAAGTTTTCTTCCGGGTCTTTACCGTCTTCAAAGTATGAGTGCAGCCGAGATTTATCTTCTAAGGTGGGCACATCACCGACCTCAAAAGGCATTTGCAGTTCACCGGTTATTTTATATTGGTGCTCGGTACTTTTTCGCTCAAGGTGTAAGGTGTCTTTGGCATTAAAGAAGCAAGCCTTGAACACCCCAATCCGCTTAATTCCTCGCGCCATGGTGACCATATTATTTACTGCTAACACTAACGGCGCTTTACTGTCGGGATCGTAAATAGCTAAATTGGAGTCGATAAACACCCCAGACTCTTGCCAATGGATCACCAAACCGCCGACAATTGGATACTGTGCTAAACGGCCTACTGCGGCAATAAAGCCTTTTTCGGTATCGGCCATACCCACCATAAAATTGCGATAGTATTTTTCTAATTGCACATCATCCATTTTGGCAATGGGATCTAGAGTATTGTGCTCTTTCAAAAACGATTTACGCGAGCTGTAACTTACGGTTTCGACGGCTTTAGATCGCGGTTGAGCCCACACCGGAATGTCGGGTGCTAGCGGAGGTGTCGATAATATCGGCAAATGCATTCGATGGCTGTGGCGCAGGCTTTTGAGAAAGTAGTCACCCGCAAGATTGCGCCGTTCAACATCATCACTGAGCATTGCATCGAGTGTTTTTGCCAGTTCGATAGGTAATCCTATGCTGGTGGCTGGAATGATTTTTGTGCCGAAACGGCTAATTTGTCCTGATGCGAGCGCATATAAGGTTGCAGCAGCGCCTTGCTCGTCGAATCGAGGCGTAGATAACGCACCGCTCAGTTGTTCGTCACCAATAAAATACACATCGCCCATGCGCGCGTTAGTGTGCTGTTGGTCGCTTGATAGTAAGGACATGACATTGTCATCGACCGCGCGGCCGTGTTCATCTCGCTGAGCAAATACCGCAGATCCCCAATCGATTAACGACAATTTGTCGGTTTCAATATCATAAACCAAGTTAGATGGCTTAATATCGCCATGCACTAAAGGCTTACCCTTACGCAGATAATATAAAATATTGGCTAATTGTCTCGCAATACTGACGATAATTACCGGCGGTAAAGCCCCTAATCGCTGGCAAATTTTGTCGAGGTCTTCGCCTTGAGCTCGCTCCATTACTAAAATGCCTTGCTTACCAACCCGCTCGAATTTTATCGCCCCAGGTATATTTGGGTGTTTTACTTGGCTAAGCATATAGGCTTCTTCTTCAAGCCTATCTTGGACGCTTTGGGGTAAATTTACCCTTGAGAATTTAAATACATGTGATTGGCTAAACTCATTGATACCCGCAAATACAAAGCCATAGGCTCCCTTACCAATAAATTCAATTTGCTGATATCCCAATTTACTCAGCTGTTGCTTACACAAGCGGATCCAGGCCTTATGCTTGCGTGCATCATTGGCGCTGAGCAGATAGATGGACTGCTCTTCATTGATATAAAAGTGTTGCAGTTGCGGTGTTTGCAAAGGTAAGCCTCCTTTTTAAGCCCATTAAACCTTGATTAACCTTACTGCGGCAAGTGCTTCTTATATAAAACAACAGATTCCATCCACACATCAGCGCAGTCTATTTAAACATGGCTGTTCTTTTATTAAAAACCGCCCAGTATTGTTTTGTGAGCAAGCTTTTTGATTTGTAAATGGTCGCTTCCTATCTAAAAAATTATGATAAGTAAACCTTGACCTATATCAAATCAAAATCAATCAACACTCGGTACTATGGCTGTACTAGTTAATCAACGTTTTTGTGAGAGGTTATATGCATAATATAAATAAAGCTGATTTAATTCAGCTATTTAATTTTCCTCGGCAGCGAATTTTACAATCAATGGAAGTCACCCATTGTCCCCATGCAGTGTTTTTTAATCAAAGTGATGAGCAATGCATAACCTGTCATCAGGGGGAGGAGTGTTTATGGATTAATCATAACGATGAAATGGTTGCGCTTGAGATGAAGTCGGTTGACCAATTAAAGCAACAATTATTAATAGCGGTCGATTACATTGACTCAAATTTAAGCCCACACCACATGTCGCGCAGAAAGTGCCAATGTGAAAACTGTCGTTGGTTAAGGCAAGTACAAATGACACTAGACGGTAAAGCTTAGGCAGTTGAATGCCAAATCATTAAGGGAGGTTGCATCCTTTTTTTTTAGTCTTTAAAGTAGCCAGCATCTCATTAGCAACTTGACTGAAGAATAGCATCATGGAACCCAGCTTTTGGCATGAAAAATGGCAGTTACAACAAATTGGTTTTCACCAAAACCAAGTGAACCCTTTTTTAGTAAAATATTGGTCGCATATTGGTTTGAATGAAAACACTGAGGTATTCGTTCCTCTATGTGGTAAATCATTGGATATGTTTTATTTGGCCGAGCAGCGCCATACTGTGCTGGGATGTGAACTCAATACCCTCGCAGTTGAACAATTTTTTACCGACAATGATCTTACTTATCAAGTTAATCATACCGACGAACATGTAGTCTTTTCTGCCGATCAAGTCACCTTATATCAAGGGGATATTTTTACTCTACCCAAAAGTGCAACAGCGTCGATTAGTGGTTTTTACGATCGTGCTGCCCTGATTGCGTGGCCAGAAGAAATGCGCCAACAGTATGTTAAAGCACTCGCTGCGCTTATACCGGCGAATGTAAGTGGCTTATTAATTACCCTAGATTACCTACAAGATACTCTGAAAGGGCCGCCATTTGCAGTCAGTCCAGATTGGGTTAAAAGCTATTTAACACCATATTTTGATGTTGAATTATTGGAGTGTGTTGATGTACTGGCTGACAATCCGAGGTTTATGAATAAACACGTGCCTTGGCTTAATGAAGCCGTTTATAAGTTGACCCGAAAATCATAAACAGACCCTAAAACCTACCTATAACATCGGTAGGTTTTTTTATAACAGGCTAAGTCGGCTGTTTTCTGTAGACTAGCAAATGAATAATCAAAGGATCCGCAATGAACTTCAGTGATAAACCTGACCGCACATCGTCAAAAGCCCATAAATGGGAAAAATACAAAGGTACAGATATATTGCCTATGTGGATTGCTGATACTGAGTTTCGCTGTGCTGAGCCTATTTTGTCTGCCTTACATCAGCGCATTGATGATGGCCTGTTCGGTTATACCCTTCCAGCTCACGATACAGATGCCAGTGAGGCCGTTGTGGCGTGGTGTCAACGTCAATATAACTGGAAGATTGATCCTAGTTGGCTAGTGTGGACTCCGGGTGTGGTGCCTGCATTTAATGTGGCTATTCAAGCTTATTGCCAAGCAGGTGATACGGTTATCGTACAAACACCCAATTATCCTCCTATATTGGCTGCACCGGCAATTAATCATCTCAAGCGAACTTGTATCGGCTCGATAGAAGTGGATGGTCGCTGGACACTCGATTTTGATGCCTTGGAAGAGGCTGCTGCGGATCCTAAAGCCAGCTTATTTATTATGTGTAATCCAATGAATCCGCTTGGAACAGTCTTAAACCAAGCAGAACTCGACACCATTGCAGCAATATGCAGAAAACATGGCGTCATGCTGTGCTCGGATGAAATACACTGTGATTTAATTTTAGATGAGGTGCCACATTTACCCGCCAGTGCGCACCCAGAATTGGCTGAGCATTCAGTGACATTAATGGCCGCCAGTAAAACCTTCAATATCGCGGGATTAGGTACGTCTTTCGCTATTATTCCAAACGAAAAATTAAGAGTAGCATTCAACCATGCAGCCCGCGGCAGGTTACCATCGGTAACCGTCACAGGTCTTACCGCCACTAATGCAGCCTTCAGGCATTGCGATGAGTGGCATCAACAACAAGTGGCGTATTTAACTGAAAATCGTGATTATCTAGTGACTGAAATCAACAAAATCGACGGTTTAAAAGCTATCTCACCCGCGGCGACTTTTTTACTGTGGGTTGATGCCAGCGGTTTACAAGTCCCCGATACGCAAGCATGGTGTGAAGCCAAAGGTGTCGGCCCATCAGCGGGCAGAGACTTTGGTGATAAAGACTGTTTTCGCTTGAACTTCGGTTGTTCACGAGATTACTTAGTCGAAGCAATTAAAAAACTGCAGGGCAGAGACGTTTAACCACCGGCAAAACTTTTTTTACGGGTAATATCAATATAAAGTAAAAAAATTGACCCTTTATCCAGTAGTTAATCGTATGAATGTAGAATAAGAATTAAAGGAACGTGTTTCACGATGACATTACCTATACAAAACGCTCAAGGAATGGCTAAACGATCCGCAACATTTGTTGACTCTGGATCATTGCGCCGAACCCCTACACTGGACAGTGGCACCGTGGATGATAAGCGCCAAGAAATAGCGCTTTACTTCACCAACACCTTTGATACCTATACGCAACTGTTTGATTGTTTGCGCGACGATACTGGTTTCTATCAAAAACCTATACCTTTGCGCCACCCGCTTATTTTTTATCTTGGGCATACGGCCACTTTTTTCATCAACAAGCTACTATTGGCAAAACTGATATCCGATCGGATTAATCCTCATATGGAATCTATTTTTGCTGTGGGCGTTGATGAAATGAGCTGGGATGATTTGTCTGAAGACAGTTATGACTGGCCCAGTGTTGCTGCGGTAAAAGACTACCGTGCAAAAGTGCGCGCCACAGTATTAACATTAATTGATACCTTGGACCTTGCCCTACCCATTGATTGGGAAAATACCTGGTGGCCCATCGTCATGGGTATTGAGCACGAGCGTATTCACCTTGAGACATCGTCGGTACTCATTCGCCAACATGAGTTGGCTAAAGTCCAGCCATTACCTCAATGGCCAGCTTGTAAAGATGCTGGCCAGGCGCCAAAAAATAAACTAATAAGCGTCGCCGCTGGCTCAGTTAATCTTGGACAATCATTTGATAGTGCATTTTATGGCTGGGACAATGAATATGGCCAACATCAGGCTGAGGTAGCTGAGTTTAAAGCCAGCCAATATTTAGTCAGCAATCAGGAGTTCCTCGAGTTTGTTGAGGACGGTGGTTATGAGCATAATCGTTTTTGGAGTGATGAAGGTCTGGCTTGGCGACAATTTACTGAGGCAAAACACCCAGCATTTTGGCGTTGGCACAATGGCTGGCGCTTGCGCTTAATGACGGAAGAAATTGATATGGCTTGGGACTGGCCTGCCGAAGTTAACTATCATGAAGCGAAAGCGTTTTGTGAATGGAAGACTGAAGAAACTGGACAGAAAATTCGCATGCCAACTGAAGACGAATGGTATCGATTGTGTGCACAAGCGGGCGTAGAAGAGCTGGGTAACGGCGCGGCCAATGCAAACTTGCATCTCGACCATTTTGCATCATGCTGCCCAGTAACACGCTATCAACATGGCAATTGGTTTGATGTGGTGGGCAACGTATGGCAATGGACTGAAACGCCTATTTACCCCTTCGATAACTTTAAAGTACACCCACTGTATGACGACTTCACCACGCCAACTTTTGATGGTAAACACAACTTGATCAAAGGTGGTTCATGGATTTCAAGTGGAAACGAAGCGCGTCTTAGTGCACGTTATGCATTTAGGCGTCACTTTACGCAGCACGCCGGATTTCGTTATATTGCCTCTGAAGTTGAGGCAACGTCTCCTAAGGCTTACTACGAAAGTGACCAGTTATTGTCAGAATATGCAGAGTTTCACTTTGGTGACACCTGGTATGGCGTAGAGAATTTTCCTAAAGCTTTAGCTGATATTGCACTTGAGGCAATGAAGGGTAAACCCACCGGTAAAGCACTTGACTTAGGTTGTGCCTGTGGCCGAGCAAGTTTTGAGTTGGCCCGCCAGTTCGATGAAGTAGACGGTATTGATTTTTCAGCAAACTTTACTCGCCTAGCAGCTAAAATGGCGCAGCAAGGCGCAGTGCGTTACGCCCGTGCCGAAGAAGGCGAATTAGTGAGCTATCATACTCGTACCCTGCAAGAATTAGGGTTGGACACTTATGCAAACCGTGTCGCATTTCATCAAGGCGACGCCTGTAACCTCAAACCCCAATTCACGGCTTATGATTTAGTTTTAGCAGCTAATTTGATTGACCGACTCTACCAGCCGAGTCGTTTTCTGGCGGATATGGCACAGCGCATCAATGATGGCGGCTTGCTTATTATTGCATCGCCTTACACGTGGTTGGAAGAACATACACCTAAGGAAGAGTGGATAGGTGGTTTCAAAAAAGATGGTGAAAACTACAGCACGTTAGATGGCTTGAAAGATCAACTATCAAGCCATTTTAAGTTGGTTGGTGAGCCGCGCAAAGTCCCGTTTGTGATCCGCGAAACTCAGCACAAGTTTCAGCATACTTTGTCTGAACTTACGGTTTGGGAGCGCTTGCCACGCTGATAAGTGCCTCAATTTCTTGAGCAATCAATTTGTGGTCTGCCAGTTGTTCAAACCAGCTGGTGGCCACAACATCGCTTTGCAATCCAAGTAAGGTTCCCAGCACTATTCCTCGATGTACGTTGTCACCGCCTAAGTTAGTATTCACTCGCAGTGCTTGCCAAGGATCATGTTGGTATTTACAGGCCAGGTACAAGACGACAGGCCAAGAATCTGAAATATAACATGCCCTTGAAAATATTTGGCCGACGACCTGATTGTCGGGCACATTACGTTTTAACAGACCGGCTAAATTAGTACTGGTTAGGCCTATGCTTGCTTCAAGTAAAAGAGCCTTAACGCCTGCTTCATCCGGCCCATCCATCAGAGCGCACAACAGTTGCACGTAGCTATCACATACCTGCATTAAAGATTCATCAGGATGGGTTAAGGCCAGATGCGCTCGGCAGGTAATCTTTATTTCGGCTTCGCTTATGCCCTTAAGTCGTTCTGAAAAAACCAAAGGTGCTATGGTCACCAATGCACCAATAGATGCAGTGTCGTGAGTTATCATGCCACAGTTTTCAAGCTTGCGTCCCTGCGCCAAGTTAGCAAAAAATCCTCTATGGTAGGACTCTGCATAAGTATCGGGATGAGCGGCGGGAGTTATTGTCATAAAGTCAATGTAGGCATTAACAAATGCTTGTCGGTCATAGGGTTGTGGCGAACTCGCCAGGGTGCGCATCACTACTCGAGCGCAATGGGCGTTGAGGGTGTTTTCACCCGCCTGCATGCCTTGATGATAATGCACATTCGGTTTGTCCCAAAACTGCGCCTTATCTTTTAAAATAATATCGCCTACCACTTGCGGCGACTGATCGTTAGCTGAATGCCCCTTAGACGACCGATCATTGGACTGTCGCCCCCCTTTATGTTTGGAGTGCAAGGACATAATAGATGAAGGGTGAAACTCAGGTGCGGCCTCAAAGCGCTGAATACCACCAGTAAAGGCACGCTCGATTTCCATCGGTTGATAATACCAATGCACTGGCATGGCCAAAGCATCAGCAATAAAGCTTGTTTTAAGTGCCCAGGTAACGCGAAGTGGCTGAGAAGGGTTGTGATTCATGATAATGCCTCTTTCACATGGTAAAAAAGAATACGTATCTGCATTAGATACAGCAACAATAGACTCCGCAACAATAGGTTGTGAATCGATAACGAATGGATAATTTTTACCATGTGAATATTGATTAAAAATGTATGTGGTCATACTAGATACGTTATTTATACAAAACTAGACGTTTTTTTAAGGCAATAGGCTAAATTTATTTCGCAACCAAAATCTTCAACCCGACAAGCGCAACAGCTTTTTTGAGTATGGGGAGGACGTAGAGGATGTAACCCATTGAGTTTATAAATGTGCCTGTAAATGAGCTTGTAAATGAATGTATAAATAATCATGTGCAGCGCTCTGTGATGATATATCTTTTGAGTTGGCTTTTACTTGGTAGCTAACCTACTGGTTATAATAGATAAAATGTTTATTTTTAATATCCTGCTTGTTTATAGTTTACCCAATTACTTGTACTGATATACTCAGCTTCATCCCAATTGTTACCATAATGTGTGCCAATGTCTGTAATCACTCCCAACTTACCCCGTAGCCCTAGTTTTTTGCAGTCTCTTATCTGTTTTAGCGTGATTATCATCACCATAGCGGGTGGACTTTTTGGTCTAGGGATCAGCCTGCATACACTGATGTTTCTGTGCTTGTTATGGATAGGACTCAACGCTTTTAGTCTTGGTTACGGCTATATACATATACGTGAGTTGATGACTAGCGCCCTTACCAGAGCCATGCCTGCCATCTATATATTTATATTGATCGGCATGGTGATTGCTAGTTTTATGCACAGTGGCACCATCGCCACGCTTATTTATTATGGTCTTAGTTGGCTGAGTCCGAGTTTGTTTTTGGCGGTTGGTTTATTACTGTGCGCCTTGATGTCGCTAGCAACTGGAACATCTTGGGGTACTGTCGGCACCTTAGGCGTGGTTTTTATTGGCATCGGCTCTGCCATGAATATCCCCCTACCTTTAGTCGCAGGTATGATTGTCTGCGGTGCAACTTTCGGTGATAAAATGTCGCCGATTTCAGATACCACAAACCTCGCCGCTATGAGTGCTGGCACGGATCTCTATCGACACATTTACTCCATGCTGTTCACCACAACGCCGACCTTTATCCTCACTTTCTTAATATTTTTAGTGATCGGATTGAACTATAGTGAACAAAATCTAGACTTGGCAGAAGTTACCTCAATTCAAACCGCACTTGCCAACAATTACAGCCTTACGCCGCTGATTACGTTATTACCACTGATTTTACTCGCGGTACTGAGCATTAGAAAGGTGCCCGCTGAAGTGACGATGTCATGCAGCATAATTCTCGCCGTGCTAATCGCGATTTTTTATCAGCAACAAAGTGCTATCTCCGTGCTTAATGCACTGTGGGAAAATACGCCCGAATCAACGGGTATCGCCAGTTTAGATGCTTTGCTTGGTCGCGGCGGCATTAGCAGTATGAGCTGGACCTTGCTGCTGGCGTTAATGGCTATCGCACTAGGCGGCATTTTACACGGCGCGGGATTTCTCAGCGCACTATTAGCCGGCATCATAAAAAGAGTGCAGCGCACCGCCACCCTTATTGCGACGACGATTATGTCCGGTTTTTTAGGTAACATTGCTATGGGAGAGGCTTATATTTCGATTATTCTCAGTTGCCAACTGTTTAAGCCCAAATATGAGCAACAAAATTTAGAGGCCGCCATTCTTTCGCGCTCAGTTGAAGAAGGTGCCACTATGACTACAGGCCTTATTCCGTGGACCACAGCAGGTGCCTTTTATACCGCCACTCTAGGGGTAGACGTACTTGACTACGCGCCCTATGCTTTTTTCAACTACCTTAATGCCATCATCGCAGTGGCAATGGCCGACTTTGGTATTGGGCTTCTCAAGCCGAAAACTAAACCAGCTTTGGCGTAAAGGATATTAATCTCTTATCAATCCATAGGGCTGTTAGCGTTAAGACTGTAAATTTAGCCAATGCTTGAGCTGAATCGACCGCCATAGCGTTTAACATTTTTTATAGCATTGTTTTTATAGCATTGATTATAAATACTATTAGCTACACTTCGTCTTCAAAGATACTTTCAATAGGTAGCTTGAATAAACGTGCCGCTTTAAAGGCTAATGGCAAACTAGGATCAAACTTACCTGTTTCGATCGCATTGATCGTCTGCCTGGAAACATTAAGTAAGTCTGCTAGTTGTGCTTGTGTCAGGTCTTGCTCTGCCCTGAGTACTTTTAGGCGATTTTTCATTGGTACTTCCTATGGCCTAAAATAATACCGACTAAATAGGTGAGTCCCATAATGATCACCAAGTGAGAAATTTCCGCGTGACCAGCTATTAAGTTTGTTGTGTCTAAATTTGAGTAGCTCAAGCCAACAATTAGCCCCACCCCCAGACTGAGGCCCATCGCATTTAATTGAATTTTTTGCTGCAATTCATCTAAGCCAAGTAGTTGGCGTCTATTGGCTAAAATCATCCCGATACCCATCATGAAATTAATGCCAATGGCCATTATGGTGATGACATCTTGTTGCCAAATAAATTGTGGACCAAAGTTGGCGACGGCCATACTTATCACCCACGCTAAAGTCCATTTTGCTAAACGAGCTGTATTATGTTTGTTGGTATTTTTCCAGTCTTGATTGTGTGTTAGTGGCGACATTATCAACATTCCCTTGGTCGTGTTTAGTTGTCATTATGTCAACTAAGCTTGACTTTAAGTTATCGCAATCTATTAATGCTTGTCAAGTAAGCTTTACTTTTTTGAGGTGTTGTAAATTAACCTCAACTCGGGTTAAAAGGTGGGATATGTAAGGCAAAATATAATATTCGGCCTATTTCATATCAAACTTGTTATAGCCAGTTGCACACGTGTAAGTGAACCATTATGTTCACTTACAGATTAAAGTTTGACGAACAATCACACTTCTGTCGGCACTATTTTTGTATAGTGCCAAGGGATTTAATGAGCCTCAGGACCCTGTAACAGTTTGTTTGTCGCAGTCGCTAATCATCTTCGAATATCTTGTTGATATGGATTGAAGGGCCTGTGAGTATCATCGCAGGATATTCAGTAAAACCTTATAGTGTATCGATTCACTTAATAAAGTAGGACAGTGATCCCCATGAAAACTAAAATAATATTAGACACAGATCCCGGTATTGATGATGTATTTGCTATTCTCTTTGCCGAAGCACATCCAGATATTGATCTTAAGGCCATCACCACGGTTTATGGCAATGTGACCATTGAAAATGCGACCCGTAATGCGCTTTATCTTAAACAAAAATTTCAGCTGCAGGCCGATATTGTCACTGGCGCGAGTAAGCCTATCGTACGTCCTCCTGTTGGCCCAACGGTCGTTGTTCACGGTGAAGGTGGCTTTGGAGATGTGAATGTCCCAGCCGAAGTAGAAGGTCAAGCTGATCCGCGGCCTGCGTATCAATACATCATTGACGCTGTAAAGGCGGAGCCTGGTGAGATTACTTTAGTGGCCATCGGTCCGTTAACTAACCTTGCGCTAGCGCTTCAGGCTGACCCAAGCATTGTCGACTTAGTTAACAAGGTGGTCATTATGGGTGGCGCTTTTGGTGAGAACGGCCATCGCGGTAATGTGACCCCTTTTGCCGAAGCTAATGTACACGATGATCCTCATGCTGCTGATATGGTGTTGACGGCCTCATGGCCTGTGGTTGTGATTGGCTTAGATGTGACTGAACAAAGCTTTTTTACTCGTGATTTTCTTGATCAATTGCGCGACAATGCAGGCGACGTTGGCCAATTTATTTGGGATGTTAGCCGGTTCTATTTGAGGTTTTATAGTGAAAAAGTGGGCTTAGAAGCTTGCCATGTGCATGACCCATCTGCAATTGCCTATGTGATTAATCCAGAGTTGTTCACGCTTAGAGAAGGGCCAATACGAGTCGTTGTCGATGGTGTTGCCGAAGGAATGACCATTCAGAAGATTGATGACCGTGTTTACCCGCATGATGAATGGATGAATCAGGCGCCGCAACAGGTTGCAGTCGCGGTCAAAGATGCCGAACTATTGGAGCTATATCGCGACAGTATTATCAATTATGCCGCAAGATTGAAATAACACTGTCGGCATCTGGCGGACTAATACCGCTTACCTAACACTAGCGCAGTAATCACTGCGCTTTTTTCATGGGAGTTCGACTCTAGTGTTTTACATTAGCGCTTTACATTAGAAATCAGCACTCGCTATTAAGCATTAAGTCTAGCTGCGACAAGTGAGCCATCTGGCATGTTTGCTGCGCCTAGGCGCTCAACGGCGAGTGACGCATAAGCGTTGGCATATTTAGCGGCCTGATGCAGTGTACTGCCTCTAGCAAGCTCGGCGACCAAAGCGCCATTAAAAGCATCGCCTGCACCAGTGGTATCAACAACCGCGCTTTTTAACACCTCGATTAGGGTAAATTGATCGTTTTCATAAAGTAATACCCCATCAGATCCGCGAGTAATCACCACCGATGTTACGCCTAAGGCATGTATTGCAATAGCGGCCTGCTTAGCACTGTCTAGATCGGTTACTGCGATCCCAGTCATTAACGAAGCTTCTGTTTCATTAGGAGTGATCATATCAACTAAAGGTAATAACTCGAGAGTTCTCTGATGATACGGCGCCGGATTGAGGATCACTTTTGCGCCATTGTCTTTGGCAATGCTCATCGCGAGCTTGATAGCATCAAAATTGGTTTCAAGCTGGGTTAAAAATAATTGTGCACTAACAATATGGTGTTTGGCTGAGTGTATTTCATCATCGGTCAGCGTCATGTTTGCGCCTTCGTTGACCGCAATCATATTCTCGCCAGCTTGTTCACTAACGTAAATCATCGCGGTACCTGTCGGGCTAGTTGATGACTCGAGGATAATCGTGTTGTCTATGCCGGTACTGTTGAGGTGTTGGCGCGCAAATTGACTAAATTGATCAGTACCAATTTTAGTCATAAAGGTAATATGGGCACCATTTTTAGCCGCAGCATAAGCCTGATTTGCCCCTTTGCCGCCAGCGCCAATACTACTGCTACTTGAATGCAAGGTTTCTCCCGGTTGGGGAAAGCGTGCTAATTTTGCCACAATATCGACATTGAATGAGCCAAGTACAAATACATTATGTTTCATTTTGATTAATCTACCTTGGTTTGAGTCGAGTTCTTTGCTGTCATTCAGTATGCTGCGGTCGAGTAATTCTGCCAACATAGCGTCCAAGCTATACTTTTTGATATTCGCGCCTTCAGACTGACAGACTCCGCCATGAATTCGTTTTACTAGACCGTCTTTTTCCAGCTGCACGAGATCACAACGAACCGTTTTAGCGGTTACTGCCAGTAATGTGGATATTTTTTGGTTAGACAGTTTTTTATGCATACTGAGTAACTTGAGAATAACAGCCAGTCTTTCATTTCGACTTAGTTTTTTCATAATGGAATATAGTGCTTCAGCAGAAAATAAATTGTGATAAAGACCAGAGCTTAACATGCAAAGTGAACCAGTTGGTTCGTTTGCTATTGGTTGTTTGGGGGGGAGAATGATTTGGTCGCATTTATTTCAATGAGTCTGCTTAAATGAGTTTAGTCAAATCAGCTTAATTTATTGCGCTTAGTGAAGTGAGTTTCATTAAATGTACTTAGTAAGGAAGACGGGGTTTACTGCATATATTATATTATTCATTCTATTCACAGTGTTTTTTGAGAGTAAATATATGGTGAGCGAGTTTACTTTGTTGTCGTAAGTGATTGATTATTAATTATGGCTTGTAGCGTCTGTACAGCTATTCTCATTGCATTCTTTGCGGATCAGCCCACGACTACGTGATGAATTGCTTTATTCAATATAGTCTCGCGGGAATCTCCATTGGTGGCAATAGTCTGTGGCCCCAATTCAGTTTGTTAGGGCCAGTTAGATTGAATGGACTAAAAAGTGCAACTGCTTCCACTCAGCCTTATATGCAACCCTTTCAATCGTGAGACTTTATGCGGTGAAGAGAACTTTTAGCCTTGTGAATACAGAACTGTGAATACGAGTGCTATTAAAACTAGTGCTGTAAATGTATTTCCTTTACCGGGCAAGGTATCTTAATTTTGGCTTGATTGAGTGCTTTGATTATGGCTAGGTTAGTGTGGTACTTCTCTTCGAAATAGCGTGTTGTCGGTACCCAATAACGTACACCAACTTCTATCCCCACAGTATTAAATCCATTGATGCCGACTAATGGTTTCTTGTCTTGATAAATTGCCGGAGCAGCGGCAAGCACGCCATTAATTAATTGGATAACATGATCCGCATCAGCTTGGTAATCAATGTTAATTTTGTTTTCAACCAATTTATAAGCGAATGAATTATGTAAAATTTCACCGACAATGTGCTTGTTGGGAATACTGATTTGTTCGCCTTCTTCGTTGGTTAATATGGTTTGGCCTAGTTTAATGATTTCAACCACACCGCTGACACCTTTAATTTCAATGGTATTGCCAACCACAAAAGGGCGGGTGACAATAATGGTAATGCCGGCAGCATAATTAGATAACATTCCTTGTAATGCCAAGCCTGCTCCGAGTGAAGCGGCACCAATAGCAGCCACCATTGGCGTTACGCTAATCCCTAGTTTGCCTAAACAGATAACAGCAACCATCACAATAATAATGATTTTAACTAAGTTGGAAGCAAAGTTACTGAGGGTGATATCAATGTTATGTTTTTTCAGTTGAGCGGCGACAACGTTGGCGGCTTTGTTTGCCACCCAAAGCCCCAATAAGAAAATAATAATCGCACCCGCAATTTGAAAGCTGTACGCAACAACAAACTCAGTGATGACGCTATAGACATTTTGCAGTTGTTGGAGCTCCTGATCTAAACTGGGTTCGTTCATTCTATGTTCCTTATTGAAGCACGTTAAGTTGTTATCAAATTGGATGATAACAACTTTTTACTCTAAGGTGTAAGTCTGTGATGAGTGTTAAATGCCATCACGGCGAAAATATTTCCAACGACTTTATGGGCATTTTTCTGACAAATGTCTATACTTTCTAGACGCAGAAACTAATCAATAACGCAGTGTATTAAGCTAGTAAGGCGTTGCGTGTTATTGATATTTCTCGAAGAATAAAAAAGTATACTTTTTGCATAAAAATTCGTTGCGTATTGATTAAAAATATCGTTTACTGCGCATGTTTTTACAGATTCGTAATGACACTTTTATCGCCCTACTTACAGGAGGCACTGGCCTAATGAGCCAATTTCAATCGATTGATGTTGCAGATTATTATGACAAGGACACGTTTGACCGCATAGAGGCATTTGCTAAAGATAAGCCAACGCCATTTGTAGTTATTGACACCCAAATCGTTGCGAAACAATATGATGATATGGTTAATAATTTTCCTTTCGCTAATATCTATTATGCGGTTAAGGCAAATCCGGCCAAAGAAATTTTAACCTTGTTACGAGACAAAGGTTCAAACTTTGATATCGCGTCCATTTATGAACTTGAAATGGTCACGTCGATAGGTGTTTCTGCTGATCGTATTAGCTACGGTAACACCATTAAGAAACGCGTTGATGTACGATCATTCTTTGAACAAGGCGTACGTATGTTTGCTTCAGATTCTGAAGCCGATTTACGCATGATTGCGGAAGAAGCTCCTGGTTCAAAAGTGTACTTGCGTATTTTAACTGAAGGTACACACACAGCCGACTGGCCTTTATCACGTAAGTTTGGTTGCCAAAATGAAATGGCGTACGACTTATTAGTATTGGCAAAAGAGTTAGGCTTACAACCGCATGGCATTTCTTTCCACGTCGGTTCACAACAACGTGATATCGGTGCGTGGGATTCTGCTATCGGTAAAGTGAAAAGCATTTACGACCGTTTAAAAGAAGAACATGGCATTGTGTTAAAGATGATCAATTTAGGGGGTGGTTTTCCTGCCAACTATATGGATAAAACGAATGAACTAGGTGTTTATGCTCAGCAGATTAAGCATTTCCTAGAAGAAGATTTTGGTGACGAATTACCTGAGATTATTCTAGAGCCTGGCCGTTCATTGCTTTCAAATGCTGGTGTATTGGTATCTGAAGTGGTATTGATTTCGCGTAAATCAAACACTGCATTAGAGCGCTGGGTATTTACAGATGTGGGTAAGTTCTCTGGTTTAATTGAAACCATGGACGAAGCGATTAAATTCCCAATCTATACTGAGCGTAAAGGCGAGTTAGATAAGTGCGTTATTGCCGGCCCAACCTGTGACAGTGCCGATATTATGTATGAGCACTATAGCTATGGTTTACCGGTTGATTTAGCCATTGGTGACCGTATGTACTGGTTAACCGCTGGTGCTTACACTACGACCTATTCAGCAGTATGTTTTAACGGCTTCCCACCACTTAAAGATTATTATCTTTAATTGATGGTGTAGTTTGACGACATCTTAAAGGACGCATTAGCGTCCTTTATTTTTATGCGCGCCTAAACCTCTTGTTGATGATTTTTTAAAATATCTAATATTTGTTCTTTAAGGTGTAATCTCGTGCTTTTCATTAGTTTTAATTCAGCTGGTGCATCACTACTACTGTGCTTTTCTAGTGCGGTAATTTGCTCATCGAGTTGATTGTGGTCATTAAACTTTTTGATAAAGTGCTTATCTGTGACTTTAAGTTTAGATATTAAGTCTCGGTACTCTGGAAACATAAGTTACTCCTTTAAGCTGAGTCAGCGGATTTCGGGTTCATTTCAATTTGCATTCATCAGATGTTATGCCAATAACCATGATGCTTGCTTTAGCAGCAACACAATTTGGAAATGAGATGTGTTGAATCTAATATTGATTAACTTTATGCTCAGTGGTTATGCTTACCTTCAGCCTAAAACCATTTTAGCGAGGTTAACTTGATGTAAATCACGTTAATGATTGTTAAGCGAGATAAGATATTTGTTGTTTCTATCGACCTTCAACTATGCTGAAACGGGTGTATTTGGTGGGATTTGGACATATATTAGTAATAATTTAACGAATGAATATTAACTATTATGAATTTATATGTGATCAAGTTAACCTTATCCCCCTAAAGACTAGGTTAAAGTCTGGGTTATAAGAATTTAATATTCAAAACTGAAAGGGGTTTTCACAATGTCCGATGTATTTCACTTAGGATTAACTAAAAAAATGTTAGATGGCGCTACCTTAGCAATCGTTCCTGGTGATCCAGAACGTGTTAAGCGTATTGCTGAGTTAATGGACAACGCAACGTTCTTAGCGAGCCATCGTGAATACACAAGCTACTTAGCTTATATCGATGGCAAAGCCGTGGTTGTGTGTTCAACCGGTATCGGTGGACCATCAACTTCTATTGCGGTTGAAGAATTAGCACAATTAGGTGTGAGAACTTTCTTACGCGTAGGTACAACTGGCGCAATTCAGCCGCACGTAAACGTGGGTGATGTGATTGTGACTCAAGCTTCTGTGCGTTTAGATGGCGCAAGCTTACACTTTGCACCGCTTGAGTTCCCAGCAGCAGCAGACTTTGAATGTACAACTGCTATGGTTGCAGCATGTCGTGACGCTGGTCTAGAGCCACACATTGGTATTACTGCTTCTTCTGATACTTTCTATCCAGGTCAAGAGCGTTACGATACTGTTTCTGGTCGCATTACGCAGCGTTATGTTGGCTCTATGAAAGAGTGGCAGTCAATGGGTGTGTTGAACTATGAAATGGAATCAGCTACGCTATTTACAATGTGTGCAACTCAAGGTTGGCGTGCAGCATGTGTTGCCGGTGTTATTGTAAACCGCACACAGCAAGAGATCCCTGACGAAGCGACAATGAAGAAGACTGAAGTAAGTGCCGTGTCTATTGTTGTAGCAGCAGCGAAAAAATTATTAGCTTAAGCTAACGTTTTAACCATCACGTTATAACAAGATATTGTGTAAAAACAGATTGTGTTAAGGCTGATGGCGTTAAAACGGATTACGCAAAAAAAATTGCCTCAAATCAATGAGTGTTGAAATGTAATCATTAAAAAAGGTGCCTAGGCACCTTTTTTGTTATCTAATTTATATCAATAGCGGCATCAATTAGAAATGATATTGCGCAATAATTGAGTAGGTATTTTGGTCGATACCCGCAACACCGTATTTGCTTTGCCAGTAATCATATTCAAAACCTACCAACAGTTTGTCTTGCTTGTGATCACCGAACAGTGTTTTACCTAAGTCATACTTTATTTGTGGGTTGATGTGCAGGTTTTCGTCGTAGCCGTTGTTGTCGGCAGAAAATACCCAATCAATGAAGCCATCTATAATAATGTTGGCATTGCCCACTGGCATGTCGATTCTAAATACCGGCGTAAACTGCCAACCATCACTGATATTACCACTGCTTATTGCATCTCGGCGGTAAGTGTTCAGTTGTAAATAGCTAAAAAATGGCACGTCAAGGTCTACACCAATACCATAAAGCATGCTGTGAACTGGGCCTTCACCTTCTTCGTAAGTTAATGCTAAAGAGACATCTTTTATCGCACCAAAGCTCACTGGCTGACCCAATATTTTGCTAGCACTGAAGCGCGGAGATATTTCGCCATAAGTCGAACTATCAACACCGTTATTATTACCATTAAAATTAATAAAATCTTGGAATGCAAACCAATCGCCATACTTCCAAGCACCGGCTGTTTCTAGGGTAATGGTTGTTTGTCTTTCTGATGGCGCTAAGTCATAGTTTTCGCCATGCAAGACAGTAGCGCTAACATCCCACCATTGAACTAAATCGTCAGCAAAAACATTTTGTGAGAGTACTAATGTGGCTAAAAGGTAGATTTTTTTCATTTTTCTTCCGGTTAGTAAAATGATCAGAGACGTCAATTTTGACAGTTTAAAGGTAAGTTTTATAGCGATCGAGGTTAAATTTGTGACCTATTATTCCCAATCGTGCACAATGGGGCGCAATATATTCAATATTTTGAAAGAGCACAATTAAAACCGACCAGAATGTACAGATTTCATTGTTTTCATCATCAATATAATCTTATGACAGGTATTAGCACTGTCAATGCGATGTAACGCATAAAGGTGTTTGATTGGCGCTGTTATCTTACTTAAAACGAATACCACCATGGTGACAAATAAAATGTCACTTTGCAGTAATACTGATTTGTATAGGGGGACTTATTATTACAGTTACTCATTACTAGCGATACGTATTCGTGTGGTAATGGTAAGTTGATGAATCGTTTGTCCCGTTTACTGTTCGCAATAACGCTTTGACATAATATGTCGCATTAATAAATAAAGCTGTTATAGTGAATTTACGGACATTCTCATTTATGGGGGAGAATATGGAGCTTGCAAATCCGATCGCAGTCTGGCTAGTGCTTGGGCTGTTATTGATGATCTCGGAGATTATCATTCCGGGTGGTATCGTTATTTTATTAGGTGCGGCTTGCGTTATCGTCGCAGCAGCACAAGCTGTTGGCATTATCGATGGCTTGGTACAAAGTCTGACATTATGGTTTATGGCTTCAATGGTGTTATTACTGAGTTTTCGTCATGTGACCCAGCGTTTAGTGGGCGGCGATTCACATGTCGATAATACCGATGAAGAGGCGGATCTTTATAATCAAGTCGCTATCGTTAAGCAAGCCATCGGCCCTGGTCAAAAGACCGGTCGAATTAGCTGTTTGGGTACTGATTGGACTGCTTTAGGTGATGGTACCGTGATAAAAAAAGGTACCAAAGTCAGGATCATTTGTCGGGATAATATTGCTTTTGTTGTTGAACCTATCATCGATTCTGTATAGCGATTTAGTTGATAACCTTTTGTTGCTGCGAGTTATTACTGCGAATTGTTACCGTGAGTTGAGGTTATTGAGTACTTAACTGTAAAAAATTCAGATTATTGTGATATGAATATTGTTTTGTCATTATTGTTTCGTAAATTTAGTGTCATGAATATTGTTTCGTAAATTAAGTATTGTTTCGAAATCGTCGTGTTGTGATTGCCGTTAAGTGTTATCTAGGAAAGTCAGATTAAAAGGGAGTAGATATGTTTGTGTTAACAATCGTTTTTTTATTTGTAATGTTCATTTTGTTCAAACTCATGTTAATTGTGCCAATGCGTGAAGTGCATGTTATTGAGCGTTTGGGTAAGTTTCGTACCGTGCTCGAGCCAGGGTTTCATTTTCTTGTTCCTTTTGTCGATCGGGTTGCTTATCGCCACGACACTCGTGAAGAAGTATTAGATGTGCCGCCGCAGAGTTGTATTTCAAAAGACAACACCCAGTTGGAAGTTGACGGTTTAGTCTACCTTAAAGTGATGGACGGCAAGCTGGCCAGCTATGGTATTGAAAACTATCGCCGTGCAGCGGTTAACTTAGCGCAAACAACCATGCGTTCAGAAATAGGTAAGCTGACCTTGTCGCAAACGTTTTCTGAACGTGACAGTTTGAATGAATCCATTGTGCGCGAAATTGATAAGGCTTCAGATCCTTGGGGGATCAAAGTATTACGTTACGAGATTAAAAATATCTCCCCTTCAATGAAAGTTATTCACACCCTTGAAAAACAAATGGAAGCAGAGCGTCGCAAGCGTGCCGAGATCACTTTGGCTAATGCTGAAAAAGCAGCAATGATCAATATGTCGCAAGGTGAACGTCAAGAGGCGATTAATTTGTCCGAAGGTCAAAAACAAAAGCGCATTAATGAGGCTTTAGGTACAGGGCAAGAAATTTCTATTATTGCCACTGCAAAGGCAGAAGGCATGGAAATGATCTGCAAAGCCTTAACGGTAAATGGCGGCAATGACGCCATGAATATGTTGCTTAAAGAGCAGTTTATTGGTCAAGTGGGCAAGATTTTATCTGAAGCTCAAGTCTCTGTTGTGCCTGCTGAAATGGCCAAGCTAGAAGGCTTTTTTGAAGGTATGGAGCAAGTAACTCATGCCGTATCAAATTCATCAGCAAAAGGAGCTCGCTAATGTTGATTAACGGAATTGATACTGATTTTATTGTGATGGCTATCTGGGGCGTAATTTTTGCTATTTTTGTGCTAAAACTATTCCAGTCTATCTGTCTTGTACCGACCAAGTCGGCTTATATTGTTGAACGTTTAGGTAAATATCACAATACCTTAGATGCAGGCTTCCATGCACTGATCCCTTTCGTTGATAAAGTGGCTTATATCCACGACTTAAAGGAAGAAACGATTGATGTACCGCCACAAGAATGTTTCTCCAGTGATGAAGTTAATGTTGAAGTGGATGGAGTGATTTATATTTC
Source organism: Shewanella sp. BF02_Schw (assembly GCF_014596695.2). NCBI lineage: Bacteria > Pseudomonadati > Pseudomonadota > Gammaproteobacteria > Alteromonadales > Shewanellaceae > Shewanella > Shewanella sp. BF02_Schw. Next base: position 460,364 of record NZ_JABKAW020000004.1, read on the forward strand.
GGTTACCGATCCCGTTAAAGCCAGTTATGGTATTACCGACTACCGTTATGCCGCCATTCAACTTGCTCAAACAACTACGCGTTCTGTGATTGGTACCTTAGATTTAGATCGTACTTTTGAAGAGCGTGATGTGATATCAGCCAAAGTGGTTGAAGTTCTCGATGAAGCTGGCTCTATGTGGGGCATTCGAGTGCATCGTTACGAGATTAAAAATATCACCCCACCAGAAACAGTTAAAAACGCCATGGAAATGCAGGTGAATGCCGAGCGTGAACGTCGGGCATTATTAGCTAAAAGTGAAGGTGACAAGCAAAGTAAGATTAATCGTTCAGAAGGTGTGATGGCAGAAACCATTAACCGTTCTGAAGGTGAGATGCAACGCCGCATTAATGAGGCCGAAGGTAAAGCGCAAGAAATTCTCACTTTAGCGAAAGCAACTGCTGAGTCGATAGAACGATTAGCGGTGGTTATTTCATCTGAAGGCGGACAAAGTGCATTGCGTATGCAACTTGGTGAACAGTATATGAAGCAGCTAGATGGTTTAAGCAAACCTGATAGCCGTATTGTGTTACCGGGTAATCTAGTTAATTTTGAATACTGGATGCAAAGTATTGGCTTAAAAGACGATAAAAAATAATCGTTAATACTGCTATGTCACGCCACCGCGTGACGAACATTACATAAAAAAGGTTAGCGATTTCGCTAACCTTTTTTATTGTTTTTACCGCCGCAGTCTATTTAAATTATACCTTTACCGCTGCAGTCTGTTTTAATTATGCTTTTACCGCTTTTACCGCTTTTACCGCTTTTACCGCTTTTACCGCTTTTACCGCTTTAACTGGGAACCATCTCTCGAAGTAAATGTTCGCAAAAGGCTTTTGCCACAGGCGATTGAGGACTTTTGATCGAATAGGCCAAGCTGATATCGGCAAAGCCAATGCTGTGTTGCGGCAGAACATTGATTAATCGTCCCTGATTTACCGCCTCGTGAGCAATAACATGAGGTAATAAAGCGATACCCGCCCCGGCTAAACATAAGTGATATAACGAGTTAAAGTCGCTGCAGATAACTTTATAATGAGTTGGTACATTTGCATGCTGAAAATGCCAAGTTTGCTCTAGTTGCCCATGTGCATCTCTAAAGCCTAGTAATGAATGGTATTGTAAGTCATCGGTATTTTCGATCAGTGATGACTTTTCTAAATAACTTGGGCTAGCATAAATTTTACGCTCAAAAGTCGTCAACTTATGTACAGCAATATTTGCACCGTTTACTTGACCGACATCAATAATCAAGTCGAGCCCTAAACGATTGAGCTCTTTACTGCCACCAGACACAATTAACACCTCTAATTGGACTTGCGGATACGCATGAATGAAGTGAGCGATATATTCATCCATCAACTTGTCGACGAAAGGCAATAAACCAATGCGTAAATTACCTTGTACTTCATCATGACGATGTTTAAACACATATCCGGCATGATTTAATTGATTCACTAAAGGTTCGATTTGAGCAAGATATTGTCGACCTGCAGAGGTTAAGGCCATGACTCTTGTTGTGCGAGTAAATAACGGTGCCCCGAGCTGTTTTTCTATTTCTCCAATCCGGCGACTGACTAATGCTCTGCGAGTATCAAAAGATTTTGCCGCTTTTGAAAAACTGCCTAACTTTGCTACAGCAATGAATAGCTCTAAATCTTTGATATTCAATATGGCAACCTATACAGCTGAAGCTGTGGACAATAAATCCATTTTAATGGACTTTTTAGTATTAATGGCATTGAACATATCGATCATAAACCGACATGTCACCAGATTTACTCGCCATAAAAAGCAAACTTAATCTAGTTTCTTTAGTCATGAATGTGAGTGTTTAATAGCCTATTAGGCCAATTACTTAACGCTAACATTAATTAATTGTTTATTTTATATAGTAATTTTCGCTTACAGCTTTGTCAATTTAGGTGTGATTTTCGCGGTTAGAACATCACAAGTGAGTGATTTTAGTGACTTTGATATTAATGTCGTCTAAAGGTTCACTCTGCTACCTAAGGTGATAGTGGGCATAAAATAGCTGAAGTATTGCACGCCATTATCTCGCTATTTAAGATATAATGCCTCGCAGATTTCTGGGAGGAAAAATGGACGTATCATCATTATTAGACGGCCTAAACGATAAACAGCGTGAGGCAGTCGGCGCTCCACTTTCAAATATGTTGGTGTTAGCGGGTGCCGGCAGTGGTAAAACCCGTGTATTAACCCATCGTATTGCGTGGTTAATGCAAGTTGAACAACAAAGTCCATATTCTATTTTGGCAGTCACCTTTACCAACAAAGCCGCGGCAGAAATGCGTGAACGGGTGGAAAAGGTTGTGGGCACTAACATGGGGCGGATGTGGATCGGTACCTTCCATGGTTTAGCGCATCGGTTATTGCGAACCCATTATCAAGATGCCAATTTACCGCAAAGTTTCCAGATTATCGATTCTGACGATCAGTTACGTTTACTGAAACGCATTCTTAAAAGCCTTAATTTAGATGAGAAGCAATATCCTCCTCGTCAGGCCCAAGGCTATATTAACGGCAAAAAAGACCAAGGATTACGACCTAAGCATATCGATGCGGGCGGTTTTCCGATTGAACAAAATTTACTGAATATTTATAAGGTTTACCAAGAGTCTTGCGATCGCGCAGGTTTGGTCGACTTTGCCGAAATCTTACTACGAGCTCATGAATTATGGCTCAATAAACCGCATTTACTGGCACATTACCAAGAACGCTTCCGTCATATTTTAGTGGATGAGTTTCAAGATACCAACGCGATTCAATATGCGTGGATCCGTGTGTTAGCCGGTAACACAGCCAATGTGATGATTGTCGGTGATGACGATCAATCTATTTACGGTTGGCGTGGTGCGCAAATTGAAAACTTACATCGTTTCTTAAAAGACTTCTCGGGTGCAACAACCATTCGTTTAGAACAAAATTATCGTTCAACAGCGAATATTTTGAATGCCTCTAACGCTGTGATTGCCAATAACCCAGATCGTTTGGGCAAAGAGTTATGGACCGAAGATAAAGATGGCGAGCCCATTTCGGTCTATTGCGCCTTTAATGAAATGGATGAAGCCAAATTTATTGTTGGACGCATTAGCGACTGGCATGAAAAGGGCGGCAGTTTGAGCGAGTGCGCCATTTTATATCGTTCAAATGCACAATCGCGAGTATTAGAAGAAGCCTTTTTACACAAAGGGTTAGCGTATCGTATTTACGGTGGTCTGCGCTTCTTCGAGCGACAAGAAATTAAAGATGCTATGGGCTATATGCGTCTGATTAATAACCAAAATGATGATGCGGCATTCGAGCGTGTGGTGAATACGCCAGCTCGTGGTATCGGCGATCGTACTTTGGATATCATCCGCTCAACCGCTAGACAGCATGAACTGACGCTGTGGCAAGCTTGCGTGAGTTTAATCGAAGAGAAAGTCCTTGCCGGGCGTGCGGCTAATGCCATCAATGGCTTTATGGAACTGATTATTGCGATGCGAACGGATACGGCAGATATGTTGCTGTACCGGATGGCTGACGATGTGATTGACCGTTCAGGCTTGCGTACCATGTATGAGGCCGAAAAAGGCGAGAAAGCTCAAGCTCGAATTGAAAACTTAAACGAGTTGGTTACTGCTGCGCGCAGTTTTGAAATGCCTGAAGAGCTTGAAGACATGGGCGAACTTAATGCCTTTTTGTCTCATGCAGCATTAGAAGCTGGCGAAGGTCAGGCTGATGCCTTTACCGATGCCGTGCAGTTGATGACATTGCATTCAGCCAAAGGGCTTGAGTTCCCAATGGTGTTTATGGCGGGCGTTGAAGAAGGATTATTCCCGAGCAAGATGGCACTGGATGAAGGCGATCGTTTAGATGAAGAGCGCCGTTTGTGTTATGTCGGTATGACCCGTGCTATGCAAAAACTGTACATCAGTTATGCTGAGTCTCGTCGTATTTATGGCCGTGAAGATTATGCTAGCCCATCACGGTTTATTAACGAAATTCCTGAAAAGTTTGTTGAGCAAATCCGTATACGTGCTCAGGTTAAGCCGTCAGTTAGTCAGCGTTTTCCTGCGAAGGCTACGGTTGCCACTAAAAAACCTCATGGTTTTAACGACACCGGTCATAAAGTGGGTTCTAAAGTGAAGCACTTTAAGTTTGGTGAAGGGGTCGTGACTAGCTTTGAAGGTTCTGGTGAAAAAGGACGTGTGCAGGTTGAGTTTGTCGATTTTGGCAGTAAATGGCTGTTGGTGTCGTTAGCAAAACTAGAGCGTTGTTAACGTGTTTCGCTTGCTAAATCATGGAGAGATGACGCCAATGACATTGCAAGATAAGCTTCGTGCTTATGCACGATTAATGCGGATAGATAGGCCTATTGGTACCTTGCTTCTGCTATGGCCGTGTTTAATGGCACTGGTGTTAGCGGCTCAAGGGCTGCCAGACATTAAGGTGTTGTTAATCTTTATTATTGGCGTGGTGATTATGCGCGCCAATGGCTGCATTATTAATGACTTTGCCGATCGTAAACTAGATGCTCATGTCGAGCGTACGAGTATGCGACCGTTGGTGTCGGGGGAAGTGTCTGTTAAAGAGGCACTGACTCTATTTACCCTCTTAGGTTTGGCTGCGTTTTGCTTAGTATTATGGCTTAATCCACTGGTAGTGCAGTTATCTGTGGTGGGGATTATTTTAACGGTGATGTACCCGTTTATGAAACGGGTGACCAACATGCCACAAATGTTTTTGGGCATTGTGTGGAGTTGGTCAATTCCGATGGCCTATGCCGCTCAACTTGGTGAAGTGCCAGTTGAAGCGTGGTGGTTATTTATGGCCAATTGGTGTTGGACGGTAGCGTACGACACCATGTATGCCATCGTCGATCGTGACGATGACTTAAAAGTAGGCATTAAATCAACGGCTATTTTATTCGGTCGCTTTGATCGACAGATTATCGGTTTGTTTCAACTTGCTGCACTAGGGTGTTTTGTGATGGCTGGGCTGGTGGCCGACCGTGGGATTATTTACGGCTTAGGTATTATCAGCTTTATTGGTTTTGCCGTGTATCAGCAACGATTAATTTTTGGTCGTGAACGTGCACCATGTTTTAAAGCCTTTTTAAATAATAACTGGGCCGGAATGGTATTGTTTATCGCACTTGCGTTGGATTATATGATTTAACGTTTGTGGTTTATTACCATAGGGCAGGGATGCATGAAAACAATTTATGGGTTAATCGGCGCGATAATGTGTTGTGGGCTATCTCTAGCCAGTGCGTCAGCTAACAATGATGCTGTACTGCCAGGCTTAACAAGCAACGCTGTCGATGTGCATTCCACTGCTGCAGTAGTCAATATTCCTCGTACCCGCCAATTTGTGCTTAAAGATGGCGATCGTGACTATCAAGTGATGATCAAGCTCCCCAAAAAATACCAGCAAAATAGTTCACATCAATATCCAGTGATATACATGACTGACTCCATGTATAGCTTACAAGTGGTGTCTGGTGCGACGCGATTTCCAATGAACAGTAACATGATGCAGCAAGCTATTTTAGTCGCCATAGGCTATCAGAGGCCAAGCAAAGGTTCGGCGAGTCGGATCCGCGACTATACCCCAAGTCACGATGCGAGTTGGAAACTACCCACTGGCGAGGCCAAGCGACACGTTGCTTTTATCAGCCAGGTTGTTATGCCATTCGTTGAAAAAAACTATCGGGTCGACAGCCAACAAAACACCTTTGTGGGTAATTCGCTAGGCGGGTTAATGGGTGCTTATATTTTATTAGAACAGCCAAAGTTATTTAATTATTACGTATTGGGCAGTCCATCTCTGTGGTTTGACAATAAACAATTATTGCAGCAGTTTGCTCAGCGTTTTAGTCAAACACCAGCAATATCTGCCAAGGTGTTTATTGGCATTGGCGAATTTGAAAAACCACCTTATACCGATAATGGTCATCAGATGGTTGCAGATGCGCAGGCTTTATTTAAACGACTCCAATCCCATCCATCGGCGCAATCTGGTGACTTAGCACTCAAGCTGCTAGTCATCCCCGAGGCCGATCATTCGATGGCTTTTCCTACCACCGCGATTCATGGTTTAACTTGGCTGTTCAAGCGCAACTTATCTTGATACCCATTGACGGCAATTTTTAGTAACAATTTTTGTGCCAATCAATAGCGGTGAAACTAATGTTTGCTGATATGTTAACAACTTGTATCTTCACGTTTATATTAAGAATAATGATATGGCGTGGGTCAGTAACATATACAGGGATAAGTATTCAATGAGAGCCACGGTTAAGTATCGGTTAGTCTTTTTAGTCTTAATGGTGTTGAGCTTTGTGATAGGCGTTCAGTGGACACCAGAGTCGTTAACAAGCGATACTGATAAGTGGCCGTTATATCTTATTTGCGGATTGTATTTTGTGTTACTGCCACTGAGCTACTGGTATTGCATTATTAAAATGGGTGGCCAGAAACTGTGGAAACTGATTGTTATTTTCAGTTTGAGCAGCTTGGTTGCTCGGTTAAGTTTTCCTGCTGAAGTCGCGCATTATTTTGAGTTTATTGCATGGTTACGCTATCCGATTATTGCGGTGCTGTTGGTCATTGAATTGTATTTGGTGGTGAGTGTTGTTCGTGGCTTGATTAAGGTACGAAAGCTTAAGGGCGATCCTAGAGTCGGGGCGGTAGAAACGTATCGGGATGGCGATGATAAAAGCTTAACTATTGCGCTTATTCTCGCCAGTGAAGCGACTAACTGGTTTTATTCTATCCCTTGGTTCTCACGTCATCATCCACCAGTAATTGCCAATATCAATCTTGTTAGCGCGACACGCTGGCATGTGTGGTTAATGCTTATTGGTTGTGTTGGTGCGTCGAGTCTGAGTTACGTATTACTGGCATCGTGGAGTGAGTGGGTGGCGATTATTGTCTCGAGCATTATTGCCTATACCTTAATGTCTATCGTGGCTAACCATCGATTATCACGTTATTACTCTTTGTATTTAATCAGAGATAACTTAGTGATCAATAATTCATTGTGGGGATTTATGGTAGTGAACATTGCCGATATTGCTAGTGCCGCTGATCAACAATCAACTGAATTAAATAAAGATGAGCCAGAAACCATTATGATTGGCCGTGGGCAGAGTAATGTCACTATTACCCTCAACCGTCCGGTCATTTATCATGGTGGTATGGGTCAGTTACCCGAACCGATGAAAACGGTGCATTTGAGTGTGGATGAGCCGCAGCGATTCATTCAGGCGCTTAATAATGCTAAAACCTCGGTGGCTGTGTAACCGGAAACGTCATAAAAAATGCGCTGATAAAAGCGCATTTTTTATGGGTAAATCAGTACTTGCAAGTGAAAGCCCTGTAGTTGATTGGCTGATTAGTCTCGCACTAACTTAGTCTCGCACTAACCTAGTCTCGTACTAACTTAGTTAAGTCTGCAGGGCGATAATAAACTGATTTTAATACTTTGCCTTGGCGAACTACTTTACCCGCCATATCGACATCTTTAGCGCACTTAGCAATAATAAACTCACCTTTAGTGCTACCGACTATCTCAACACCTTGTTTGGCGTAAAAGGCGATGGTTTCATCCAATTCTTGCTGGTTACGGCATACTTTGCTCATGTTGCTTGAGTGCACTTCATCCCAGCATTGGATAAAGTCTATTTCGCGGTTTTTAGCCACGTTAAGCAATAAATCGATAAGATAGCTGATCTCTAGACGATCGCTTACCTGAGACGCACCTATGTGCACTAAACGACCCATTAATACATAGACAGAGTCAACAATCGCATCAGCTTGTTCCATGCGAGAGTCTGCTTCTGCAAGCTCGGTCATTTCTTCAATAATTAATGAGGTGTGTAAGGTATCAGCTTTGTCGTCTAGGCTAGCACTGTCGTTAACCGGTAAATCAAAAGTACTGCGAAACTCAAAAATATCGCGATATAAATGGTCATAGATAGGCTGAGTGAGTTGACTGAGTTTCATTGGAGTACCTTATTAATAAATGTGCGCTAATTTTAAATAAATGAGCCATGGAATACAAAGGCAATCAGTCGATTTACCGATAAAAAAACCGGCAAGATAGCCGGTTTTAATGGTTTTATTGGGAAAGCCTATTTGATAAATGCAAAAGCATCACCATACAAATGGGCTTCTTCAATGCCAAGCTCACGGAACAATTCTCGTGCAGTGCCAACCATATCAAAACGGCCAGCAATGTAGATATCGTAGCCATTCAAACTGACAAAATCCTGTTTAATCTGCTCGAGTAGATTAGCTTTTTTACCTTCCCAATTACCGTCAGCAAGTTCTACTACTGGAATAAACTCTAACCAAGAATGATCGGCATGCCATTGACGAGCGATGTCTTGATAGTACATAGCTTCTTCGTTACGACAACCCCAATACAGTTTAGTCTTAATGGTTTCGCCGTTAGCAATTTGTGCTTCAACGATACTTTTTATATATGAGAAACCGGTACCGCCTGCAATGAGGATGCGTGGTCGATGGCTCTCACTACGTAAAAAAGCTTCGCCAGCAGGTGCTTCAATATCAATATGTGTCGCTGTTTGTAAGCGTTCAACAACTTGCATTGGATAACTTTCGCTAACCGCGGCACCAATGTGCAACTCAATTAACGCTGCATTAGGCGCGGAAGCGATAGAAAAAGGACGTTTGTCTTTTTCACCCATGACCACAGTTAGGTATTGGCCAGCCTTAAAGTCAAAGGCTGCTTCGGGTTTAAGGAACACTTGGTATACAGCGTCATTAAACGGGGTGACTTTTTCTATCTGACAACGAATGGTTTTCATCTAACGTCCTTTAAACCCTTTTATAATTTTTTATCAACGAGTTAATTATAGCTATTTACGCCCGGATCGGATCGCTGTAGTTACAATGTTGGCATATCTTGTATGCCGAGATCATCCCAAATTTGGTCAATTCTCTGTTTTGTCTTTTCATCCATCACGATAGGGGTTCCCCATTCTCGCGTGGTTTCACCAGGCCATTTGTTAGTGGCATCTAAACCCATCTTAGATCCTAAACCAGCAACGGGTGAGGCAAAATCAAGATAATCTATTGGAGTATTATCTACCATCATGGTATCGCGAATAGGATCCATTCGTGTAGTAATGGCCCAAATAACATCTTGCCAATCACGGCAATTGACATCGTCATCAACAACAACGATAAATTTGGTATACATAAACTGGCGCAAGAATGACCAGGCCCCCATCATGACACGCTTAGCATGACCAGGATATTGCTTACGGATTGAAATCACAGCCATACGGTATGAACAACCTTCAGGCGGCAGATAAAAATCAATAATTTCTGGATACTGCTTACGTAAAATGGGGACAAATACTTCGTTCAACGCCACGCCTAACATGGCCGGCTCATCAGGTGGACGACCGGTATAGGTACTATGATAAATGGCGTCTTTACGATGAGTAATGTGAGTCACGGTAAATACTGGGAATGAGTCAGTTTCGTTATAGTAGCCAGTGTGATCGCCGTATGGACCTTCTACTGCTGTCTCATCTGGATCAATATAACCTTCAAGAATAATCTCGCTGGTGGCTGGCACCTCAAGATCGCAGCTAATGGCTTTACAGACTTCAGTTCGTTCGCCGCGCAGTAAACCTGCAAAAGCATATTCACTCATGGAGTCTGGCACAGGCGTGACAGCCCCTAAAATGGTCACCGGATCGCTACCTAATGCCACTACGACAGGATAACGCTCTCCCGGATGAAGCTGTTTAAAGTCTTTAAAATCTAAGGCACCGCCACGGTGATCAAGCCAGCGCATAATCAGCTTGTTTTTACTTAATAACTGTTGACGATAAATACCTAGGTTTTGTCTTTTTTGACGCGGCCCTTTGGTGATGGTTAGTCCCCAAGTCACTAATGGGGCGACATCTCCAGGCCAGCAATGTTGGATTGGCAACGATGTTAGGTCAACTTCATCACCGGTTTTAACCACTTGCTGACAAGGCGGATTACGCACTGTTTTAGGCGGCATATTTAATGCCTGCTTATACATAGGTATTTTGGCGATGGCATCTTTAAAGCCACTTGGTGGCTCTGGTTCTTTTAAGAATGCTAATAATTCACCGACTTCACGCAAAGCCAAAGGGTCGTCTTTACCCAATGCCATAGCAACACGTTTAGGCGTGCCAAATAAGTTAACCAGTACTGGCATGGTATGGTTGGTCGGATTCTCAAATAACAGTGCGGGGCCTCCAGATCGTAAAACACGATCGGCGATCTCTGTCATTTCTAAATGAGGGTCAACAGGGTAGCTAATGCGCTTTAACTCGCCATTTTTTTCCAAATGATCGATGAAGCTGCGTAAATCTTTAAAACTCATGTTTACCGCCTGTAAATGAAATCCAAACCAATATGGCGCGCACTATAGCATTTTTCTAATATAGGGTTAATACCAATCCATATAAATTGGTATTGCTCTGCGGGGTTCAATACTGGTTAGGTTGGATATTAGTTCTTTTCGTTTGAGAGTAAATATCTGAATGTCATTTAATCAGTTCATCAGGTAGTCAGCTATCTAAGGCTATTGTGCCACACCATTAACTGTCATTGATTATTAACTAATCATTTTGAAAGGCTATAAGCGTTAATACCAATAATATAATCACATCAATTGAGGAGGCATCAATTGAGAGTTTATCGAGTGAATGAAATTCTCTAAGTCGTTTGATTATGCTATTGGAGTGAATGATGGTTATAGGTGTAAATAATAATTGAGTAGACCTATCATTTCAGAACCATAACGGATATCGACTTTAACTCGACTTAGCGTAAACTGGTGGATGTCGATAATGTGCTGGAGGTGATGTATGCCGATTAATAGATTCCCTGTGTTGCTATGGTCTTTTGGGAGTGGAGTTTGTTTACTATGCAGCTTGACTCTGTCTGTGCAGGCGAAAGTGCCATTGGATATTGCTCTAGGCGATAGAGTGTCACATTCGGTAGGTTATCAACATCAAGGTCGACGTCATTCTTCGCATTATCGTGACCCATGGCGCTGGGGATTTGGTTGGAATAGTGTTTGGGGGCCGACGATTGGGCTTAGTCGATATAATGGCTATGGCAGTCGATATGACAATCGATATGACAATCGATATGACAATCGATATGACAATCGCTGGGGTATAGACGAATATCGTCGCAACAACGATAATTATTACCCTTATCGAACGGTTAATATTGCACCTCGCCAAAGCTACCAAGTCGTTGAACCTGCAGTGATATCTGCGCCGCAGCGAACGACTACTCAAGTTCAATATGCTTCTGGGTTAAGTCGTTTACCTGAAAATGCCAAAGTGATTCAGCGCGCGAACGGTACCGTTTATGAATGGCAAGGCGTTGAATATTATTTTGACTGGAACACTCAAACCTATGAGGTAGCCAAAGTAGAGGCTCCATAGCTGCCTGCATAGAAACAATACTCAATGCTATGGTCTGCTTTAGCCTGGTACATCGCTGTATCGGCTGCAGTGATGAGTTCTCGGCTATTTAAACCATGTTCTGGCAGTACACTAATTCCGATACTGGCGCCAACTTCTAAGGTATGCTTCCCAATAATAATCGGTTGCTTAATACTGGCTAATAGCTGGTTTATTTTATGTTCAATATCAATTGGTTCAGGAAGCATATCAAGCCAAACGATAAATTCATCGCCGCCGAGTCTGCCCACTATATCGGTAGCGCGTAGACTATTAACCAAACGTTTTGCAATGGTCATGATCACTTCATCACCAATACTATGGCCCAGGGTGTCGTTAATATTTTTAAATTTATTAAGGTCAATAAATAATAGTGCCGCTTGATTTTCTCCGCGTAAATCCCTTGCTATAGCAGTATCAATTTGTTTTATGAATGCGCGACGGTTATAAATACCGGTTAGTTCATCATGTTCAGCTAAGAAAATGAGTTGGTCTTGTTGTTCAATTAATTTACGGGTTTGGCTGTCTACTTCTTGCTTTAATTCATCCTTTTTAATGGTGATTTGAGCAAGTGAAAGCTTCATTCTATTGAAGTTATGGGCGAGTGCAGATAACTCATCGGTATCACTGAAATTAATTTGACTCTTTAGGTCTCCAGCCGCAAGTGCTTCCATCCCTTGGTTGAGTGAGGCTAACCCTTTCTTAAATCGAATGAGTGTCATAAATGACCATACGGTGACCAGAATCGCTAATATCAATAGCACCATTCCGACAAGGAATAATAACGTTTGTTGTTTTTGGCTCGCTTGTTTAATCGATAATTGATGAAGATTAAACATTTCTTCAGTCATCTCTTCAATAACCATGCTGTATTTTGCTTTAAATAACCGTTCAGCTGTGAGGGTGGATGACACATCGACTTGTTTACTATGAAAGCTATTTTGAGTATTAATGAGTGCTCTAATATTGGTATTCAGTCTATTCAGGTTTCCAATAATGAGTTTTTGTTGCGTACCCCATTGAATGTCTTCTGAGAGGTTTTTGGCCAGTTCAGCTTGGCGTATATTTAACTCTGATAACCCTTGGTCATCTGTATACTCTTGGTAAAGCCACAGTTGACTACGCAAACTATCAATGTTGATTTGTAACTTCATTGAGTAATTGAGTTGACGGTATATTTGTTGTTGATAATAGTGAACTTGTATCAGTGACAAGCCGACAATCAATGTAAGCAGTGAACAGAGTGTTGCAGTGAGTTTTAGACGTTTAGATAACATCATAAATTACCATCCCGCCTCTAAATTGGTGAACTTTTCAAACAATTTTCGGTCAAGAATCTGCCTAAAATCAACACTATTCTCTTCAGAGACTAATTTATTATCAATTGCCCATTGGCTTTGAGTTTGGATGTTAGAAAAGAGTGCATTACTGAGTGATAACCGAAAAGTATAGTCATTCCAGGAATAACTAAGTTGGGATTGATCGATATCTAATACACGGCTAATTTTCGTCTGAGCAAGATCTGGGTGTGTATGAATATAATCGGTTGCGTCGTTAATTGATTTGAGTAGCGCTAACTTTTCTGTAGTTGATAGCCTTGTCTCTTTAAGCTCGATTAAGTTGAACGATAAGTGGTATAGGCCGCGACTGCTGATGACGTTGGTATTTGAGGGGACTTGTTGTGTTAACAAATAACTTAAGGGCTCCCAAGCTGAAATAATATCAACCTCATTATTTAATAACGCCGGAATAAGCTGCTCCGCAGGTAAATATACTCGCTCGATTGGCTGCTGAGTTTTGTTATACATAATCAATAAACTATCGAAGAAAAACTCACTGGCACTGCTTTTTACTATCCCTATGCGTGCGTGGGCTAAATTATCCAGTTGTTGATATTTTTGCGGTGTTAAACTCAGTAATTTGAGATCATTATCTGATTCGACAAAACTGGCTAATACAGAAAAGTTTGTTTGTTTAAAACTATTAAACATGACCACCGTTTCTGAGGCCGTGGCGAGGTCAACTTGTTTATTCTTCAGGGCGTCAAAGCATTTCACTCCGCTGTCGAATCTCACTAGCTCAACATTAAGCCCATTCGCTCTAAAGTAACCTTGTTGTTGTGCAATAAAAAAAGGTGCAGAAAGAGGTGTGCCAGATACCGCAATTTTAATAGGGTCTTTTAGGGCGGAAGCGGTAAGTGATTTGCTTGTACCAAGGTCACAACTGACAATGCCGATTAATATGAAAGTTAAGATAAACATGTTCAACACTTTGATCATAAAGATACTTCAATAAGGAGTGAATAAGGTTAAGTGTAGCGAATGTATTTTTTTTTGATGTTAAATTTTTGCAAACAAAAGATTTTTTAATAATATCAATCAATAGCGTTAGTACTAAGGTATGAGTGATAACATTAATTTATTTATAGTGAGCAATAGGGAAAGCAAGATTATATTTTATTTGTTTATTAATTTCAATGCATTATGATTTGTCTGATGAGTCTGTGTCACTGTTGAATATTCAATATGCGGGGATATATCTCCGCTAATATATTTTCTGCTTGTTGAAACTTTAATTGGTTAATTGATTGTGTTAATAATTCAATATGTTGTGGTGCAATGAGGTTAAGTG